>NZ_JBHVPJ010000002.1:1030211-1619637 GCF_042887445.1 Microbacterium sp. NPDC057944
TCGTGACGGTGCGGCAGCCGAGGAACGCATGGCCCCCCGGCCCCGTGTTGATCGCATACACGCACACATTGTGCTGACCAGGCGACATCGCGATCCGCTCCGCGAAACCGTGCTTCGGACCCGACGCCGGATAGAACGCACCCACATCGGTACGCTCCTTGTCCGCCATGTACGCCGCACTCGTGGAATCCACATACACGTGCACCGAAATCGGCTTCACGGTGTCAGGATCGATCGCCCACCCGCTCACCGTCGCCGCTCCCGTCTCCACGGTCACACCCTCGAAGTTCCCGAACGGCGCACGACCCAGATCCGGCTCCACCGGCGATGCAACGGTCACAGTCTTGCAGCCGAGCAGAGTGTGCCCACCCGCGCCCGTGTTGATCCCGTACGCGCACACGTCCGTCTTTCCCACGGGGAGCGCCACCTTCTCAGAGAAACCGTGCTTCGCTCCATAGGCCGGATACTTCGCTGCGATGTCGGTCCGATCCTTGTTCGCCGTGTACGCCTGACCGTTGGGGCCCACATAGAGGTGCACGACGATGGGCGAAGCAGTGTCGGGGTCGATCGCCCACCCGGTCGCCGTGGCCGTCGCACCGTCCACCGTCACACTCTCGAGTGCGCCGATGGGCGCTCGCCCCATCTCGGCTATGCCGGACACATCGACCTTCTGACATCCCAGCAGGACATTCGCTCCGGGGCCGCTGTTGATCCCGTACACGCAGACGTCATGCACTCCCGGAGCGGCCGGGACCTTCATCGAGAAGCCGTGCTTGTCACCGTACGGCGCGTATTTGGCATCCAGGCCACTGCGCTGCTGGTCCGCCGTGTACGCTGTGCCGACGGCATCCACGTAGACGTGCACCGTAGCGGGAGACGCCGTATCAGGATCGATCGCCCAGCCGGAGACCTCGACGCCATTGTCGACTGCCTTGGCTGGGTCGACGGCCCCGACCGGAGCGCCGCTCATCGCCTCCACGGTCTTGCAGAGGAAGAGCACGTTCGCCCCTGCGCCCACGTTGATACCGTAGACGCAGATATCGACGGGGCCAGGGCCAGGTGCCGGGACCTTCACGTCGAATCCGTGATTGGCGCCGACCTCGGGGTATGCAGCCCCGACGTCAGCGCGGTTCAGATCCGCCGTGAACGCGCTTCCCACCGGTCCGACGTACACGTGGACGGCGATCGGCGCGGTGGTGTTCCGGTCCGCGGCCCATCCGGAGACCTGGAACTGGCCAGGCAGCGCCTGGATGAGCTCGATGTTCCCAAACGGATTGTTCACTGCGCCCTGGGCCGATCCGAACCAGTCCGTGAAGTAGTTGTAGAAGTTCCTGTTGCCATAGGCGGAGCAGGCGTCGCCGTTCCCGTATCCCGCACGGAGAGCGGCCGCGTTCGGCTGATACGGCGTGTAGTAGTAGAGGGCCGACGTCGCCTTGTTGGCGACGTACACCGGCGAACTGCCGCAGTTGCGGTTCGGGTTATAGAGGATGTTCCAGGTGTTGCCTGGCGCGTAGTACGTGAAGTAGCGACCCTCCATGTAGATCTTCATCTGCCGCGCAGCACCGTAGATCTGGTAGAAGAAGCCGACGTAGGCGGGGTTGCAGGCGGCGTCGTCGGGGCACCCCTGGCCGAGTGCGATGTCATACCGCCACGCGCTGGGCCAGGTGTGCGTCACGAGACCCTGCTCCTTCTGGAGCATGACGATCAGCACCTGGGGGTTGATCCCGCACGACTGCGCCACCCGGTAGATGATCCGCGCCGCGCTCTCGTTCGCCGCTCCCGAGTACCCGTTGCAATAGGAATCGGCCGGTCTGCTCGACGAGGTGATGGAGAAGTCCTTCAGGCAGACGATCGGCCTGCCCTTCTCATCCGTCCCACCGAGACAGCGGCTGACCTTGCTGTTGAAGAACGATTGGATCTGTGCCTCGGTCATCGTGTTCTTGTCGGTGAACACGGCATCGCTGATCAGGTTGCCCGGATCGAACCCGTCGAGGGTCATCGGCTTGATACCCGACAGCGCCCCTGTCGTCGGCACGGACGCGGATGGCGCTGCGACCGCGGCCCCCGTGGGGACGAGCACTCCGAGCACGAGAGCGGCGACGGCGATGAGACTCGCCATGGTTCGTCGGGGCACGAAGAAGCGATGCGGACGCGGGGCCTGTCCAGTCATGCGCTCAAGTCTGACGGAAGATTCCCAGGAATGGGCATCTGACACGCATGATCACGCGGAACAGCAGCCCTCAGAGATCAGCGTGCAGTCCCCACACACGCTCGGCCGAGCTCGCCCAGGAGAAGGATCGCGATCGGTCGGCGCCGAGCACGCTGAGCCGTCTCGCACCCGAGCCGAGTGCATCTGCGACGGCATCCGGGATCTCCGACTCGGCCACAACAGCTCCCCCGTCGGCGATCACGTCGCGGTGCACGCCGCTGGCCACGGCGATGACGGGCACGCCGAGCGTCATCGCCTCGACGACGCGCCACGGCCAGGCGGTCTCATCGGCGGTCGCGACGAATGCGGCGGCACCCGCGAAGATCGCGGCTCGGTCCTCGACCGGGAGCGCTCCGCGGATGTGCGCGCGGGACTCTGACAGTCCTGCCGCAGCAGCCTGCTCCGCGAGACGCGGCTCTGAACCCTCTGGCGCGTCCAACACCACAGCGTCCGCGTCGACGGCGGCCGCCGCGGAGAATCCGGCCGTCAGCGACGAGGCCGTCCCCGTGAGCACGATGTACCGCGCGGGGAGCGAGAGCGCTGCGCGCCGTGCCGACGCATCGAGCGGGACGACGAGCGCCCGTGGGGCGGCTCCGGGGATGACCCGGATGCGATCACCGAGCTTGCTGAGCGCCGCGAGCCGCTCGGCGACCGCGTGCGAGGGGACGACGACGGCGTCCGCGTGCTTCACGGCCCTGCGCAGCATCCCCCGCTGCCAGGCGACCGTCGACTTCGACAGCGTCTCGGGCGCCTCCCAGGCGCGCAGATCCCACAGCGTCACCGTGGTCTGGTCGTTGTCGTGCACGCGATCGTGCCGGACGAGCGGAGCCATGAGGGATGCCGAGTGGATGAGGCCTCCGCCGACACCGGGCGCGAGTCCCATCTGCCACGACGCCGCGAGTTCACGGCGCGCGAGGCCGAGCGTGCGCACGTCGGCCATGCCGGCGATGGACACGGTCGATCCCGACGGCACGATCGCCTCCACCCCGCACCCGGAGGGCGCGGTCTCGACCAGACCGGCCGCGAGATCGAGCGCGGCGGCCGCGTGGTCGGCATCGGCGACGTGCACGAGCTGATCCAGAACCACACGCAGCCGAGCACCCATGCCCCCAGGGTAATCGCGGTGCCGCCGGGAACCTGGGAGCCCGGCCCGCATGGCCGCCGATTCCCGGCATCCACTCACGCGTACAGGCGCCTTCGTGCTTGAATGCTCGCATGAGCGACGGGCGTCTTCCGGTACGTCGCCGGTGGCTCCGTTGGACCATCGGCGTTCTCGTGACCCTCCTCCTCCTGGCCGTCGGCTGGGTGACCGTGCGGGGAATCGGGGCCGTGAACGACCTGCAGCAGGTCGCCGCCTCATCCGGTCAGCTGAAGAAGGCGATCGGCGACGGCGACCTCGAGAAGGCGGCGACCGTCTCCCAGCGCATCGCCCACCACGCCGGGTCCGCCCACGACCTCACCTCCGACCCGGTCTGGCATGCTTTCGGATTCGTCCCGTGGATCGGCCCCAACTTCACCGCGGTGAGCGACGTCGCGGAGATCGCCGATGACATCGCGACAGACGCGCTGAACCCCGTGCTGAAAGCGGCAGGGGATCTCGATCTCGCGAGTCTGGGGTTCTCGAACGGGACCATCGATCTGACGCCCTTCGCCAAGATCGAGCCGTCGCTCGCGGAAGCCGACGCGACGCTCGCCTCGGCCGTGACGAGGGCACGCCAGATCGACGCCGACGCGACGCTCCCTCCCCTCGCGGACGCGGTCCGCGAGCTGCGCACCACCGTCACGCAGGCGGCGACCGTCGTGGGGTCGCTGCACGGCGCGTCAGCGCTCCTGCCGAGCATGCTCGGCGGTGAAGGACCGCGAAACTACGTGATCGCGATGCAGAACAACGCCGAGGTCCGCTCCTCCGGAGGCATCATCGGCGCCATCGCGCTCCTGCACGCCGAGGGCGGGAGGATCACCCTGAGCCAGCAGGCGTCGACGCGCGACTTCCCCGCGCTCGATGCCTCGCTCTCCCTCAGCGAGTCGACCGTCGCACTGTTCGAGGATCGCCCGGGGCGCTACCTGCAGAACATCACCAACATCCCCGACTTCACCGAGGCCGCGCCGCTCATCGCCGCCCGCTGGCAGGGACGCTTCGGCACCACGGTGGACGGGGTGATCGCGGTCGACGCCGTCATGACGAAGAATCTCCTCGCCGTGACCGGTCCGATCACGTTCGGGCCCTTCACCGCCGACAAGGACAACGTCGTCAGCCTGCTGCTCTCCGAGATCTACGCCGCCGTGCCGGACCCCGCCGTGCAGGACGAGGTGTTCGCCCAGGCCGCGACCGCGCTGTTCGGCGCGGCGCTCTCGGGAGCGGCTCCGAAGGATCTCGTCGGAGCTCTCGCCACCTCCGCCGACCAGGGCCGGATCCGCGTGTGGAGCGCCCACGAGGACGAGGAGAGGATCCTCGCCTCATCGTCGCTGGGCGGGGCGCTCCCGGTCGACGGCCCCGACGGGACGTATGTCGGGGTGCTCTTCAACGACACCACCGGCGGCAAGATGGACTACTACACGGATGCCGAGATCACCACGTCGATCGGCTCGTGCCAGGGGCGTCCGACCACACGCGTGCAGGTGACGTGGACCAACGACGCGCCGGCGGATGCGGCGACAGCTCTGCCTCCTTATGTGACGGCGGACGGCTTCTACGGCGTCGCCGCAGGATCGGTGCGGACGCTGATCACCGTCTACGGGCCCGAGGGGGCGACACCATCGCGCATCGACCGCGACGGCAAGGATGACCCCGTGCAGACAGCCACCCTCGGCACGCGCTCCGCCGTGCAGCACGAGGTGCTCCTCGCACCCGGCGAGTCGACGACGATCACGGTCGAGTTCCAGGGCGACGGCGCGGGCGCGCGCCTCACCGAGGTGACCCACACCCCCCTCGTGAGGGACCCCGCGATCCATCGTGAGGAACTGCGCTGCGCCTCGTGACATTGCCATGCAGATGATGTAGTGTCGTCTGCACTGGGGAATATCTGGGCTCTATCATCCTGTCGTGGGGACAGGAAGGGCCCACGCAGTCGAATGCAGGGGTGTGTTCGGGTGCGATTCCGCGTGAATTTCTGGGGAGAATCATGCTGAAGAAACTGGCTGCCATCAGCCTTACCGTTGGCGCGCTCGTGCTCACCGCACCGGTCGCCGCCAATGCCGCAACGGCCGCGTCCGACTCGTACGCGAAGCCGCCGAGCGTGAGCGTCGACGATCCGATCGTCGACATCTGCGAGGTCTCGACCATCGTCTTCGGCGCCGGCTACTTCCAGCCGTCCGAGCACGTGGGCGTGTCGGTGTCCGGACTCAACGCCGCCGATTCGGCGGTCTCGGGCAACACCGCTGCCGCAGACGGCAGCCTCGTCCTGACGTTCCGTCCGCCGTCCAACGGCGAGGGCTCCTACGGAGTCTCGTTCTCCGGCTCGCGCTCGTACACCGCGACCATCACGGTCTCGCACGGGCACGATGCCGCAGCGAGCTGCGACCACGATCCGACGGTCGCATCCGCCGGCAGCGAGCTTCCGCTCACCGGTGGTATGGAGCTCGCTCTGACGGGCGGCAGCGTGTCGCCGTGGATCCTCGGCGGCGGAGCAGCAGCTCTCGTCGCAGGTGGAGCGCTCGTCGCTGTGGGAGTCTCCCGCCGCAAGAGCGCCTAGATCTGATCGCCGCCCTGTGCGGTGATCGACTGGACGACGGTGATCCCTCCCCCTCCGATCACCGTCGTCTGGTAAATCCGGTGGTTCACCGGAGGCCCACGACCGCCCCCTTCACTCTCAGGTGGCGGCCGTGGGCTTTTTCATGCCCGCGTGGCACGCGATGCTCCCACTGGTGTCCGTTGCGAAGGACGTCCTTCGGCATCCGCCGCCCCGGTTCTGACTCCGGTCACGTCGCCGACGAGTCGCCCGATGGCACGGCGCGGCATCGCCATCCACGGCGACGACGACGTGGACAGGTCCGATCGCGCAGTCACGGGCGTCGGTGCGTGACGTCGGGCCGCAGCCCGCGTCTCATGTCATGGGGCCGGCGTCGGGGTCTCCGTCGGCGGGTGCAGCGCATCCTGGATCATCTGGTGGATGTAGCCGAAGTCGATGCCCTTCTCGGGCACGCCGTTGTCAGGGGTCAGTTCGATCGTCCTGACCTGCTGCTCCTTCGCCTTCGTCATGAGATCGAAGAACTCGGGCAGCTTGTCCTGGGGCAGGTCGGTGTGCACCAGGGCGGTACCCGCTGCCGCGACCTCGTTGAAGCGCGTGAGCACGGTCTGCGGCGTGAACTGCGCCAGAATCGCCTCCTGCAGCTGTCGCTGCCGGAGCATGCGGTCCCAGTCGCTCGTCGTGTACCGCGAGCGGGCGTACCACTGGGCCGTATCGCCGTCCATGGTCTGCTCGCCCGGCTCGATCCAGCCGATGGCCCACGAGTCCACGTCGTGGGCGCCGGAACCGGGGGGCGGCCCGCCCTTCGGTAGACGCTCGGCGACGGTGATCTTCACTCCGCCCAGCGCATCCACGAGGTTCGCGAACCCCTTCATGTCGAGGAAGACGTAGTACGGGATCTTGATGCCGAGGATGCCCTCAGCCGCATCCTTCGTCGCCTCGATCTCGGGGTTGGAACCCTGCGCCGTCGCGTTCGGGTAGAGGCTCGCGCCCTCGTCCTTGCGGCACACCTGCACGGCGTTCGTGAGCTGGTTGATGCCGGGGCCCCATCCGCACTTCGAGTCGTTGTGCCCCTCGAAGTAGTTGCGGTAGTCGAAGCCGACGAGCTCCGGATCACGCATCGGGCTGTCTTCGGCGAAAGGGAAGTTCGGCATGTCTCGCGGGATGCCGGTGATGGTCACCGCACCGGTGGTCGCGTTCACCGAGACGACCGAGATGCTGTCGAAGCGCATCGAGTCGCGTCCTTCGCCGCTGTCGGCGCCGAGCAGGAGGATGTTGTAGTAGCCGTCGCTGGCGGGGAGACTCGGGCCGCTGCTGCCGAAGATGGTCGAGATCGTGCTGCGCACCGTGCCCACATAGGAGGCGGCCACACCGGTGACCGAGCCGACGAGCCCGAGCAGCAGCAGCGTGACGACGGGAAGCGCGAACTTCGACAGGCCCGGGATCTTCACGAGCCGCACGAGTCTCAGCGTGTCGAAGGTGAGGACGATCCACAGGATGACGTAGCCGACGAGCAGCACCTGCACCACGGTCAGGACGACAGCGGAGAACCATCCGGCGCCGATCGTGAGCCACAGCAGCGTGGGCCGCGCGAAGAGCGCGAGGCCTGCCGCGACGATGACCAGGAACCAGGCAGTGAGAGTGGCCCCCAGACCGAAGCGGCCCAGCCGTCGGCTGCCTGCCAGGAGCTGGGCGGATCCGGGCAGCAGGACGTTGAGAGCGACGAGCCACCAGCCGCGCTTGATCATGGTCCCGGAGTCGGACACGTCGGGATGCCGCAGCGGGCGCGTCTCGATCAGCGGACGCCCGACTGCACGCGGCGCGGCCAGCGTCACAGAGACTCCTTCAGCCGTTCGTTCTTGTCCTCGACCTGCGACTCGAGGTCACGCGCATAGGCCTCGACCCGATCCGCGAGGTCAGCATCAGACGTGCCGAGGATTCGGGCGGCGAGCAGTCCCGCGTTCTTCGCCCCTCCGATGGACACCGTGGCGACGGGGATGCCCGCCGGCATCTGCACGATCGACAGCAGCGAGTCCATGCCGTCGAGATAGGCGAGAGGCACGGGCACGCCGATCACCGGCAGCGGCGTCATCGACGCGAGCATCCCCGGCAGATGGGCGGCTCCCCCGGCTCCCGCGATGATGACGCGGAGACCACGGCCGCGGGCATCTCGCGCGTAGGACATGAGCTTGTCGGGGGTGCGGTGGGCGGAGACCACCTCCACCTCGTGCGGGATCCCGAAGTCGGTGAGCGCCTGAGAGGCGTCGCTCATCACCCGCCAGTCGGAGTCGGAGCCCATGACGACGCCGACGAGAGGAGCGGTGGAGGAGTGCAGTGGCTCAGTCACCAGATCAGGCTAAGGTCTCGCGCTGTGAGAACCCCCCAGCGGCACACCTCGACGCGCACTGTCGTCGAGCGGGCGACCGCTCAGATGAAGTGCGCCGCGGCGGCGCGCGCCACGTAGACCGCGTCGTCGAGATCGTCGCCCGACACGTTCACGTGACCCACCTTGCGCCCAGGGCGGGGCGCCTTGCCGTAGGTGTGGATCTTCGCCGACGGGTGCTCTGTCATGGCGGCGGCGAACCGCTCGTCGAGCGTCCCCTCGGAAGGGCCCCCGAGGAGGTTCACCATGACCGACCAGGCGGCCCTCGGCGAGGTGTCGCCGAGCGGAAGGTCCGCGACGGCACGCAGGTGCTGTTCGAACTGCCCGGTGACGGCGCCGTCCTGGCTCCAGTGCCCGCTGTTGTGCGGACGCATCGCGAGCTCGTTCACGAGGATGCGCTCGTCGTCGGTCTCGAACAGCTCGACAGCGAGCATCCCGGTCACTCCGAGGCCTTCGGCGATCGCACGCCCGATCTCCTCCGCCACCTGGACGAGCCTGTCGGGTGCGGCAGGCGCCGGAGCGATGACCTCGGCGCAGACGCCGTCGCGCTGCACGGTCTCGACGACCGGGTACGCGACGATCTGCCCGCCGGGTCGCCGAGCGACCTGCTGCGCGAGTTCACGGACGAAGCCGACGAGCTCCTCGACCAGCAGCGCCTCCCCCTCTGCCAGTGCATCGAACCAGTCCTGCGCCTCGTCGGCAGCGCGCACCACTCGTACGCCCTTGCCGTCGTAGCCGCCGCGCGGGGTCTTCACGACCCCCTTGCCGTCGTGGGCATCGAGGAAGGTCTTCAGCTCATCGGCATCCCGCACGGCCGCCCAGTCGGGCTGCGGCACGCCGAGCTCGGCCAGACGCGCCCGCATGACGAGCTTGTCCTGGGCGAACTGGAGGGCGTCGGGACCCGGGTGCACGGAGACGCCCTCCGCCACGAGAGCGCGGAGCACATCCTGCGGGACGTGTTCATGGTCGAAGGTGATCACATCGACGTCCTTCGCGAAGGCCCGCACCGCGTCCAGATCGCGGTAGTCGCCTACCGCTGTCGCGGCGAGCTGGGCGGACATGCCGTCGCCCTCAGCGAGCACCCGCAGGTCGAGCCCGAGCTCGACCGCCGGAGCGATCATCATCCTGGCCAGCTGGCCTCCGCCGATCACGCCTACACGCAGCGCCATGTGCCGCCTCCATTCGTCATGACCATTCTCCCGCACTGGTGCGGGAGCGGGTGACACGGTCTCTCAACCGACCGAGACCGCACGGCTTCGTCGGCGGCAGAGACGACTCAGATGCCGAAGGGCGTCTCGGCGCCGGACTGCGCGTCTCTGTGGGCGAGGATCTGACTGACCTCGATCTGGTCGGCCAGAGTCTCGTGGACCAGTGTGACGTTGGGCACGTTCGCCAGACGCAGCGGAGCGTCGACGCCGTTGGTGAGCGTGATCGTCCCTGCGCCCCACATGCGCTGCAGCACCCCGCGCCGAACGCCGATCGAGTATCCGCGTGCATGGGACATCTCGCGCCGGTTCCTGGACCCCACGCCGTTGTTGACGATCACCCTGCGCGTGGTCACCGTGACGGTCCGCGAGTGCCAGATCATGTAGGGGACGATGACCAGAAGAACGATGAACAGCCCCGCCGCCGTCAGCAGCATCCAGTCCTCGAAGGGCGCAGGGAGATTCCCGTAGAAGTACGCCGTGGCGCCGCACGCCGCGATCAGCACCAGCGCCGACCAGAACAGCCGTCGCGCCTGACCACGGAACTTCGCGATGAGGAGCTCTTCCGTGGGCACGCCGGGAGGCGGCATCGTCGGGCGGCCTCCGAGAGTCACGGGCTGGGTCACCCCTCCATTGTGCATGCACCGACTGACAACGGAGCCCGCACTCCGGGCGTGTCAGTCTCGGGCTGGGCGGACATGGACGACATCACCGGCCGAGACGGCGTGCTCGACGCCGTCCGCCAGGACCATGAGGCGCCCGTCCTCGTCGAGCGAGAGCGCGGTGCCCTGGAGGCTCCGATCGCCGGGGAGCGACACCGTCACCTCGGCGCCGATGGTCGCACAGCGAGCGCTCGCGGCGGAGTGGAGTCCGCTGGAGACGGCGTCTCCCGCGTCGATCAGCGCCGTGAGGAGCCGGTCGAGGCCGCGCAGATAGTCGGCGATCAACCGATCGGCATCGGCCTCCGCGCCGAGCACCGCGAACGATGTCGCGGTGGGGACGGGGAGATCGGATGCCGTCATCCCCGTGTTGACACCGGTTCCGACGATCACCGCCTCGGTCGTGGCTTCGGCGAGTATGCCGCAGACCTTGCCTCCGTCGACCAGGATGTCGTTCGGCCACTTCACGGCGACGTCGTGGCCGGGCAACTGCGCGGCGATCGCATCGGACATCGCCACCCCCGCCGCCAGAGGAATCCATCCCCTCGCCTCAGGACGCTGCGGAAGCTCGCGAAGGAGCACGGAGACGGCGATCGCCGCGCCAGGAGGGGCGATCCAGCTGCGGTCGAGGCGGCCCCTGCCCGCGGTCTGGCTCTCGGTCGCGATCACGGAGAGATGAGGCCAGCCTCCGGCATCCGCGGACCGAGCCCTCAGGTCGGCGTTCGTCGACCCCGTCTCGGAGAGGACGAGCAGCCGCGAGGCGACGGCTCCGGTGAGCGGGAGCTGCATGCTCATTCGTCCACGTCGTCTTCGTCGCCCTCTTCGTCGTCATCGTCCTCATCGGGGCGGACCGCACCCATCTCGTGGGCGTGCCAGCGCTCCCACTTCTGCATGAGCTGCTCGACGGCGGCGTGGAACTTCTCCGTGGCGACTCCCTGGGCGGTATCGCCGAAGTAGTGCTGCACCCACATGCGCAGACGCGCGATCGCCGCCTCGTCGGCGTGGACGCGCTCGACCTCGGCGACGATGTCTCGCGCGGCATCCGCGGTCAGCCACTCGCAGTCGGAGAGGTAGCCGTTCGTGTCGACGGACGCCTGCTCGTCGACCGGACGGGTGATCATGAGGGGCTTGCCCACAGCGAGGCGGTCGTAGACCATGGCGGAGATGTCGACGATCGCGACGTCGGCGGCTGCGAGTTGCCAGCCGAGCTCCGGGCCGTCGTCGTACACGTGCTGGGCTGTCGCGTCGGCGGCATTGGCCGCCGCGATCGCTGCGACGATGCGTCGATGCGCGGCGCCGTACCCGTCGTCGATGACGCCGCTCCGCGGGTGGGGGCGGTAGAGCACGCGATGACGGCCGGTGGCGAGCAGCGCGCCGACGAGAGCCTCACCGTGCGACGCGATCGAGCCGTAGTGCGCACTCGGGCGGTCGCCCTCCCAGGTCGGCGCGTAGAGCACGACCGTGCGCTCATCGGGCGTGTACGGCAGTGCCCCGGAGTAGTGATCCGCCTGCGGGCGCCCGATCTCGATCGTGCGCCGGTCGATGTCGTAGTCCCACAGCGTCCGGCTGAGTCGGTCTCTCGCCGCCTGCCCCGCGACGAACGCGTAGTCGTACGCCTTGTACTGGTTCGTCGTCATGTACATCTTGTCGGACTCGCCGTGGTTGATGAAGACGTGCCAGCGCCGGCCGTAGCGGAACATCTGGAAGTTGCGCGTGTTCTGATTCACGTACAGCACGATCCGGATGTCCTGATCGGCGATGTACCTCTCGAGGTCTCGCACCGTCGGCACGAAGGCGACGGGAGGAGCGTCTTCGTCGAGGAGCTTCTCGGCGCCCGTGGCGACCCGGGACAGCACGACGACGGGCCAGCGCTTCGCGAGCTCGGCCAGCGGACGGTACCACTGACGCATCTGGTACATGTTCACGGCGCCGTCTGCGAAGTACACGGCGACCTTGAAGTGCCCGGAAGGGTGTGGGCCGTCTTCTGCGAGGCGGCGACGCACGCGCTGCACGGCCGAGCGTGAGCGGAGTGCGCGTCTGAGCAGTCGGTAGGCCTTCTTCGCGTCGGACACTGCACCCATCCCTCCAGAGTACCGAGTCGGGGTCGCGCGCTCGGCTCCTCGGCGGCTCCCGAGAGGGATAGAGATGGTTCCGTTATCCGAGAATCCGGTTCCACGTCGATCCGCGGACGCGCCGACGTCACCGCCGCCCTCGGTCAGCGAACCCCCGATCGCGTCATGACATGATCATCATGTGCCTGACCACGTAACCACCGAGCATCCCGACGGGGTGTCCTTCGTCATGCCGGTGCTCAACGAGCGGGCCTACCTCGAGCACGCCGTGGCCTCCGTCCTGCAGCAGCAGCTCGACATCCCCGCCGAGCTCGTGCTCGCGCTCGGCCCCTCCACCGACGGGACGACGGAGCTCGCGCAGCGGCTCGCGAGTGAGGACTCCCGCGTCCGTCTCGTGGAGAACCCGGCAGCGCACATCCCGGTGGGACTGAATGCGGCCATCCGAGCCAGCAGGTACGCGACGATCATCAGAGTCGACGCGCACTCCGAGCTCTCCCCCGGCTATGCCGCCCGCGCCATCGACACGCTGGATCGCACCGACTCCGCGAACGTCGGCGGGGTCATGCACGCCGAAGGGCGCACGCCGTTCCAGAAGTCCGTGGCCCGCCTCTACAACTCCCCCGTCGGCCTCGGCGGCGGGGCCTATCACGGCGGATCGCAGGAGGGCGAAGCCGAATCCGCGTATCTCGGCGTCATGCGGCGATCGGTGCTCGAGGAGGTCGGTCTCTTCGACGAGTCGATCAGGCGGGGCGAGGACTGGGAGCTCAACCTCCGCATCCGCCAGGCCGGACACCGCGTGTGGTTCGATCCCGACCTGCCGGTGACCTACTGGCCGCGCGAGAGCTGGCTGCGACTGGCCCGGCAGTTCCGCGCCACCGGCGCGTGGCGCGGCGAGCTCGTGCGCAGGTTCGGTCGGCGCAACGGCATCCGCTTCTTCGCTCCGCCTGCGCTGGTGCTGCTCGTCGCCGTCGCCCTCGTCGTCGGCGTGCTGCAGGCGACCGGCGTCCTCTCCGGCATGGTGTCGCTCGTCGCATCTCTCGTCTATCTGCCCCTCGCGATCTACGTCCTGCTCGACGTCGCGGTCGCCTTCGCTCCCGGGGGCGGCGGTATCCGACAGCGACTCTGGACGCTGCTCGTCATGCCGACCATGCACCTCTCGTGGGGGCTCGGCTTCCTCGGCGGCGTGCTGCGCGGTGCGGGCGACACCGTGGACGCGTCACGGCTGGGCACGAGGAACACCCCGCTGCCCTGACACGGATCAGCGGGTGACGTAGCCCTGATCGAGGATGCGCGACACGACGCGCTCGGCGGCATGGCCGTCGTCCCTGGTGTTGAACTGGGCACGCCAGGCCGCGTACCGCTCCGCGTACGCGGACTCGTGCCCCTTGTCGGCGAGCGCGGCGGCCAGTTCCTCCTGGGTGTGGACCAGCGGCCCCGGCGCCCTCTCCTCGAGATCGAAGTAGAAGCCCCGGAGCTGACCCCGGTAGTGGTCGAGGTCGGGAACCAGGAAGTACATCGGCTTGCCCGTGACGCTGAAGTCGAACATGACCGAGGAGTAGTCGGTGATCAGCGCGTCGGCGGCGAGGAGGAGCTGCGACGTCTCGGGGAATCCGGTCACGTCGATGACCCGTGCTCCGGCGTGATCGCGTCCGGTGTCGATGGTGCGCGAGTGCCCTCGGACGAGCACGACGGCATCCGCCTGGGCGGCGAGGGCCTCGGGGTCGATGAAGTCGACCATCTCCCTGCGGTCGTCGCGCCAGGTGGGTGCGTAGAGGAGCACGCGCTCCCCCTCGGCGATCCCCAGGGCCGCGCGCACGGCCGCAGGATCGCCGGAGACGAGCGCGTCGTTGCGGGGGTAGCCCTCCACCCAGATCGGCCGACCGAAGAACGCGTAGGCCTTGCGGAGGATCCGCTCGGAGTAGGTGTTCTGAGCGAGCAGCACGTCCCAGCGGCGCGACTCCTTCACGACGGCCGCCATGCGCCGAGGGTCGAACCCGGGGCGATGCAGCGCCAGCCTCTTCAGCGGGGTGCCGTGCCATGTCTGGAGGACTCGCTGGCCCGCCTTACGGGCGAAGCGCCGACGCAGCCAGTCGTTCACCACCAGCAGACGTGCGGCCGCCCTGGCTCTCCACCACTCCGGGCTGCCTTCGACGACGGCGATAGCGCCGTCGGGAACCGCGACGGAGAGATCGACGACGCTCCAGTACCGAGCGACCCCCGGCGCCAGGGCGGCGAGCGCCCTGTCGATCGCCTGCGGGTTGCAGCCGACCGTCTTGCCGTAGAAGCTCTCGAAGAACACCGCGTTCTCGGTGCCGCCCGCCTGTGCCACGTAGCGCTCCTCGAGGGTCGACTGCCCTTCTGCGGTCTCGTAGACGGGATCGATCGGAGCGCCGATCGTCACTGCGGCCGCGTGCACCGCGATGCGGAGCCCCGCGAGCAGGGTCGACGGGATCTCCACGGCACCGAGGTCAGCGCCGTCGATCCGCAGCTCGTACTCGCCGCCCGGGAGCGGCAGAGCCGCGCCGCCCCATCTCGATGCGCGCAGCGGGAAGACCGCCTTCCAGGTCTTGCCGCCGCCGGTGAGGCGCGCGTCGACGCGCGCACGGGCGCCGAGGAGCGTCGCGCTCGCCGGGCGAGCGCCTGCACCCGAGATGATCAGCTCTTCGGCCGACTCATCGATCCGGGCCGTGGTCATACTGCTCCCTTCGGCGCGGGGACTCCCCGCGCGCGGATCACGTCGTAGACCCGCTGTGTGTTGCGTCCGTCGCGGAACGCATGCATCTGAGCGCTGAGCGTAGCGGAACGCACGGACCTCGCGGCGAACGTGCCCTCGTCGGACAGCAGCGGCTCCAGCTGCGCGATCAGCTCATCCCAGCTGCGCGCGAAGTCCTCCCCCGCGACCTCGGCGAAGCCTCCGTAGAACCCTCGGGTCCGTGCGTACTCCTCGGCATCCGGCGCGAGGAAGAGCACCGGGGTCGCGAGCAGCCCCACGTCGTAGGCGAGGGACGAGTAGTCGGTCACGAGCACGTCGACCGCGGGGAGTGCGGGGGTGACGTCGGCGAGGACGCCGGCCCCCAGCATCCGCACTCTCCTGCTGGGCAGAGGCGGTGCGTACCCGCCCTCCCCGAGCGGATGCGAGCGCACCAGCAGCACGGAATCGGTTCTCTCGAGGGTCCTGATGATGTCGATCCACTGCGCGGCGCTCGGCACTGCCGGATCTGCCGCGCCGTCGCGCCAGGTCGGGGCGTACAGGATCGTCCTGGCTGCGTCGGGCAGCTCGCCGACGGCGCTCACGAGCAGCGCGGATGCCGCGGCTCGACGCTCGTCGGGGGTCCCCGCAGAGAGCACGTCCACCCGGGGCTCGCCGGTGACGACGACCCGGGCGTCGCCGATCCCGAACGCGGACTCCAGCCGACCGCGCGAGCGATGCGACGCGGCGGGCAGCACGCGGATGCGCTGAGCGGCGCCGCGGTAGAGGATGCCGACCACCCGGCGCAGCAACGACGCTCCAGGGATGTTCGGCACCTGGGTCGTGGCCGGCGAGTCGAGCCCGATGCGCTTGAGCGGGATGCCGTGCCACAGCTGCACGACGAACGCCCCGGCGTTCGCATAGCGGTTCACGTCGCCGAGGCCGTGGGTGACCACGAGCACCCCGGCCCGCGCGGTGGCCCACCATCCGCGGAGTCCGCCCTTGGGAACCGTGCGGATGCCGAGCGCTGCCGCCTCGCGCTCTTCGCGCTCGGACGAGGTCAGCCACAGCGTGTCGTGCCCGTTCGCCTGCGCCAGCCGCTGCAGAGCCAGCGCGCCGTCGCCGATCCCGGCTCCGCAGCCGAAGACCCAGCGCCGACCGCGCGGCACGATCAGCGTGCCGATGCGGCCGGCGGCGTACAGCGGGATCCGGAGCAGCTTGGCCGCATTGCCGGAGCCGAAAGAGAAGGACGCCACCCCGCGAGCCTATCGCGCGGGTGGCGTCCTTCTCTGTGAGGCGGGGTGCTACTTGGCGAGCGTGCCGAGCGTGACGTCGGCCTCGTACTCCTTGCCTCCGCGGACGTAGGTGACCTTCGCGTCACTGCCGGCCGCCGCGGCCCGCACCTGGGCGGTGAGGTCGCTCGCGTTCGTGATCGGCACGCCGTTGAACGCGGTGACGATGTCATCGGCCTTCAGCCCCGCGGCACCCGCGGCACCGCCGTCGGTGACCTCGGCGATGTAGGCGCCCGCCTGAGTGGAGCCCTCGACCGATGCCGCGTCACGGACCGACGCGCCGAGGAGTCCGTGGGTCGCACTGCCGTCCGCGATGATCTCCTTCGAGACGCGCTCGGCGATGTTCGACGGGATGGCGAAACCGATGCCGATGGAACCGGACTCCTCGGAGCTGCCGGAGCTCGCGATCGCCACGTTGATGCCGATCAGCTGACCCTTGCTGTTCACCAGCGCACCGCCCGAGTTGCCGTGGTTGATCGCGGCATCCGTCTGGATCACGGCGATCGAGATCGACTCCGACGTCTGCTGGTTGGTGTTGCCCGGCAGGTCGAACTGGAACGGGCTCGACTGGCCGTCCTGAGGCGTCTGCTGATCCTGCGGCGCATCCTGCGACGACGAGTCCGGCAGAGCCGAGGACGCGATCTGGATGCTACGGTTCAGCGCGCTGACGATGCCGGTCGTGACCGAGTTCGACAGCCCGAGCGGGGCGCCGAGCGCGACCGCGGTGTCTCCGACGTTGAGCTTCGACGAGTCGGCGAACGTGATGGGCGTGAGACCCTTCGCGTCCTTCAGCTTCACGACCGCGAGGTCGTAGATGGGGTCGGTGCCGACGACGGTGGCGTCGTAGATGCGGCCGTCCGATGTCGTGACCCTGATCGTCGGGTCGGCGACGGCCCCGCCCAGGGTGACCACGTGCGTGTTCGTCAGGACATAGCCGTCGTCGCTGATGATGACGCCGGAGCCGCTGCCGGCCTCCTTGGAGCCGGCGACCTCGATCGTGACCACGGAGGGCAGCGCCTCGGTGGCGACGGCCGTGGTCTCGTTGACGGATCCGGGGTTGTTCACCGTGACGGTCTGCGGTCCCTCGGCCGATCCGGTCGAGGGGGTGCTGCCGAGCCCGGTGAAGATCGCGCCGCCTCCGAAGCCGGCGACGCCTCCCACGAGCGCGGCGGCCACGACGATCGCCGCGAACTTCACGCCGCTGCGCGGCTTCTGGTCCTTGGTCTTGGCGGCTCCGGCGGGGTCGCCCGTCGTGAACGCCTGAGGGGCGACGAGCGGGACGGTCGGCTGGGTGCCGTCGTGGATGCCGAACGCGGCTCCGGGCGAGGTCGCCCCGATCTGCGGCTGCGCCTGCTGGCCGCCGTAGAACGGGGGGGCCGTGGATGCCGCGGGGGGGTAGGGTCCTGCCTGCGCCGGCTGGCCGAACGGGGTCGGGACCGACGCCGCAGGGACGACCGGGGCCGACGGAGCGACGGGAGCCGTCTGCGCCGAGGTGAACGTCGAGGGGACCTCGTGTCCCTGTGCGACGGGGGCCGCCGGGGCGTCCACGACGGGCGTGGAGGCGACAGCGGGCGTGTCAGCTGCGGCATCCGACGTCGAACGGTCGACGAACGGGGCGGCATCGGTGGTCGGCACGGCGTCGTTCGACGGGAGTGCCGGGTTGTCCTGGGTGTTGTCTTCGTTCATGGTGTCTGCTCCTTCAGCAACGCCCCTTCAGAGTGCCGCCCGTGTCTGTGCGTTTCTTATGTCGAAGGTGAGTTTCACCTATGGCCTTAGCCTGTTCTTCATGAGTGTCATTCCCGGCGCATGGAGGCGCACGGCAGCGGGCGCAGGACTGCTCGCATCCGACGGAGGCGTCGCGCCCACCATCTTCGCAGAGATGTCTGGACTCGCGGCGAGAACAGGGGCCATCAACCTGGGCCAGGGCTTCCCCGATGAGGACGGTCCCGCCGAGGTACTGGAGGCGGCGAGAGCCGCGATCGCGAACGGCGCCAACCAGTATCCGCCCGGTCGCGGCGTGCCCGATCTGCTCGCGGCGATCAGCGAGCACCAGGAGCGCTTCTACGGGCTTCACGTAGACCCCGCGACCGAGGTGATCGTGACGGCGGGCGCGACGGAGGCGCTCACCGCGACCCTCCTCGCCCTCATCGACGGTCCCGACGACGAGGTCGTCGTCTTCGAGCCGTACTACGACTCCTATGCGGCCGCTGCCGCCCTCGCCGGCGCGAAGCTCGTGACGGTGCCGCTGCGGGCGCCGGACTTCCAGCCCGATCGGGATCAGCTGGCCGCAGCCGTCTCGGATCGCACGCGGATCATCCTCGTGAACGACCCGCACAACCCCACTGGGGCGGTCTTCGGCCCCGACGTGCTCGCCGACATCGTGCGCCTGGCGCACCGGCACGACGCGGTCATCGTGACCGACGAGGTGTACGAGCATCTCTCGTTCCACTCCCCGCACACCCCGATCGCGACGCTGCCGGGAGCGGCAGAGCGCACCCTCACGATCTCCTCGGCGGGCAAGACCTTCTCGACGACGGGATGGAAGATCGGCTGGGTGCACGGCCCCGCCGCGCTCATCACGGCCGTCCTCACCGTCAAGCAGTACCTCACCTACGTGAACGGGTCGCCGTTCCAGCCCGCTGTGGCCGTCGGACTCCGTCTGCCCGACTCCTCCTTCGCCGACGCCGCGGCGACGCTCGAGCGCAAGCACGCGATCCTCGGCGACGGTCTTCGTGCGGCGGGCTTCACGGTGCACGCGCCGCAGGGAGGCTACTTCACGGTGGCCGACGCGACGGCGCTGGGGGGAACGGATGCCGCGGCGTTCTGCCGTGCGCTTCCGGAGCGGGCGGGAGTCGCCGCCATCCCCCTCTCCGCATTCGTCTCCGAGGGGCGCCGTGGGGACTACACGGGCCTGGTCCGCTTCGCCGCGTGCAAGCGGGTCGAGGTCCTGGAAGAGGCCGCGAGGCGGCTGTCTGCGCTCGACGCCTGAGTCAGCGCGGCACCACCCGGTAGCGCCGGACCCGCAGTGACGGGTTCGCCGCCCGCACGCGGTCGATGGCGGAGCGCTCCACCGGGGCGACCGCGATCCCCTCCACGACGCCGACGCCCGCGAGCACCACGCCCTGGGGATCGATGATCTGCGAGTGTCCGACGCCGATCGGCGCAGGGTGGTCGGCGGCGATCACGTAGGCGGTGTTCTCGATCGCCCTCGCCGCGAGCAGCGTCGTCCAATGGTGCTCCTTGAGCGGGCCGCGCACCCACTCCGCCGGGACCACGATCGCGTCGACGCCTGCGTCCATGAGCGTCCGAGCCACCTCGGGGAAGCGCAGGTCGTAGCAGGTCATCAGCCCGAAGCGGATGCCGGCGACCTCGAAGGTCGCCGCCTCCCCCACGTCGCCGGCCTCCACCCAATCCGACTCGGTCTGGCCGAAGGCATCGTAGAGATGCTGCTTGCGGTACGTCGCGAGGACGCCGTCTCCGCGGACCGCGACGACCGTGTTGCGCACTCGCCCCTCGTCCGATGCCCGTTCCGCGAAGCCCGCCACGATCACCACGCCGTGGTCTGCGGCGAGAGCGGTGAGCGTCGAGACGAACTCTCCGTCGAGCTGCTCCGCGTTCTCCGCCAGCGAGGTGTCCATCGGCTCGACGAAGTAGCCGGAGTACTCGGGGAACACGACCAGCGCCGCTCCGCGGCGCGCGGCGTCCGCCGTCATCCGTGCGATCCGCTCGAGATTCTCTTCACGGACGGCCGTGGGCGCGAACTGGCATACGGCGATGGGCACGGCTGCGGTCTCGGACATGCACCCATCCTCCCGCATCCCGGGCCGAACAGCCGGAAAAGGCGAAGGCCCCCTGATCAGATTTCCCTGATCAGGGGGCCTTCTCTTGTTGCGGGGACAGGATTTGAACCTGCGACCTCCGGGTTATGAGCCCGGCGAGCTACCGAACTGCTCCACCCCGCGGCACAAGGGATAGCCTAACACGGATTCTGAGGGTGCGCGAATCGAGGCCGCGAGCACTCCCCCGAGACGCGAATGGGCGCCCCTCGCGGAGCGCCCATTCGTTCATCGGATCGGTGTCACTTGCCCGTGTCGCCATCCAGGGCGAGCAGGGTGTTGACGGCATCCGTCAGCCTCTTGTCGGCCTCGGCGAACGCGGTGAGGTCGCCGGCCTTCAGCGCGGCCTCACGGTCGGCGAGGGCCTGAGCCGCTGCCGAGAGAGCCTCGGCCTCCGCGTCCGACGGAGGAGGCGTCGTTCCGCCCTCGGCGGGAGGAGTCGTACCCCCTTCCTCCGGAGTGGTCGGCGTGACCTGCCCGTCACCACCCGCCGCCCCGGCCTCGCCGCCGAACAGGGCATCCAGCGCCGCTGTCAGCGTGTCCTCGAAGGCGACGTTGCCGCCGAAGGCGACCAGCACCTTCCGGAGCTTCGGAACCTGGGTGTTGTCGGCAGACTGCACGTAGACCGGCTGCACGTACAGCAGGCCGCCTCCGACCGGCAGCGTCAGCAGGTTGCCGTACGCGACCTCCGACTTTCCGATCGTCAGGACGTTCAGCTTCTCGGCGACGACCGGGTCGGAGTCGAAGGTGTTCTGCACCTGGCCAGGACCGGGCACGGTGGTGTCGTCGGTGATCTCGAGCAATCGCAGAGTGCCGTAGCCGTCCGCCCTCTTGCCCTTGTCGCCGCCGGCATCCGAGTCGACCGCCAGATAGCCCATCAGCACGTCTCGCGAGCTGCTCGACCCCGAGGAGGCGGGGATGAACGTGGAGAACATCGAGAACCGCGGCGAATCCTGCCCCGGCATCTTCATGCTCAGGTAGTACGGCGGCTGGAGCATCTCCTTGCTCCGCGGGTCCTTCGGAGTCTGCCAGCGGTTGTCGAGCTGCGCGAAGGAGCCTGCATCGTCGATGTGGTAGATCCCGAGGATGTCGCGCTGCACCTTGAACAGATCGGTCGGGTAGCGCACGTGGCTCATCAGGTCGCCGGACATCTCGCTGATCGGCTTCAGCGTGGACGGGTAGACCTTCTGCCAGGTCTGCAGCACCGGATCGCTCTTGTCCCACGCGTAGAGAGTCACGTGACCGTCGTACGCGTCGACCGTGGCCTTGACCGAGTTGCGGATGTAGTTGATCTCGTCGATCGCCAGCGACGGCGTCGGCGTGCTCGAGTCCGCGATCGCCTTGGAGAGGCTCACGCTGGTCGAGTACGGGTACGACGCGCTGGTCGTGTAGCCGTCGACGATCCACACCACGCGACCGTCCACGACGCTCGGGTACGGGTCGCTGTCGAGCTCGAGGTAGGGGGCGACCTTCTGCACGCGGGTCTTCGGGTCGCGGTCGTAGAGGATCTGCGACTTGTCGTTGACGAGGTTCGAGAACAGGATCTGCTCGGACTGGAACTTCAGCGCGTACAGCAGCTTCGTGAACGTGGAGCCGATCGCCGGCCCCCCGTTGCCGTCGAAGGTCGTCGTCGTGTTGGCATCGCCCTCTGCGCCGCGCGGGTAGTCGATCTCGACCGGGTCGGTGCCCTTGGGCGCGCCGACGATCGAGTACTCCGGCGAGTTCTCGCCGAAGTAGATCCGCGGCTCGTACTTCTCCGAGTCGGTGAGGTCTCCCGAGGTGGGCATGCCGCGCTCGATGAACACCGGCTCCCCCGATGCGGTGCGCTGGTTTCCCGCCATCGCGAGCAGCCCGTAGCCGTGGGTGTACACCGCGACGCGGTTGTTCCAGGTGTCGCTGTCGCCGAGGTTCGCCATGTCGAGATCGCGGACGGCGACCACCGTGTCCTGGGCGACGCCGTTGACCTGGTACCGGTCGACGTCGAGCGTCTGCGGGAACTGGTAGTAGTCGCGCGCCTGGTCCTGCTGGCGGATGACGTCGTTGACGATCTTCGGGTCGATGATGCGGATGGAGGCGGTGGTGTCGGCGTCCTCGCGGAGCTGGCCGGCCTCGGCATCCGTCTTCGCGGTGAAGGGGGTCACCTCGACGTCCGCGACGCCGTAGGCCTCCTTCGTGCCGTCGATGTTGCGCTGGTAGAACTGCGACTGGTACGCGTTCTGGTTCGGCTTGACCTGGAAGGTCGTGACGATCCACGGGTATCCGACGCCCACGACGAGAGACGCGACGAGCAGCAGCGCGGTGCCGGCGAGCGGGAAGCGCCAGCGTCCGATGATGGCGGTGACGAAGAACAGCACGGACACCACGGCCGCGACCACCGCGAGGATGGCGAGTCCGGGGATCGTCGCGTTGACGCCCGTATAGGCCGCTCCGGTGATGCGGTCGTCAGGAGCGACGAGGGTCTTGTACCGGTCGAGCCAGAGGCTCGCCGCCTGCACGAGCAGGTAGAGGCCCGCGATGACGGCGAGCTGGATGCGCGCGGGCTTGGAGATGCGCAGCTCGCCCTGGCCGATGCGCACGGAGCCGTAGAGGTACGACACCAGCGCGGTGACCAGGAGGCAGAGCAGGAGGACAGCCGAGACGAACGCGAGGAGGATCGTGTAGAACGGCATCGCGAACATGTAGAAGCCGGTGTCGAGGCCGAACTGCGGGTCGACCGCGTCGGTCGCCACGCCGTTCGCCCACAGCCACACGGTCTTCCACTGGCTGGCGGCGGAGAAGCCGGCGAACAGGCCGAAGAAGATCGGCATGCCCCACATCGCGAGGCGGCGGAGCGGTTCGATGACCTCCTGGTAGCGGTCGAGCTGAGAGCTCAGCCGCACGTAGACCGGTCGCAGCCGGTAGGCGAGCTGGATCGCGACGAACAGGGGCGCCGCCATGCCCAGGAAGCCGATGACGAACATGAGCACGGTAGCGAACCACTGCGTCGTCAGCACGGTCGTGAATCCCAGCTGGTCGAACCAGAGGAACTCGGTGTACAGCGACGCGAAGACGAAGAAGCCCGCGATCAGCGCGGCGATGATCACCAGCGAGATCCCGACGATTCGTCGTGAGGTTCGAGGCGTGGCCGGATTCGGAGAAGAGGTCGAGGTCACCGTCCCATCCTAGGCATGCCTTACTATGCGGCGGCTCTCTGTCCGATCACGGAGAGGTCACGAGCACTGCGCGATCACTTCGTGCAGGTGGGCAGGGAGTCGACGTCTCCCCCGTCGGCGATGACCTCGAGAGCGCTCAGCGATTCCTCCAGCGTCGAGGTGCTGATCACGGTCAGCCCCGACGGCACGTGGCCCACCACGTCGGCGCAGTTCGACTCGGGGGCCAGGAAGTAGTCGGCGCCGGCATCCCGCGCTCCGTAGAGCTTCTGACGGATGCCGCCGATCGGACCGACCGTGCCGGCGGCGTCGATCGTGCCCGTGCCGGCGACGTCCTTGCCGCCGTTGAGTTCGCCGGGGGTGAGCGTGTCGATGATCCCGAGCGCGAACATCATTCCGGCGCTCGGCCCTCCGACGTTGTCGAGCTGGATCGTCACGTCGATCGGGAAGTGGTACTCGGTGCGCAGCGAGACGCCGATCAGCCAGGTCGTGACGTCGCCCTCGGTGTGCTTCTGCGGAGTGACCTCCACCTGCTTCTCCTCGCCGCCTCTGAGCACGGTCAAGGAGACGGGGGCACCGGCGGCGTCCTGCACGGCCTTGCGCAGCTGCGTGATCGAGGTCACCTCGACGCCGCCGATGGCGCTGATCACGTCGTCGGCCTCGAGCACTCCGTCGGCGGGCGAGTCCGCCGCGGGCTCGACCACGGTCACCTGCGCGCCCGTGTCGTAGCCCAGCTCGCCGAGAGCCGCTGCCGTCGCCTCGTGCTGCGAATCGACCATCATCGCGGAGTTGCGCTCATCGCGCTGCTCGGTCGTGACGCCCTCGGGGAAGACGGAGTCGAGGGGCACGACCGCGCGCGAGGAGTCCGACCAGGCGAGTGCGAGCTCGAACCAGCTGGGCGTGCGCTCACGGTTGCCGACGACCTGGACGGTCGTGAGGTCGAGGCTGCCGGCGGTCTCGAAGGTCTCCGCGCCCTTGACGCTGATGAGCGGCACCTTCTCGCCGTCGGCTCCTGCGGCGGTCCCCAGCGTGTTGTACACCGGGCCGGGTCGCTGGATCACGTACGGCGAGGGCAGGAACGTGAGCACGGCGAGGGAGAGCAGTGCGACGATCAGCGCCCATACGCCCAGTCCGAGCTTCACAGACCGGGTTCGATCCACAGCAATCCTCCGTCGTTCGCGAGCGGCGTACAGCGAACGGGACCGTGCACCTGTCTCGGTGACTAGCGTAGATCCCACGGCTATAGGCGTGCTGAGAGGGCGAGCGAGATGTCAGACAACGATCCGACCCCCGAGGACTTCCAGGAGTTCCTCCGAAGAATGATGTCCGGCCAGGGCGGTGGAGACATCGACCCTGAGGAACTGCGCAACGCCCTCGGCGGCATGGAGGGTCTTCAGCTCGACCCGGCGATGATGCAGACGATCATGTCCCAGCTGCAGGGCGCCTTCAACGGCGACCCCTGGGAGAACGCGCTGCGTCAGGCCCTGCACATCGCGAACCGCGACGGCCTCGGCATCACCGACGGCTCCCGCACGTCTCTCGTCGACTCGTTCGCCCTGGCGAACCTGTGGCTCGGCGAGGTCACGACGATCTCCGAGCTGTCGGAGGCCCCCAGGGCCATGACCCGCGGCGAGTGGGTCGAGGCGACCCTGCCCGTGTGGAAGGAGATCGCCGACCCCGTGTCGACGAGCATCGCCGATGCGCTGACCGGCGCCCTCGACACCCAGGTCCCCGAGGAGATGCGCGGCATCGTGCAGGGCGCGGGAAAGCTCATGCGGGGTCTCGGCGGCTCGGTGTTCGCCGCGCAGTTCGGTCAGGTGCTGGGCAACCTGTCGCTCGAGGTCGTCTCCGGAGGGGACGTCGGCATCCCCGTGCTCCCTGCGGGGACGGCGGCGGTCATCCCGCAGAACCTCACCGCCTTCGGCGAGGGCCTGGAGATCCCCGAGGATCAGATCGCCCTGTACCTCGCCACGCGCGAGCTCGCCTACGCCCGCCTGTACCGGCACGCGAAGTGGCTGCACCTGCACGTCATGGCGCAGATCACCGATTTCGCCCGCGGAGTGTCCGTCGACATGGACGCCCTCGAAGACGTCGCCAGCCGCCTGGACCCGTCCAACCCCGAGGAGCTGCGGGCCGCCATCGAGGGCGGCGCACTGCTGCCCGCGCAGACGGAGGCGCAGCGCGAGGCTCTGGCCCGCCTGGAGAACCTCGTGGCGACGATCGACGGATGGGTCGACGTCGTCACGGCGCAGGCGACCTCACGGCTGCCCGACGGTGCGCGCATCGCCGAGGCGGCGCGGCGTCGTCGCGCGGTGGGCGGTCCCGCCGAGGACGCTCTCGGCGCCCTGGTCGGACTCAAGCTCCGTCCGCGCCGCCTTCGCGAGGCCTCCGCCATGTGGCAGGCGGTGACGGATGCCGTCGGAACGGCCGCCCGCGATGCGCTGTGGGACTACCCGGATCTCATGCCCACCGCCGAGGACATCGACGACCCGAGCGCCCTCGTGTCACGACTGCAGGCGCTCGCCCGCGGCGAGCAGCCAGAGGCCGACGAGTTCGACGAGGCGCTCGCACGCCTCCTCGACGGCGATGACTTCTCCGGCAGCGATCCGGATGCCGGTGCGGAAGACGACGAGCCCGGCCCCGGGGACGAACGACCCGTCTGACCGCCGGCGGATGCCTCCGCCACCCTCCACGGACGAGTTGTCCACCGATGAGTCCGGCCCGCCCCACGGCGGCGCCGGACTCTTCAGAATCGGGGCATGCCTCCGCTGACCTCGAAGACGATCACCCGCCTCGACCCCGCGCTGCCGCTGCTGTGGCGCGACGGGGAGACCCTGCAGTTCGGCGTCGACGGGGAAATCAGGGTGCGGGTCGACGCACCCTGGGTCGAGCTGCTTCTCGCGCGTATGGCGAACGGCTTCCGGCGCGTGTCGTTCGACGTCATCGCCCACGGTGCCGGTGCTCCCCACCGGCAGGCCAGAGCACTGCTGGCGCGGGTGGAACCGCTGCTCGTCGACGAGGAGGTCTCGTACCGAGCGGCCTGGGTCGAGAGCATCGATCACGTCGACGGACGCTCCGAGTACCGGATGAGGGAGGCTCTCGCCGACGAGGGCATCTCCCTGGGGCGCCGCGAGAGCCGTGAGGATGTCGGCGTGATCCTCGTGCAGGGTGCCGCCGCTGCGCTCCAGTTCGCCCGCTACCTGCGCGAGGACACGACGCACCTGCCGGTCGCGTTCGAGCGCGGCAGGACGACGGTGGGGCCCCTCGTGATCCCTGGACGGTCGGCCTGCTTGGCCTGCCGAGACGGCCACGAGCGCGATCGCGACCCCGCGTGGCCGCGGCTGCACACCCAGCTGATCGGTCGCGGCGCCGGCCCGATCTCCGCCGCACGTGTCGCGGAGGCCGCGACGCTGGCCGCCCGCCTGCTCTCCGACGCGGCGGAGGTGGGGACGTACGCGGAGGTCAGCGCGACGCGCGGCCGGTCGTGGCGCTCGGTGTCGTTTCACGAAGATTGCCGGTGCCGCGTGCCGTCGTCCCGATCTCCGCGAGGAACCTCGAGGGAGCCCGTTCACCTCGGCCGGCCGAGCGAGACCAGGACAGCGAGAGCGTTCGCGCGGCCCGCGTGACGCCGACGTACGCGAGTCGGCGCTCCTCGTCGATCGCCTCGAAGCCCGTCGCATACGAGATCGGCAGCGATCCCTCGGCCCAGCCCGCGAGGTGCACGTGGGGCCATTCGAGGCCCTTCGCGGCGTGCAGGGTCGACAGCGTCACCGTGCGCATGGTCGGCTCGTGCTGATCCTTGGCCCTGGCCATCAGCGCGTCGCTGAACCCGCGCAGCGTCGCGTCGGGGCCCGCCTCTTCCGCAAGACGGAGGATCGCACGCCTGGCCTCCCAGCCGTCGCGCTGCGCACCGCCCGCTGCGGGCGGCTCCTCCGTGAGGCCGAGCTCGCGCAGCACCCGCTGCACCCCGGCGAGGAAGGAGTGCTCGGTCGGGGCCACAGCGGCAGCACGGAGGGCGAGGATCGCCTGACGCACCTCGGGCATGTTGAAGAAGCGGGTGCCGCCGAGCACGCTCGTCGCGATGCCCTCCGCGGCGAGCGCCTGCTGGAGCACGGCGGACTGCGCGTGTGCGCGGTAGAGCACAGCGATGTCGGCAGGGGAAGCCCCCGCCTCGATCCGCGCGGAGATCGCCGCGGCGATGCCTGCCGCCTCCTCCCCCTCCGTGTCGAAGGCCGTGACCGTCGGCGGATCCGCGCTGAAAGAATCGCGCGCGGGGACCAGCTCGAGTGCGCCAGGACGCCCGTGCATGAGGGCGTTGGCGGCTTCGAGGATGGGCGCCTGCGATCGGTAGTTCGTCTCCAGGCGCACGACGGTGGCATCGGGATGACGGCGCTCGAACTCCAGGAGGAACCGCTGCTCGGCGCCAGCGAACGAGTAGATCGTCTGGCTCGCGTCGCCGACGACGCAGATGTCGCGCCGGTCTCCGAGCCACAGCTCCAGCAGCCGGTTCTGCAAGGGCGACACGTCCTGGTACTCGTCGACGGTGAAGTGCCGGTACTGCTCGTGCACGGACGCTGCGACCCGCGGCTCGGCCTCGAGCATCCCCGCACAGGCGAGGAGCACGTCCTCGAAGTCGAGCTGGTGACGTTCGTCCTTCAGCGTCTCGTAGGCCCGTTGCAGCTCGACCAGCTGCGTGGCGTCGACGCCGCTCACCGTGCGGCCGAGCGCGGCATGCTGGTCGATCGAGAGCATCGAGACCTTGCGCCACTCGATCTCCGACGCGATGTCCCTGAGCGTCGCCGTGCTGGGGCGCAGCCGCATGGCGTCGGCCGCCTGTCCGAGCATCCGGACCTTGTTGTCGATGATGCCCGGCGCGGGCGCTCCGGCGAGCGTGGGCCAGAAGAAGTTGAGCTGCGCGAGCGCGGCGGCGTGGAAGGTGCGCGCCGCGACGCCCTCGACGCCGAGGGCCCGCAGTCGGCCTCGCAGCTCGCCGGCGGCCTTCGCGGTGAAGGTCACGGCCATCACCCGCGAGGGCGAGTAGGCCCCGGTGTCGACGCCGTGCGCGATGCGGTGCGTGATCACGCGGGTCTTTCCCGTGCCGGCCCCGGCGAGCACCGCGACAGGGCCCCGCAGGACGGATGCCGCCTGCCTCTGCCGTTCGTCGAGTGCCTCCAGCGCGCTCACGCGCGCTCCTCGTACCAGGCGATGATCAGCGCGCGGGCGATGGAGGCCGGCCCCGGCAGGCCGACCGGCCCCTCTCCGGCGAGCGCGGAGCCGATCTCTGCGCGGGAGAACCAGCGCACGTCGATGATCTCCTCGCCGTCTGGACGTGCCGCGCTCTCGTCCACCACGACGGCGCGGAAGCCCAGCATGAGAGAACGAGGGAACGGCCACGGCTGCGAGGAGACGTAGCGCAGCGACGACAGCCGCACGCCGGACTCCTCCTCGATCTCCCGATGAACGGTGGACTCCAGCGACTCCCCCGCCTCGGTGAACCCCGCGAAGCAGGAGTACATGCGTCCGGCCCAGTTGGCGTTGGCGCCCAGCAGCAGCCGCTCGCCGTCAGCGCTCTCGACGGCGACGATCACGGCCGGATCGGTGCGCGGGAAGTGCTCGCGTCCGCACTGCAGGCACCGGCGGGACCAGCCAGCCTGACGCAGCTCGGTGCCTCCACCGCACGCGGGGCAGAAGGGCGCGTCGCGCAGCCATCCGCCGAGGGCGAGCGCCTCGATGAGGAGTTCGGTGTCGTCGGCGCCGAGTCTCGCACCGAGATCGCGGAGTCCCAGCCAGGTCTCGTCCGGCGCCGCGTCGATCGTGTCGGCCTCAGGCCCGAGAGCCGCGAGCAGGATGGCGGCGCCCTCAGAGCTGCGCCCCAGGAGAGCCCAGGTCGCATCCGCGATCGCCGACGGCGCGACGAGGAGCAGACCGTCGCGCTCGACGCGCACCCGCCCCTCACGCACGGCGACCACCCGGTTCGTCTCGTCCGCACGCAGTCTCTCGATGACGTCCGGCTCCGCGCGGAGATCGGCTGCGCGGTCGATGGGCGTGTGCGGAATGGTCATCGACTCCCTCTCTCACGGGCGTGGCGGGGGCGGAACAGCCCCTGAGCCGACCTACCCTGGGGGTATGGGACGCTCTCCTTTCACTCTAGCCGCGGCAGTGACGGCCGCACTGCCCGGAGCGGAGGTGACGGGCGCACGCGCTCTGACCGCCGATGGCGACGGACGGTTCGACTCCGCGGTCGCCTCGCTGCGCGACGGACGCGAGCTCGCGATCCGAGTCGCCGACGACGACGAGGCCGCGACGGAGCTGGCCGCCGAAGCCCTCGCGCTGCGCGCGCTGACCACCGGCGCCCGCGCGATGCTGCCGTTCCGCGCCCCCGAGTACATCGGCGAGACCCGTCTCGACGATGCCAGGGCGCTGGTGACCGAACTCCTCCCGGGTTTCCAGATCGAAGCAGCGCACGTCCCCGCCGGGCGCGGCGCTGCGGAGTCGATGGGCGCCGCGATCGCCGCTGTGCACGCCATGCCGACCTCGGTCGTGCGCGGCGCTGGACTCCTCACCCGCACCTCTCAGGAGAGCCGCGACGAGATCGAGCGGCTCGTCGATGCGGCGGCGGCGACCGGCCGTGTACCCGCGCGGCTGACGGTCCGCTGGCGTGAGGCTGTCGCCGACGACGATCTCTGGCGCTTCGAGTCCACCGTGACCCTCGGCGGCGTGCAGTCCACCTCCTTCCTCTTCGACGACGATGCGGAACGGGGACCCGAGGTCTCCGGCATCGTGGGGTGGCATGCCCTGTCCGTCGGAGACCCCGCCGTCGACCTGGCATGGCTCTCGACGGCGCCGGATGCCGCGGCCGATGTGCAGGCCGCCTACGCCCGCGCGGCCGACCGGACGCCGGATGCCGCACTGGAGGTCAGAGGGCGACTGCTCGCAGAGCTGGAGTTCGCCCGCTGGCTCGTGCACGGCGACTCCCTGCGACGCCCCGACATCGTCGACGACGCGGCCGCCCTTCTCGAGGCCCTGGCCGACGGCCTGCACGCCGATGACCTCACGGTGATCACGGCCCGCAACGAGGGCGTCGACTCCGCCATGGACGCGCTGGACCGCGTGCCCGAGAGCACGGTCGCCGCGGTCGACACCTCGATGCAGACCGATGCCTACAACCCCGACGAGCTCTGGCGCGATGAGGACCTCGACTCCGAGACATCGGAGGCCGCGCACCGTGCCGAGGTCGGCAGCCTGGAGACCGAGGACCTCTCCGCCGTGCGTTCGGTCTCGGCGCAGCCGGAGGACGAAGGACGAACCTCCACCGCCCCGCACGACACCGAAGTGCAGGGTGAGCGCGCCGCGACCGAGGCCGAGCCAGAGGACGAGGCTCAGCGTGCTGCGCGCGCCGCACTCCAGCGCTGGAAGAGCTCCGACTCCGAGTAGACGCGGTCGCCCCTGATCACCAGGTCGTCCGCCACGTAGTAGAGCGCGACGTCGATCTCCTCCAGAGGCACGCCGAATCGGCGATGGTAGGCCAGCCGGTACAGGGCGAGCTGCAGCATCCGCTCCTCGCGCTCCTCCGCCGTGCGCGGCGCCTTGCCCGTCTTCCAGTCGACGATCTCGATGCGGCCTCCGCGATCCTCGCGCCGGTACACCGCGTCCAGCTTGCAGATGACAATATGTCGTGGTTCCGTCGTGGGCGCCGAGCCCGAACCGGCGTCCGAGCGCTCACTGCTCCGCACACCCGACACACCTCGTGGTTCCGTCGTGGGCGCCGAGCCCGAACCGGCGTCCGAGCGCTCACTGCTCCGCACACCCGACGCACCTCGTGGTTCTGTCGTGGGCGCCGAGCCCGAACCGGCATCCGAGCGCTCACTGCTCCGCACACCCGACACACCACGTGGTTCTGTCGTGGGCGCCGAGCCCGAACCGGCATCCGAGCGCTCACTGCTCCGCACACCCGACACACCACGTGGTTCCGTCGAGGGCGCCGAGCCCGAACCGGCGCCCGAGCCCAGGGTGAAGTCGATCTCGATCTCGACGGCGATGGGCTGCAGCGCACCCCACTCGCTGCGTTCGAAGGTCTCCTGCAACGCCGTCAGATCGGCGGCATCCGCTGACGACACGTCTCCGGGCCCCGCCGCGGCATCGTCCTCATCCAGCTCCCAGAGCGCCTCGTCGACCCGCGTGCCGATCCCGACCAGCTCGCTCCGATGCTCGACCCACGCATGGAACAGGGTGCCGAGACGCGTCTGCCGGTACGGCCGTTCGGGCATCGGTCTGACGATCGACGACAGCGTACCCCCGAAGTCCGTCACGTAGTCCTTGAACTTCGACGCCGGCACGCGCGTCGGCGGCGCGGCATCCGTTCCCCGCAGTCGAGCGGCACGCTCCGCGAGCAGCCGCGCCAGTTCGGGCGTCGGCTCCGGGTCGCTCCCCGCGGCCGCGTGCACCGCGGTCGACGCGGCCTCGACGACCGGCCTCCTCGCCCCGAGAGGATCCAGCGGCCACGTGAGGGTGGCGCCCGGACCGTCGTACGGGTTGTCCTCCGGGTCGACGGGCTCGACCGGATCCGTTCCGAGCACCTGCATGGCCTCGAGCAGGTACGGGCTCGGATCACGCGGCTTCTTCTGCCCCGCCCAGTGCGCACCACTGAGCAGCAGATCGGTGCGCGCGCGGGTGACCGCCACGTAGGCGAGACGCCGTTCCTCCTGCTGCTGGTAGTCGCGGTACGCCGCCTTGAACACCGTGAGCGCTCCGGGGGCGTTCTTGCTGGCGCTGGTGAGCGAGGCGACGCCCGCCTTGAGCCTCTTCGCCGGGTCGTCCTCGCCGGCGACGGCCTCGTCCGGATCCCAGGTGAAGCGCGGCAGTGCGTCACGGTCGCCGCGCAGCGCGAACGGAACGACCCCGAAGCCGAACCACCCCGAAGTGTCGGTCGGCCGGCTGGGCAGCTCGTCGGCGACCAGCCGCACGACCGCGACGGCATCCCACTCCAGCCCCTTGGAGCCGTGGATCGTGAGCAGCTGCACCACACCGGGTTCCGGCGGCTCCGGCCGCGGCATCAGCTCGTCCGTGCTCTCGGCCTTGTCCAGCCAGGCCAGCAGGCTCCCGATGGTCCCCCGCTCGTCGGCCGCGAGGAACGCCCGCACCTCGTCGGCGAAGGCGCGCAGCTGCGTCGCCGCGACTCGAGCCGGTCCTCTGGTCTCGTTCGCGGCGAGCTCGATGTCGAGCCGCAGCTCGAGCTCGATGAGTCTGATCAACTCGGAGATCGGCTGCGATGACGCCCGGCGCAGCCGCTCGAGCATCTCCCCCGCCGCCCGGATACGTGAGCGGCCCTCGGCGCTGATGCCGTCCAGCATCCGGTAGTCGTCACGCACGGCCCGTACGACGTCGACCGCGTCGATGATCGAGATCGCCTCGTCGGCGCCGCGCGATGAGCGCAGACGGATGCGGACCTCCTCCGGGAGCGGCCCCATCGCGGTGTCGGTCTCGGAGAGACGGCGGCCGAGGTCGTAGAGGGCGGCCATGTCGGCGACGCCGACGCCGAACCGCGGCCCGGTGAGCAGGCGGATCAGCGCCGACCCCGCGGTCGGGTCGTGCACCACGCGAAGGGTCGAGACGACATCGACGACCTCGGGGGTCGAGAGCAGACCGCCGAGCCCGAGGATGCGATGCGGGATGCCGCGCGCCGCGAGAGCCGCGGCGAAGGTCTGCATGTGCTTCTTCGAGCGGAACAGGATCGCCCCGGTGTGCGGACGTCCGGCGGCATCCTGATCGTGCGCGGCCCGGCGGACGGCGAACCACGCGGCGACGTCGTCCGCCTCGCCGTCGACCGTGAACGCGAAGCGCACCTCGGCCCTGCCGTCTCCGGCGCCGGGCCGAGGGTCGAGCGGCGGGACGTCGAGCCCCGGGCGCTGCAGCGGCACCAGCACCTCGTTGGCGATGTCGAGGATCCGTCTGTCGTTGCGCCAGCTCGTCATCAGACTGTAGGTCTGCGCGCCGTGACCGCCGGAGAAGGCCCCGGAGAACGCGTACAGGTTGTCGGCGCTGGCGCCGCGCCATCCGTAGATCGACTGGTGCGGATCGCCCACCGCCATGACGGCGGAGTCCCGGAACAGCTCGGCGAGGAATCTGGTCTGGATCACCGAGGTGTCCTGATACTCGTCGAGCAGGACGACGCGGTGCTGCTCGCGGAGCTCCTCTCGCACGTCGGGCGCCGACTCGACGATGTCGTACGCGCCGCCGACCTGATCGGCGAAGTCCAGCACGCCGCGGCGCTCCTTCTCGGCGATGTAGTCGCGCACCAGACTGGCGAGCGTCGACAGGCTGAGCAGATTGGCCGTGGCCTTCCCGATGACGTCGTTGCTCGTGTAGGGCTCGAACGCACGGGCCTGTGCGACCGCGATGCGCACGGCCTCGTCGAGATCGACCCGATGATCGAGAACGTCGCCGGCGAGGCGCTGGACGGCGTCGATCACGGTGCCGACGGCGAACTCGATCTCCTCGAGCTCGGCCAGGTCGCTGCGCAGCACGACCTCGCGCGCCAGCATCCAGGATGCCGCCTGGCTGAGCATCGCGACGTCGGAGTCCCGACCGATGCGCGCGGCGTGCTCGCGCACGATGCCGTCGGCGAAGGCGTTGTACGTCGACACGCGAGGGCGGATCATCAGCTCCTCGGCCGTGCGCGGGGCGGCGGTGTCCCACCCCGTGCCGTACGACTCCGCGAGCTCGTCGAGCACGTGCCGGCGCACGAGCTCGCGCTGGCGACCAGCGACCGCCTCGTCGACGCGGCGGAGCGCGCCCGATGAGACGATCTCGGGGAGATGGGGCAGGAGACCCCGACGACCGTACTCGTCGATCACCGCGAGCCTGACGCCGATCCGCTCGGCGAGCTCTCCTGCCGCCTTGCGCGTGAACGTCAGCCCGAGGATCTCATCCCGGCGCACGTGACCGTTCGCGACGAGCCAGACGACGCGCCCCGACATGGTCTCGGTCTTGCCGCTGCCCGCGCCGGCGACGACGAGCGCGGGAGCGGGCGGCGCCTCGATCACGCGCTGCTGCGCAGCGGTGGGCGGTGGCTGCCCGAGCGCCGCGGCGATGTCGGTGGCGGAGAGGCCGAGGGTTCCGGGCCAGGTCGGGGTCATGCGCTCACCGCCGGAACGGTGTGGATGCGGCAGGGCTTGACCCTGTTGCCCTGTGTGTCGGCGCAGTGCGCTTCGACCTGAGCCGTGAAACTCGACGCGGACATGCCACGCGCGGCCTCGGACACCCGCAGGAGGAACGCCTCTCGTCCCTCGTCGTCGAGGGTGTGCTGATGCGCGATGCGGTAGTCGCTCTTGGCCAGCGTCTTCGACACGATGACGAGTCGCGCTCCGGCGAGCGCCGTGGGGTCGGCCCCGTCGATGAGGCCCTGTTGCACCGCGATCTGATAGGCCGCGAGCTGGGCGTGGGCGAGCACTCCGGAGTCGGACTCCGGGTCGTTCTTGCCGGTCTTGAGGTCGACGACGACCACCCTCTCCTTCTCCGCAGCCGCGGTGATCGGCTCCGAACCGCGCCCTCGGGCATGACCGTGGTCTCCGGAGCCGACGGGGTACGCCTCGACCCTGTCGATGAAGCCGTGGATGATCGCCTGCCCGCTCCGGTCCTCCCCAACCTCGTGCACGGCGTGCTCGTCGTCGACGTCGACGGCGAAGCGGAACTCCACCTCGCTCGCGATCGCCCGACCGCCGTCGGCGCGCACGTCGCCGAGATAGGCGTGCAGGCGATCCACGAGAAGATCGGCGCGTCTGCGCTCCTTGCGTCCGATCCACTCGGTCTCGAAGTCGAGCTCCGGCCAGTGCTCCTCCACGATCGCGCGCATCCGCTCGAGGTCTCCGTCCGGCACCTTTTCCATCGCCTCGTGCACGATCGTGCCGATTCCGGCCGTGGGGGGCATCACCGTGTCTCCGCCGAGCGCCGAGACCACCCAGTTCACGCCGCATTCCTCGAACGACTCCATCTTCGACGGCGACACCTTCGCCCCGTCGACGGCGAGATCCCGCAGCGGCGCGTCGGTCGTCGGCGGCGTCACCCCGTACCAGTCGGAGGGGTCTGCGCCGGGCACGCCCTCACGCGCCAGCACGGCGAGCTGCGCAGCGGCCTCGGCTCTCGCAGCGGGAGAGGACGAGGTCGTGAGGATCCGGCGATGACGCGCGACCAGTCCGCGAAGGGTGAGCGGATGCTCCGCCGACGCGTGCAGCTCCGGCGGATCGGGCTTCGGCAGGAACCCGAAGAAAGGGCTCGGCGTCAGGTCGTCGTCGTCGACCGCGGTGATCAGCAGCCGCGTGCGCGCTCGCGACACCGCGCGCACGAACAGCCTCAGCTCGTCGTGCAGGGCCGCACGCCGCCGATCGAGGACGCCAGGCTCGGGGACGACCACTCCGTCGCGCACCGCGGAGAGCGCATCGGCCAGCCGCCAGGTCTGCAGCATCCCTCCGCGCAGCCGCACGTTGGGCCAGATGCCGTCCTGCACACCGGCGACGACGACGGCGTCGAACTCGGTTCCCAGCGCCGTCGCGGGAGTCAGCAGCGTGACGCGACCCGGACGGTCGGGGCTCGACAGCGAGTCCTCAGGCACCTCGCTGTCGAGGATGTCGCGCACGAAGACGTCGGGCTTCTCGTTCGGCGTGCGCTCGACGAACCTCTTGGCCGCATCGAAGAGCGAGACCAGCGCGTCGAGCGCCCGCGCCGTCTCCGCCCCGGACGCCTGCAGCGCCATCTCCCGCCACGCGACCTGCAGACGCCGACCGTCGACGGCGCGTGCCTGGTCCCAGATCCGCCACAGCAGGTCATGGATCGTCTCGCCCCGCTCGGCCGCCGCCGACACCGCGGCGATCGTCTCCGCGAACCGCGAGGCGGTGCGCGACTCGGCCGCATCGATGAGGGTGAAGTGCGCGGGCGCGGCGAACGCCTGGCGCAGGAGCTCGCGCGCCGGAGTGGATCCGCCCTGTTCGAGTTCGATGTGCCGCAGCCGCGCACGCAGGCGACGGAGGCCGATGGCGTCCATCCCGCCGAACGGCGTGCGCAGCGCCTCCTCCAGCATCTGCGGAGTGCGCGCCTCGACGGGCGTGAGGGCGAGCCGCACCGCCTCGACGATGTCGCGCACGATGCTCTCGCTGCCCAGCGGACGCTGCACGCCGGCCGCTCTGGTCGGGATCTCACGCGCGGCGAGCTCGCCCTCGAGGGTCGTCACCTGACGGGTGTCGTGCGCGATGACCGCCATCCTGTCCCAGGGGATGCCGCCTGCGAGGTGCCAGTCGCGCATCACCCCGGCGATCCTGTCGAGCTCCTCGTAGGGCGACGGGGCGATGAACGTGCTCACCGCCTCGGTCGTCTCGTCCGCGCCGACGGGAGCGGGCGCGCGGCGGTGATCCACCCGGCCGGAGGCGCCGATGGCCTGCGTGACCGTGCGGGTCAGCGCGGTGAGCGCCGGCGCCTGCCGGTGCGGACCGTCGAGCACGTGCACGTCGCCCAGTGCGCCGGCGAGCCGAGCGAAGAGCTCGGGGCTGGCGCCCCGGAATGCGCCGGAGGAGATGTCGGGATCGCCGAACGCGAGCACGGCGATGTCCCTGCCTCGGAGCGCCTGGACGACGGCCACCCCGCCGCGGGTGAGCTCCTGCGCGTCGTCGATCAGCACCGCTCGCAGCGATGCGAGGGGGCCGAGGGTCACCGCGTCGGCGGTCCGCAGGATCTCCCCCGCCTCCGCGAGGAGGTCGGCGGCGTCGCGGTGGGCGGCCCTGGCGGCGTCGAGCACCGTGCGGTACTCCACGAGGAAGTCCGCCACGGCCGCCCAGGTCGGATCTCCGGCCGTTCTGAGCTCGTCCGGTGACGCGCCCATCTCGACGCACTCCGCGATGAGCGCGCGCAGCTCGGAGCGGAAGCCCTTCGACGCCCGCACCGACGGGCTGAGGGCGTCGGGCCACGAGATGTGCCCGTCCTCCTCGTCTCCGGCGAGCAGTTCGGCGATGAGCCGGTCCTGGTCGGCGCCCGTGAGCAGCGCCGGGGGCTCCTCGCCCGCCCTGACCATCGCCCCGCGAACGAGCTGGAACGCGAAGGATCCGAGCGACCGGGCCAGAGGACCCGGCGTGGCCTGGCCGATGCGCACCCCGATGCGGTCGCGGAGCGCGGTGGCCGCCTGACGACTCGGCGTGAGGACCAGCACCTCCTCCGGCCGCATCCCCTCGACGTCGAGCAGGTGCACGACGCGGTCGACGAGGGTGCGGGTCTTTCCCGTGCCGGGGGCGCCGATGATCACACCGGACGCCGCCGCAGCAGCGGCGACGACGGCTCGCTGCGCGGCATCCTGAGTCACGGATTCCACGCTACTGGGATGTCCGGACATCGGCCCTCTCGCCCGCGGTGGCGCCCGCGTGCGCTCACGGCGAAACCGGCGGCGCCCGCCGATCCCCGCGACCGCCGCCGGGGTAGAGTTGGGCACAGTCAGCAGCATCAACCACAGGGAGCACGCGTGGAAATCCGCATCGGCATCGTCAACACCGGCCGCGAACTGAACTTCGAGACCTCCGCCAGCGCCGACGAGGTGCGTGCCAAGGTCACCGCAGCCCTCGAGCAGAGCTCCACGCACCTCGACTTCGCAGACGTGAAGGGCAACTCCTACCTCGTCCCGACCGCGAACCTCGCCTACATCGAGCTGGGCACCGAAGAGTCGCGCCGCGTCGGCTTCGTCGCCTGACCCGCGATGTACATCCTCCTCGCACTCATCGGCGCGTGCGTGCTCGGCATCGCCGCGCACTACCTGATCGGCGGACGTGAGCTGCGCGGCGTCGCCGTCACCCCGGCGATCGCGACCGCAGTCGCCGCTCTGGTCTACACGGGTCTGCAGTGGGCCGGTGTCGGCGAAGGCAGCATCTGGCTGTGGCTGGCGAGCGTTCTCGGCTCCGCGGTGATCGCCGCCCTCGCGACGATCGTTCTCGTCCGCGTCCGCACCGGTCGGGACGCCGAGGCCAGGGCCGCGCTCGGCATCTGAACCGGTGGACAGACGCCGGACCCTCTTCCGGATCCGCCTCTGCATCGTCGTGATGATGCTGGGGCTGATCATCAGCGGCGTCACGGCGTTCCCGCTGCGCGAGGAGCTCGGACTCGCGTCGGGCATACTGCGCGACTCCCCCGTCGCCGCATGGTTCCCCGACGCCGTCGCCTGGGTCGAGCGGGTGTCGCAGGCGCTCGTCGACGTCGGCGACCGCTATCCGTTCATGTCGTACGGCACCGATTGGCTGGCGTTCGCGCACTTCGTCATCGCGGTCGTCTTCATCGGCCCGCTGATCGACCCCGTGCGCAACGTCTGGGTCATCCAGTTCGGCGTGATCGCCTGCGCCGGCATCATCCCGCTCGCGCTCATCGCCGGCGGGATCCGGGGCATCCCGCTCGGCTGGCAGCTCATCGACATGTCGTTCGGGGTGATCGGGGTGATCCCGATGGTCATCGCCTGGCGGCTCACCCGTCGGCTGGAGCGCGCCACGGGGTGACGGCACGACGACGACGTCGTCAGGACGCGAGGCCCATCGCGTCCATCCTGCGGGCGTGCGCGCCCATGAGCTCCGTGTAGACGGGCTCGATCCTCTCGTCGTCTGCGGCGGCGAGCCTCTCGGGGCGCAGCGCCGAGCGGCAGACCAGGATCGTGTCCCCGACGAGTCGTCTGGCCCACATCGACAGCAGCGAACGCCACTCCTCGTCGCTCTCGATCGTCTCCTGGATGATCGCGACGATCTCGTGGCGCGCGTCGTCCTCGCTGAGGATCGTCCGCACCTTCTCGCCGATGTCTCCGTAGCTCGACGCCAGCGCGAGGTAGAAGTCGTCCAGCATGCCCGCGGTGATGTAGACGGCCAGCATGGTCTCGCGAGGACGGGCGCCGATCGTCTTGCGACGGAACGCGTCGAGGTTCTCGCGGAACGGGAGCATGAGCTGCGTGGGATCCTCGCCGCGTTCGAAGATGAGGTCCACGATCGCCCGATGCTTCGTGAGGGTCGCCCCCGCGGCGCGGGACAGCGACTCCTTCTCGGAGAGCTCGGGGGTGGCGCGGATCAGACGGGTGAGCGTCTCGAAGTAGCCGAGCTGCAGGTAGGCCGCCTGCCCGAGGAAGCGATTCAATTCGGGGGCGAGCTCGGCGAAGTCGACGCGCGTCGCACCGCCCTGATCGCCCCTGCTGCGCAGCGCGAGGGTGCGACGAGGAGCCCTGCTCCGATTCCAGAACCAATTGACCACGGATGCTCCCCAACCGATCGACTACGGGATCACACTACTCGGGGAGAAGCCATCCCGAGGGTCGGAGCACGCCTCGGGTAGGCTGGTCCCGTCCCCGCCGTCGGAGCGGGGCCCCGCGCCTGTGGCACAAGAGACGGCGTGGATCCGTGACGAGGCGACTCTCCATGTCGCCGGACAGGCATCTGAACACAGTGACAACTTTCTCTGATCTAGGAATCGATCAGGACATCGTCGACGCACTCGCCGCAAAGGGCATCGTCGACGCGTTCCCCATCCAGGAGCAGACCATTCCGCTCGGCCTCCCCGGCCAGGACATCATCGGACAGGCGAAGACCGGAACGGGCAAGACCTTCGGCTTCGGCATCCCCGTCGTCCAGCGACTCGGCCAGAACCCCGAGCACGGCGTCAAGGCGCTCATCGTGGTGCCCACCCGCGAGCTCGCGGTGCAGGTGTACGAGGACATCGATCTGCTCACCAGCAACCGCTCGACCAGCGTCGTGGCCATCTACGGCGGCAAGGCCTACGAGGGTCAGATCGACCAGCTCAAGGCCGGCGCGCAGATCGTGGTCGGCACCCCCGGTCGACTCATCGACCTCGCGGGCCAGCGCCTCCTCGACCTGTCGAACGCGACCGAGGTCGTGCTCGACGAGGCCGACAAGATGCTCGACCTCGGCTTCCTCGCCGACATCGAGAAGATCTTCCAGAAGGTCCCGGCGGTGCGGCACACGCAGCTGTTCTCGGCGACCATGCCCGGGCCGATCGTCGCTCTCGCGCGCCGGTTCATGAACAACCCGATCCACATCCGCGCCACCGATCCCGACGAGGGCCTCACCCAGGCCAACATCAAGCACCTCGTCTACCGCGCGCACTCGCTCGACAAGGACGAGGTCATCGCCCGCATCCTCCAGGCCGAGGGCCGCGGCAAGACCGTGATCTTCACCCGCACCAAGCGTGCGGCGCAGCGTCTGGTCGACGAGCTGGGCGACCGCGGCTTCAACGTCGGCGGCGTGCACGGCGACATGGGTCAGGATCAGCGCGAGCGCTCGATGGCGGCGTTCAAGGCCGGGAAGAAGGACGTGCTCGTCGCGACCGACGTCGCCGCCCGTGGCATCGACGTCGACGACGTGACCCACGTCATCAACCACACGATCCCCGATGAGGACAAGACGTACCTGCACCGCGCCGGTCGTACCGGTCGCGCGGGCAAGACCGGTATCGCGGTCACCTTCGTCGACTGGGAGGACCTGCACAAGTGGGCCCTCATCAACCGGGCGCTCGAGTTCGGTCAGCCGGAACCCGTCGAGACGTACTCGTCGAGCCCGCACCTCTACAGCGACCTCGACATCCCCGCCGGCACCAAGGGCCGCCTGGTGACGGCCCCCAAGGCCGAGAAGCCGGCACGGGCTCCGCGCCCCGAGCGCGCAGCGGATGCCGCGGCCGAGGGCACCGACGAAGGAGGCACCCGCCGCCGCCGTCGTCGCCGCGGCGGTTCCGCGGCCGTCGGGTCGACCTTCGCCGAGGGCGCGACGGAGTCGTCGTCATCCGCGTCCGACTCCGGTCAGGCCGCCGATCGCGGCGCCGAGGGCGCCGGAACTCACGACGGCGCAGGCAAGGAGCATCACGACGGCAAGCCGGCACCCGCTCGTCGCCGCCGTCGCCGCCGCGGTGGTTCCGGTGGAACCGGAGCAGCGCCGGTCACCGGCGCCTGAACGATCTCAGAAGGGGCGGATGCTGCGGCATCCGCCCCTTCGTCGTTCTCCACAGGCCCCGCCGGCGGCGCAGGGGGATACACCCAGGTGACCATCACCACCGAGATGATCATCAGCAGGAACCATGAGCTGAGCTTGCTCAACGACACCGGTTGCCAGGACTCGACCTGATCGGGATAGGCCCAGGCGCCTGCCCAGGTGCCGATGTTCTCCGCGATGTAGATGAAGGCGGAGACGCCCGCGAACACGGCGATCAGGGGAAGTCGCAGTGTGCGACGCCACACGCGCGCATGCATGATCGTCGGCGACCAGAGCAGCACGATGCACACGACGAGCACCCAGCGCAGATCCCAGAACCAGTGGTGGGTGAAGAAGTTCGCGTAGATCGCGACGGCGAGGACCGTCGTCAGCCAGCGGCGGGGGTAACGCGTGAATCCCAGATCGAACAGGCGGTGCACTCTCACCATGTACGACCCCACCGCCGCGTACATGAAGCCGCTGAAGAGGGGAACGCCGCCGATGCGAAGAATCCCGTCCGCGGCATACGCCCATGACCCGACGTCCGTCTTGAAGAGCTCCATCGCGGTGCCGGTCAGGTGGAACAGCACGATCACCCAGAGCTCGCGGCCCGTTTCGAGACGGAACGCGAGCATGGCGATCTGGATCGCCACCGCGGTGAGGGTCAGCGCGTCGTTCCTGGCGAGCGCCGCGTCATCCGGGTACCAGAGCCGTGCGGCGACGATCGCCAGCAGGAGCGCCGCCCCGAAGACGCATGCCCACGCCTGCTTGAGCACGAACACCGAGAACTCGACGACCCCCGCACGGAAGCCGTCGATCGGGGCGCCCTGGAGGATGCGGTGAGCGACCGCGTCGATGCGCTGCTCGAGTGATGTCGCCCGTTGCATGTGTCGAACAGTAGGGGCCGTGCTCGACAAGCGGCCGGGAGAATCCCGACAGGACGCCCAGATTCACGGGTAGCGCGGTGTGGTACCCGTTGCGCGGGCGATGAGCCGCGCCACCATCTCGTCGGAGGTGGTGTTCTCCCCCGGCCGGTTCGGCTTGCCGGTGCCGTGGTAGTCGCTCGACCCGGTCACGATGAGGTCATGAGCTGCGGCGATCTCGTGCAGCATCCTTTTGCCTGCGGCCGTGTTCTCCCGATGATCGATCTCGAAGCCGCCGAGCCCCGCGCCGATCAGACGCTCGATGTAGGGAACGGGCATCATCCGATCTCGTCCGGACGTCACGGGATGCGCGATGATCGCGACCCCTCCCGCCTCCGTGATGAGCCGCACGGCGGTGAGCGGGTCCGGCGCGTAGTGCGGCTCGTAATAGCCCTCCCGCGGGTGCAGGATGCCGTCGAACGCCTCCGTGCGGTCCCGCACGATGCCGCGGGCGACCAGGGCGTCGGCGATGTGCGGCCGCCCCACCGTCGCGTCCGCCGTGGTCTGCGCGAGCACGTCGTCCCAGTGCAGGTCGTAGTCGCGGCCGATGCTGCGGACGATCCTCTCCGCACGGCCGATCCGGTCGTCGCGGATGCGATCGGTCTCGGCGCGGAGGGCCGGATCCGCCGGGTCGAACAGGTAGCCGAGGACATGCACGCTGCGCCACTCGTGCTTGGCCGACAGCTCCATCCCCGGGATGAAGGTCATTCCCAGCGCGACGGCGGCGTCGCCGGCCTCCTGCCACCCGGTCGTGCGGTCGTGATCGGTGAGGGCCGCGGTCCGGACGCCATGGGCGTGGGCCTGTCGCATGACCTCCGCTGGCGCCTCCGTGCCGTCCGACTGATTCGAGTGGAGGTGCAGGTCGGCGGGACCGGCGAACGATGAGGCCATCCTCCGAGCGTACCGAGCCGCGACGGCCCGAGGCTCGCGCCGCGGCAGGGACTTCCCAGACACGGCTCATAGGCTGGGAGGGATGCTTCGACTACTGGGGATCCTGTTCACCGTGCTGCTCGCGATCGCGACGGCGATCGCCGTGTGGCCGCAGTTCTTCCGTCTCGAGCAGACCTTCCCGTTCGCGCAGATCGTCGCCGCTCGCGGCGTCGTGCTCGGGGCGCTGCTGCTCATCGCCGTGCTCTCGCTGCTGCTCCTGTTCGCGCGGCCGCTGCGGGGATTCGCGGCGTCCGTCCTCATCGTCGCGCTGCTGGGCGCCGGCGCGACCGGAGCGATCGGCATGAGCCGGGGCTTCGGCGGCGACACCCTCCCCGCCGCGACGGAGTCGAGCGTGCGGGTCCTGAGCTGGAACACCGCGGGCGAGGTCGTCCCGGCGGAGACGATCGCACGGCAGATCCTCGACAGCGGGGCCGACGTCGTCGCCCTCCCCGAGACCACGGAGGCCGTCGGAGAGCAGATCGCGATCATGCTGCGCGCGCAGGGGCATCCGATGTGGGTGCACAACGTGCAGTACAAGCCCGACGTCGTCGACGGCCCGAAGTCGTGGCAGACGACGGTCCTGGTCTCCCCCGACATGGGCGAGTACTCGGTGATCGAGTCGTCGACAGACGGCACCAGCAACACGGCACAGGTGCCGAGCGTCGTCCTCATGCCCATCGACGGCACAGGGCCGACCATCGTCGCCGTGCATGCGGTCGCTCCGCGCAGGGAGGAGATGGGCCAGTGGCGCAGCGATCTGCAGTGGATCGCCGATCAGTGCCCGCAGGGCGACGTCATCCTCGCCGGCGACTTCAACGCCACGATCGACCACATGGCATCCCTCGGCGCAGGCGGAGGAGACCTGGGCTACTGCCGGGACGCCGCGTCGCGCACCGGCAACGGCTTCAGCGGCACCTGGCCCAGCTCGCTCCCCGAACTGCTGAGCGCGCCCATCGACCACGTCATGGCGTCGCAGAACTGGACGCCCACCGGATCGTCGATCATCGGCGACGCCGCAGGGAGCGATCATCGCGGTCTCGTCGTGCAGCTCGAGCCCGCCGGCTGAGCCGAGACGAATCGCCGCTCTGCACAGCCGAGCGCCCTCGGCCACGAGACGAATCGTCTGCGCCTCCTTCCGGTGACCCGTGCGGCGCGACGAAACAGCCCGCGCAGTGACAGACTTGAGGGATGAACACCGGAGAACGCGACACGATCGCCGAGACCAGCGCCGAGACCGTCGTCGAGAACAGCACCACGAACCGCAAGCAGCCGTTCCCGCAGGGCTTCCTCGACACTATCTCCACCGGATGGGCCGAGCGCCCCGAATCGTTGCCGACCGCGCGGGCGCAAGCTCCGTACGCGGCCGCTCGCCGTGCGGCCGTGTCCGCGGCGTTCCCCGGGAAGCGCCTCGTGATCCCCGCAGGATCCCTCAAGCAGCGCAGCAACGACACGGACTACGTGTTCCGCGCGCACTCCGCGTTCGCGCACCTCACCGGGTGGGCGTCCGACTCCGAGCCCGACTCGGTGCTCGTCTTCGAGCCGACGGATGCCGGCCACGACATCACCCTGTACTTCCGTGAGCGCGCCGACCGCACGACGACGGAGTTCTACGCCGACGCCACGATCGGCGAGTTCTGGATCGGCCCCCGACCGGCCCTCGCCGGTGTCGCCGCCGATCTCGGCATCGCGACCGATCACCTGGACGCGTTCGCCGCCGGAGCGGACGACCTCACGCTCGGCGATTCCGACGAGCTCGACCGCTTCGTCTCCGAGCTCCGCCTCATCAAGGACGAGTTCGAGATCGCCGAGATGCGCCGAGCGGTCGAGATCACGGCGAACGGCTTCGACGACATCATCCGTGCACTCCCCCAGGCCACCGCTCACGCCCGCGGCGAGCGCGTCGTGGAGGGCGTCTTCCACCGCCGTGCGCGCGAGGACGGCAATGGCGAGGGCTACGACACGATCGCCGCATCCGGACCCCACGCCTGCTACCTGCACTGGACCCGCAACGACGGAGCCGTCGTGCCGGGAGACCTGATCCTCGTCGACGCCGGAGTCGAAGCCGACAGCCTCTACACGGCGGACATCACCCGCACGCTGCCCGTCTCCGGAACCTTCAGCGAGGTGCAGCGCCGCGTGTATGAGACGGTGCGCGAGGCGGCCGACGCCGCCTTCGCCGCCGCGCAGATCGGCGTGCCGTTCCGCGAGGTGCACGGCGCGGCCATGAAGGTCATCGCCGCCCGCACCGCCGAGTGGGGCCTGCTCCCCGTGACCGCCGAAGAGGCGCTGGACGCGGATGCCGGTGGCCAGCACCGCCGCTACATGGTCCACGGCACCTCGCACCACCTCGGCATCGACGTGCACGACTGCGCCCAGGCCCGCCGCGAGATGTACTACGACGGCATCCTGGCGCCGGGCATGGTCTTCACGATCGAGCCCGGCCTGTACTTCCAGATCGACGATCTCACGGTGCCCGCCGAGTACCGCGGCATCGGCGCGCGCATCGAGGACGACATCCTCATGACGGAGGACGGACCCGTCAACCTCTCCGCCGACATCCCCCGCACCGCCGACGAGATCGAGGCATGGATCGCGCGCGTCCAGGCCTGAGCACCTGCACCGCACGCGGAAGACCGCCCGGGTTCCGGATGATTCGCGAGAATCTGTCCGGAACCCGGGCGGTCTTCCGCATATCGGAATGGGGTCGGCGACCGGATGCCGTGCGCACAGGACCCTCGAGCGCAGAGGTGGTGGGACTGGTCATTCGGACGGTAGGATGCCCGGATGCTCAGGGCGCCTCGGCGACGATCTCGACCTTGAACCCCGCGGCGTTCTCGATCCATCCGGCGTAGTGGTCGGGACCGCCCGCGTGCGGGTAGCGGTCGGAGTAGAGCGGGGTCCAGCCGCGCCCAGGGGCCTCTCGCATGACGGCATCCACCTCCGCTCTCGTCCCGCCGAGGAAGGCGAGGTGGTTCACTCCCGAGCGGCGCCGGTCGTGCGCGGCATCCGCAAGGTTCGGTGAGGTCGTCAGGGTGATGTAGGCGCCGCCGTCTCCCCAGCTGGCTCCCCCCGGCCACTGCGCCGTCACGGCATAGCCGAGCCGTTCGAGCAGCCACCCCCACGAGGAGATCGCTCCGTCGAGGTCGTCGACCCAGACTTCGATGTGATGCAGTCCGCTCATCGCCGCCTCCTGATCATCGGTGCTCCGCCCCTCAGGCATGCTAGCTCCCCGCGAAGCCCCTCCGAGATCCGGAAGACACCCCGAGATCCGGAGAGATCGGCACGGATCTGCCGGAACCGGGGCGAAGCGCCGCAGTTCAGCCGGGAATCGGACGTCCCGACCCGCGCCAGCACCCCACCCCAGGCCCCGGTCACCAGGCCCCGGAGATCCCTGACCTCCGTCAGACGCTGACCGGCGCCCCGCGTCGGGCGAGCGCCGCGGCCATCTGCTCCACGGCCTGCACGATGATCGGGCGCGGCGTGGCCAGGATGAATCGTAGGAATCCGTCACCCGGCGCCCCGCACGCGATGCCGTCGGTGAGCGCGACCCCCGCGTGCTCGCGGAAGAAGTCGGCGGGCGACCCGTCGATGCCGAGACCGCGCGCATCCAGCCAGGCGATGTAGCTCCCCTCCGCAAGGGTGTAGCCGATCTCGGGGATCTGTGCGGCGAGCAGCTCGCCCAGCAGTCGACGGTTCCCGTCGAGGTAGGCGTGCGTGTCGGCGAGCCACTCCCGCCCGTCGTCGTAGGCCGCGGTGTTCGCGATGATCCCGGGGTTGCTCGCGAGCAGTTCGTTGCGCGTCACGACGGGTGTGGCCCAGACGGCGGCATCCGCGTCGTTGCTGAGGACCACCTGCGCGGCTTTCAGACCGGGCAGGTTCCACGCCTTCGACGCGCTCGTCGACGTGATGGTGTGGTTCGCGGCGGCCTCGCTGATGCTCGCGTACGGGATGTGCACGTGCGGCGCGAACACCAGCGGGGCATGGATCTCGTCGGAGAACACGCGTCCGCCGTGCCGCTCCACGATCTCCGAGATCGCCAGCAGCTCCTCACGCGTGAACACGCGCCCCACGGGGTTGTACGGGTTGCACAGGATGAGCATCCCGCCGCCGTCGGCGAAGGCCCTGTCCAGTCCGTCGAGGTCGAACACGTACCTGCCATCCTGAACCAGCAGCGGGACCTCGATGATCTCGCGGTCGTGCATCGGCGGGATCTTCAGGAACGGCATGTACGCCGGGGTCGGCAGGATGATCTTCGACCCGGGCGCGGTGAAGTGATCGATCGTGGCGCGCATCGCGATGAGCACGTCGCCGACCGGGCGGATGCGCTCTGCGGGGACCTTCCAGCCGTAGGAATCGTCGAGGAAGCGCGCGCACGCGCCCGCCATCGCGTCGACGAGGGCGGGAGTGGGATACCCGACGAGGGCCCCGACCGACCCGGTCAGCGCGTCGCTGATCGCGGGCGCGACACCGAAGTCCATCTCGGCGATGAACGCGCCGATGGCGTCAGGATAGGTCGACCACTTGAAGCTGCCGGTCTGCCGGAGCTGGTCGATGCCGATCGCGTCGTAAGCGTGTGAGGTGCCCATACGCCTCCATGCTCTCAGCGCCCCGCGAACTCCGATACGAATGTGACCAATGATGACCCGATATCGGATGCCTCGCGCCGGTGACCCTTGATCTCGAAGGTGTGCCCGCCGCCCTCGATCCAGACGACGCGCGCGTCCTGACAGGTCGCGACCACCTCGTCGAACTGCGACACCGGCTGGATGAAGGGATCGTTCGTCCCCTCGATGAACAGCTGGGGAACCGCGATAGCCGGCAGATGCTCCGCGCGCGGCTTCTCCGGCTTGCCCGGCGCGTGCAGCGGGTACCCGAGGTAGACGAGACCGTCCACCGTCATCCCTTCCGCGACCGCCATCGACGCCATCCGTCCGCCGTAGGACTTGCCCGCAGCCCAGATCGCCGCCTCGGGGTCCGCCGATCGCGCGAAGGCGACCACCGCGTTCCAGGTCGCGATCGCATGAGCGGCAGGACCGGGCATCCGCCGCCCCTGCTCGACGTAGGGGAAGTTGAAGCGCAGCGTGGAGAATCCCCGCTCGTGCATCCCGGAGGCGAAACCGGTCAGGAACGGATGGTCCTTGCCCGTGCCTGCACCGTGCGCGATGACGACCGTCGCCCCGTTCGTGCCCTGATCCCAGTCGGCCGTCACGGTCGTGGCCCCGGTCGGCAGCTCGACCTCGATCGCGACCGTCACGAGGCCGCGCTCACTGCTTCGGCTCGGCCTGCTCGCCGTCCTGCTGCACGGGAGCCTCGGACGCATCACCCTCGCTCTGCGGCGCCGCGACGGACTCATCCGCGGGTGCGGCCGCTGCCGACTCCGCGGCGGGTGCGGCATCGGCGGGGGCCGCGTCCTGCGGCACCGGGTCGGCGGGCCGCGGCGGGATCACCGGCGCGGCGGACGCCGCGGGGGCCGCACCGGCGACCGGGATCCGCTCGCCGTACCTGGGCGGCTCGTCGAGGTTCACCGGGGGTCGAGCGACGGTCGTCTGACGCACGGCGCCGAGGACCTTGCGCGCCTTGGCGACGGATGCCGGCAGCACGGTGACCTCGTAGTGGTCGGCCGCGAACTGGGTGACGCTCGCGAAGTCGCGCCGGCGGCGGACGATCGCATAGGTCACCAGACTGAGCAGCATCCCGAGTGCGACGCCGATGAAGACGAAGCCGACGAAGAGCTGGATCGGCACGTCGGGGTTGCCGAGCACGAGGATCGCGGAGAGGAAGAGTCCGATGAGCACGCCGTTGATCGCCCCCGAGCGTGCGGCTGCGGCGTAGCCGAGGCGGCCGGTGATGCGCTCGACGGTGCGGACGCTCTGGCCGATGATGGCGATGTCGCGCGCCGGCACCTCCTCGGCGATGAGTTTCGACACCGTCTTCTGCGCGCTCTCGTAGTCGCGCACCGAGGCGACGACCTCGCCGGTGTCGTTGCTGCCTGCCGGACGGTTCAACATGCTCATCCGGCCATTGTTCCATGCCCCTCTGGGCGCTGGCTCTGCGCGGCGAACCGGGGCCGCTCACACGGAGGCGCGCACTACGCTGGACGGGTGAGCACACAACGGGTATTCGCCGCGCGCCTGGCAGGCTGCGCCGTCTTCGACCCCGTGGGCGACCGGCTCGGCAAAGTCCGTGACGTCGTCATCGTGTACCGAAGTACCGCCGCCCCGCGCGTGATCGGTCTCGTGGTGGAGATCCCCGGCCGCAGGCAGGTGTTCCTCTCGATCGGACGCGTCACCTCGATCCGCGCCGGCCAGGTCATCAGCACCGGCCTCATCAACGTGCGCCGGTTCTCCCCGCGCGCCGGCGAGGTGCGCGTGCTCGCCGAGCTGCTGGGCAGACGCGTCAGCCTCGTCGACGGCAGCGGCACCGCCGTGATCGAGGACGTCGCGATCGAACCGAACCGCCTCGGCGAGTGGGCCATCAGCCAGCTGTTCCTCCGCAGGCCGAAGACCAGCGCCTCGCCCTTCGCGAAGGGGCCGACCACGTTCGCCGCCTGGAGCGAGGTGTCGGAGGAACGCGCACCCGGCGAGTCCCAGTCGGCGGAGCAGCTGGTCGCCTCGTACTCCGAGCTGCACGCGGCCGACCTCGCCTCGACGCTGCTCGACCTGCCTCAGCAGCGTCTGATCGAGGTGGCGGAGGAGCTCTCCGACGACCGCCTCGCCGACGCCCTCGAGGAGATGCCCGAAGACGATCAGGTCGACATCCTCGATCGTCTGGGCGACGAGCGCGCCGCCGACGTCCTCGACGAGATGGAGCCCGACGACGCGGCCGACCTCCTCGCTCAGCTCCCGCCCGAGCGTCTGGAGCACCTGCTGGCCCTGATGGAGCCGGAGGAGGCCGAGGACGTCAGGATGCTGCTGCGCTACGGCCCCGACACGGCGGGCGGTCTGATGACCCCCGAGCCGATCATCCTCTCGGCCGACGCGACGGTCGCCGAAGCGCTCGCGCTGATCCGACGTCACGAGCTGCACCCCGCCCTCGCCGCCGCGGTGTTCGTGACCCTCCCGCCGTTCGAGACGCCCACCGGGCGCCTGCTCGGCGTCGTGCACTTCCAGCGCATGCTGCGCTATCCCCCGCACGAGCGCCTCGGCGCGATCGTCGACGACAGCCTCGAACCCGTCCCCGTCACGGCGTCCGCCGCCGAGGTGGCCAGGATGCTCGCCAGCTACGACCTCGTGTCGCTTCCGGTCATCGACGCCGCCCACCGCCTCGTCGGAGCGATCAGCGTCGACGACGTGCTCGACTACCTGCTGCCCGACGACTGGCGCACGCACGACGACGACGAGCAGCCCGCGAAGGAGGTGCGCTGATGGCGAAGAACAACGCCAGGCTCGACGCCCCGCTCGGCCGCGGCGCGGTTCGCCAGAAGCCCGTCTCGCGCGACCGCTTCGGCCGCTTCACCGAATGGATCGCGCGGGCGATGGGCACACCCGCGTTCCTGCTGCTCCTGAGCCTGTTCTGCGTGCTCTGGATCGGCTGGAACACTCTGATGCCCGACAGTGTCCGCTTCGACGACGCCGCACTCGGGTTCACCGCGCTGACCCTGATGCTGTCTCTGCAGGCCTCCTACGCGGCTCCGCTCATCCTGCTCGCGCAGAACCGACAGGACGACCGGGACCGCGTGCAGATCGAGCAGGACCGGCAGCGCGCCGAGCGCAACCTCGCCGACACCGAGTACCTCGCCCGCGAGATCGTCGCGCTGCGCATGTCGCTCGAGGAGCGCAACGCGCAGGCCGTCACGCGCGACGTGCTCCGTCAGGAGCTGAAGGCGCTGCTCGCCGAGCTCGAAGACGCCCCAGACAAGAAGTCATGACCTCCGCCGACGCGATCCGCTCGGCGGTCTCGGCGGTCACCGACCCCGAGCTCCGCCGCCCGATCGGCGACCTCGACATGGTGCGCGACATCTCGCTCGACGGCAGGAGGGCGCACGTCGCCATCGTGCTCACGATCGTGGGCTGCCCCGCCGCAGCGCGGATCGAGTCGGACGTGCGGGCGGCCGCGGCATCCGTCCCCGGCGTCGACGAGGTCGACGTCGAGGTGGGCGTCATGACACCGGCGGAGCGCAAGGCCCTCACCGAGAAGCTCCGCGACGGCAGGCCCGCGAGGCAGATGCCGTTCGGCCCCGACTCCCTGACCAGGGTCATCCTCGTCTCCAGCGGCAAGGGCGGGGTGGGAAAGTCCACCATGACCGCGAACCTCGCCGTGGCCCTCGCCGAGCAGGGGCTCGCCGTCGGACTGGTCGACGCCGATGTGCACGGCTTCTCGATCCCCGGGCTGCTCGGCATCCCCGCCGGCACGCAGCCGACCCGCATCGACGACCTCATGCTCCCCCCTGTGGCGCACGGGGTGAAGACGATCTCGATCGGCATGTTCCTCCGCGACGGAGAGGCCGTGGTCGCCTGGCGCGGACCGATGCTGCACCGCACGGTGCAGCAGTTCCTCACCGACGTCTTCTTCGGCGATCTCGACATCCTGCTGATCGACATGCCCCCCGGTACGGGCGACATCGCGATCTCGATCGGGCAGATCCTGCCCCACGCCGAGGTCCTCGTGGTCACCACACCGCAGGCGGCGGCATCCGACGTCGCCATCCGCAGCGGCCTCGTCGCACGCCAGACCGGACAGCGCGTGATCGGCGTCGTCGAGAACATGGCGGCGTTCACGCTGCCGGACGGCTCCGTGATCGACCTGTTCGGCTCCGGAGGAGGCGCTGCGGTCGCCGATGCCCTCTCGACCGACGGCCAGGTCCCGCTGCTCGCCAGCATCCCGCTCAGCCCTGCGCTGAGGGTCGGCGGCGACGAGGGCGTCCCCGTCGTGATCGGCGATCCGGCGGACGCCGCGGCCATCGCCATCCGCGACCTCGCCCGCTCGCTCACGGAGCAGGGACGCGGACTCGCCGGGCGCTCGCTGCCGATGCGGGTGAGCTGACGAATGAACGGATCCCTCACGGTCGACGAGAGCCTGCTGCGCCGCATGGCACGCGACGCGTCCATCTACTCGCTCACCCGTCCCTGGGCGCTCGTGATGTGGGCGGCCCTCGTCGCGGCCCTGATCACCAGCATCCTGAACCTCGACGCCGCAGGAAGCGGCGCAGGGGCGCTCACCGCCTGGATGCCGGTCGCCGTGACCCTGCTCGGCCTCTACGCCGTCTGGCTGACCGTGGCGTCCGCACGCCGGGCCGTGCGCGCGGCGATGGCCCCGGGGACGGACGTATGGGTGTCCGTCGGCGACGATGCGCTGAGGATCGGCGCCGCCACCCGCACCTCGACGGTGCCGTATGCCGAGTTCCAGAGCGTCCGCGCCGGACGGGACGCCGTGCTGCTGAAGCTGCGCAAGGCGTCAGTGGTCACCGCCGTGCCCCGCGCGCTCCTCACCGACGAGGACATCGCGACCCTCCGCGCGAAGATCGGCTGAGTCAGCGGCGCGCCCTGCGTCGGTCGCGCAGCCGCCGCAGCGGGATGACGATGACGACCAGCACCGCGAAGAGCGGGCAGACGACGGCGCCGAACGCGAGCAGCGTGCCGACCGCGAAGTCGTTCGAACCGGTGCGGCCGAGCCCGATGCTCCCCGAGCCGAACGTGTCTCCCGCGACGAGGTACTCGCCCCCGTAGGTGTCGAGGGAGTCGACGCAGCTCACCCTGTGCGTACCGGCATCCGCGGCGGTGAACTGCGCGAACTGCTCGAAACCCGGCCGCGGATTCATCCACCACACCGTGTCGTCCCAGGTGAGCGCTGGGGGGCCGTGCTGCGTCACGGGGTCTCCATCCGGAGACACGACGGAGCAGTCCACGGTGCCGAACACGACGGACTGCCCGCTCCCCCAGAGGCCTGCGGATTCGCCGGCGGCGAGTTCCACCGTCATGCTGTCGCCCACCGGAGTCGGAACAGCCTCGCCGACGGACCGGGCGATGGGCAGAACCCAGAGCATCCAGATCAGCACACCCGTGATCGCGCACAGCGCCGCCGCGGCGAACGCGACCTGATCCCTGTGCCTCTGCTGCGTCGACCCGTCGCTCACGTGGCTTCGACGTCGAACGGCGGAAGGCTCGTGCGCGAGAACTCCGGCCTCTCGATCGGCGAACGCGGTGCGGCGGGGGTCGGCTCCGCGAGCGCCGCGGATGCCGCAGCCGCCGGGGCGGGACCGTCGTCGAACAGCGCGTCGCGGATGATGCGGCGCGGGTCGTACTGGCGCGGGTCGAGCTTGCGCCAGTCGACGTCGTCGATCTCCGGACCCATCTCCTCGCGCACCCGCGACTTGGTGTCGCGCAGCATCTCGCCGCCGCGACGGACCAGTTTCGCGAACGCCTCGGCGTAGCGGGGCAGGCGGTCAGGACCCACGATGAGAACCGCGATCAGCCCGATCAGCAGAATCTTCTCGAACGAGATCCCGAGTTGCATCTGTCCAGGCTACCGCCGCGCCTGCCTCTTCGATGCACGCCGACCGCATACCCTGGGAGAAGTCACACCTCAGGCGGGAGAACCAGGGCTATGAGCGAGCACGACGCGAACGCGCGTTTCCTCCGCGAATCCATCGTGGAGCCGACATCCATCGCCCGCGCCCGCGCACACGCGGTCGAGCTCGGCGCCGCGCCCATCAGCGCAGCGGTCGGCTCGCAGATCGCCGTGCTCGCCGCGGCCACCGGCGCCCGGTCGATCGTCGAGATCGGGACGGGAGCGGGAGTCTCCGGGCTCTGGCTGCTGCGCGGAGCCCCTCAGGCGGTGCTCACGTCGATCGACAACGAGCCGGAGCACCTCGCCGCGGCGCGTCAGGCGTTCGCCGACGCGCGCATCCCTGCGACCAAGGCGCGATTCATCACCGGACGCGCGGCGGACGTGCTCCCCCGCATGAACGAGGCCTCCTACGACATCGTCCTCGTCGATGCCGACGCGGAGAACGTCATCGACTACGTCGAGCACGGCCTGCGCCTGGTCAGGACGGGCGGCATGGTGCTCGTCCCGCGGATCCTCGCCGGAGGTCGCGTCGCCGACCCCGTGCAGCGCGACGAGGTCACCTCGGCGTACCGCTCGCTCGTCCAGGAGACCCAGGAATCCTCTGCGGTGCTGGCGACGGTCTCTCCCGCGGGCGAGGGTCTGCTGCAGCTCATCAGCATCGAAGCCGACTGAGGCACTCCCGCCGCGCGAGCCTCTTTCCTGCGCGAGACGTCGCCCATCGCGGGTCGCAATGCGCTGAACCCGCCGTTTCCAACGGTTCGACGCGCCGCGCCGCACTCGCGCTGCCCCGAGACGAGGAAGAGGGCGACGGATCCGAAGATCCGTCGCCCTCTTCTCAGAGTTCGAAGTGTGTCAGGCCGGCGTCACGACTGCGGCGAGCACGTCGTGAAGCTCCTTCGCCTCAGCATCGTTCACGGAGACGACAAGGCGTCCGCCTCCCTCGAGCGGGACACGCACGATGATGAGTCGTCCTTCTTTCACGGCCTCCATAGGTCCGTCTCCGGTCCTTGGCTTCATCGCTGCCATCGTGGCTCCTTTTCCTCGGTGGTATGCAATCAGTTTATCGGGTGTCACCGAGCTCGGGATGTCGCCTGTGAAGAAATGCATCAATCATTTACATTCACGGCACCTGCCAGAAGGTGTTCCCGAGCGCGTAGACGTAGTGGATCCAGGCCCATTGACCGGCGAGACAGGCGAGGAGAACCGCCAGACGCCACAGCCGGGATCGCGGTACCGCCACCGCTCCCCACAGCGGGCTCAGCGGGAGAAGCAGCCGGAACGTGCTCGACTGCGGGAAGAAGACCGCGAGGAGATACAGCAGGTAGCTGGCGCTCCAGAGCCTCAGATCGGCGCCCAGCACGCGCACACTGCGCGAGTAGAGGAGCACGATGCCGGCCGCCACCACGAGAAGCGCCAGAGCGATCGGACCCCAGGACTGCGGCATCCCCCACTGCCCGAACCAGAACTGGGATGCCTGAACCCACCCCTCGAAGGGGATGAAGCCCTCGACGCCGCCGATGATCCAGTTCGCGCGCCAGGCGAGTTCGGTCGCGAGATAGGCTCCGGGATCTCCCGTGGCGATGCCCGCGATCACCTGCCAGGCGAAGCCGCATGCCGTCGCGAGGGCGCCCGCCGCGACGATGTGAAGGATCTCCCTGCTCGGCAGCGGGTCGCTCCGGCGATGGATCCACCGCAGGATGCCGTGCAGGCCGAGGTAGAGCGCGAAGGCGAGCACCCCGGGTCGGGTGAAGGCCATCAGCGGGATCAGCAGATACAGCTGCGCATATCGTCGGCGGGCGACAGCGTCGAGCGACAGGAACAGAAGCAGGAGGAACAGCGTCTCGGCGTATCCCACCTGGAACATCGCGGCGATCGGTCCCGCCGCGAAGAAGATCACAGCCCAGGTCGCGGCCGAACGACCGATCCTGTCGCGCAGCAGACGGTGCAGCACGAGGCACGCGAAGTACCCGGCCACCAGCGAGATCAGGAAGGCCCCTGCTCCCCAGGACCCGAACGGAAGGCCCACGATCTTCGCCGCATATGCGTACAGGGGCATGAACGCCCAGGTGTTCTCCGCGACACCGCCGGAATCGGTGAGCGGCAGCGTCGTCGGGTATCCGAAGTCGGCGACCGACCAGTACCACTGCGCATCCCAGCCGAGCACGAAGGTCCCGAGTCCCGGCTGTGCCCCGAAGCGCGACAGAGACGTGGACTGGGTCGCGGCGATGATCAGGAAGGCGGTCGTGACCAGGCGCGCGACCACATAGATCACGGCGATGCGCGCCGCATGCGGGACGTGCGCCCAGCGGCGCGCCGCGATCAGTGCGAGGTGAGCCATGCGCGCAGTCCGCGCTCGACGGCGTCGATCTGGGCGAGCGGCACCCGCTCCTCGTCGTGGTGGGCGAGGTGCGGATCCCCCGGTCCGTAGTTCACGGCAGGGATGCCGAGAGCCGAGAACCGGGCGACGTCGGTCCAGCCGTACTTCGGCTGCGGCACCGCGCCGACCGCCTCGACGAACTGCTTCGCGATCGGTGCGTCCAGACCGGGACGCGCACCTTCGGCGGCATCCGTGATCTCGACGTCGAACCCGGCGAGCACGCTGCGGATGTGCTCCTCGGCCTCAGCGGCCGATGCGCTCGGCGCGAACCGGTAGTTGACCTCGACCTCGCACGCGTCGGGGATGACGTTGCCGGCGACGCCCCCGGCGATGCGCACCGCGCTGAGGCTCTCCCGGTACAGCAGCCCCTCGACCTCGACCTCCCGTGCCCGGTACTCGGCGAGACGGGAGAGGATCGGCGCGGCCTTGTGGATCGCGTTCTCGCCGATCCACGCTCTCGCCGCGTGGGCGCGGACGCCGTGGGTGCGCACGACGGCGCGCAGCGTGCCGTTGCATCCGCCCTCGACCTCGCCGTTCGACGGCTCACCCAGGATCGCGAAGTCGGCGGCGAAGAGCTCGGGGCGATCGGCGGCGAGCAGCGCCAAGCCGTTCTTCGACGCCTCGACCTCCTCGTTGTCGTACCACATCCACGTGATGTCGACGACGGGATCGGACAGCTCGGCGGCGAGCTTCAACTGCACGGCCGTGCCCGCCTTCATGTCGACGGTGCCCCTGCCCCACAGGTAGGGCTGCCCGTCGATCTCGATGTCCTTCGTCGGAACGTTCCCGTTGATCGGCACGGTGTCGATGTGGCCGGCGATCGCCACGCGCTGCGCGCGACCGAGATCGGTGCGGGCGACGATCGTGTTGCCGTGGCGGATCACCTCGAGGTGTCCGTACGCGGAGATCGCCGCCTCGATCTCATCGGCGAGGGTCTTCTCATCGCCCGAGACGCTGGGGATGTCGCAGATCGCGCGAGTGAGTTCGACGGAGGACGCGGTCAGATCGAGCACCATGTCACCAGCCTACTCAGCGCGGCATCTGCGAGAACTCCGAGCGACACATGCGAGAACCGCTCGGCCGATGGACGCTACCGTTGAAGGCATGACTGACGCGCGCACGGTATGGGGTACTGGTCTCACGACGATCGCCGGAGACGGCACCGTTCTGGACGCCTGGTTCCCCGAGGTCGGCACGGGGACGCCGGATGCCGGCGACACCGCGGCCGGACTGATCACTTTCGAGGCGCTGGCGGGTCCGGACGAGCGTCGCAACGTGACCGTCGAGACCGTTCACCTCGTGATCGACCTCGATGCGGCGCCGACCTCGACGGCCGATGCCTACCTGCGCCTGCATGCCCTCTCGCACCTCGTGGTGCGCCCGAACGAGCTCAACCTCGACGGCATCTTCGCCCATCTCCCGAACGTCGCTTGGACCAACGCCGGTCCCGTGCACCCCGACGACGCCAACCGGCTGCGTCCGCTGCTGCAGCGCGCGGGCATCCAGGTCGCCGGGCTCGACAAGTTCCCGCGTCTGACCGACTACGTGCAGCCCGCAGGCGTCCGCATCGCAGATGCCTCCCGCGTGCGCCTCGGCGCGCACCTCTCCCCCGGCACCACCGTGATGCACGAGGGCTTCGTGAACTTCAACGCGGGCACTCTCGGCGCATCGATGGTCGAGGGACGCATCTCGCAGGGCGTCGTCGTCGGCGACGGCAGCGACATCGGCGGAGGCGCGTCGATCATGGGCACGCTCTCCGGCGGCGGCGCGCACCGCGTCTCGATCGGTGCGCGCACCCTGCTCGGTGCGAACGCCGGCATCGGAATCTCCCTCGGCGACGACTGCGTGGTCGAGGCGGGTCTCTACGTCACCGCCGGCACGAAGATCGTCCTCGTCGACGGTCCCGTGACCGCCGACGGCACGAAGAAGACCGTCAAGGGCGCCGACCTCTCCGGTCAGGACGGCCTCCTCTTCCGGCGCAACTCGCTGAGCGGGGCGGTCGAGGCCGTACGCCGCACCGGCGTCGGCGTCACGCTCAACGAGGCCCTGCACGCCTGAAACTCGACGCCCGAGACGACGCGACGCGCTGATACGGCGCGCGCTCAGCTCACGCCGCCCGGTCACTGATAGACTGGGCGGCGTTGCTCGTACCGCCAGTCGAGCGACGTCGTCGTCGTAACGGGGTCTCCGAGGACCGAAGCGAGCAGAGATCTGCTCCCACAACCAGCAATCAGCCTGGCCTTTTCGAACGGCGAACCGATGCGCTGTCTGCGCCGTCGCCCACCTCATACCCACCTTTATCAGGCTCGCCGTCATACGTGCGCCCTACGGAGCTTTCTCTATGTCTTCTTTCCTTGATCTCGGCGTGCCCGCCGAGCTCGCCGCCGTTCTCGCCGCCTCCGGCAAGACCGAGGCGTTCGCCATTCAGCGCGACACCCTTCCCGACTCCCTCGCCGGACGCGACCTGCTCGGCCGCGGACGCACGGGCAGCGGCAAGACCATCGCCTTCGCCCTGCCCCTCGTCGCCCGCCTCGCCGCCTCCGGCGGCAAGCGCCGCTCCGGCCTCCCGCGCGGTCTGGTGCTCGCACCTACCCGCGAGCTCGCCACCCAGATCGCCGCGACCGTCGCCCCGCTCGCCGAGGCCGCCGGCCTCTCCGTCACGACCGTCTTCGGCGGCGTCAGCCAGCGTCCGCAGGAGCAGGCGCTGCGTGGCGGCGTCGACATCGTCGTGGCCTGCCCCGGCCGCCTCGAAGACCTCATGAAGCAGCAGGTCGTGCGCCTCAGCGCGATCGAGGTCACCGTGCTCGACGAGGCCGACCACATGGCCGACCTCGGCTTCCTGCCCGGTGTCACCCGCATCCTCCAGGCGACGCCCGCCGGTGGACAGCGCCTGCTGTTCAGCGCCACGCTGGACCGGGGCATCGACAGCCTCGCCCGCCGCTTCCTCTCGAACCCGGTCAGCCACGAGGTCGACGAGGAGAGCGTGCCGGTCGGCGAGATGACGCACCGCGTGCTCGTCGTCGACTCCACCGAGAACAAGACCACGCTCGTGCGCGACCTCGCGTCGGGCACCGGCCGTCGCATCCTCTTCACCCGCACCAAGCACCAGGCGAAGAAGCTCGCCAAGCAGCTCACCGCCGCGGGCATCCCCGCGGTCGATCTGCACGGAAACCTGTCGCAGAACGCGCGTGAGCGCAACCTGGGCGCGTTCTCCTCCGACCCGGATGACGGCGGCGTGCGCGTGCTCGTCGCGACCGATGTCGCCGCACGCGGCGTGCACGTCGACAACGTCGACCTGGTCGTCCACGTCGACCCGCCCATGGAGCACAAGGCGTACCTGCATCGCTCAGGCCGCACGGCTCGCGCCGGCGCCGCGGGCACCGTCGTGACGGTCGTGCTGCCCGAGCAGCGCCGTGACGTGAAGGACCTCCTGCGCAAGGCCGCGATCACGGCCCCGCTCGAGGAGCTCACGACGGCCGCCGTCACCGAGCTCGTCCCGGAGCGCGCGCCGCATGTGCGCCCCGCACCGGTGCAGCAGCAGCGCCAGGCGCCGAAGCAGCGCCCGGCCGGCGGTGAGAAGAGCGGGGCGGCGAACCCGCCCGCCCGTCGCCGTCGTCGCAGCTCAGGCAGCGGCGCGGGTGGCCAGGGCCAGCCCGCCGGCGCCCGCCAGGGCGGCCAGCGCCAGTCGCAGGGCGGCCAGCGCCGCGGCGGCGCGCCCCGTCAGGGTCGCTGACCCGCACCCTTCCGCATCGACGCCCCATCTGGCCGTCGACGCCCCGCCTGACAGACGTCAGCGCGATGGGGCGTCGATGCGCAGGTGGGGCGTCGGCGTCTGCCCGGGAAAGGGGCACGGGCAGGGCTGTGTCAGTGCTGTACGGCCGCGAGGACGGCCGGGTCCGAGCATCCGGTCACGAACCCGGCGAGCCTGCGCCTGATCTCGAAGCCGAGGACGCGGGCGCCGATCCACTCGGCCACGGGAGCCAGCCAGCGGGGCCGGCAGGAGAAGTTGTACTTCCAGACCGCGAGCGTCCCCTCCGGGACCTCGGTGAAGCGCCATCCGCCTCCGAGCTTCTCGAAGAACCACGGACCGCGCTCCATCACCATGCCGACGTTGGTCGGCGGAGCGTAGGAGACGTAGCGGCTCACCATGCCGAAGCCGAAGCGCTGGCGAGTGAAAGTCCGCACGCCCTTGGCTGCGGCATCCGCTCCGTCGAGGAGATGCTGCTCGCTGATGAAGCGATCCCAGCGTCGCCGGACGGATCCCGTCGTCTGCGACACCGCGAATGCCGTCGCAGGATCGACCGGAACGATCGCCTCCGCGCTGACGACAGGCATCGCGGCCGGAGCCTCAGCGGGTCTGGAACGTGCGCTCGGGAGACCCTGTGTAGAGCTGCTGCGGGCGACCGATCTTCGTCTGCGGGTCGAGCTGGAGCTCGCGCCACTGCGCGAGCCATCCGGGAAGGCGGCCGATCGCGAACAGCACGGTGAACATCCGCGTCGGGAAGCCCATCGCCTTGTAGATCACGCCCGTGTAGAAGTCGACGTTCGGGTAGAGACGCCGCTCCTTGAAGTAGTCGTCGGCGAGGGCGATCTCCTCGAGCTCCTGCGCCAGGTCGAGCAGCGGATCGGTCACGCCGAGCTCGGCGAGAACCTCGCCGGCGGCCTCCTTGACGAGCTTCGCGCGCGGGTCGTAGTTCTTGTAGACCCGGTGCCCGAAGCCCATCAGCTTCACGCCCTCTTCCTTGTTCTTCACCCGGTCGACGAAGCGCGACACGCTCTGGCCGGAGTCGCGGATCTGGCCGAGCATGGTGAGGACGGCCTCGTTCGCTCCGCCGTGCAGCGGGCCGGACAGGGCCTGGATGCCGGCGGAGATCGAGGCGAACTGGTTCGCTCCGGTCGATCCGACGAGGCGGACGGTCGAGGTCGATGCGTTCTGCTCGTGGTCCTCGTGGAGGATGAGCAGCAGCTCGAGGGCCTTCGACATGACCGGGTTGACCTGGTACTCCTCGGAGTGCACCCCGAAGTTGAGCTTGAGGAAGTTCTCGACGAAGCCGAGCGAGTTGTCGGGGTAGAGGAACGCCTGCCCGACGCTCTTCTTGTGCGCGTACGCCGCGATCACGGGCAGCTTGGCGAGCATGCGGACCATGTTCAGCTCGACGTGCTCGGGGTTGTGCGGATCGGTCTGACCTTCGTAGTAGGTCGAGAGGGCGGCCACCGCCGAGGACAGCACGGACATCGGGTGCGCGGTGTGCGGCAGCGCGGAGAAGAAGCGCTTGAGGTCCTCGTGCAGAAGGGTGTGGCGACGGATCTTCTCGTCGAACTCCGCGAGCTCGGATGCCGAGGGGAGCTCGCCGTAGATGAGCAGCCAGGCGACCTCGAGATAGCTGGTCTGCCCCGCGAGCTGCTCGATCGGGTAGCCGCGATAGCGCAGGATGCCCTTGTCGCCGTCGATGAAGGTGATGGCGGACTTCGTGGACGCGGTGTTGACGAATCCGTAGTCGAGTCCGGTGTAGCCCGTCTGGCGGGTCAGGGTCGAGAAATCGATGCTGTCGTGTCCTGCGGTGCCTCGCACCACGGGGAATTCTGCGGTGGTCTCACCGATCGTCAGCTTCGCCGTAGCCTGCTGCTCTGCCCCTGCGCTCACGCGGGCCTCCTCAAGGGTGTTGATCAAGCCGGAAGTGGCGATGTCACGGCGCACAGCGCCAGGTCGGGTCACGACCGAATCGCCTTTACAGCCTAGTAGCCGCCATGACCAACTGTGACATCCGCCAAAAGGACAGCGGACTTCGAGGGAGAACCTACAGATTCTCACCATTCAGGCGACGAGCGGCCTCCAGGATGCGATCCGTCGGAGCCGTCAGCGCCAGCCGGATGTGATCACCGGAGTGGGCGCCGTAGAACGGACCGGGGCCGGCGAGGATGCCGAGACCGGCCAGGCGGTCCATGCTCTCCCAGGCGTCACGCCCCTCGGTCGCCCAGAGGTACAGACCCGCCTCGGATCCGTCGACGCGGAAGCCTGCGGCCACCAGCGCCGGACGAAGCGCGTCACGACGGGTGCGGTACAGCTCCTTCTGCAAGCGGACGTGCTCCTCATCGCCCAGAGCCACGGCCATGGCGTGCTGCACCGGCGCCGGCGGCATGAGACCGAGATGCTTGCGGGCGGTGAGCAGCTCCCCCACGATGCGCGCGCATCCGGCAACGAAGGCCGCTCGGTACCCCGCGAGATTGGACTGCTTGCTCAGGGAGTAGACGCTGAGCAGATTCGCCCGGCTTCCCCCCGTCACACGAGGGTCGAGGATCGAGGGGATCGGCTCGCTCGCCCAGCGTCCGTCCCAGCCGAGCTCCGCGTAGCACTCGTCGCTGGCGAGAACGGCGCCCAGCTCGCGCGCGCGCTCGACGGCGACGCGCAGCTCCTCGACCGTCCAGGTGCGGCCGTCGGGGTTGCCCGGGGAGTTGATCCAGATGAGTTTCGCGCCCTCGGGCCATTCCGCGGGGTCGTCGAGGGCGACAGGGGTCGCTCCGGCCACCCGGGCGCCCACCTCATACGTCGGGTACGCGATGCGCGGATGCACGACGATGTCGCCGTCGCCGAGTCCGAGCAGCGTCGGCAGCAGAGCCACCAGCTCCTTGGAGCCGATCGTCGGGAGGACGTTCGCGACGGTCAGGTCGCTCACTCCGCGGCGTCGGGAGTACCAGTCGACGATCGCCTCGCGCAGCGCGGGGGTGCCGACGGTCTGCGGGTAGGCGTGCGCGTCCGTGGCCTCCGCCAACGCCCTGCGCACGATCTCGGGCGTCGGATCGACCGGGGATCCGATGGAGAGGTCGACGATGCCGCGCGGATGCTGCGCTGCCCTGTCGCGGTAAGGGACGACCGCATCCCAGGGGTAGTCAGCCAGGTCGCGGACGCTCACCGGCTACTCGCCCTGCGGCGGGAGCGCCGAGATGATGGGGTGATCGTGCGCGATGACGCCGACCTTGGCGGCGCCGCCGGGCGAGCCGATCTCGTCGAAGAACTCGACGTTGGCCTTGTAGTAGTCCTGCCACTCCTCGGGGAGGTCGTCCTCGTAGTAGATCGCCTCCACGGGGCACACCGGCTCGCAGGCGCCGCAGTCCACGCACTCGTCGGGGTGGATGTACAGCGAGCGTTCACCCTCGTAGATGCAGTCAACGGGGCACTCGTCGATGCAGGCACGATCCTTCACATCGACGCACGGAAGGGCGATCACATACGTCACGAGATCAGTCTACGCGCGCGCGTCCGCCTCAGGCGCCGGCGCGGCCGCCTCGGTGCGCACCGGGAGGCGCCGGAAAGAGGGCCACGCCACGGTGAGCAGCACCAGACCGGCGACGATGTAGATCCACACCTGTCCGGCGGGCGTGTTCTGGACGACCACGGATCCGCCGGGGCCGACGCCGGAGATCAGCATCAGCATCCCGACCATCCCGAGTCCGGCCGCGACCGTGGCCGCACGGTCATGCGTGAGGGCGCGGATGCCGATCAGGATCGATCCGCAGGCGATCGTGCCGATGATGATCCCGATCGGGACGGGACCCCACATCACGCTGTGGGCGATGGTCCCGGCGACGCCGAAGACACCGCCGACCATCGCCGCGGCGATCCACGACACGATCTTCGAGAGCCACTTCACCCCTCGATCCTACGCGCGCACCCTATGGACGCACGGGGGCGGCTCAGGCGGCGAGGCCCGTGAGGCGCAGCAGCGCGGCGACGAGCGCCGCCGCGAACACCACGACGAGGAACGACTGCCGCAACCACAGCAGCCCGGCGGCGACCAGGAGCGCGGGCACCCGCGCGTCGACGACGACCGCCTGCCCGGCTCCCAGCGTCTGGACCGCGACAAGGGCGGCGAGCAGGGCGACCGTGAGCAGATCGGAGATGCGAGCGGGACGCGGCTCCTCGAGCACCCGGGGAGGCACCAGATACCCCACGGCCTTCAGAGAGAGGCAGATGATGGCGGCGAGCAGGATCGCGCCCCACAGGCTCATGTGCCGGCCTCCGTGCGCGGGGCAGGCGCGCTGAACCAGTTGAACCAGCCGACCAGGATCGCGACGAGGGCGGCGACCAGCACGGGGAGCCCCGGCATGATGAACGGGGTGAGGGATGCCGCGACCACGGCCGCGGCAGCACCGACCGCGATGGCCTGACGCTGCTTCAGCCGGGGCCACAGGAGCGCGAGGAATGCGGCGGCCGCCGCGGCATCCAGCCCCCACCCCCGGGGATCGCCGAGAACGTCGCCGACGAGCGCGCCGATGAGAGTGGTGACGTTCCAGCCGGCGAAGATGCCGATGCCCGTCACCCAGAACCCGATCCGTCGCAGCCGAGGATCGCTCTGCGAGATCGCGACGGCGGTCGATTCGTCGATCGTGAAGTGCGCGGCCGAGGCGCGATGCATCGCTCCCCCGCCGATGATCGGCGACATCCGCATGCCGTAGGCGACGTTGCGCACACCCAGCAGTGCGGCCGAGGCGACTGCGGACGGCAGGGCGGCGAGTCCGCCGGCGGCGAAGACCCCGACGAAGGCGAACTGCGAGCCGCCGGTGAACATCAGCAGGCTCAGCACACAGGCCTGCCAGACATCGAGGCCTGCCGCCACCGCGAGGGCTCCGAACGAGATGCCGTAGGCGCTGGTCGCGAGCACGACCCCGAGCGCCTCCCGCCACACCTCGCGCTCGGCGCTCACGGAGACACCGTTCGATTCGATGAACACATGAACATCATTCTGAACACGCCGGGGTGCATAGTCAAGCGAACGATCGTTTGACATGATGAACACATGGAAGATCTGCGCACCCGCATCGCACGGACCCTGCGTCGAGAGCGGGAGGCCGCGGCGATCTCCGTCTCCGAGCTCGCACGTCGTGCCGGCGTATCGAAGGCCACGGTGTCGCAGCTCGAGAGCGGGGCGGGCAATCCGAGCGTCGAGACGCTGTGGGCGCTCGGAGTGGCGCTCGGGGTGCCGTTCGCCGTGCTCGTCGACCAGCAGTCGCACGCTCCCACCCTGATCCGCGCCGACGACCTCGCCGGGGTGCCGTCATCGGCGGCCGCCTACAGCGCGACGCTGCTCTCGGCGAGCCCGCCCGGTGCGCGCCGGGACATCTACCTGATCAAGGCCGAACCCGGAGACGCAAGGAGGTCCGACCCGCACCACCCCGGCACCATCGAGCACGTCGTCCTCATGACGGGTCGAGCACAGGTCGGGCCGGCCGAGGACCCCGTGCTCCTGAACCCCGGCGACTACCTCACCTACCCCGGTGACGCCCCGCACGTCTTCGAAGCGGTCACCGCGGGCACCAGCGCCGTCCTCATCTCCGAGCTGCGCTGACCCCCGAGTCGTCGCGAAGGGCGGGTGCCTGCACGAGGCACCCGCCCTTCGCGGCGGCAAGCGTGGTTCACGCGAGGCCCGCGACTTGCGATCAGTACCAGTTGGTGGCCTGGGAGTGACCCCAGGCGCTGCACGGAGTGCCGTACACGGAGGAGATGTAGCCGAGACCCCAGGCGATCTGCGTGGCGGCGTTGGTCTGCCAGTCGGAGCCCGCGGAGGCCATCTTGCTCCCGGGTAGGGCCTGCGGGATGCCCGTGGCGCCCGACGGGTTGTGGGCCTGGTAGTTCCAGCTCGACTCCTTGTTCCACAGCGAGCTGAGGCAGGAGAACTGGTCCGCTCCCCAGCCGTACTGGCTCGCGGCCATCGACTGGGCAGTGGCCTTCGCCCCGTCAGGGGTGTTCGCCGCTGCGAGGGCCGCTGCCGCCGCGGCTGCCTGCTCCGCTGCCGCGCGGGCCGCATCCTCCGCAGCCTTCTTCGCCTGGGCCGCAGAGAACGCGGACTGCAGGCTGGCCGTTGCGGCGACGACCTCGTCCGTCTCCTGGACGAGGTCGGCCGAGCGCACGGCGAGGATCATCGGCGGCATGACGTCGCGCTCCTTGAGCGCGTCGATGCCGTCCCGGAGCTCGCTCGTGTCGACGGTCGCATCGATCGGACCGACATCGAGACCCGACGACACGACGTCGGCCGCGAGATTCTCGGCCGCGGTCACGGCACCTCGCGCCTCCACGAGCGACGTGGAGGCCTCGTCGGCGATCTTCGCCAGCGGCACGGTGCCGGCCACCAGCTGGGCCGCTGCCGGGGCCGGTGCGCCGTTCTCGGCTCCGGCCGCCGATGCGGAGGTGAACCCCACCGTCAGGGCGATCCCGAGGATCGCGGCGGTCGCGGCGCCGAAGAGCAGGGTCGGGCGACGAGAGGTGACGGCGGCTCGGGCGGATGCCGCTGCGGCGGCGCGCTGAAGCGCACGGGTGTTCTGAAGCATGAAGAGGTCGACTTTCGGGTCGTCGTACGCCATCGCAGGAGACTCATCGGGAGCTCGTCCCAGGCGCAAGTCTTCGAGTCTGTACGCGCTTCCTGAACGAAAAATCTGTCCGACCTGGACAATTCATGAGAAAAGGGCCCCGTACGCGCCATCTCGGCGGTACGGGGCCCTTTCGTGGAGGTGCTGGCTAGCGACCTCGCAGGCTATTCTCAGGCGTTCGCGTCCTGACGCTTGAGACGAGAGGTCTCACGGCCGCGCACGGTCTGGTCGAGGATCACCTTGCGGATGCGAACGCTCTCCGGAGTCACCTCGACGCATTCGTCGTCACGCGCGAACTCCAGGCTCTCCTCGAGGGTCAGCAGACGCGGAGGCGTCATCGACTCGAAGTTGTCGGCGTTCGCCGAGCGCATGTTGGTGAGCTTCTTCTCCTTGGTGATGTTCACGTCCATGTCGTCTGCACGCGAGTTCTCACCGATGACCATGCCCTCGTAGACCTCCTGCGTGGGCTGCACGAAGAAGGACATGCGCTCCTGCAGCGCGATCATCGCGAACGGCGTCACGACGCCCTGACGGTCGGCGACGATCGAGCCGTTCTGGCGCGTGGTGATCTGTCCGGCCCACGGCTCGTACCCGTGCGAGATCGCGTTCGCGATGCCGGTGCCGCGGGTCGTGGTGAGGAACTCGCTGCGGAAGCCGATGAGGCCGCGCGACGGGACGATGAACTCCATGCGTACCCAGCCGGTGCCGTGGTTGGTCATGTTCTCCATGCGGCCCTTGCGGTTCGCGAGGAGCTGCGTGATCGCACCGAGGTGCTCTTCCGGCGTGTCGATCGTGAGGTGCTCGAACGGCTCGTAGGTCTTGCCGTCGATCTTCTTGGTGACCACCTGCGGCTTGCCGACGGTGAGCTCGAAGCCCTCGCGGCGCATGTTCTCGACGAGGATGGCGAGGGCCAGCTCTCCGCGACCCTGAACCTCCCACGCGTCGGGGCGGCCGATGTCGACGACCTTCAGCGAGACGTTGCCGATCAGCTCCTTGTCGAGGCGGTCCTTCACCATGCGAGCGGTGAGCTTGTGCCCCTTGACCTTGCCCATGAGCGGCGACGTGTTCGTGCCGATGGTCATGGAGATGGCGGGGTCGTCGACCGTGATCGCCGGGAGAGGACGGACGTCATCCGGGTCGGCGATGGTCTCGCCGATGGTGATGTTCTCGAAGCCGGCGATGGCGACGATGTCGCCGGGGCCCGCGGACTCGGCCGGGTAGCGCTCGAGGGCGCGGGTCTTCAGCAGCTCGGTGATGCGGGCGTTGCTGGTGGTGCCGTCGGCGCGCACCCAGGCGACCGTCTGGCCCTTCTTGAGCGTGCCGTTGAAGACGCGCAGGAGGGCGAGGCGGCCGAGGAACGGGCTGGAGTCGAGGTTGGTGACCCAGGCCTGCAGCGGAGCCTCGTCGTCGTACGCCGGAGCCGGCACGTGCTCGAGGATCGCCTCGAACAGCGGCTCGAGGTCGTCGTTGTCGGGCAGCGAGCCGTCGGCGGGACGGTTCTGCGACGCGGCGCCGGCACGACCGGACGCGTACACGACCGGCACGTCGAGCAGGGCGTCGACGTCGAGGTCGGGCACGTCGTCGACGAGGTCGGATGCCAGACCCAGCAGCAGGTCGTGCGCCTCCTCCTCGACCTCCGCGATGCGGGCGTCGGGGCGGTCGGTCTTGTTGACCAGGAGGATGACGGGGAGCTTGGACTCGAGAGCCTTGCGCAGGACGAAGCGGGTCTGCGGCAGCGGTCCCTCGCTCGCGTCGACGAGCAGCACGACGCCGTCGACCATGGACAGGCCGCGCTCGACCTCGCCGCCGAAGTCGGCGTGGCCGGGGGTGTCGATCACGTTGATCGTGATCTCCTTGCCGTCGGCGTGCTTGCCCTTGTACGTGATCGCCGTGTTCTTGGCGAGGATCGTGATGCCCTTCTCACGCTCGAGGTCGTTGGAGTCCATCGCGCGTTCCTCGACGTGCGAGTGCTCGCCGAACGAGCCCGTCTGGCGGAGCATCGCGTCGACGAGGGTGGTCTTGCCGTGGTCGACGTGAGCGACGATTGCGACGTTGCGGAGGTCTGAACGGAGGGCGTGCGCCATGCAGGAATCCTAAGAAGGTGGTGGGAAACGCCGGGAACCCGACGTTCCAGGATACCGTATGCGCGCAGCCGGTTCCTGAGCGCAGGTCGTACGATCGGGTGCGTGACCAGCGTCGACCCGTCCCACACCCCCTCTCGCGCCCGCATCTGGTGGGAGATCGCCATCGTGCTCGGCCTCGGTCTCGGCCAGTCCGCGGTCTACGCGGTCGTGCAGCTGGCCTACCGGCTGACCGACTCCACTCCCCTCGCGGATCAGACGGCGACGCTCAACCCCTCGCGAAGCGACCGTGAGGTCTTCGACCTCGTCTACCAGGTCCTGTCGATCGGATTCTCGCTGGTCCCCGTGATCCTGGTGTGCTTCCTGCTCTGGCAGAGCTCGCGCCCGCATCTGGGTCGGCTCGGCCTCGACGGCACCCGGATCGGACGGGATGCCGGGCGCGGCATCCTGCTCGTGGTGGCGATCGGCGTCCCCGGTCTCGCTCTGTACATCGTCGGGCGCGCGAGCGGACTCTTCGTCGCCGTCGACCCCGGAGGGCTCGACGCCTACTGGTGGACGGTCCCCGTTCTGCTTCTCTCCGCCGCGCGAGCGGCGCTGCAGGAGGAGTTCGTCGTGCTCGGCTACCTCTTCGCTCGGCTGAAGCAGCTCGACTGGGGACCGTGGACGATCATCCTGGCGACCTCGGCCCTGCGCGCCAGCTACCACCTTTACCAGGGGCCGGGCGCCTTCATCGGCAACTTCGCGATGGGCCTGCTGTTCGGCTGGCTGTTCCAGCGCACCGGGCGCCTGCTGCCGTTCCTCGTGGCGCATTTCGCCATCGATGCGACCGTCTTCGTCGGCTACCCCTGGGCGGCCGCCACCTGGCCCGCGCTGTTCGGCCTTCCCGGCTGAGCTCGGGCGTCAGGAGTTCGCGATGAGGACCGATGCGACGACCCAGACGACGATCACTCCGAGGGCGAAGAGCGCCCGCAGGTCCCAGGACCGGACGATCGGAGCATCCGCTTCGAAGGATGCGGTGCGCCACAGCGCGGTGATGTCGGCGAGGTCGTGCTCGCCGCCGCGGGGCGGCGTGGGGTCGTCTTCGCGCATCCTGCTGCGCCGCGGACGGGATCGTGCAGGACCGCCGTAGCAGGAGGTCTTGCTCCCGTCCTCGAAGGTGAACTCGAGCTGCCAGCGCAGATCGATGTCCTTCACACGACTCCAGCCGAACGAGGTGCGCCGCAGCATGTTCTGCACGGAGGCGCCGCGATCGTCGACCTGCACGCGGGACACGAAGCTGATCTCGTACAGGACCCACAGCGCCAGCAGCACCCAGGGTGCGAGCAGCGCCGCTTGCGCCCAGCCTGCGCGGACGACGGCGTCGCCGAGCAGGAAGAGCGCGATCAGCCCCGCGAGGACGAGGGTCACGGGCCCGGAGAGCGGACGGAAGGTCCGCCCGCTCTCCGAACCCGAGGGTGGGTTCGCCGTCACTGACCGGCCAACGGGATGGAGGCGCCGGGGATCGCGTGCAGCAGCTTCTCGGTGTACTCCTGCTGCGGGTTCGCGAAGATCTCGTCGACGGTGCCCTGCTCGACGATGCGACCGCGCTCCATGACGCAGACGAGGTCGCTCGACACACGCACGACCGCGAGGTCGTGGGTGATGAACAGGTAGGTGAGATCCAGCTCCGACTGCAGCTCGGCGAGCAGCTTCAGGATCTGGTCCTGCACCAGCACATCGAGTGCCGAGACGGCCTCGTCGAGCACGACGATGTCGGGCTTGAGCGCCAGCGCGCGGGCGATGGCCACGCGCTGACGCTGACCGCCGGACAACTCGTTCGGATAGCGCGTGATCAGCGCCTGCGGCAGCGAGACCTGATCGAGCAGCTCGAGCACCCGCTCACGTCGGGACGCGGCGTCCCCGATGCGATGGATGTCGAGCGGCTCCGCGATCGTGTTGCCGATGTTGCGCAGCGGGTCCATCGACCCGTAGGGGTCCTGGAACACCGGCTGCATCCGACGACGGAGCGCGAAGGCCTGCGCGGCCGAGAACTTCGACACGTCCTGGCCGTCGACCTCGATCATGCCGCTCGTCGGCTCCTCGAGCTTGAGCACCATCTTCGCGACGGTGGACTTGCCCGAACCGGACTCGCCGACGAGCGCGAGCGTCTTGCCCCGGGGGATCTCGAACGAGACGTCGTCGACCGCACGGAAGGGCTCGCTGCGGAGCAGACCCTGACGGATCTTGTAGTCCTTCGTGAGCCCCGCGACCCGAACCGTCGGCGGGATCGCCGACAGGTCAGCCAGCGTCTCGATCCCGCGATCCTCGACCTGGGCCTGGATGCGCTGGGACGCGACGCTGGGCGCCGCGGCGACGAGCCGCTTCGTGTACGGGTGCTGCGGATTCTGCAGGATGTCCAGGCTCGGACCCGACTCGACGATGTTGCCGTTGTTCATCACGATGATCGTCGAGGCCCGCTCAGCGGCGAGTCCGAGATCGTGGGTGATGAGCAGCACCGCCGTGTCGCGCTCCTCGGTCAGCGAGGCCATGTGATCCAGGATCACCCGCTGCACCGTCACATCCAGAGCCGAGGTCGGCTCGTCTGCGATGAGCAGCTTCGGGTCGGCCGCGAGGCCGATCCCGATGAGCGCTCGCTGGCGCATGCCCCCGGAGAACTGGTGCGGGTACTGGTGCAGTCGGTTCGCGGCATCCGCGAGCCCCGCCTGCTGCAGCACCTCGATCGCACGATCCTTGACCTGCTGGCGCCCCTGGGCGAGGCCGTTGGCCCTGATCGCCTCCTTGACCTGGAAGCCGATGCTCCACACCGGGTTCAGGCTGGCCATCGGGTCCTGTGGGACGAAGCCGATGTCACGGCCTCTGACCTGCTCGATCTCCTCACGGCCGAGGGTCGTCAGCTCACGTCCGGAGAGCGTCACCGATCCCTCGGTGATCCGCCCGGTCCCCGGCAGCAGGTTCACGATCGCGGTGGCGGTCGTGGACTTTCCTGACCCCGACTCCCCCACGATCGCGACGGTCTCGCCGGGGTGGATGTCGAGGTCGATCCCGTGGAGGACCTCGCGCATCCCGTCCTGGCCCTTGAACGCCACCTTCAGTCCGCGAACGCTGAGGATCGGCGGCACGCCTTCCTTGCGGGTCATCGGCTCGCCCTCGCTCTCGGGTCGAGGGCGTCTCGGATGAGCTCGCCCAGCATGATGAACGCGAGCACGGTCACCGTGAGCGCGATCGACGGATAGATCAGCGACATCGGGGCGATGCGCAGCGAGGACTGCGCCTTGCTGATGTCCGCACCCCACGACATGATCCCGTCTCCGAGCCCCACACCGAGGAACGTCAGCGTCGCCTCGGCCACGATCGCCGCCGCGAGCGACAGCGTCGTGAGAACGAGCAGCGGTGCGATCGCGTTCGGGATGACGTGGCCGAGCAGGATGCGGAAGCGGGAGAGCCCGAGCGCGGTGGATGCCGTGACGAACTCCGCTTGCCTCACCCTGAGGATCTCGGCTCTCACGACACGTGCCGTGGACGCCCACGCGAACCCGCCGATGGCGAGGGCGAGGGTGAACACGTTGCGGTACTGCGAGAACACCGTCATCACGATGACGGCCGCGAGCACGTAGGGGATCGAGAAGAAGATGTCGCCGATGCGCGAGAGCAGCGCGTCGAGCCATCCGCCGTAGTAACCGGCGAGGGCGCCCATGATGAGCCCGATGCCGGAGCCGATGATGGTCGACAGCAGACCGACGCTCAGTGACGTGCGCGCCCCCCAGACGATGCGGGCGTAGATGTCGCATCCCTGGAAGGTGAAGCCGAGCGGGTGCCCGGCGGTCGGACCCTCGTTCGAGTTCGCCAACTGGCAGTTGTCGTTCGGCGGGGTCTGCGTGAACAGCGTCGGCCACACCGCCATGAGCAGCACGAGGGCGACGACGGCCAGCGAGATCCAGAACAGCGGACGACGACGCAGGTCGCGCCATCCATCGCGCCAGAGGCTCGCGGGCTTTCCGGACACACGGACTGCGTCCGTGGCGGGCGCCGGCCCGGCGACCGGCGCGATGTAGTGCGAAGAGTTATCGACTGACATAGCGAATCCTCGGGTCGAGAAGTCCGTAGAGCAGGTCCACGACCAGGTTCACCAGGACGTAGATGATGACGAACACGGTCACGAAGGAGACGATGGTTGGCCCCTCGTGCTTGAGCGTCGCGTGGAAGAGGGTGTTGCCGACGCCGGGGATGTTGAAGATGAACTCCGTGACGGTGGCCCCGACCAGCAGCACGCCGAAGTTGGTCGCGGAGTTGGTTATCACCGGGATCAACGAGTTGCGCAGGACGTGCACGGGGATCACTCGACGGCGAGAGAGCCCCTTGCTGTACGCCGTGCGGACCCATTCCTGGTTGAGCGTATCGAGCACCGACCCGCGCATGAGCCTCATGCTCGTCGCGAACAGGCTGAGACCGAGCACGATCGCGGGGAGCCAGAGGTCTCCCCAGTCGTTCTCACCACCGACCGTCGCTTTGAACCACCCCAGCTTGATCGCCAGGAAGTACTGGGCGAGGAACGCCACGACGAAGATCGGCATGGAGAGGAATACCAGCGAGACGATCAGGGCGCCGTGGTCGAAGAGCTTGCCCTTGCGCAGCGCCGAGAACGTGCCGACGACGATCGCGAGGGTGAACTCGATCCCGATCGCCATGATCGCGAGCCGACCGGTGACGGGGAGAGTGCGGGCGAGGACTTCATTCACGGACTGGCCGGAGAAGGTCGTGCCCATGTCTCCCTTGAAGACACCGACGATGTAGTAGTAGTACTGCACCAGGAACGGCTGATCCAGGTGGTACTGCGCGCGGATCGCATCGATCAGCGCCTGTGCCGGAGGCTTGTCGCCGAAGAGCGCGGCGATGGGATCCCCTGGCATCAGGAAGACGAGGGCGTAGATCAGCAGAGTGGACCCGAAGAACACGGGGATCAGCTGAAGCAGGCGCCGGATGATGTACGAGAGCATCGTTCTCCTTTCGTGGAGGTGACGTACCCATAGGACAAGCCACGAGGCGGCGACGTTGAACGTCGCCGCCTCGCGGCCTATTCTCCCATGGGATTACTTCGTCTTGGTGATCTCGTAGTAGAGCGGCACCGAGTTCCAGCCGAAGGTGACGTTCTTCACCGACTCGCCGTAACCGCCGGAGACGTTCGAGTACCACAGCGGGATCGCGGGCAGGTCCTTCAGGAGGATCTCCTGAGCCTCCTGGTAGTCCTTGATCGCGTCAGCGGCGTCGCTGGACGAAGCGCCCTTCTTGAGCAGCGCGTCGAAGTCGGGATTCGCGTAGTCGCCGTCGTTCGAGGAAGCGCCGGTCGAGTACAGCGGGAACAGGAAGTTGTACAGACCCGGGTAGTCGGCCTGCCATCCGGAGCGGTTGGCCGTCTGGATCGTGCGCTTGCCGTCGGCGCCGCGCTCGTTGACCGTGGCGCGCAGGGTCGCGAAGTCGACGAACGGAGCACCGGAGGCCTCGATGCCGAGCGTGTTCTTGATCGAGTTCGAAACGGCGTCGACCCATGCCTGGTGCGAGCTGTCCGAGTTGTACGCGATCTGGAAGGTGCCCGACCACGGCGAGATCTTGTCGGCCTCGGCCCACAGCTTCTTCGCCTCGTCAGGGTTGTACTTCAGCACGTCGGCGCCCTTGAGGGAGTCGCTCCAGCCGTCGAGCACCGGCGAGGTGAAGTCGCTGGCGGGCGTGCGGGTGTCGTTGAAGATCTTGTCGGTGATCTCTTCACGGTTGATCGACATCGAGATGGCGGCGCGACGCAGCTGTCCCTCTTCGCCCGAGAAGTGCGCGATCTGCTCGCCGATGGTGAACGACTGGAAGATCGCGGCCGGCTGGTTGACGGCACGCTCGCCCAGCTCGTCCTGGAACGTGGCGATCGCGGTGTCCGGGATGGCGTCGATCACGTCGAGCTCGCCCGAGAGGAGGTCGGCGTATGCGGCGTCGAGGGAGGAGTAGAACGTGAGCGTGAGCCCGCCGTTCTCGACCGTGCGGTCACCCTTGTAGTCGTCGTTCTTGACGAGCGCGATGCTGACGTCGTGCTGCCACGCGCCCTCGCCGTCGAGCTTGTACGGGCCGTTGCCGATCGGGTTCTCGCCGAACTTCGCCATGTCGTCGAAGGCGACGTCGGGAAGCGGGTAGTACGCCGAGTAGCCGAGGCGCGTCGCGAAGTCCGCAGCGACCGGGCTCGTGAGCTCGATCGTAAACGTGTAGTCGTCGACCTTCTTGAGGCCGGTGAGCTCGGAGTCCTCAGCGTCGCTGAAGCCCACGATGTCGCTGAACCAGGACTGGTTGAGCTGCTTGTTCGAGAACAGGGCGCCGTAGTTCCACGCCTTGATGAAGTTGTCGGCCTTGACCTCGGTGCCGTCCGTGAACTTCTGGCCCTTCTTGAGGGTCACGGTGAGCTGCTCGGGGCTGTCGACCTTGATGTCGTCGGCCATGTCGTTGACCAGCGCGCCCTTGCCGTCGTAGTACGCCAGGCCCGCGAAGATCGCGTCGAGGATCTTGCCGCCGCCGACCTCGTTGGTGTTGGTCGGGATGAGCGGGTTCTCCGGCTCCGAGCCGTTCGCCGTGATGATGGCCGTCGACGAGCCGGACGAGTCGCCCTTGTCGGTCTTGTCCGATCCGCCAGACGCGCAGCCCGCGAGCGCCAGAGCGCTAGTCGCGAACAGCGCGATGCCCGCAAGGGCGATCTTGTTGCGCTTCACTTTATGTCCTCCTGTGGACGATTCATCAGGCTGCGCACGCGTCATCGAGTGCGCAGGGATATCTGAGCGTAACCCGGGGCGCGGCATCCGGTCGCACCAAGTGAATGAACCGTTACTGACTTGCGATCATCTGGATACATCCCCGTCACATGACGACACCGCGGGACACAGCAGAACGGCGCCGTGCTCCCCTCGCGGGTCAGGCACGGCGCCGTTCGGCGTCAGACGGTGCGGGTCAGGCGAAGGCCTCCACCGGCGGGCAGGCGCACACGAGGTTGCGGTCGCCGTACGCCTGGTCGATGCGGCGCACCGGCGGCCAGTACTTGCCGGCGACGAGCGCGTGCACCGGGTATGCGGCCTCCTCGCGGGTGTACGCGTGGGTCCACTCCCCCGAGATCAGCGAGACCGCGGTGTGCGGCGCGTGCACGAGCGGGTTGTCGTCGGCGGGCCAGCGCCCGGCGGCCACGGCATCCGCCTCGGCCTTGATCATGATCATCGCCTCGATGAAGCGCTCGATCTCGCCCAGGTCCTCCGACTCCGTCGGCTCGACCATGAGGGTGCCCGCGACGGGGAACGACATGGTCGGCGCGTGGAAGCCGTAGTCGATGAGCCGCTTGGCGACGTCGTCGACGCTGATGCCCGTGGCCTCCTTGAGGGGGCGCAGGTCGAGGATGCACTCGTGTGCGACCCGGCCGTTCTCCCCCGTGTAGAGCACCGGGTAGTGCTCTCCCAGGCGCGCGGCGATGTAGTTCGCCGACAGCACGGCCGCAGCGGTCGCATCGCGGAGACCGGCGGAGCCCATCATGCGCACGTACGCCCAGGAGATCGGCAGGACACCGGCCGATCCGTAGGGAGCGCCCGACACCGGACCGCCCTCGAACACGAAGCCGCCCGCATGCTCCGCGCGCTGCGCGAGCGGGTGCGACGGCAGGAACGGAGCGAGATGCGCCTTGGCCGCGACGGGTCCGACACCGGGGCCGCCGCCGCCGTGCGGGATCGCGAACGTCTTGTGCAGGTTGAGGTGCGAGACGTCTCCGCCGAGATCGCCGAACCGCGCGTAGCCGAGCAGAGCATTCAGGTTGGCGCCGTCGACGTACACCTGGCCGCCGGCCTCGTGCACAGCCGAGGTGATCTCCACCACGTCGTGCTCGTACACGCCGTGCGTCGACGGGTACGTGATCATCAGCGCCGAGAGCTCCGCGGCGTGTGCGGCGATCTTGGCGCGCAGGTCGGCGAGGTCGACGTTGCCCAGCTCGTCGCACGCGACGACGACGACCTTCATGCCGGCGAGAACGGCGGATGCCGCATTCGTGCCGTGCGCGGACGACGGGATCAGGCACACGGTGCGCTGGTCATCGCCGTTGGCGAGGTGGTAGCCGCGGATCGCGAGGAGTCCGGCGAGCTCGCCCTGAGACCCCGCGTTGGGCTGCAGCGACACCGCGTCGTAGCCGGTGACCTCGGCCAGCCAGCCCTCGAGCTGCGTGATGAGGTCGAGGTAGCCCCCGACGTCGGACAGCGGCGCGAAGGGGTGGATGCCGGCGAACTCGGGCCACGTGATGGCGGCCATCTCCGTGGCCGCGTTGAGCTTCATCGTGCACGAACCGAGCGGGATCATGCCGCGATCGAGCGCGTAGTCGCGGTCGGCGAGACTCTTGAGGTACCGCATCATGGCCGTCTCGCTGCGGTGCGCGTGGAACACCGGGTGCGTGAGGTACTCGTCCTTGCGCAGCTGCCCCTCGGGGAGGCGGCCGTGATCGGATGCGGCGATGTAGCCGAAGGACCGGCCGCTCCCCGCCGCGAAGAATCCCGCGACCCGATCGAGATCGGTGAACGTGGTCGTCTCGTCGACCGAGACGCCGACGGTGTCGCCGTCGACCTCGTGCACGAGGTAGCCCGACTCGTGCGCGAGCGCCGCGATCTCCGAGGCGCGCCCGGGGACGCGGACCCTGAGCGTGTCGAAGAACGCCTCGTGTTCGAGATCGAGACCGAGCTCGATGAGCCACGTCGCGAGCGCGTCCGCCTTGCGGGCGACGTCGGCGGCGATCGCGCGCAGCCCGTCGGGGCCGTGGTAGACGGCGTACATCGACGCCATCACGGCGAGGAGCACCTGCGCCGTGCAGATGTTGCTCGTGGCCTTCTCGCGGCGGATGTGCTGCTCACGGGTCTGCAGCGACAGGCGGTAGGCCGGCTTGCCGTCGGCATCCACCGACACGCCGACGAGGCGACCCGGCAGCTGACGCTCGAGGCCCGCGCGCACCGCCATGTAGCCGGCGTGCGGTCCGCCGAAGCCCATCGGCACTCCGAAGCGCTGCGTCGTGCCGACCGCGACATCGGCGCCGAGCGAGCCCGGCGAGGCGATGAGCGTGAGGGCGAGCAGGTCGGCGGCGACGACGGCCAGACCGCCGGCGAGGTGCGCGGCGTCGATCACAGCGCTCGGATCCCACACGCGACCGGAGGCGGCGGGGTACTGCACGAACACGCCGAACAGCTCGTCCGGCAGCTCCTCCCCCGCGGCGAGGTCGACGGTCACGAGCTCGATGCCGACGGCATCCGCCCTCGTCTTCAGCAGCGACTTGGTCTGCGGGAAGGCGTCGGCGTCGACGACGAAGACGTTCGAGCCCGACTTCGAGGCGCGACGGGCGAGCAGCATGCCCTCGACCACGGCCGTCGACTCGTCGAGCATCGACGCGTTGGCGGTGGTGAGGCCGGTGAGCTCGGAGACCATCGTCTGGAAGTTGATGAGCGCCTCGAGACGCCCCTGGGAGATCTCGGGCTGGTACGGCGTGTAGGCCGTGTACCACGAGGGGTTCTCGAGCACGTTGCGCTGGATCACGCTGGGCGTGATCGTGCCGTAGTACCCGAGGCCGATCATCGGCCGGTTCACCGTGTTGCGCGATGCGAGAGCACGCAGCTCGGCGAGAGCCTCGGTCTCGCTCGCGGCGCGCGGGATCACGCTCTCGCCGCGCGCAGGAGTGAAGATCGATGCGGGGACGGCCTGGCGCATCAACGCCTCGACGGGGCTCCCGCCATCGAGCGCGGACTCGACGCCCAGCGCATCGAGCATGATGCGCTGAGCGGATGCCGGGGTTCCGATGTGACGATCGGCGAAGGAGACCACTGGTCGATCAGCCCTCCGTGTGCGCGACGTAGGCGTCGCGGTCGAGCAGTCCGTCGAGCGCGCCGTCGGCGACCTCGACCCTGACGAGCCATGCGTCCTCGAAGGGCGAGGAGTTCAGCAGGGCCGGGTCGTCGACGACGGCCTGATTGATCTCCGTGATCGTGCCGGCGACGGGTGCGTAGAGCTCGGAGACGGACTTCGTCGACTCCGCTTCGCCGAACACGGCGCCGCGGGCGAACGTCGTGCCGACGGCCGGGAGCTCCACGAACACGATGTCGCCGAGGGCATCAGCGGCGAAGTCGGTGATGCCGACGGTCGCCACGGAGCCGTCGAGGGCGACCCACTCGTGCTCTTCGCTGTACTTGAGTGCGGTGAGATCGGTCATTTGGTCCTCCGGTAGAAAGGCAGGGCGGTCACGGTCGCGGGGATCCTGGTCCCCCGCACATCCAGGAATACTGCTGTTCCCTCTTCCGCGGAAGAAGGAGCGACGAAAGCCATCGCGATCGGGTGGCCGAGCGTCGGGCTGAGGGCGCCGCTGGTGATCTCGCCGAGCGGCGATCCGTCCTCGGTGACGACGGCGTATCCGGCACGGCCCGCGCGCTTGCCCTCGGCGGTCAGACCGACGAGCACGGGGGCGCCCGCTGCGGCATCCACGCCGTCCTTGCCGACGAAGCTCTCCTTGGCGGTGACGACCACGCGGCCGAGACCCGCCTGGGCCGGCTTGGTGTCGAGGGTGAGCTCATGCCCGTAGAGCGGCATGCCCGCCTCGAGACGCAGCGTGTCGCGGGCCGCGAGGCCTGCGGGGACGAGCCCGTGCGGCGCGCCGGCGGCGAGCACCGCGTCCCACAGAGCCGTGGCGTCGGGGCCCGCGACGAGAAGTTCGAAGCCGTCCTCACCGGTGTAGCCGGTGCGAGCGAGGAGGACGGCCGCGCCGTTGAAGGTGGCGCTCGCCCAGGCGTAGTACTTCTGCTCCGCCCAGGGCACGGAGACGTCGTCGATGCCCTCGGTCGCGGCGAGGATGCTCTCGGCGGCAGGTCCCTGCACGGCGATGAGCGCATAGGCGTCGGAGACGTCTTCGACGACGACCTCGTGTCCGGCGACCCGCTCCCGCAGCGCCGCACGCACGGCGTCGCGGTTGCCGGCGTTGGAGATGATGAGGAAGTCATCCTCGCCCAGCCGGTAGACGATGACGTCGTCGATGATGCCGCCGGTCTCGGCGAGCAGCAGCGAGTACTTCGCCTTGCCGATCGCGAGCGCCGAGAGACGTCCGGCCAGCGCGTAGTCGAGATACTCGGCCGCACCGGCGCCGACGATCGTGAACTCGGCCATGTGCGAGATGTCGAAGATCCCGGCGGCCTCGCGAACGGCGTGGTGCTCGGCCAGATCGGACGTGTAGCGCACCGGCATCTGCCAGCCGCCGAAGTCGGTGAACGATGCCCCGAGCGCCTCGTGGCGCTCGCGGAGCGGTGTGTAGCGGGGGTCGGACATGGAGTTCTCCCGGGCTGGAACGGGCGGAACGGCGGCATCGCCGTTCCTCGGAACTCCCCCTCTGTCATGGGCCTGAGAGCTTCACCCGTGGGGGCTTTCACCGTCGGCGGATCGCGAGATCGCTTTTCAGAGTGGCCGGACTCGCGCGGTACGCGTACCTGAGAGATTGGCGGGGAGGCTTGCTCCTTCGGTGCCCGGCTGCGTTCGCCGGGGCTCTCCCGCGTGGGTCATACGGCCTGTGTTCGGTTGTGGGTTCAGTCTAGCGGCTCCGAGGGGTCCGCTCCCGTCGCACTTTGCGTCGCGCGGAGTGGTCCGGGCGAGGAAGAGTGCGACGGGAGCGGATGCCGTCAGCTCAGGCTGCGCCGACGACGCGCGAGGAGCACTCCGCCGAGCGCGAGCAGGGCGGCTCCGGCCGACATCGCGATGACGGGCACGGTCGCGCCGGTCGCCGCGAGGCCGTCCCCTGCGGTGTCCGCCCCGGGGACGACGACGGTTCCCCCGCCGGGGCCGACCGGGGCGTACGCTGCCGCCGCCGCGGCGAGCTCGGCCGCTGCGGCATCGATCGACGACTGCGGCACGTTCAGCCGCGTCGACAGCGCACGCGCCGCCTCGTCCGCGGTCCGCAGGCGCCGAGCCGCGGCACGGTCGTCGCCCACAGCCGAGGCGACGCTCTTCCTCGTCGACTCGATGGTCGCCGCGAGCACGGACCGATCGACGGCCACCAGCTGAGCCTGCAGCAGGCCGTCGAGTCGGCCGATCTCCGCCGTGGCGGCATCCACCTCGTCCTGGGTGCTGGCCGCTCGGGCGTCAACCGGAGCGAGGATGCCGAACTGCACCCGCAGCGCGACGATCAGGTCGCGAGCGGTCGCGGCATCCGATACCGCGAACCCGAAGTCGTCCCGCTCCGGAGCAGTGACGTCTCCGAGCACCCGTTCGACGCGGGAGACGAGCGGTTCCGCTGCCGCGATGGCCGCGTCGAAGCCGGTGCGATCGAGTGCGCCCGCCGTGAAGCGGAAGACCCGCGGGGCGCTCGCGTTCGCGTAGGAGTCGTAGGCGACGACCGTCGCCTCGTACTCGGCGCCGAGGGTCAGAGTGCGGTCGATCGCACCGCCGACCTTGCCGCCGGCGCGCAGAGCGAGCGGGATCCGCAGCACCGCGGGCCGCGGGGACTGGGTGTACTGGGCGTTGATCCGGTCTCCGGCGGAGAGGAACTCGGCCGTGCTTCCGGTCGCCAGGTTCCTCAGCGTCACGGCGTAACTCTTGACGTACTGGTCGTCGGCGGCCTGGGGCAGGTTCAGCACCAGGCCTGTCGCCGTCGTGCGGACGGTCGGCTGCGCAGCTGCTCCCCACGCGGGTGCGGTCGTGTTGCGATTCGCCGCGGTGTAGATGAAGCGCTCCTTGACGGCCGCGGGGGTGGCGCCGCGCCCGATCACCCAGGTGGGCCCCGCGATGGTGCCCGTCGAGGCGAAGGGCGGGTTCTTCTGGAAGCCCCATCTGCCCTGATCGTCGTAGGTGCGCCCCTCATCGGCCGCGTAGTTGATGCGGTCGATCTCGACGCGATCCGCGTAGACCTCGACGAGCACGGACTGCGCCGAGGGGATCGTGTACTCCTTGGCGAGCCCCGCACCGAAGGACTGGTACATCGTGTCGGTCTCCTCGTACGACATCGAGCCGTCGTTCACCGATGTGAACGCGTCCTGATGGATCGAGCGCTCATCGGTGATGTTCAGGTGCGAGTGCCCGGAGAAGAACACCACCTGGGGGAAGTCGGACAGGTTGGACTTCAGCCCGGGGTTGGACGACTGCGCGCCGTCCCACACGGTTCCGGGGAGCGGACGATGGCCGAAGACGAACACCGGCGAGCCCTGGGTCGCCGGGTCGGCGCTGATCGCGCTCAGACGCCCGTAGAGCCACGACGCCTGGGTCGCGTTCCACGCCTCCGTGTTCACGACGAACGCGGGGAAGCCGCCGATCTCCGTCTCGTAGTAGCCGGCTCCCGTGTGCGGGAACCAGTCGCGCGGGTACTGCCCCGCCATGCGGTCGACGAGGTCGTCATGATTGCCGAAGCTCATCAGCACGCGGGTGTCGCTCATCCCGGTGCGCGCGAGATTCTGCTCGAGCATCGCGCGGGGGAAGCGGTGATCGGCGGCCGTGTCGTGGTTGTTGTCGTTGATCTGGTCGCCGTTGGAGATGATCGCGTCGGGGTGCGGAGCGATGCGCTGCAGCGCGTCGAAGTACGTCTGCCACTTGGCGACGAGGTCGGGCGCGTCGGAGGAGAGGTGGATGTCGCTCATCACGGCGAACTGGGCGAGCGGCTCCTCCGCTGTCTTGATGACGTATCCGCGGCTGAGCGGAGCGCTCTGCGCGGCGCCCGCGAAGGCGACCGCCGTGAGGGTCGCGGATGCGGACACCTCGACCGGTCCGACATACAGTGCGCTGGATGCCGTCGGCTCCGTACCGTCGAGCGTGTAGCGGATCGTCGTGCCGGGCTCCGCCGTCAGCGTCACGAGTTGTGTGCCGATGTGGCGGCCGGCCGGCAGATCGGCGCTCGGCGCGCCGACGGCGGCGACGGATACGGCAGACGCGGACGCCGCCCCGGTGAGAGCGGGGAGGCCCGCGAAGAGCACCGCTCCCCCCAGGGCGAGGACGGCAAGACGGCGGGTGGGCATGGCGCTCCGTTCGATCGGGGTCGCCCCGCGGGGGCGGGACACGATCGACGGTGCCGGTATCAGGGCAACGACTTGTATATACAGCTTGAACGAACGCTGAATACATCGGCATACTCGTCGCCGTCAGGACGCGAATACCCCGACTCCCCGGTGAACAGGAGGTCACGGCATGCCGCACGGTGGCGGCAGTCGGATCCGACCACCGCCACCACGTCGAGCTCAGCCCTTGACGGCTCCGGCGACGAGACCGCTCGTCATCCGGCCCTGCACGATCACGAAGAAGATGATCACCGGGATCGCCACGATCGCGGACGCCGCCATCACCTGGCCCCAGTCGATCGCCTGCGTCGCACTCTGCTGCACGAAACCCCGCAGCCACAGCGGGAGCGTGCGGTTGTTCTCCATGATCACGAGCGCCACCGTGAACTCGTTCCAGCACTGCAGGAAGGCGAAGACCCCGGAGGCGACCAGCCCCGGCGCCAGCAGCGGAAGCGTGATCCGCATGAACGCCTGGGTGCGGCTCAGCCCGTCGATCATGGCCGCCTCCTCGAGCTCTGCCGGCACGCCGACCACGAACCCTCTCAGCATCCAGATCGTGAACGGCACGACGGCCGCGACGTACAGGATGCTGAGCCCGAAGACGTTGCTCAGCAGCCCCATCGCGGACATCATCTTGTACTGCGCGATGAACAGCCCTTCGGCGGGGAGCATCTGGATGAGCAGGATCGTGACGATGAAGCTCACCCTCCCCCGGAACCGGAACCGGCTGATCGCGATGGACGCGAGGAACGCGAACACGAGACAGACCGCGACCGAGAGCAGCGTCACCCCGACGCTCACTCCGAGGGCGGCGAAGAAGGAGGGGGTGAGCACCCGCTCGAAGTTCTTCAGACTCCCCCCGATGGGGAAGAAGGTCGGCGTCGCCACCTCCAACGTCACCGAGGACAGCATGGAGGAGTTCACCATCCAGTACACCGGGAACGCCCACATGACGGCGAGCACGAGCGCGAGGATGCTGAGCAGCCACACGCCCGGCCGGAACCGACGGCGCCTGCGCACGGCCACCCGAGACGGCGAGACGGCGACGCCCGATTCGGCGCGTCGCTCCGCGACCGCTGTCATCATGATGTCTCCTCCTTGATGAGGCTGCGCACGTAGAACCAGCTCAGCGCGATCGTGATCGCGAGCACGAAGATCGACATCGCCGCCCCCGCGCCGTAGTCGAATCCGGCCACGCCGGTCTTGTAGATGTAGGTGCCGAGCAGGTCGTAGTCGGTGGACTTCGGCCCGGCGTCCTGCAGGAGGGTGATCTGCGCGAACACCCGGAGATCCCAGATCAGGTTCAGCAACAGCACGATCGCGATGACGGGCTTGAGCACGGGGAACATCACGTAGCGGAACCGCTGCCACGCGCCGGCGCCGTCGAGCTGGCTCGCCTCGAGCACCTCTCCGCTGACCTGGGTCAGACCGGCGTAGGCCGAGAAGGCGACGAACGGGACGGACATCCAGATGATGATGATCCCGGCGACCATGAAGAACAGCGCCGGAGTCGTGCCGATCCAGTTGAACTGTCCGACGTCGACCCCCGGGATGAGGTTCAGCAGGTAGTTGACGACGCCGCGGCGCCGGTCGAACAGCCAGATCCACACAGTCATGGCCGCGATCACGGGCATGGCCCAGGCCAGCAGGAGTGCGATCTGCAGGATGAAGCGGACGGCGGCGGGCACCTTCGTCATGAGGAGCGCCATGAGGACGCCCACGACCACGGTGATCGCCGCGGTGACGATGCAGAAGACGACCGAGCGCAGCGTCACCTCCCAGAACGTGGCATTCTGCGCGATGGAGATGTAGTTGGCGAACCAGACGAAGTCCGGGGCCTTGCCGCCCAGCTGCTGGAGCGCCCCGTACTTCTGGAACGAGGTGATGATCTGCCAGACGACGGGGTAGCCCATGCCGAGGAGGAGGACGAGCGACGCTCCGAGGATCAGGACGTAGGGGGCCCAGTTCCGGCGGCGCGCCGGGGGGACGTCGACGGATGCCGTCGACGGAGAAGGTGCGGTGAGGGTCATGAGATCACGAATCCGAGGATCAGAATGCGGCGGGGCTGGACCGAAGTCCAGCCCCGCCGCAGGCGTCAGCCGTTGATGATCGCATCGATCTTGGCGTCGTACTCCTTCGCCAAGGCCTTCACGTCGCCGCCCTCGGCGATCTTGCCGAAGAACTCCTCGAGGATCTTCTGCCCCTCGACCGCCGCCCAGCCGGGCGCCGCCGGGGTGAGCTTCGAGTTCAGCGCGGAGTCGACCAGAGCCTTCGCGAACTGGTCGTCGCCGAGGTCGCCGACGAAGTCGGTGTTGGCCGGACCGAGGCCGTTCTTGGCCAGCAGCTTCTGGTAGTCGTCGGAGAAGATGATGCGCAGCAGCTCCTTGGCGCCGGCCTGCTTCGTGCTCTTCGCCGAGATGGCGATGTTGGATCCGCCCGCGAACACGGGTGCGGGCTCGCCCGCCGTCGTGCCGGGAAGCGGGAAGACGCCGAAGACCTCGTCGTTCCACTCGCGCTTCTCGTTGCCCTTGTCGTCGTCGCCGACGTAGTCGCCGATCGACCAGTGCGCCCATCCCGGAGCGATGATGGTCGCGGCAGAGGGCGCCGCGCCGTCCTTGTCGTTGTTGATGTTGACCCACGGGGTCGAGTCATCCTCGGTCGCCGGCGCGTTCGAGGCGTCCTCGAACAGGGTCTGGAACTGCTCGAGTCCGGTGATCGTCTTGGCGTCGGAGAGCGTCGAGACCCACTTGTCGCCGTCCTTCTTCGCCAGCTCGCCGCCGTTCGCGAACACCCACGACACGCCGTTGCGCCAGTCCTGACCGCCGATGTAGAACCCGGACTGTCCGGGCGTCTTGAGCTTCGCGACGTCGGCGTTGAACTCCTCGAGCGTGGTGGGGACCTCGAGACCCGCGGCCTGCCAGATGTCCTTGCGGTAGGTGACGTAGCGCGAGCCGAAGTAGTAGGGCAGCGCGTACTGCTTGCCGTCGACCTCGCCGACCTCGACGAAGGAGTGGAGCAGCTTGTCGCCGCCGAGGTCCTCGTAGATCGGGCTCAGGTCGGAGAAGGCGCCGGCCGTGGTGAAGGTCGGCGACCACGTGTTGCCGATCTCGGTGACGTCGGGGGTGTTCTTCGCGTCGGGGAGCTGGTTCGTCAGCTTCGTGAGGGCGTCGGTCCAGTCCTGCTGCTGGATCTTCAGCGTGCCGCCGGTCGCCTGCTTGTACTGGTCGACGAGGTACTCGCGCGCCTCGTCCGGCGTGTCACCGCCCATGACCCAGAACGTGATGTCCTGGCCTTTGGCTCCCTCGGCATCGAAGCCGGCTGGAGCATCGCCGGAGGGCGTGTCTCCCCCGCCGGCGCAGCCGGTCAGGGTGAGGGCGAGAGCCGAGGCCCCCGCGAGAGCGGTGAGCGCGAGTCTGCGCTTCCCATTTCGGATCATTCTGGTGTTTCCTCTCGGTGCTGCACTGCAGGAGGGATCTCCGGATGGAGTCGAACCCCGGGTGAGGTCCATTGAACAAACCGCGAAAGGTTTGTTAGGACAGCAACCTAACAAACCCTGCTCGGGGTGACAACCCTCGACGCCGACCGGAGGTAACGTTTCGGCCTCGACCCTCGAATCCGTCATGATTCCCCCCTAAAGGTCGAAAGGACACTAAGATCGACAGCGGAGGTTAAGGTAACTATGACTCAAAGCATCCGCGTGGCGGTCTCGACCGTCATCCTCACGCTGCGGCGCGCGGAGTCGGGCGCCGCCGTGCTCGCCCTTCCGCTCGTGCTGCGGACGCGCGAGCCCTTCGCGGACCAGTGGGCGCTCCCCGGCGGATGGCTCACGGCAGCGGAGTCCCCCGTCGATGCATCCGCCCGCACACTCGCCGAGACGACGGGCCTCTCTCCGAGCTACCTCGAGCAGCTCTACGCGTTCGGAGCGGTCGACCGCTCCCCCACCAGGGTCGTCTCCCTCGTCTACTGGGCGCTGTTGCGACAGGACGACGTCGATGCCCAGATCGCCGCTCACCGCGCCTCGGGTCTCGCCCCCGAGAACGTGCGCTGGTTCGAGATCGACGCCCTGCCCGAGCTGGCTTTCGACCACGCGAAGATCATCGAGTACGCGCTCTGGCGACTCCGCAACAAGGTCGGCTACAGCCGCGTCGCCCACGGATTCCTCCCCGCCGAGTTCACCCTCGCCGATCTGCGCGAGGCGTACGAGGCGATCCTCGGCAGGTCCCTCGACCCGGCGAACTTCCGTCGCCAGGTCGAGGCCTCAGGCAACCTGCTCCCCACCGACCGCTTCCGCACCGGAAGTCACCGCCCCGCACGTCTCTACCGCTACAACACCGATGTCGCGCTGGCCGATCGCGGCCCGCTCGGCCCCGAGGAAACGAGCATCCGATGAGCATCACCTTCATCCCCGTCACCCGCCTCGACCCGTCGGTCGACCACCAGCTCCAGGAGATCGTGAGCGGGGCGTCCACAGACGCCACCTGCAGCACCGATCTCGCGGCCGGCCCCTGGGACTTCGACACCCGTCCCGGCTACGGCCCCGGCTCCTCGATGGGCGACGTGATCCCCACCGGCGCGCCCCGGCAGGGTGAACTGCCGGTCGAGTACCGCGAAGCGGACGAAGACGAGCTCGACGCCCGCATCCGCGTCGCGAAGGAGACGCTGGGAGACCGGGTCGTCGTGCTCGGCCACTTCTACCAGCGCGAGGAGGTCGTGCGCCACGCCGACTACGTGGGCGACTCGTTCCAGCTCGCCACCGCCGCGAAGGGCCGGACGGATGCCGAGGCGATCGTCTTCTGCGGCGTGCACTTCATGGCCGAGACCGCCGACCTGCTCTCCACACCCGACCAGGCCGTCATCCTGCCGAACCTCGCCGCCGGGTGCTCCATGGCCGACATGGCCGACATCGACCAGGTCGAGGACTGCTGGGAGCAGCTCGCCGAGATCTACGGCGACATGGACGCGGTCGACGACGACGGGCGCGTCCCGGTGATCCCCGTCACGTACATGAACTCCTCTGCGGCGATCAAGGGCTTCGTCGGCCGTCATGGCGGCATCGTGTGCACCTCGTCGAACGCGGCGACTGTGCTGGAGTGGGCGTTCGAGCGCGGGAGGCGCGTGCTGTTCTTCCCCGATCAGCACCTCGGCCGCAACACCGCCAAGGCGATGGGCGTTCCGCTGGATCGGATGCCGATGTGGAATCCGCGCAGGGTGCTCGGCGGCTCGACCGCCGACGAGCTGGCCGATGCGCAGGTCATCCTGTGGCACGGGTTCTGCTCCGTGCACCGCCGGTTCACCGTCGCGCAGATCGACCAGGCCCGCGCCGAGCACCCCGGTGTGCGCGTGATCGTGCACCCCGAGTGCCCGATGGAGGTCGTCGACGCCGCCGACGAGGCCGGTTCCACCGACTACATCCGCAAGGCGATCGAGGCGGCGACCGAGCCCACGACCTTCGCCGTCGGCACCGAGATCAACCTGGTGCGGCGCTTGGCGGCCCAGTATCCGCAGCACGAGATCTTCTGCCTCGACCCTGTCGTGTGCCCGTGCTCGACGATGTACCGCATCCACCCCGGCTATCTGGCCTGGGTGCTGGAGGAGCTCGTCGCCGGACGCACGCCCAACCGGATCACGGTGTCTGACGATGTGGCGGCTCCCGCCCGTGTGGCGCTCGAACGGATGCTCGCGGCGAAGCCCCCGGTCGCGGCGGGCGTGAGATGAACGTCATCGTCGTCGGCTCGGGCATCGCCGGGCTGACCGCGGCGCTGCACGCGCACGAGGCCGGGCATCGGGTCTCGCTCGTGACCAAGGGGGCGCTCGGCGACGGCTGCACCGGGTTCGCGCAGGGCGGGGTCGCGGGCGTCTACGGACCTGAGGATTCGGCCGCTCGGCACGCCGCCGACACGATGGCCGCGGGCGCGGGGCTGTCGGATGCCGCCGCCGTCGACGTGCTCGTCGACGGCGCGGCCGCGCGCATCGCCGAGCTGATCGCACGCGGCGTCGCGTTCGACCGCGCACCCGACGGGCGGCTCCTGCTCGGACGGGAGGCCGCGCACAGCCATGCGCGCATCGTCCACGCGGGCGGAGACGCCACGGGCGCCGCGATCTCCCTGGCACTGGTCGCCGCGGTGCGGCGCACGAGCATCGACGTCACGGAGCACGCCTTCCTCGTCGACCTCCTGATGCGCGACGGATCGGTGCGCGGCATCCGCACTCTCGTCGACGGACGTCTGGCGGAGCGCGAGGCGGATGCCGTCGTCCTCGCGACCGGAGGAGCCGGGCACCTCTACGCGCACACGACGAACCCGCTCGGAACCACCGGCGACGGGATCGCCGCGGCGCTCCGGGCCGGCGCCGCGGTCGCCGATCTGGAGTTCGTGCAGTTCCACCCCACGATCCTCGTGTCGGAGCCCGCTTTCCTCGTCTCCGAGGCCGTGCGCGGTGAGGGCGCGACACTGATCGACGACGAGGGCCGCCGCTTCGTGTTCGACACGCACCCCGACGGCGAACTCGCGCCCCGCGACGTGGTCTCTCGCGCGATCGCCAGGCAGGCGGCGGCGCAGGGTTCCCCGGTCCGGCTGGACGCGACCATGCTGGGCGCGGCACGGCTGGCGGAGCGCTTCCCCACCATCGACCGGGTGACCCGCGAGCGAGGATTCGACTGGGCAGGAGGGCCGATCCCCGTGACCCCGGCCGCCCACTACCTGATGGGCGGCGTCGTCACGGATCTCGACGGCCGGACGACCCTTCCCGGACTCTTCGCCATCGGAGAGACCGCGCGCACCGGTGTGCACGGCGCCAACCGCCTCGCGAGCAACTCGCTGCTGGAGGGCGCCGTCTTCGGGGCCAGGGCAGCCGCGGCTCTCTCGAACCCGCACCCGCCGTTCCGGTCGCGAAACCGGTCGGCTTCCCCGCTCCTCGCCGACCAGGTTCGCGACCGCAGCGACCAGGTTCGCCACCGGGGCGGTCACGAGAGCTTCACCCGCGCGGCGCTCCAGCGGCTCATGTGGGACGGCGTGGGCCTCCTCCGCACAGAGGACGGGCTCGCGCGCGCCATCGACGTCATCCTGGCCTGGCAGGCGGATGCCGTCGCCCCCGCCACCGTCGCCGAGCACGAGGACGCGAATCTCCTCCTCCTCGCCGCCGAGACGGCCTCCGCCGCACGGAACCGCACCGCGAGCGTCGGCGCCCACTACCTCGAAGCCCCTCGTCTGGAGAGAGTCTGATGCTCACCGCAGCCACCGTCACCCGTGTCGTCGCCGCCGCTCTCGACGAGGACGCCCCCTGGGGCGACCTCACCAGCACGACCCTGCTACCAGCCGACGCGACGGCGACAGCCGACCTCGTCGCGCGCGAGAGCGGGGTGTTCAGCGGCGGCGAGGTCTTCACCGCCGCGTTCGCCCTCACCGACCCGTCCCTCGTCATCGACGTGCACGTCGGCGACGGCGACGAGTTCCGCCCCGGAGATGTCCTCGCCTCCGTCACGGGATCCGCACGGAGCATCCTCACCGCCGAGCGCATCGCACTGAACTTCACGCAGCGCATGAGCGGCATCGCGACTCTCACGGCGGCATACGTCCGCGTCGTGGAGGGAACCGGCGTCCGCATCGCCGACACGCGCAAGACGACACCGGGACTCCGCGCGTTCGAGCGGCACGCCGTGGTCTCGGGCGGCGGCCGCAACCACCGGTTCTCCCTGTCGGACGCCGTGATGGCGAAGGACAACCACCTCGCCGTGCTGCAGCGCGCGGGCGGCGACCTCGCCGGGAGGCTTCGCGACGCCTTCGCGCACCTCCCCCACACGACGCACATCGTGGTCGAGGTCGACCGGCTCGATCAGATCCCGGCCGTGCTCGACGGCGGCGCCCACACCGTGCTGCTGGACAACTTCTCGCTCGACGACCTGCGGGCGGGCGTCGCGCTCATCGGCGATCGCGCACAGGTCGAGGCCTCCGGCGGTGTCAGCCTCGACACCGTCGCGGCCATCGCGGCCACCGGCGTCGACGTGATCTCCGTCGGCGCCCTGACGCACTCCGCCCGCGCCCTCGACCTCGGACTGGACGTCAGGATCGACTGATGCTGTACCTGGATCACGCCGCCACCTCGCCGGTGCGACCGGAGGTGCTCGAGGCGATGCGCCCGTACCTGACCGGGGTCTTCGGCAATCCCTCGAGCCACCACACGGTCGGCGAGGCCGCGGCGAGCGCGCTCGACGACGCCCGCCGACGCGTGGCGCAGGTGCTCGGTATGCGCACGGGAGACGTCGTCTTCACGAGCGGCGGCACCGAGGCGAACAACCTCGCGCTCAAGGGGATCGTGCTCCCCTCCCCGCGGAGGCATCTGGTCGTCTCCCCCATCGAGCACGAATCGATCCTCGAGTCGGCCGACTACCTGCGCCGCTTCCACGGCATCGAGGTGACCTCCCCTGCCGTCGACTCGGCAGGGCGGATCACGCCGGATGCCGTCGCCGCCGTGCTCCGCGACGACACCGCGCTGGTCGCTCTCGGCCACGCGAACAACGAGATCGGCACGGTGCAGGACGTCCTCGCGATCGCGGCCGTGGTCGACCAGGCCGGCGCCGTGCTGCACGTCGACGCCGTGCAGTCCGTCGGGTGGCTGCCGCTCGACGGTCTCGGTGCGGGCTCCATCGCGATCGCCGGCCACAAGCTCGGCGCCCCGAAGGGCATCGGAGCGATGGCCGTGCGCGGACGGATCCCGCTGGAGCCGCTGCTGCACGGCGGCGGACAGGAGCGCGGGCGCCGCTCCGGCACCGAGAACGTCGCGGGCGCGGTGGCTCTGGCGACCGCCCTGGAACTCGCCGACGCGGAGCGCTCCGAGGTCACGGCCGGAGTCGGTGCATTCACGCGGCGCTTCATCGCCGGAGTGCTCGCCTCCGTTCCGCAGGCCGCTCTGACCGGAGACCCGGTGCACCGGCTTCCCGGCACCGCGAGCTTCACCTTCGCCGGGGTCAGCGGAGAGGCGGTGCTGCTGGAGCTGGAGCGCCGCGGAGTCGTGTCGTCGAGCGGTTCGGCCTGCGCCGCCGGAAGCGACGACCCCTCGCACGTGCTGCTGGCCTGCGGCATCGCGCCCGAGGTCGCGCAGACCTCGGTGCGCTTCACGTTCGGGCGAGAGGCTCTCCCCGACGATGCCGCAGAGCAGCTCGCGGCTCTCGTCGCGGAGTCCGTGCGCTCCGTCACCGGTCGCTGAGCCGCCTCCGGCCCATCCGCTCGCCATAGACTCGGCTGGTGACTGCATCCGCTCCGCTCGTGACCGTGATCGTCCCCGGGCGCGACATCGCCGCGTTCGCTCCGGCCGCTCTCGACTCCCTGCGTGCGCAGACGGAATCACGGTGGCGGGCGATCCTGATCGACGACGGATCGACCGACGAGACCGCGGCGATCTTCGCGGATGCCGCCTCCTCAGACCCGCGATTCCGGATGCTCCGGCATGAGGCCTCTCTCGGCCTCGGCGCCGCACGGAACGTCGGGCTGTCCCTCGTCGACACCGAGTATCTCGGGTTCCTCGACGGTGACGACGAACTCGCCCCCACCGCTCTCGCGCGACTCACCGGCACGCTCGCGGAGACGGGGAGCGACTTCGCGGCCGCTGCCTACGTGCGCTCGCGCTTCGACGGCGAGCGCTACGTCGCCGGGCGCGTGCAGCCGTGGGTCTCCGCCGCGACCGACCCCGCACGCCTCGGCACGACGATCGTCGAGCACCCGCGGGCATCCGCGAACATCGTCGCCTGGTCGAAGGTGAGCCGCGCCGCGTTCTGGGCCGATCTGCGCTTCCCCGAGGGCGTCGCCTACGAGGATCAGATCGTCGCGCAGCAGATGTACACGCGCGCCCGTGCCTTCGACGTGATCCCCGACGCCGTCGTGCGCTGGCGGCTCCGCGCCGACGGCTCCTCGATCACGCAGGGAAAGGCGCAGCTGCCCGTCCTGCTCGACTACCTCACCGCGCTGCGCGGGGGCATCCGGGTTCTGCGCGATGCCGGGGCCCACGCCGCGGTCACGGCTAGACTCGAGCTCATCCTCACCATGGACGTGCCGCCGCTCCAGGAGATCGCCGGCGCCCATCCGGACCCCGCGTACGCTGCGGCGGTCTCGGCGTTCATCGCCGAACTGCGGTCACTGCCCGAGTTCGCAGACGCCCACCCCGACCCCGACCTCGTCGCCGCGCTCGCCTGGTGACGCCGGTCCACCCCGGGAAGACGCAGACCGTCACTCCTCGTACGGCGTGTCACGCCGTGGACACGCCGCCCAGCCGCTGAACGATCCGCGTCTTCCCACCTCAGGAGACACATGAACACCTATCTCGACTCCCTCTTCGGCCTCGACGGCCGCACCGCCATCGTCACCGGCGGCAGCTCCGGCATCGGCCGGGGCATCGCCACCGCGCTCGCTGGAGCGGGTGCCGCGACCGTCATCGTGGCCCGCGGGGCCGACCGCGTCGAGCAGACCGTGCGCGAGCTCGCCGACGCCGGCGGCCGCGCCGCCGGCGTGGTCGGCGATCTGAGCACTCGCGCCGGCATCCGCGCGGTCGCCGAGGCCGCCGCCGAACCCTTCGGCGAACCGGACGTCCTCGTGAACTCCGCGGGGATCAACATCCGTCCGACCTTCGCCGACATCACCGAGGAGGACTGGGACGCGACCATGACCGTGAACGCCCTCGCTCCGTTCCTGCTCGGCCAGCGCTACGGGGTCGGCATGGCCGAGCGCGGCTACGGACGCCTCATCCACATCAGCTCGCAGCAGGCGCATCGCGCCTTCGTCGGCAGCGGCATCTACGGCGTCTCCAAGGGAGCTGTGGAGTCGCTCATGCGCTCGGAGGCGGAGGCGTGGGGCGGCACCGGGGTCACCAGCAACACCCTCGTGCCCGGTTTCGTGCTCACGCCCCTCAACGCGCGGCTGCAGGAGGACCCTGTGCAGATCGCCGCCCTCGCATCGCGGACCATGATCGGCCGCAACGGCCTCCCCTCCGACTTCGCGGCGGCGGCGGTCTTCCTCGCCGGCGCGGGTTCGGCCTATGTCACCGGGCACTCGCTGTTCGTCGACGGCGGTCTCTCGGTGCACTGAGCGCCGCTACGCCTCGTTCGGATACACCCGCTCCTCGGCGATCGTCGCGTCGAGGAGCGGGACCGGAGAGGTGAGCGCGGCGACGGCATCCTCCCCCGCCGAATCCGCCGGCGCCCTGTCTGCACGACGATCGGCGAACGCGGCGGCGAGCCCTCCGGTGACGGACTGCTCGACCTCCGTCTCGGTGTCGAGCACCAGCGAGGCGGCGACCTGCTGCGCAGCGAGCTCGGCGTACAGCCCGCCGAGGGCGAGCAGCTCCGCGTGGGTGCCGGACTCCACGATGCGCCCCGCCTCGAGCACGTGGATGACGTCGGCCCCCATCACCGTCGACAGCCGGTGGGCGATCGTGAGCGTGGTGCGGCCCTTGGCCGCTTCGTCGAGAGCCTCCTGCACGACGCGCTCCGACACCGTGTCGAGCGCTGAGGTCGCCTCGTCGAGCAGGAGCACCGGCGGATCCTTCAGCAGCACCCTGGCGATGGCGATGCGCTGCTTCTCGCCGCCGGAGAGCCGGTACCCGCGCTCGCCGACGATCGTGTCGTAGCCGTTCTCGAAGCCGGAGATGATGTGGTGGATGTTGGCCGCGGTGCACGCCGCGACGAGCTCGTCCTCCGTGGCGTCGGGCTTCGCGTAGAGCAGGTTCTCGCGGATCGTCGCGTGGAAGAGGTAGGTCTCCTGCGAGACGATGCCCACCTGGTCGATGATCGACTCCTGCGTCAGGGTGCGGACATCGGCTCCGGCGAACAGCACGGCGCCGCCGTGCGCCTCATACAGCCGCGGTGCGAGGTAGAGGATCGTGGTCTTGCCCGCACCGGACGGGCCGACGAAGGCGACGTGCTTTCCCGGCTCGGCGACGAAGGACACGCCCTGAAGCGTCGGACGCGCATCGGGGGCGGCATCCGGATACCAGAAGACGACGTCGGCGAACTCGATCCGGCCCCGCGGCCCTGGGGCCTCGGCGACCGTGATCGCCCCCGGTGCATCCTGGATCTCCGGCACGAGGTCGAGGTACTCGAAGATGCGCGCGAAGAGGGCGGACGAGGTCTGCAGATCGAGGGAGACCCGCATGAGCCCCATCAGCGGCATCAGCAGGCGCGCCTGCACTGTGGTGAACGCCACGACCGTTCCGGCGGTGATGGCACCGGTGCCCCCGGCGATCAGATAGCCCGAGACGAGGTAGATGATCGCCGGGACGGATGACATCAGCACCTGGACGACCGCGAAGAAGCCCTGACCGCTCATCGCCCGTCGCACCTGCAGCATCACCTGGTTGCGGTTCTCGGCCTGATAGCGAGCGGACTCGGTGCGCTGCCTGTTGAAGGACTTGGAGAGGAGGATCCCCGAGACGCTCAGCGTCTCCTGCGTGATCGAGGTGAGCTCCGACAGCGACTCCTGCGTCTCGCCCGCGATGCGCGCCCGCAGCTGGCCGACGCGGCGCTGGACCAGGATGAGGAACGGCATCATCACGACGGCGATGAGCGTCAGCCGCCAGTCGATGAGGATCATTGCGACGAGGGACGCCACGACCGTCACCGTGTTGCCGAGGATGCTGGTGACGGTGTTCGTCAGCACTCCGGAGACGCCGCCGACGTCGTTCTGCAGCCGCGACTGGATCACGCCCGTCTTGGTGCGCGTGAAGAACCCGAGCTCCATCGCCTGCAGGTGCTCGAACAGCTTCACCCGCAGATCGCCGGTCACGCTGTTGCCGACGGTCGACGTCAGCCACGTCTGCGCGACGCCGAGCACCGCCGACAGCAGGAACAGCCCGATCGTCGCGAGCACGAGCCACAGCAGCAGATCGAGCTGCGGTCCGCCGCCGGACACCGGGAACAGCGCGTCGTCGAAGATCCGCTGCACGAGGAGCGGAGGGACGACGGCGATGGCGGCGCCGACGATCACGAGCGAGGCCGTGAAGCCGATGCGCCAGAGGTAGGGGTGGAAGAGGGCGATCACCCGCGAGCCGAGCCCCTCGATGCGGGGAGCGGCGGCGTTGATGCGCCGCTGCGCCGCCGCGTCGACCCCGTGGAATCCTCCGCGCTGGCCGCCGCCCATGCCCATGCTCATCACGCCAGCGTACCCAGCCCCGCCGACACCGGCTCCGCATCCGCTGAGGGCGGATTCCTGTGAGTTCGGAATGAAATGTCCGAGGCAGCCGTTACGCTGAGTGACTCTCGTGCACTCGCACGCTTCCCCCTTTCCTCGATGCCTTCTGGAGGCCGCCCATGTCTGCCGTCGATACCGGCTCCATCTCGACGACCCCGGCCCCCTCGACAGGCCTGATCCCGCGCAGGGACATGCGCGTGATCTGGGTCCTGCTGACGGCCGCGTTCGTCACGATCCTCAACGAGACCACGATGGGCATGGCGATCCCGCATCTCATCGACGACCTCGGGATCACCCCGATCGCCGCGCAGTGGGTCACCAGCGCCTTCATGCTGACGATGGCCGTCGTCATCCCGACGACCGGCTTCCTGCTGCAGCGCTTCACGACCCGCCAGGTGTTCCTGGCCGCCCTCGCGCTGTTCTCCGCCGGCACCCTGCTCGCCGCGTTCGCGCTGGGGTTCGAGATGCTGCTGGTCGCGCGTGTGGTGCAGGCGGGCGGCACCGCGATGATGATGCCGCTGCTCATGACCACGATGATGAACCTCGTGCCGAACGAGTCGCGCGGCCGCATGATGGGCCGCGTGAGCATCGTGATCTCACTGGCTCCGTCGATCGGTCCGACGATGTCGGGCTTCCTACTCGACCACTTCGGCTGGCGCTCGATCTTCGTCGTCGTGCTGCCGATCGCACTGGTCGCGATGTTCGTCGGATGGCGTTGGCTGACCAACGTCGGCGAGACGACGAACGCACCGCTCGACGTGCTCTCGATCATCCTGTCGGCCTTCGGCTTCGGCGGCATCGTCTACGGTCTCAGCCAGATCGGCGCCCTCGGCGAAGGCGGGGCCAACCCGGCGCCGCTGGTGATCGCCCTGGTCGTCGGCGTCATCGCACTGGGTGCGTTCCTGTGGCGTCAGGTGATCCTGCAGCGCAAGGACGATGCGCTGCTCGATCTGCGCGTCTTCCGCTCGCTCGGCTTCTCGCTGTCCATGGCGCAGATGTTCCTGCTCTCGCTGGCGTTCTTCGGAACCATCACGCTCGTCCCGCTCTACCTGCAGAAGGCGCTCATGCTGCCGACCACCGAGGCCGGCCTCATCATCCTCCCCGGCGCCCTGGCGATGGGCCTGCTCGGACCGATCATCGGCCGCATCTACGATGCGCGCGGCACACGGATCCTGCTGATCCCCGGTGCGATCCTCGCCGCGGCGACGCTGTGGTTCTACACGACCCTCAGCACGACCACCCCGGTGTGGGTGGTGCTGCTCTCGCAGATCACGCTGTCGATCGGTCTCGCGCTGTCGTTCACTCCGCTGTTCACGGCATCCCTCGCCTCGCTCACGCCGAAGTTCTACTCCTACGGGAGCGCCGTGATCGGCACCGTGCAGCAGGTCGCCGGCGCAGCGGGCATCGCGGTCATGGTCGCGGTGTACACCGTGGTCGTGAACGCGAACGGCGGATCCGACGTCCCGGCGGCTGTCGCCTCCGGGTCGCAGGTCGCATTCCTCATCGGCGCGGTCATCGCCACGCTCACCGTGGTGGGCGCGTTCTTCATCCGCAAGCCGGAAGACGACGGCAGCACCCCGCAGCACGCCGGACACTGACCGGCGAGGCGTCTGCCGCTACTCGGCCTTCTCCACAGGGGGCGCCGGGAAGTGGCAGACGCCGCCGCTGCAGTAACCCGCGGCGTCGTCGCCGAGCAGGTTGAGGGTACCGAGAAGAGAGTGGAGCGTCTCAGGCGCATCCGCGCCGACGCCGTCCCCCTGTGTCGTCGTCATCCTTCGATGGTACGCCTGCTGCGCGGGGATGGCTCCGTCTTCGACGCCCCTCCGCACTGAATCGGAGCACACGACGCGCCCGGGACGAGGAGGCGACGAGACCGCCAGCGGATCGACAGGGCTCACCCCCTACGGTTGAGGGATGCTCAGGTCACTCGTCGCCCGCCTCTTCTGGGTGTTCAGCCGCTGGACGCTCGCCTCGGAGCCGGCGCCGACACGGCCCACCGTGCTCATCGGCGCTCCGCACACCTCCAACTGGGACTTCGTGCTGATGCTCGCCATCGCGTGGCGCCTCGGCATCGACGTGCACTGGCTGGGCAAGAAGAGCCTCTTCCGCGGCTGGCGCGGGCCGATCATGCGTGGGATCGGCGGCATCCCCGTCGACCGGGCCGATCCTGCGAGGGTCGTGAACGACGTGGTGAGCCAGGTCAACGACGGCGCCGTCTTCGGGCTCGTCGTCACCCCGGACGGGACCCGCGGCGGCAACGAGTACTGGAAGAGCGGCTTCTACCGCATCGCCGTCCAGACGGGGATGCCGGTGACGCTCGGCTTCGTCGACCGCACGACGATGACCACGGGGCTGGGCCCGACGATCGACCTCACCGGAGACGTCGCCGCCGACATGGACCGCATCCGCGCGTTCTACGCCGACAAGGCAGGGGTCCGCCCCGAGCGCCGCACCGAGCCGCGGCTTCGCGAAGAGGGCTCCGCGCCCACGACGCTCTAGACGGCTCACTGCGCGCCCCGCGAGACTGGGGTCATGAGCACTGATCCCGAGGTGGACGACCTCGCCGACGGACGCGACGAGACACCCAACGAGCGCGCCGATCGCAACTGGGACGAGCTGATGCAGGAGCTGCGGGTCATGCAGACCGGCACGCAGATCCTCACCGGCTTCCTGCTCGCCGTCGCGTTCCAGCAGCGCTTCACCGAGATGGACGCCGCACAGCACGTGCTGTACATCGCGCTCGTCGCCCTCGCCGCCGTCGCGACCCTGCTCTCGCTGACCCCGGTCGGCATGCATCGCGCCCTGTTCGGCCGGAGGCGCAAGCCCGAGCTGGTGCGGATCGCCGCGCGCATCGTGACTCTCGACCTCTTCGTGATCGGTCTCCTCACCGTGGGCGTGACGACGCTGATCGTCGACTTCACCGTCGGCAGGTCGGCCGGTGCGCTCACCCTCGTCTGCTCCGTGGCGCTCGTCGGAGCGCTGTGGGCGGGGCTGTGGCGGATGCTCGCCGCTCGTCGGGCGGGCTGAGGTGTGAGGACCCTCCGAATCCGCGATCGAGGGTTGCAGCATCCCATCGGGTGAGGAAGCGTGGCCCGGACATGTCGTGACCTCGGCATGCCCCAACCGGAAAGGAGAGCACCCATGCTCACCCTCACCGACAACGCCACCGCGATCGTGACGACCCTGGTCAGCCGTCAGAGCGACGCGGCCGATGCGGGTCTCCGCATCCACTCCACCGCCTCCGAGACAGCAGGCGGCGCGCGACTGGCCGTGCAGGTCACCGCGCATCCAGAGCCCAGCGATCACGTCCTCGAGGCGTCCGGGGTGCGGCTCTTCATCGACGAGCCCGCGTCGGCGGTGCTCGATGACAAGATCCTCGATGCGGGAGTCGACGAGGCGGGATCCGTCTCGTTCACGGTGCTCCCCCAGACCGTCTGACCTCGCGGTCGGAACAGCGGATGCCGCGGCCCCCCGGGTCGCGGCATCCGTGCTGTCCGGCGGCGGTGGAACGGTTCCGGTCAGATCACGCCGTCGATCCGGAGCGGCGCCCGACACGCGGCGCGGGACGGCTGATCCGGATCAGCCGAGTCCGACGACGAGGTTGATGATCGACGCGAGGATGACGGTGCCGAACAGGTAGCCGAGCACGGTCTGCGCGATCACGACCCGGCGGAACTCGTTGCGGGTGAGGTTCGTGTCGGACACCTGGTACGTCATCCCCAGCCCGACGGAGAAGTAGACGAAGTCGGTGTACTCCGGGTCCTCCTCCTGGTTGAAGTCGATCCCTCCCACCGGCTCGGAGTAGTACATTCGGGCGTACCTCAGCACGTACTCGGTGTGGATGAGCGCCCAGGATGCGGCGACGCTGAGCACGGCGATGCCCGCGAGCAGATACTCCTCGACGCCCGGGGTCTTCTGCGCCTGCACGAGCACGACGAGCACGGCGCCCAGGCTGACGAGGCTCCCGAGGATCGAGATCAGTCGCGCCACTCGGCGACCGGGGGCCTCCAGCGTCGCGTGCGCCCTCGTGTCGGCGGCATCCATCCTCCAGATGAGCAGCAGCACCCAGATCACGTTCGTCAGTGCGAAGACGCCCCACCCGGTCAGGATGCCCGCGGCGACGCCCAGCAACGGCCCCACGGCGATACCTGCGGCGAGTCCGCCGATGATCGAGAGGAGAGCGCGCAGGCGGACGAATGCGCGCGCCGAGGGTGTGGCCATGCCTGGATGCTATCGGGCGAGCCGCATGGCGGGTCGGAGTGCATCGGCGATCCGGCGCGACCCGGACGACGGGGTGCCGGTCACAGCTCGGTGACCCGGCCCTCCTCGACGCGCCAGCGGCGGTCGGTCCGCACGGTGTCGAGCATCCGTCGATCGTGGGTGACGAGCAGCAGGGTGCCCTCATACGAGTCGAGGGCCTGCTCCAGCTGCTCGATGGCCGCGAGATCGAGGTGGTTCGTCGGCTCGTCGAGCACGAGCAGGTTGGTGCCGCGCGCCTGCAGGAGCGCGAGCCCCGCACGCGTGCGCTCTCCGGGCGACAGCTCGTCGACCGGCCGGTTGACATGGTCGGCCCTGAGTCCGAACTTCGCGAGCAGGGTGCGCACCTCGCCGGTCGCGTACTCCGGCACCAAGTCCTCGAATGCTCCCGCGAGCGGTCGGGCCCCGGCGAGGAGGGAGCGCGCCTGGTCGATCTCGCCGATCTGCACGCTCGCCCCGAGGCTCGCGGTGCCTTCATCGGGGAGCTGCTGGCCGAGCAGCGCGCGCAGCAGGGTGGACTTGCCCGCACCGTTGGGTCCGGTGATGCCGATGCGCTCCCCCGCGTTCACCTGGAGCGACACCGGGCCGAGGGTGAAGGAGCCCTGACGGAGAATCGCGGCGCTCAGGGTCGACACGACCGCGCTCGATCGCGGTGCGGCGGCGATGCTGAACTCGAGCTGCCACTCCTTGCGCGGTTCCTCGACCTCCTCCAGCCGGGCGATCCTGCTCTCCATCTGACGCACCTTCTGCGCCTGCTTCTCGCTCGACTCGGTGGAGGCCTTGCGGCGGATCTTGTCGTTGTCCGGCGATTTCCTCATGGCGTTTCGCACACCCTGGCTCGACCATTCCCGCTGCGTGCGCGCGCGGGACACGAGGTCGGCCTTCTTCTCCGCGAACTCGTCGTACTTCTCGCGCAGGTGCCGACGCACGGTCGCCCGCTCCTCCAGGTACGCGTCGTAGCCGCCGCTGTACACGCGGTTCGTGCCCTGCGCGAGGTCGAGCTCCAGCACGCGCGTCACACAGCGGGAGAGGAACTCGCGGTCGTGGCTGACGAGCACCACTCCACCGCGGAGTCCGCGCACGAACGTCTCCAGACGCTCCAGACCGTCGAGGTCGAGGTCGTTGGTGGGCTCATCGAGCAGCACGATGTCGAATCGCGAGAGGAGGAGGGCGGCGAGCCCCACTCTCGCCGCCTGCCCTCCGGACAGGGAGGTCATCAGCGCGTCCCCGGCGGCGTCGCCGAGGTCGAGTCCCAGTTCGGCGAGCACGGCGGGGACGCGCTCCTCGAGGTCCGCGGCTCCGCTCGCCAGCCAGCGGTCGAGCGCCGCCGAGTAGACATCGGCCGGGTCTGCTCCCGGGCGCGCGAGCGAGGGGTCGCCGAGAGCGGCGGCTGCGGCATCCATCTCCGCCGTCGCGGTCGCGCACCCCGTGCGGCGCGCGATGTACGCCGACACCGTCTCCCCCGCGATGCGCTCGTGCTCCTGCGGCAGCCAGCCGACGAACGCGTCGGCCGGCGCCAGTGCGATGCTCCCCGCCTGAGGTTCGTCGAGCCCGGCGAGCAGGCGGAGGAGGGTGGACTTTCCCGCGCCGTTCGCGCCCACCACGCCGACCACGTCGCCGGGAGCGACGGTGAGATCGAGGGAGTCGAAGAGGGTGCGGTGACCGTACCCTCCGGCCAGGTCCTGGGCCACCAGTGTCGCGGTCATCAGACAATCCTGTCATCGACGCAGGTCGGCGGATGACACGGCGTCCCGCTCACTCGCGCTGCCGGCTGTGGTCCTTCAGGTCGGGTGCCGATCGCAGGATGTCGGCGATCTCCTCCTCCGGCCTCGGAGCGACGTTCTCGTCGATCTCCAGCTCCGGGACGGTCGGCTCGCCTGGCGCGGGGACATGCCCGTGAGGGGCATGCTCATCGTGGTCGGGCACGGCTGCTCCTTCGGTCGGTGACACGCACAGCGTACGCCGACCGCGTCGCTGCGGCACCGTCGCGACGCGTACGCTGGGGAGTCGACCGCGATCCTCGCGGGAAAGGAACGGCTCTCCGTGAACATCACCCAGCTTCGACGTTTCGTCGCCGTCGCCGAGGAGCTGCACTTCCCCCGCGCCGCAGAGTCCCTCGGCATCCCGCTCGCCGCGCTCTACTCGACGATCGAGAAGCTGGAGGACGAGGTGGGGCATCCTCTCGTCACGCGTGGAGGCGAGACGAAGGTCACCCCCGCCGGGCTGCTCCTGCTCGATGAGGCGAGGGAGCGGATCGCCGCGGAGCCGGCTCCCGCCGCGAAGCCTGCCGCCCCGGCCGGCGGCAAGGCCAAGGCCTCCAAGGGCAGGGGCCGCGCACCGGTGGTCAAGGGTCAGCCCAAGCCCTACAAGAAGCGCCAGGGGCGCTGACGCTCGCTAGCGCAGCGCGGGCGCGATCAGCATAGGGCGAACTCAGTCCCAGTCGAGGTACTCCTCGATGACCACGGCGGTCTCGATCGGGTGGTGCATCGGGAAGAGGTGGTCTCCGCCGATGGTCTTGATGCTCGACCGGTCGGGGATCGTCGAGTGCAGGCGCTCGGCGTTCGCCGGCGGGTTCACGTCGTCATCGGTTCCCTGCACGATGAGCACGGGGATCGCCGGCGCGATCTCGACGTCGGCCTCCTCGACGCCGAGCAGCAGGAGGCCGTTCGCGCGGTCGGGGTGCGCCGCGACGAGTGCGCGCGCCACAGTGCCGCCGAAGCCGTGCCCGCCGATCCACGTGTCCTGAAGACCCACATGATCGATGACGGCGAGAGCATCCTCGACGCGCTCCTCGAACGAGGCGCCGGCCGTGTCGGCCCTGTGTCCGATGCGCAGCACGTGGAACCCTGCCTCCTCGGCGAGGTAGTGCGCGACGACGCCGAGGACATCGGCGGCGAGGCCGTGCTCCTGGATCAACACGAGCTTGACCGGACCGTCTCCCTCATCGACGAAGGGGATCGCGCGTCCGTCGGGCTCGAAGATCTGGGTGTCGGTCATCTGCGTGTGGCTCCTCGTACGTCGGCAGGGGTCCCCTCCAGCGTACGCGAGGCGTACCGGCGTCGCGCCCAGCGACCCCATCCGAACGAGGAGTCACCGTAGTGATAGGCGTAGCCGAGTGACCCGACCACCACCACCGGCAGGAGCACCGGCGCGAGGGCCAACGAGGATTCCGTGTGCACGATCGCTTCTCCCGGATCGCGCTCCCCCGGTCGATACTGCGCATGCACCGAACCGTCGGGGCCCACTGCCCCGTCGAGCTCGACATCGTCGAGACGCAGTGACCCGTCGTCGCTCGTCCAGGTGCCGATGCTCTGACACCCTCGGTAGGTCGGCGCGCACGACTCCTCGACGAAGATTCCATTGTGGACCGGCGCGAACGACATGCCGATCCAGTGCACCCAGAGAAGGACGAACACTCCCGCAGCCGCGACGAAGAACGCGATGACGATCATCCTTCCCAGCTGAGCCACAGCACCCGTGATCCCGCGACGCCGGCGCACGCGTACGCGCGGTGTCGACGGGATGGAGGGGTCGGAACTCTGCGACGCTGCCAGGCCGGCCGCCGGCGCATGAGCGTGGGCAGTCCGCCCGAGTGTTCGCGACAGGACAGCGATGATGATGCCGAGGAGGAGACAGAGGACGTTGGCGCTGACCGCGAGTTCCATGAGGGGCGAGAACGATCCGTCGTTGCGAAACCACAGCACCACGGGCGCGAGGACCGTTCCGGCCACAAGGCAGACCATCGTGAGCCACGAGACTCGCGGACCGCCCCACCCGAGAAGCATGCGGACTATCACGATCGCCATCACCGTGCAGACGGCCGTCACGAGCACGAGGACTGCCTCGGTGGCCCCGTCGACCGGCACGACGCCACGCCTGGAGAGTCCCAGCGCCGCGAGGCCCGCGAGCAGGGGCAGCATCGGCACGATTGTCTCGAGCACCTCACTGGGCACATTGCTCCGCCGGAGCGGAGGATGCATCTCCGCGCGCCACTGGCGCCGTGTGCGCGTCATCACTCCGTGACCTCGTCCGCGGAGGGTGAACGGCTCGTGCACGCGCGAGGACAGGGGCGAGACACCGTCGAGGAGAGCGCGACCACGGGCATGCACTCAGCCTGGAGGCGCGACATCAGCGTCGCCGGCTGCACGGGTTCTCGCCTTCTGCTCCGATCGTGATGATGCATGCAGGCTCGATCGCTCCTTCTCGGTCTCATCGTCGTATGCGTCGCCATCATCGTCGCGCAGGTACGCCGTCCCATACACGTCGCAACCGAGGATCGCGAGCTGTCCGATGAGATCAGCGGTCAGCACGAATCCGCCCTGTGCGCTGTCGGAGTCCCCCGACCACCACAGGACGGTCTCCGCATCCTTCTGCACCTCGGCGATGGCACCGCCCCTCGGGACGAGCAGTGCGACGAGAGCCGACAAGGCCGCGAGGCCCGACTTGTCGCGTTCGTCCACGTTGTCGACGTCGGAGCGGACGCTGACGGACCAGAACGTGCGCTGATGGTGCGGGCTCTGCTGCCTCAGCCTGCTTCCCGGGGGTGGAACGGGCTTCTCGTCTCCTACGTCGTGCGACCTGGACGGAAGCATCCCCAGCAGGTCGCTGATCTCCGCGACTGAACGTCGACCGCCGTAGATCGAGAACGTCGCGCGGTCATCTCTGATCATCATTCCCCCCTCAGCGCTAGGCATACGACCTCGGGTGCGGTTGCACTATCCCGCTCTTCACGATCGGCCGTTCCACGACACTAGCGTCGGTCGTGAGATGTTGACGCCACCCCTTACTCGCCTCAGATCCGAGGAAGAAGTCCACACCTCCGCGCCCCTACCTCCTGCGGCGAGTAGGCGAGACTCTCCGCCACAGCGCAAGCTGCACCGGGATTCCCACTGCGCACGCGAGTGAGATCGCGAAGAGCAAAAGCGATCCCCATCGGTTCTCTGCGTCCGCCTCGGCCGTGCGCACCACGGGCGGGTCATTCGCGTTGAACACATCGGTAGCGCGATAGTAGGCGTCCACCGTGCCGTCGTCGCCAGGCTTCCCATCCAACACTGCGGACTCGAACGCGAGGTCTCCGGTGTCGCTGACCCACTTTCCGATACTCCGGCACAGTGAGCTCCGCGGTTTCGGTTCGCAGCGGTCTTCAGAGAACGTTCCCCATTGGACAGGCTCGGAACGATCCATCGTCATGGAGATCGCGACGAAGAACGTCGACACCGCGACCAGGCCGAGGACGGCGATGGCGAAGGCGCGCCTCAGCGCCTGCCACACGCAGCCACATCCCTGTTCGTCGAGCGGGAGCTCCACGCAGCCTGAGCCGCCGTCACCCCCACGGTCCCAGCCCGGCGCGAACGCCGCCGCCCAGAATCGATCCACGCGAAGCGGTCGTCCTCCAGCACGTCGCTCCGTGTCAGAGGGACGTAGATGTCGACGCGGGGGTCTGCCATGTGGTCAGTATGGCAGCCGGATCGGCGAGTGGCGCCGCCGCGCTCAGCTCCTGCGCGAAGCAGGACGCGCCTCGGCCGATGAAGCACTTCTCCTCGCCCGGGCTTAGAGCACGCGCCCATCCGCCTGATCCGGCTGGCACCGGGGGCAACGCTGCGCGGATGCTCCTCCGAAGACGTGGTCGACGATCGTGGTGCCGCACACAGGGCATGCCAGTCCGCCGCGCCCGTGAACGGACATGGCTTGGATCTTGGCGGGTTTGAGGGCGTCCGGAGGCAGCCCCCGGCGGTCGGCGAGCGCTCCGCGCATGATATCGACGGTGGCGGCGAACAGTCTCTCTCTGGCCTCGGAATCCAGCACCGCAGCGTGCACGACCGGAGAGAGGCGCGCCCGGTGCAGGATCTCATCGGAGTACGCGTTGCCGATTCCCGCGATGGACGTCTGCTCCTGCAGCAGCGCCTTGATCTGCTTCTTGCGGGTGCCGAGTGCGCGCTCGAAGCCCTCGAGGGAGAAGTCGACTGAGAGCGGGTCCGGGCCGAGCGCCGCGATGCCCGCGACGTCCGAAGGGGCGTCCACGATCGCAGCTGTGACAGCGAGGAAGTCGCCCGCGTCGACGATCCGCATCACTGCACCGTCATCGAGGGTGACTCTTGCGGCCTCCGGAACGGGCTCGTCGACGGCGACATCTCCTGCCGCCTTCCACCGGATCCAGCCGTTGCGGCCGAACCCGATGATCATCCACCCCGCCGAGGTGTCGATCCCGAGATGCTTCCCAAAGCGCCGCAGACCGGAGATCCGCGCGCCGATGAGCGACGCAGGCGGGCGTTCGCGAGTCTTGACGATGCGGAACTCGCCGATGTCGATCTCAGCGATGACACAGTCTCGGACCCGCTCATCGAGGAACTCGACGAGCGCCTGCACCTCTGGAGATTCCGGCATGCGTCCATCGTGGCACCGGCATCCGACATACGGCGAGGCCCATCGACGCTGACGGCGGTCGATCCCTCAGGGCGATGGCGTCAGCCCACACGGGATACGACTCGCCGCGAGTACTCAGTTGTTGAAGCGGAACTCCACGACGTCGCCGTCCTGCATGACGTAGTCCTTGCCTTCGAGGCGGGCCTTGCCCTTGGCGCGGGCCTCGATGACCGACCCCGTCTCGACGAGGTCGTCGAACGAGACGATCTCCGCCTTGATGAAGCCCTTCTCGAAGTCGGTGTGGATGACTCCGGCGGCCTGCGGGGCCTTCCAGCCCTTGCCGATGGTCCAGGCGCGCGCTTCCTTGGGACCCGCCGTCAGGTACGTCTGCAGGCCGAGGGTGTCGAAGCCGATGCGGGCGAGCTGGTCGAGACCCGACTCGTCCTGTCCCGTCGAGGCCAGCAGCTCGGCGGCATCCTCGGGGTCGAGGTCGATGAGCTCGGACTCGATCTTCGCGTCCAGGAAGATCGCCTTCGCGGGGGCGACCAGCGCGGCCAGCTCCTCCTTGCGAGCTGCGTCCGTCAGCACGCCCTCGTCGACGTTGAAGACGAAGATGACGGGCTTCGAGGTCAGCAGGCCGAGCTCGCGGATCGGGGCGAGATCGAGGCCGGACACCGAGAGCAGCACGCCGCGCTCGAGAGCTTCCTTCGCCGCCTGCGCGGTCTCGAGCACGATCGGCTCGATCTTCTTGCCGCGGACTTCCTTCTCGTAGCGGGTGATCGCCCTGTCCACGGTCTCGAGGTCGGCGAGCATGAGCTCCGCGTTGATCGTCTCCATGTCGGACGCCGGGTTCACCGCGCCGTCCACGTGCACGACGTCGTCATCGGCGAAGCCGCGGACGACCTGGGCGATCGCGTCGGCCTCGCGGATGTTCGCGAGGAACTTGTTGCCCAGACCCTCGCCCTCGCTCGCGCCCCGGACGATGCCGGCGATGTCGACGAACGACACCGCGGCGGGGAGGATGCGCTCACTGCCGAAGATCTCCGCGAGCTTGTCGAGACGCGAGTCGGGCAGGTTCACCACACCGACGTTGGGCTCGATCGTCGCGAACGGATAGTTCGCCGCGAGCACGTCGTTCTTGGTGAGAGCGTTGAAGAGGGTGGACTTGCCGACGTTGGGCAGGCCGACGATTCCGATTGTAAGAGCCACGGAAGTCGAGTCTACCGGGGGCGGATGCCGCGAACCTGCGCCCGGTAGACGCCCTCCCGGATCCGGATCTCCGCTCGAGATCCGGAAGGTTCGCGCGCGACGATCCGGATCCCGGTCGGCTGGCCGGGTCTCGGAGCCCCCAGTCGGCAGGATCCCGGTCGGCTGGCCGGGTCTCGGAGCCCCCAGTCGGCAGGATCCCGGCGGCCTCAGCTTCTGATCGCGCGGAACGCCCGCGTCACGTACGGCAGATCGATCACGGCATCCCCGTGGAGTCCCAGCTCGTCGAACAGGGCGTCCATCTCGCCGTGGACACGCGCCTTCTCCTCATCGGATGCCGTGATGATGTAGCTGCGCGACGAGGCCATGCTGTGCAGCTGCTCCCGGGTGATGGGCCGCACCCATTCCCAGGTCTCCTCCTCGAGCTCCCCGAAGGGCATTGCGATAGAGGGGCCTCCCTCGGCCATCATGATCTCGGCGTTGCTGCCGTGCATGATCTCGGTGAGACGACGCACCCAGTCGGCGCGCTCGTCGCGAAGGTTCCAGATCAGCCCCAGCACTCCCCCGGACTTCACGACGCGCCCGACCTCTGCGGAGGCCGTCACGGGGTCGACCCAGTGCCACGCCTGGCCGAGAACGACGGCGTCGAGCCCCGCATCCGGCAGCGGCAGGGACTCGGCGGTGCCCACGAAGGTCGGCACGCCGGGCACGGCATCGCGCAGGGCGGAGAGCATCGCAGGATCCGGGTCGATCGCCACGATCTCGGCATCCGGGGCCGCGGCGAGCACTCGGGTGAGCTTGCCCGTGCCCGCCCCGACGTCGGCGATGCGCGTGGAGCCCGCGGGCATCGGCTCGAGCATCCAGGCGACCGCCTCGAACGGATAGTCGGGTCTCCCCGCCTCGTAGTTCCCCGCCTCTGCTCCGAACGACGTCGCCATATCCTCAGCCATATCGCCAGCCTACGGCGAGTCTTCCGGACCCGCTCGGAGGGCGGGGTGAAAGTGGAGAGGTGCCCCTGGACTTCACCGCGATCGACTTCGAGACGGCGAACTCCAGCCCCGCCTCGGCCTGCTCCGTCGGACTCGTCCGCGTTCGCGACGGCCGCGTCGTCGCCACCGCGGGCTGGCTGATCCAACCGCCCGCAGGCCACGACGAGTTCCAGGAGTGGAACGTCAAGATCCACGGCATCCGTCCCCACGACGTGCGGGATGCCGCCACCTGGTCCGAGCAGTTCGACCGCCTGTGCGCGTTCGCCGGCGCCGACGTGCTGGTCGCGCACAACGCCGGATTCGATCTGAACGTGCTGCGCCGCGCCTCGGAGGCGACGGGCGAGATCTGCCCGCCGTACCGCTCGCTGTGCAGCCTGCAGGTGGCGCGGAAGACGTACGAGCTCGACTCCTACCGTCTGCCCAAGGCCGCTGCCGCCGCAGGTTTCTCGGAGTTCTCGCACCACGATGCGCTGGCCGATGCCCGGGCCTGCGCAGAGATCGTGATCGACTCCGCCCGACGTGCCGAGGTGTCGGACGTGTTCGGTCTCGCCAGGGCTCTGGGGCTCCGCGTCACGGAGCCCGTCGCCGCAGCGGAGGAACGCGCCGTCGCCTGACATCCCGCCGATGTCAGTGGTCGAGGGCATCATCGGATCCATGGATCCTCTGACGATCGTCCTCCTCCTCATCGCCCTCGCGGCCGGTGCCGCCCTGGGCTGGTACCTGCGCGCGGGCCGAGGAGCGGCCGAGCTGGCCAGAGCGCAGGCCGAGCTCGCCGCCGCGCGCGACGACCGCGACCGACAGTACGACCTGTATCGGGATGCTGTCGAGCACGCCCGTGAGGAGCAGCGGGCCGAGGCGATCCGCGTGCAGCAGCAGAATGCCGTCCTGACGGCGCTCGCACCCGTGCGCGAGAGCCTCCAGCAGATGCAGCACAAGGTCGCGACGATCGAGCAGGAGCGCCATGCGCAGTTCGGGTCGCTCGCCGAACAGCTGCGTCGCGCGCAGGAGTCCGATGAGGCGCTGCGCGCGACGACCGAGTCGCTCGCCGGAGCGCTGAAGTCGACGGCGACCAGGGGCGTGTGGGGTGAGACGCAGCTGCGGCGCGTCGTCGAGGCCGCGGGCCTCACCCGGCACGTCGACTTCGATCTGCAGTCGACCATCTCCTCGGATCGCGGCGTCGGCCGGCCCGACATGGTGATCAGGCTCGCGGGTGGCGCGTCGATCCCCGTCGACGCGAAGGTCCCCCTCGACGCCTATCTCGAGGCATCGGCGCTGCCGGCGGGCGATGCGTACGAGGCGGAGCGGCGCATGCTCATGCAGAAGCACGTGAAAGCGGTGCGCGCACACATCGACGCGCTCACCAAGAAGGCCTACTGGTCGGGCCTCGAGTCGAGTCCCGAGTTCGTGATCTGCTTCCTGCCGAGCGAGTCGCTGCTCGCCGCGGCGATCGACGAGGATCCGACACTGCTCGACTACGCGTTCAGCCGCCGGGTGGCGCTGGCCTCGCCCGTCAATCTCTGGGCTGTGCTCAAGACGGTCGCCTACACCTGGACCCAGCAGGAGGTGTCGACCGAGGCTCGCACTCTGCTCGCCCTCGGCACGCAGCTGTACGACCGCCTCGGCGTGCTGGCCGGCCATGCCGACGACCTCCGCCGCGCCCTGGAGCGAACGGTCGACAGCTACAACCGCTTCGCCGGGTCGCTGGAGAACCGCGTGCTCGTGACGGCCCGGCAGTTCCCCGGCATCGACTCGTCGGCGCTCGACGCGTCGCCGCAGGTGATCGGAGGCAGCGCGCGCCGATTCACAGCGGCCGAGCTCGTCAGCGACGTGGATGCCGTCGAGCCCGTGCGGGCCGAGCTGGGCGACGTGCGTCAGCGGCTCGAAGGCGACTGAGGTCGTCGAGACGACCGAATCCGACCGGAGTCCGCTCCGATCAGAGACCGCTCCGATCAGAGACCTGATCAGACGACGCCAGGTACCTCATCAGGCGACGCCAGGTACCTCATTAGGCGACGCCAGAGACCTGATCAGGCGACGCCAGAGACCTGATCAGGCGACGCCAGCAGCTAGATCAGGCGACGCCGGGGACGCCCGAGAGCAGGAGGATCACCAGTCCGCTGGTGGCGAGGAACGCGCCGATCATCCACCAGGCGCTGACCTCGTGTCCCTCGTCTCGACGCACGCGGAAGAGCACATCGGCACGCCGTGCCGGGTCGACCGCGTGGACCGTGGCGGCGGAGGCGGCTGCAGCCTTGGCTGCCGCGTCGATCTCGTCGACGTTCACCCGGAGGATGCGCCCGGTGTTCGTCGTGACGAACTTGGTCGGCGCGGCCTTCGAATCGCTCGTGTGCTGCGTTGCCATCTGCTTCGCCCTCCTGTGTCTGCGGTGCCTGCGGCTCCGTCGACGGTGAGAAACCCAGAGACAATTGTCACACGACGCGCACGGAAACCACGGCTCAGCGCTCCGGGCAGGGGTTCCGTCTCGATAACGATGCCGCGCGCACCGCAGCTCTCACGATGCCGCGCGTCGCCGTCAGCGCAGGATCAGAGCCACTTCGAGACGAGGTGCTCCGAGGCGATCCGCCGCAGGGTGCCCGATGCGCCGCGCAGCACGACGCTCTCGGTGTAGATGTAACCGCCCTCGCGACGCACACCCGCGACGAGCTGACCGTCGGTCACGCCCGTCGCCACGAAGATTGTATTGTCCCCCCGGACGAGGTCGTCGGCCTCATAGACCTTGTCCATGTCGAGACCGGCGTCGATGCCGCGCTGACGCTCGTCGTCATCACGAGGCCACAGGCGGCCCTGGATGTGACCGCCGAGCGCCTTGATCGCGCACGCGGTCACGATGCCCTCGGGGCTGCCGCCGACGCCGACGCACATGTCGGTGCGCGCGCCGTGGCGTGCGGCGTTGATGCCGCCCGCGACATCGCCGTCGCTCATCAGACGGGTGCCGGCTCCGGCATCCCTGATCTCCTGGATGAGCTGCTCGTGGCGCGGACGGTTCAGCACGGAGACGACGATCTCGTCGACCGGCTTGCCCAGCGCGGCCGAGAGACGACGGATGTTCTCGCCGATCGGGAGGCGGATGTCGACGACGCCGACGCCCGCGGGACCGGTGACGAGCTTGTCCATGTAGAAGACGCTGGACGCGTCGAGCATCGTTCCACGGTCGGACACGGCGATCACCGACAGCGCGTTCTGGCGGCCGGCTGCTGTCAGGGAGGTGCCGTCGATCGGGTCGACCGCGATGTCGCAGAGCGGCCCGGTGCCCGTGCCGACGACCTCGCCGTTGAAGAGCATCGGGGCGTTGTCCTTCTCGCCCTCGCCGATGACGACCTGCCCCTGGAAGGCGACGGTTCCGAGGAAGGCGCGCATGGCGTCGACGGCCGCACCGTCGGCGGCCTCCTTCGCGCCACGGCCGATGAACGGCACCGCACGGATCGCGGCCGCCTCGGTCGCGCGCACCAGCTCCATTGCGAGGTTGCGGTCGGGACGAAGAGGGCTCAGATCACCAGTCAGACTCACCATGCGGCAAGAGTAGCCAGAATCCCGGTGGCAATCGCCTCCTTTCGGGCGAAATCGCATGAAGGAATCGTGATTCTTAACCGTGCGGCAGAGAGTCCCCCTCCGGAGCGTCATCCCGACGGCATCCCCTCCCCTTCCCGGCTAGAGTGACTGCTGTCCCGGCTCACCTATCGCAGGAGTTCTCATGCCCGTCGCCACCCCGGACCAGTACGCAGAAATGCTCGACCGCGCGAAGGCCGGCGGCTTCGCGTACCCCGCATTCAACGTCTCGAGCTCGCAGACGATCAACTCCGTCCTCCAGGGCCTGACCGAGGCCGGTTCCGACGGCATCATCCAGGTCACCACGGGCGGCGCCGACTACTTCGCCGGCCACACGGTCAAGGCCCGCGCCACCGGTGCTCTCGCCTTCGCCCGGTACGCGACCGAGGTCGCCAAGAACTACCCCGTCACCGTCGCGCTGCACACCGACCACTGCCCGAAGGACGCCCTCGCCGGCTTCGTCGAGCCGCTGATCGCCGCTTCCGAAGAAGAGGTGAAGGCCGGCCGCAACCCGATCTTCCAGTCGCACATGTGGGACGGCTCGGCCGTTCCCCTCGCGGAGAACATCGAGATCGCCAAGGACCTCCTCCCCCGCATGAAGGCGATCAACGCCATCCTCGAGGTCGAGATCGGCGTCGTCGGCGGCGAGGAGGACGGCGTGCAGCACGAGGGCTCGAACGAAGCCCTCTACACGACCTTCGCCGACGTCGACCAGGCCGTCCAGGCCCTGGGCCTCGGCGAGCAGGGCCGCTACATCGCCGCCCTCACCTTCGGCAACGTGCACGGCGTGTACAAGCCGGGCGGCGTGAAGCTGCGCCCGGAGCTCCTCGGCGAGATCCAGGCCGAGGTCGCCGCGAAGTACAACACGGCTGCCAAGCCCCTCGACCTCGTCTTCCACGGCGGCTCCGGCTCAACCGACGAGGAGATCGCCCTCGCGGTCGCCAACGGCGTCATCAAGATGAACATCGACACCGACACGCAGTACGCGTACACGCGTGCGATCGCCGACTACATGTTCAAGAACTACGACGGCGTCCTGAAGGTCGACGGCGAGGTCGGTAACAAGAAGCTGTACGACCCGCGCGCCTGGGGCAAGATCGCGGAGACCGCGATGGCCGCCCGCGTCGTCGAGTCGACCCGTCAGCTCGGCTCCTACGGACAGTCGAAGAGCTGACAGACGAGCATCGTCACGGAGAATGCCCCGGCCGGGAACGGCCGGGGCATTCTCCGTCTGAGCGGGGTTCTTCCCGGACAGCGGCGAGCCCCGCCGTCGGCGGCGCCGCGCACGGGCTGCGGGTCACGGACCCCGGTAGATGTCCAGGATGCTCGGGGCGTCATCGGGGCGGTGGACCACGACGATCTCGTCGCCGGCCTCGATCCTGCCGTTCTTCACCACGCGGAGGTAGGGACCGAGACGACGCGCATCCGAGAAGCGCTTCACCCAGCCGCGTTCGGCATCGCCGCCAACGCGGCGGGCGAACGTCTGGCACGGCGTGCGCGGCATGGTGACCTCGACGATCACGGTCGAGCCGATCCGCCACTGCTCGCCCACCAGGGCCGCGTTCACATCGATGCCCTCGACCCGCAGGTTCTCCCCGAACCACCCAGGAGGAGTGTCGCGTCCGAGCTCGGCCGCCCAGTAGGCGGCATCCTCCTCGGAGTACGCGTACAGCGCCTTGTCCGGTCCGCCGTGATGTCTGCGATCGGCCTGCACGTCGGCGTAGACGCCGTAGGAGCCGACCTTCACCGGCCCCTCGACCGCCCTCTTGTCGATCGCGGTGATCCCGACGGTGCCGACATCCGGTAGCAGCTGATGGACAGCGCAGACGGCGACGAGACGACTCATCGCGTCGTCATGCTCTCGAGGTACGCGATGAACGCCGGGTCTCCCATCAGGGGGATCGCCGCGAAGACGGAGGTCACCAGCAGCGTCACCGCGGCGCCGACGAGCGGCACCCACCAGGTGAGCTTGCCCTGGCGCAGCCTCCGCAGCGAGATCACGGCGGTGAGGCACCATCCGATGACGAGCACGATCGCGGCGACCGTGCCCCAGATCCTGCCCTGGTCGTAGTTCGTGAACTCCCCGTCGATCCCCATCATCTTCATGACCTCGGTCATGACCCTGCCGAAGTCGAGGTACGACAGGCCTGCGGTGATGACGTTGACGAGGCCGTAGGCGAGCAGCACGACGGTCGCGAACCGGTCGACGGGGCGACGGGGCGCTGCTGCGGGCGCGGCCTCGGAGACGACAGGAGCGACGGGCTCGACGGACTCGACCTCGCCCAGCGGCGGGAGGCCGGCGGCTCTGCGCTGTTCTTCCGGAGTCGCGAGTTCGCCGTACTGTGGCCGCTGATCGATCATCACGCCATGCTAACCGCCCTGGCCCGGAGCGGCGTCCAGGCGGAGACGAGCGCTGCTCCCCTGGCGCCGTGCCGCGAGAAAAGGCCCTGAACATGATGGCGGCCCCGGCGGAGTGGGGACTCCTCGGGGCCGCGGACTCAGAGCACTGGGGACGCTCTTCATCCAAGTGGGCTGCAGAACGCTGGGGACGTTCCACCTCCTGTAGCGTCGTTGCACTGACGACTACAACTCTGATCATAGGAAAGCGCATGCCATTGCGCTAGATGCAGTTCTTCAAATAGTGAACCGACGGTCAGATACTGAACTCCGCGCCCGGGCCGCCACCGTCCAGAGCATCTGCTCCGAGCTGGAGCGAGAGCCGTCTCGCGGCCCGCCGCAGCGCGGTCACCAGCGTCATGTCGACGACCGCGAGCTCCGAGGGCAGCGAGATCGCCAGAGAAGCCGTGACGTTCGGCGCGATGACCGGGACGGCGACGCACGTGGCGCCGATCGCGTACTCCTCGCGGTCGACCGCGAACCCGGGTGAGTGCTCCAGCTGGGCGAGGAGCGTCGCACGGTCGCTGATGGTTCGCGGCGTGAGCTCCTCCAGTCGGTGCCTGGCGAGGTAGTCTGCACGCTGCTCCTCCGACAGATCGGCCAGGATCTGCTTGCCCAGCGCCGTCGCGTGCGCGCTCGACTGCAGCCCGACCCACAGTTCGACCCGGGGGTTCTGCACTGCATCGACGATGTCGACGAGGTGCATCTCCCCGTCGGCGTAGCGGGAGAGGTACGCCGTCGCACCGACCTCCTCGGTCACGTCTCGCAGCGCCGCGCGGACCCTGGCGAGGAACACGCCCCTGGCGTCGAGCTCCGTCTGGAAGGCGGGGAACCGACTCCCCAGCACGAGCCCGTCGGGCTCGCTGGACAGATAACCCTCGTGCACCAGGGTGCGGACCAGGTTGTACGTGGTACCCGGCGTGAGGCCGGTGATCGCGGCGAGCATCTTCGCCGGGAGAGGACGGGGCGAGTTCGCGACGATGTCGACGAGGCGAAGGGCGCGCTGCACCGAGCCGATGAGGGTGGGTTCCGCCTCCGCGGCGCTCACTCCTATGCGCCCCCGGAGGCCCGCCCGCCGAGGGCGCGCGCGTCGCGCTGCCCCGTGGCGTCCTGCCTCAGCTCCTTGGGCAGCGAGAACATGAGGTCCTCCTCAGCCGTGCGCACCTCTTCGACGTCGTGGTAGCCGGCGCCGTCGAGAGCATCCAGCACCTCGCGCACGAGCACCTCGGGCACGGATGCTCCGCTGGTCACGCCGACCGTGGCGACGCCGTCGAGCCACTCCTGCTTGACCTCCTCCGCGTAGTCCACGCGGTAGGCGGCCTTGGCGCCGTACTCGAGCGCGACCTCGACGAGACGTACCGAGTTCGACGAGTTCGAGGAGCCGACCACGATCACGAGGTCGGCGTTCGCCGCGACCTTCTTGATCGCGACCTGACGGTTCTGCGTGGCGTAGCAGATGTCATCGGACGGCGGGTTGTGCAGCTCGGGGAAGCGCAGACGGAGTCGGTTCACCGTCTCCATCGTCTCGTCGACGGAGAGCGTGGTCTGCGACAGCCAGACGACCTTCGACGGATCCTTGACCTGGACGGTGTCGGCTTCCTCCGGGGAGTTCACGACCGTGACGTGCTCGGGAGCCTCGCCCGCCGTGCCCTCGACCTCTTCATGCCCCTCGTGCCCGATGAGCAGGATCTCGAAGTCGTCCCGTGCGAAGCGCACGGCCTCGCGGTGCACCTTGGTCACCAGGGGGCAGGTCGCGTCGATCGCGTGGAGTCCTCGATCCGACGCCGCGTTCACCACTGCCGGCGAGACGCCGTGGGCGCTGAAGACGACGTGTGCGCCCTCAGGCACCTCGTCGACCTCTTCGACGAAGATCGCCCCCTTGGCCTCCAGCTCGGTGACGACGTGGATGTTGTGCACGATCTGCTTGCGCACGTAGACCGGCGCCCCGTAGCGCTCCAGCGCCTTCTCCACCGCCACCACCGCACGATCGACGCCGGCGCAGTAGCCGCGGGGTGCGGCGAGCAGAACCCGCTTCTGTCCCTGGACCGGGTTATCCTGAAGCCGCCCGGCCGCCGCACGCACTCGTGGGATACGCGGGGCAGGCAGATGCACGGCAGTCGAAGTCACTCTGGAATTCTACCGCCGCAAAGCTGGACAGAGCCGGGTAGGACGGGAGCACATGACGGTCTTCGAAGCCGAGACGGCGCCGGGCGAGGCGCCGCCCGCCGATGCTGTCGCGCCGCGCGATTCGACGGCGGACGCTCCGACCTCGGTCGCGCGGCTGAATGCGACCATCCGCGACTTCGTCGCCAGGTGGAACACGGTCTGGGTCGAAGGCGAGATCACCTCCTGGAACGTGCGTGCGGGCAACGTGTTCGCCCGCCTCAAGGACACGCGCTCGGATGCCCAGATCTCGATCAGGATCTGGTCGAGCGTGCGCGCGCGCATCCCTAACGACCTCGGCGTCGGCGATCACGTCGTCGCCGCGGTGAAGTCCGACTACTTCGTCAAGAGCGGCGACTTCAGCTTCGCCGTCTCGGCCATGAAGCACGTCGGCCTCGGCGATCAACTCGAGCGCCTGGAGAAGCTGCGCGCTCAGCTGCGTCAGGAGGGCCTGTTCGACGTCGCGCGGAAGAAGCGCCTCCCCTTCCTCCCGCACGTGATCGGACTCATCACCGGCGAGCGCTCGGATGCCGAGAAGGATGTGCATCGCAACGCCGAGCTGCGGTGGCCGCAGGTGCGGTTCCGCACCGAGTACGCCGCCGTGCAGGGTGACCGCTGCGTACCCGACACTCTCGCCGCACTCGCCCGGCTGGATGCCGACCCCGAGGTCGACGTCATCATCATCGCCCGCGGGGGCGGCGATCCGCAGACCCTGCTCGGCTTCAGCGACGAGCGCCTCGTGCGCGCCGTGGCCGCTGCATCCACTCCGATCGTGAGCGCGATCGGTCACGAGAACGACCATCCCCTGCTCGACGACGTCGCCGACCTGCGAGCCTCCACTCCGACGGACGCGGCGAAGCGCGTGGTGCCCGATGTGGGAGAGCAGCGCGCGCTCATCGGGCAGCTGCGTTCACGCGCGACGACCCGGCTCACGCAGCGCATCGGCCATGACATCGCGCAGCTGCAGCAGCTGCGGTCGCGCCCGGCGCTGCGCTCCCCCGATCCGATCATCGACAACCGCGCTCAGGAGCTGTGGCTGCTGCAGTCCAGGGGACGCGACACGATCTCCCGCCAGCTCGACGCCGCAGGACGGAAGACCAGCGAGCTGCGTGCCTCCCTGCGCGCACTCTCGCCCGCGGCGACGTTGGCCCGCGGCTACGCGATCGCCCACCTCGACGGCGGTGTGATCCTGCGCGACGCCGCCGACGCCCCCGCGGGCACTCCGCTGACGATCACCGTCGACCGGGGATCGGTCGCCGCGGTGTCCGACGGCGAGATCTCCGAAGCACCCTGACGACGACCGGGCCCGAGGGGAGTGTCCTCGGGCACCGCGTAGGATGGTGGGGTGAGCGCGCAGAACGACACCCCGGTTGAGACGCTGTCGTTCGAGGCCGCACGCGACGAGCTCGTGAGGGTCGTCTCCGAACTCGAGCAGGGCGCACCGACCCTCGAGCAGTCACTGGCCCTGTGGGAGCGCGGCGAAGCTCTCGCCGCCCGCTGCGAGGAGTGGCTGCTGGGCGCGAAGCGCCGCCTGGACGCCGCCCGTGCCACGGCATCCGAAGAGGACGAATCGTGAACAAGCCCGCCCCCATCGTCGCCGAGCTCGGACGCCCGGAGACTCCCGAGGAGACCGCGGCGCGCAAGGCAGAGTCCAGCAGGGCCTACCGCTCCAGCCAGAACGTGCGCAGCCTGGTCGCCGCCCTCATCGTGACGCTGGCGGTCGTCGCCGTCATCGTCTTCGCGGTACCGCGGGGCGAGCCGGCATCCGCCCCCAAGGTCGACATCGCCGGTATCGCCGCCGATGTGGAATCCACCATGAAGCGCCCCGTCATCCTCCCCGATACCGGCACCTTCTGGCGCGTCAACGCGGCGGAGCTGACCAGCGGATCCACGGTCGTGTGGGACGTCACTCTCGCTCCGAAGGGCGACGAGGAGCGCGGATACATCAAGATCGCGCAGGCCTTCGACGCCGAGTCCAGCTGGGCCCCGCAGCGTCTGAACGGCACGGCTCCCACAGACACCACCACGATCGGCGGTGTCGAGTGGGATGTCTACCGGGTCGGCGACGCCGGTGCGAAGCAGAACATCACCTACGCGATCGGCACCCAGGCCGGATCCGACTACGTGCTCCTGTACGGGTCACGCTCGGCCGATTCGACGGCCGAGCTCGCCGAATCCCTCATCCCGCAGATCCACGCCCTCTCGGAGGCCTCATGACCACGGCTCTCACCCCCGCCGCCGCCTGGAAGCAGATGCAGGAGGGCAACCAGCGCTTCGTCGCCGACGAGCCCCGCCATCCCAACCAGGACGTCGCTCGGAGGAAGGACCTGGCCGCGGCGCAGAACCCGGTGGCTACCCTCTTCGGATGCTCGGACTCCCGCCTCGCGGCCGAGATCATCTTCGACCTCGGCCTCGGCGACCTGTTCGTCGTGCGCAATGCGGGCCAGGTCATCGGCGAGTCGATCGTCGCGAGCCTGGAGTATGCGGTGGCCGTGCTGAACGTGCCCCTGATCGTGGTCCTCGCGCACGACTCCTGCGGTGCGGTGCGGGCGGCGATCGACGGCACCGCCATCGACGCCGCTCCCCTGCCTCCGCACATCTGGAAGCTCATCGCCCCGATCGTCCCCGCAGCCCGCAAGGTGCTCGTCGAGAACGGCGGCACCACGGTCGCCGACATCGACTCGGAACTGGTCGGCCGGGAGCACCTGCGCAACACCGTCAGCGACCTGCTGCAGTCGTCGGAGCTCATCTCCAACGCCGTCGCAGAGGGCCGCCTGGGCATCGTCGGCGCCAACTACCGACTGGCCGAGGGCACCGCCGTCCCGGTCATCACCGTCGGCATCGACGCCACAGACCCCCGATAGAAGCACCAGACACACATCCAGGGGAACGACCCCGAAACCAAGGAGGGTTCGGAATGACCGACACCGACCAGCGCAGCGGCGAGAACTCGCAGGGCTACCGCATCGAGCACGACACCATGGGCGAGGTGCGGGTGCCCGTGAACGCGCTCTACGGTGCGCAGACCCAGCGAGCCGTGGAGAACTTCCCGATCTCGGGCAAGGGCCTGGAGTCGACGCAGATCGCCGCCCTCGCGCGCATCAAGAAGGCCGCAGCCCTCGCCAACAAGGAGCTCGGCACGCTCGACGGCGCCATCGCCGACGCGATCGCCCAGGCCGCGGACCAGGTCGCCGCCGGCATCCACGACGGCGAGTTCCCGGTCGACACCTACCAGACCGGCTCCGGCACGTCGTCGAACATGAACATGAACGAGGTGCTCGCGACCCTCGCGACGCGCATCCTCGGCGCGACCGTGCACCCCAACGACCACGTGAACGCGTCGCAGTCCTCGAACGACGTTTTCCCGACGTCCGTGCACATCGCCGTCACCCAGGCGCTCATCGACACGCTCATCCCCGCACTCGACCACCTCGCCGTGGCTCTCGAGGCCAAGGCCGAGCTGTGGAAGGACGCCGTCAAGTCCGGCCGCACGCACCTCATGGACGCCACGCCCGTGACGCTCGGCCAGGAGTTCGGTGGCTACGCGCGTCAGATCCGCCTCGGCATCGAGCGCGTGCAGTCTGCTCTCCCCCGCGTCGCGGAGGTCCCGCTCGGCGGCACCGCTGTCGGCACCGGCATCAACACGCCGCTCGGATTCCCGCAGAAGGTCATCGCGCTGCTCGCGGCCGAGACCGAGCTGCCCATCACCGAGGCGAAGGACCACTTCGAGGCGCAGGCCAACCGCGACGGCCTCGTCGAGGCATCCGGCGCCCTGCGCACCATCGCGGTCTCGCTGACCAAGATCAACAACGACCTGCGCTGGATGGGCTCCGGCCCCAACACCGGTCTGGGCGAGCTGCACATCCCCGACCTGCAGCCCGGCTCCTCGATCATGCCCGGCAAGGTCAACCCGGTCGTCCCGGAGGCCGTGCTCATGGTGTGCGCCAGGGTCATCGGCAACGACGCGACCGTGGCCTGGGCCGGCGCCTCCGGCTCGTTCGAGCTGAACGTCGCGATCCCAGTCATGGGCACGGCGCTGCTCGAGTCGATCCGCCTCCTCTCGAACGCCTCGCGCGTGCTCGCCGACAAGACCGTCGACGGCCTGCAGGCGAACCTGGAGCGCGCGGCGGCGTTCGCCGGCATGAGCCCGTCGATCGTGACGCCGCTCAACAAGCTCATCGGCTACGAGGCCGCGGCGAAGATCGCGAAGCACTCGGTCGCCAAGGGCATCACGGTGCGCGACGCCGTGATCGACCTCGGCTACGTCGAGCGCGGAGAGCTCACCCTCGAGCAGCTCGACGAGAAGCTCGATCTGCTGAGCATGACGCACGCCGGCTGAGCCGGTCGTCGAAAGACGGATGCCGCGGGGACCTGGTCCCCGCGGCATCCGTCTTTCTGCGTCTGTCAGCTGAGCTCGCTGCCTTCCAGCAGCTCGGTCACGAGTGCGGCGATCGCCGAGCGCTCGGAGCGGGTCAGGGTGACGTGGGCGAACAGGTCGTGCCCCTTGAGCGTCTCGATGACGCTGGCGATGCCGTCGTGACGGCCCACGCGCAGGTTGTCTCGCTGTCCGACGTCGTGGGTCAGGATGACCCGCGAGTTCTGACCCATGCGGCTCAGGACGGTCAGCAGCACGTTGCGCTCCAGGGACTGCGCCTCGTCGACGATCACGAACGCGTCGTGCAGCGAGCGCCCGCGGATGTGCGTCAGCGGGAGCACCTCGAGGATGCCGCGCTCGACGACCTCCTCCATGACGTTGCCCGAGACGACGGAACCGAGGGTGTCGAACACCGCCTGGCCCCACGGTCCCATCTTCTCGTCGCGGTCGCCCGGGAGGTACCCCAGATCCTGCCCGCCGACGGCGAACAGCGGCCGGAAGACGATGATCTTCTTCTGCTGCTGGCGCTCCAGCACGGCCTCCAGCCCGGCGCAGAGCGCCAGGGCCGACTTGCCGGTGCCCGCACGTCCGCCGAGGGAGACGATGCCGATGTCGGGGTCGAGCAGGAGGTCGATCGCGATGCGCTGCTCGGCGGAGCGGCCGTGCATGCCGAAGATGTCCCGATCGCCGCGGACGAGCCGGTACTCGCCGTCGCGGGTGACCCGCCCGAGCGCGGATCCCCGCTCCGAGTGGATGATGAGGCCGGTGTTGACCGGCAGCCCCCTGGCGTCTTCGCTGAGGCCGACCTCGCTCTCGTAGAGGTCGCTGATCTCGTCTCCGGAGAGGTCGAGGGTCGTGATTCCCGTCCATCCGGAGTCGACGGCCTGCTCGGCGAGGTACTCTTCGGCGCGCAGGCCGAGCGATGCCGCCTTCACGCGCATGGGGAGGTCCTTCGACACGATCGTGACGTCCTGCCCGTCTGCGGCGAGGTGCATGGCCACGGAGAGGATGCGGGTGTCGTTGTCGCTCAGCCGGATCCCGGCGGGGAGCACCGATGAGTCGGTGTTGGCGAGCTCGACGCGGAGCGTACCGCCGTCGCCCACCTCGACCGGGAAGTCGAGTCGTCCGTGCTCGACCCGCAGATCGTCGAGGTGGCGCAGCGCCTGACGGGCGAAGTAGCCGATCTCGGGGTCGTGGCGCTTGCCTTCCAGTTCGCTGATCACGACCACCGGGAGAACGACGGAGTGTTCGGCGAAGCGGAAGAACGCCTGCGGATCGCTCAGCAGCACGGACGTGTCGAGCACGTAGGTGCGGAGGTCCTGATCAGGGCCCTGCGGCGACGCCCCTCGCGTCGTCTTGCGGGTGGACTGCTGCTGCGCGGTGCCTGTGGGCTGCTGCGCTGTACGTGAGGTCACGACCACTCCCGACCCGGGGATTCCCGGCTTTGCGAACGAGTCGACCAGGGGGTCACGAGTCGAGAACCTGAGGCCGACCCGACCGGGCGCCTTGCCCGATGCCTAGAAGGTACGACCAGGCGCGGACATTTCCGCGCGACGACACGCCATCGATTCGTTACGCGCTGATGAACGTCTCGTTGCCGAAGGATGCCAGGGTGTCGTCGAGGAGATGCAGGGTCGCGTCGTCCGTCCCGGCGTGCGGGGCCAGACGCACCGATGCGCCGCGGGCGGTGACGACGAGCCCGGCGTTCGCGAACGCCGCCGCGAGCCGCGCGGGTTCCTCGGGCGCCAGCGTCACGATCCCCGCGCGGGCGGTGCGCTCACGGGGAGAGCTCACCGCGATGCCGTGCCGGTCGGCGATCTCCAGGACCGCATCGACCCGCTCCGCGAGGCGCTCCTCGATCGACGAGACGCCGGCGTCGCGCACATCGCGGACGCCGATCGCCAGCCGCCCGGCCGCCAGCGTGTCCGGACGGCTGACCGTGTACGCCTGCCCCGACGCCGCCGGCCCCGGCAGCTCGTCGATGACGAGTCCGGATGCCGCGGTGCCGGTGATCCCGCTGAGGACGGGAACGATGCGCTCCCGCGCCCGCGCGGAGAACCACGCGAAGCCGGTGCCGCGTCCCGCCCTGAGCCATTTGTATCCGTGACCGACGACGACGTCGGCCGCCGCATAGTCGGCCTCCACGAGGCCGAAGGACTGCACGGCGTCGAGGATCAGCAGACGGTCGGGTCCGATCAGCTCGCGCAGGGCGGCGATGTCGACTCTGTAGCCCGTGCGGAAGTCGACGTGACTCACCGCGACCGCCGACACCTCGTCGTCGAGCGCTCCGGCGACGGCATCCGGGGTCACGCGCCCGTCCTCCGGGGAGATCCATCGCGGCACGAGGGTGCCGTGAGAGGCCTGGGCCGCGCGCTCGAGCGTGAGGCTGACGCTCGGGAACTCCCCTGTCGCCGCGACGACCGCGCCCGAGAGTCCGTACAGCGCCTGCATGAGACCGTGCGTCGACGAGCCCTGCAGGGTCACGTCGGCGGCGTCTGCGCCGAGGAGCTCGGCGACGAGCTCCTGCGCCTGCCCGAGGCGCTCTTCCACCAGAGCGAGAGACGACGGACGTCCGCTGCCGAGCAGATCGGCGTCGGCGAAGACCTCCTCGCGAACCGAGGGTGACAGCGGCCCGAAGGCCGCCCAGTTCAGATAGCCGGGTTCGGCGTCGAAGGTCGCGAGGTAGTCGTCGAAAGTGCTCACCGCGTCATTCTGGCACGCCGGATCAGCGGCCGAAGCGGCGGTCGCGGTCGGCGTAATCGCGGATCGCGCGGAGGAAGTCGACCTGGCGCAGGTCAGGGCCGAGAGCCTCCACGAAATAGAACTCGCTGTGCGCGCTCTGCCAGAGCAGGAAGTCGCTCAGCCGCTGCTCACCGCTCGTGCGGATCACGAGGTCGGGGTCGGGCTGGCCACCCGTGTAGAGGTGCTCGCCGATCATCTCCGGGGTGAGGTGGGCCGCGAGGTCCTCCATCGTCCCGCCGGAGGCCTCGTGCTTCACCAGGATGCTGCGCACGGCGTCGACGATCTCGTTGCGTCCGCCGTAGCCGACAGCGAGGTTCACGTGGAGCCCGGTGTGGTCACGCGTGCGCTCCTCGGCATCCGCCAGCACCCGTGCGAGCTCCTTCGGGAGGATGTCGGAGCGCCCGACGTGCTTGACCCGCCAGTTGCCCTCGCGGGAGAGCGCCTCGGCGAGCTCCGCGATGATCTCGATCAGGTCGGCGAGCTCCGCGGAGTCGCGCTTGCGGAGGTTGTCGCTCGAGAGGAGGTACAGCGAGACCACCCGGATACCGAGCTCATCGCACCAGCCGAGGAACTCCCGCATCTTGGCGGCGCCGGCGCGGTGGCCCTCCGCCGGCGTCGTGTAGCCCAGCTGTCTCGCCCACCGACGGTTGCCGTCGATCATCATGGCGACGTGGTGCGGCATGGACGCGCGGTTCAGGTGGCGGCGCAGTCGGCTGGTGTAGAGCCGGTACAGCGGACCTCGCCCCTGACTCTCCCGTGACATCACTCCCCTACGCTACCGCGCCGGAGGGCCCTGAGCCGGAGCGGAAGCTGTGGATATGTACGCCTCACGGCATGCGGCCCGGCCTAGAGTGAGCACGTGAGCACACCCGAGCCCTCGCTTCCCGACGTCCCGCAGCTGCCGCTCCTCGACGCGGCGGCGAAGGACGCCGCGGTCGAGATCAAGCCGACCTGGCGCGGCTGGATCCACGCCGGCGTCTTCCCGATCGCGATCGTCGCGGGCATCGTCCTCATCGCGCTCACGGTCGGAACTCCCGGCAAGTGGGCATCCGCGGTGTTCATGGCGACCTCGCTGCTGCTGTTCGGCAACTCGGCGCTGTACCACCGCTTCAATTGGCGCCCCGCCGTCAAGATCATCCTCAAGCGCATCGATCACGTGAACATCGTGCTGCTGATCTCCGGGACGTACACTCCGCTCGCCGTGCTCGCACTCCCCCCGGAGAAGGGCACGCTGCTGCTCGTGTTCGTGTGGAGCGGCGCACTGCTCGTCATCCTGTTCCGGGTGTTCTGGCTCAATGCCCCCCGCTGGCTCTATGTGGCGCTCTACCTGGCGCTGGGCTGGGCCGCGGTGATGTACATGGGCGATCTGTTCCGCGCGAATGTCGCGATGGTGGTGCTGGTGATCGTCGGAGGACTGCTCTACACGGTCGGCGCGGTCATCTACGCGATGAAGAAGCCCAACCCGTGGCCGGGGCGCTTCGGCTTCCACGAGATCTTCCACGTGTGCACGGTGCTCGCGTTCCTGTGCCACTGGGCGGCGTGCCTGCTCATCGCGCTGGCCCCGCTGAGCCCCTCGCTGGGCATCCCTGGCTGATCGCCCGGAGGGGCCGTTCTCAGCGCCTCAGCGGATCGTCGTCGCCCTCGTCGACGATCGGGAGGTCGGCGTCGGTCTCGGTGGCCCTGTCGGCCGCGAGCGCAGCCTCTTCGGCATCCAGCTCCTCCCTGACCTCCTCGCGGTACCGCACCCGCCGGATGCGGCGGTTCATGTCGAGGATGAGCAGGATCACCGCGATGAGGATGATCACGACCGCGGCGAAGCCGACGAAGCCGGGGGTGACCAACTCCGGCTTCACCGTCATCGTGGGCGTCGGCATCGGGGTGTCGGTCAGAGCGAGCATGTGTCGGCCTTTCATGCGCAGGTCGCATAACCTGGAACCACCAGCCTAACGACCGGAAGACCCCACCCGTGACGACCGCACAAGAGCTCGACGAACGCTATGGCCGCACCCGCAGGAAGCGGATGCCGTGGATCATCGCGATCGTCGTCGCCGTCCTCGCGGTCGGCGCGTTCGGATGGATGACCGCTGTGCGCGAGATGCAGTCGGTGGATGCCGACGATCTGGGCTTCGACCTCGTCGACCAGCACAGCGTGAACGTGCGGTTCCAGCTCACCGGAGTGCAGGGGAAAGCCGTCACGTGCATCGTCGAGGCGCTCGACGAGGAGTTCGGCGTCGTGGGCTGGAAGGTCGTGGAGATCCCCGCAGGGGACGACCATTCCCAGGCGCTGTCCGCCACCGTGCCGACCGTGTCGAAGGCCACCACAGGTTTGGTGAACACCTGCTGGGTCGCCTAGACTCGACGCAGACAGACGACGCCCTGGCACCGTGCCGGGGCGTCTTGGCATATCCCCCGCAGGTGCGGCCGGGATACCGAACGAAGGAGCTTCGTCATGTCTACCGATGCTCAGGTTCCCTTCCTCACGCAGGAAGCATACGACCGGCTCGTCGCTGAGCTGGAGCACCTGTCCACCACCGGCCGCGACGAGATCGCCAAGCGCATCGAGGCCGCACGCGAAGAGGGCGATCTCAAGGAGAACGGCGGGTACCACGCCGCCAAAGACGAGCAGGGCAAGCAGGAGGCGCGCATCCGCACGCTGGAGAGCCTCCTCAAGACCGCGAAGGTCGGCGAGGCTCCCGCGAGCCGCGGCATCGTCGAGCCGGGCACGGTCGTCACCGCGATCGTCGCCGGCGGCGAAGAGGTCTTCCTCCTCGGCAGCCGTGAGATCGCGGTGGGCAGCGACCTCGACGTGTACAGCGAGGCGAGCCCCCTCGGACAGGCGATCCTCGGCCTCAAGGTCGGCGAGAAGTCGTCCTACGAGGCGCCGAACGGCCGATCGATCTCGGTCGAGATCGTGGACGTCGAGACCTACACGGGCTGATCGCGTCCCGCATCACACGAAGAAGCCCCGTCCTCACGGACGGGGCTTCTTCGTGTGATGCGCTCAGTCGGGGACGACGATGGGCTCGAAGCCCGCACGGCGCAGCGTGTCGAGCGTGTGCTCGGAGTGCTCCGCGCCACGCGTCTCGACGCTGAGCTCGAGGAACACCTCGCTGATCTGCAGGCCGTGCCCGTGCCGGGTGTGCATCGCCTCGATGACGTTGGCTCCGGCCTCGGCGATGAGCTCCGACACGCGGGCGAGCTGACCGGGCCGGTCGGGCAGAGGAATGCGGATGGTGAGGTACCGACCGGATGCCGCGAGCCCGTGCGACACGACGCGCTGCAGCAGCAGCGGATCGATGTTGCCCCCGGAGATCACCGCCATGGTCGTGCCGGTCGCCGTGACCTTGCCGGCGAGGATCGCGGCCACTCCTGCGGCTCCGGCGGGCTCCGCGACGACCTTCGCCTGCTCGAGCAGCACGAGGATCGCACGCGCCAGGTCGTCATCCGTGACGGTCACCACCTCGTCGACGAGGTCCTTGATGATGTCGAACGGGATCGCCCCTGGGCGCGCCACGAGGATGCCGTCGGCGATCGTGGGCCGTGTCTCGATGTCGACGGGGTGTCCGGCCACGAGCGACGGCGGGATCGCGGCCGCGTTCTCGGCCTGGACGCCGATGATGCGCACCGTGCGTCCGAGCTCGGCGGCACGGGCCTTGACCGCGGCGGCGACGCCGGCGATCAGCCCGCCCCCACCGATGCCGAGGAGGATGGTGTCGACCTCGGGAGCGTCTTCGAGGAGCTCGAGTCCGAGCGTGCCCTGGCCGATCACGATGTCACGGTGGTCGAAGGGGTGGATCAGCACGGCGCCGGTGCGTTCGGCGAACTCCGCCGCGAGACGGAGCGAGGTCGCGACCGTCTCCCCCTCCAGCACGACGTCAGCACCGTAGCCCCTGGTCGCGAGCAGCTTGGGGACCGGAACCCCCAGGGGCATGAAGATCGTGGCGGGGATGCCGAGCGACTGCGCGGCCAGAGCGACGCCCTGGGCGTGATTGCCGGCGGATGCCGCCACGACGCCGCGTGCGCGCTCCTCAGGGCTCAGCCGCGACAGCCGGTAGGCGGCCCCGCGGATCTTGAAGGATCCGGTGCGCTGCAGGTTCTCCATCTTCAGCAGCACCGGCGCGCCCAGAATGTCCGACAGCGCACGGGACGGCAGCGTCGGCGTGTGCGAAATCACCTCAGCCAGGCTCTGAGCCGCGTGCTCGAACTCGGTCAGGCTGGGGACTGCGCTCATCGATTGCTCCTTCTCCGCTGCCGCGGGACTGTACTCCAGATAAGGTCCGCATCGGGCTGGGCGCCGGTGCGCCAGGATCCGGTGCTGACGGTGACGGCCGCGACGTTGACGAACGCCGCGAGGGGAACCGCGAACAGCGCCCCGGGGATGCCGCCGATCATCGACCCGCCGGCGACGACGAGCACGACCGCGAGCGGGTGCACCTTCACCGCGGAGCCCATCATGATCGGCTGCAGGATGTGACCCTCGACCTGCTGGACGAGGAGCACGACGCCGAGCATCGCCAGGGCGATCCACGGTCCGTTGTAGACGAGGGCGAGCAGGACGGCGATCGCACCCGTGACGACCGCTCCGACGATCGGCACGAACGAGCCGAGGAACACCAGCACGGCGACGGGGATCGCGAGCGGGACGCCGAGCAGCAGCGCGCCGAGCCCGATACCCACGGCGTCGATGGCGGCGACGAAGAGCTGCGTGCGGGCGTAGTTGACGATCGTCGCCCACCCGTTGCGGGCGGCGCCGTCCGCGGCGGGGCGAGCGGCCCGCGGGAACAGCCGCAGCGTCCACTTCCAGATGCCCCCGCCGTCGGCGAGCAGGCAGATCAGGATGAACAGTGCCAGCACGGCACCGGTGACGACGTGCGCGGCGGTCGTGCCGACCGTGAGCGCGCCGTTGAGAAGCAGGTCGGCCTGGTCGTTGAAGAAGCCGCCGGCCTTGTCGAGATAGCCGTCGATCTCTTTCTGCGTGAGGTTGAGTGGATCGCCCATCAGGAACTTCTGGAGATCATCGACCGCCTGGGAGCTGCGGTCCTGCACGTCCTGCAGCTGGGCTTTGATCTGCCAGACCACCAGCGTGATGAGGGCCGCGACGATGCCGAGAGTGCCCACGAGCGAGACGGTCACCGCCGCCCAGCGGGGGAACCCCTTGCGCAGCATCCATTCGAACGCCGGCCAGAGCAGGGCGGTGACGAGGATGCCGACCATGAGCGGGATCACCAGGAGCTTCAGCTGGATGACGATCCAGATGAACCCGGCGACCACGGCCGCGATCAGCAGGATGCGCCAGGCGAAGCCCGCCGTGATGCGCAACCCGATCGGGACGGCCTCATCGGCCTCTGTGGTGACTGTGCGGTCGGTCGAGACCGGGCGCGGGCGGAAGAGATCCCTCAGCCTCGGACGCTGCTCTTCACTCATCGCCCAAGTCTACGGGGATCACGCGCCGACGAACGTCGGAGCGGCCGGTGTCGGCGCCCGGCGTTACGCTGGCGACGTGACAGACACCCTCAGCGCCGCCCAGGCCAGACGGATCGCTCTCGCCGCGCAGGGCTTCACGCGCTCGCGCCCGGCATCCGTCTCCGCCCGCCACCTGCACACCGTCATGGGGCGGCTCGGCGCGCTGCAGATCGACTCGGTCAACGTGTTCGCACGGTCGCACTACATGCCGCTGTTCTCGCGCCTCGGGGCGTACGATCCGGCGCTGCTCGATCGGGTCTTCCTGTCTCGCACGACCCACTACGTCGAGTACCTCGCTCACGAGGCCACCTTCATGCCGATCGAGGACTGGCCGCTGTGGCGCTTCCGGCGCGAGTACTTCCGGAAGCGGCTCTCGAACCCCGATTCCTGGGCTGCCGGCAATGCCCGAACGCTCGCGTGGGTGCAGGACGAGCTGCGGGCACGCGGTCCGCTGCGGCCAGCTGACATCAGGGCCGACGCTCCGCGCGAACGCGGCACCTGGTGGGACTGGGACGAGGTGAAGCTCGCCCTCGAGCACCTCTGGCGCACCGGCGACGTCGCCATCAGCGGTCGCAAGGGCTTCGAGCGCACCTACGCGCTGGCCGAGCAGGTCGTACCAGCGGGCATCCTGTCGCAGGAGATCGCGGTGTCCGATGCGATCCGCGAGCTCACGCGTCGCGCCGCCCGCTCCTCGGGAATCGCGACGGCGTCCGACCTCGCCGACTACTACCGCATCCGTGATCGGTCCGCGATCAGCACCGCGATCGCCGACCTGACGGATGCCGGTGAGCTGGTGCCCGTGCACGTGAAGGGGTGGGAGCGGCAGGGGCGCCCGCTCCCCGCGTGGCGCCATGCCGACGCCGTTCTGCCGCGGCGGGTGGATGCCGCGGCGCTGCTGACGCCGTTCGACCCGGTCGTGTGGTTCCGGGACAGGGCTCTGCGGGCGTTCGACCTCGACTACCGGATCGAGATCTATGTGCCGGCCGAGAAACGACGCTTCGGGTACTACTCCCTGCCCGTGCTCGTCGGAGACAGGATCGTCGCTCGCGTCGATCTCAAGGCCGATCGCGCCGCCTCGACGCTGCAGGTGCAGTCGGCCTGGTGGGAGCCGCAGGCCCGGCCAGCGGAAGACGCGGAGCGCATCGCGGCCGAGCTCGCCCTCGCTGCCGCATGGCAGGGCCTGGAGCACGTGTCGGTGTCGGGCTGGGGAACCGCCGCCGACGCCCTGCACAGGGAACTCGATGCGAGACGTGACGCCTCGGTGACGCGCCACGTGCACGCCAGGGAGAGCGCTGCGTGAGCAGACGTGCGGGGTGGATCATCGGCGCCGTGGTCGCGATGCTGGTGATCGCGGCCGCGGCGGCGTGGATCTGGCTGGCGACGAGCGCTCCGCCCGCCGCTCGCCCCACCCCGAGCGCTGCGGCGACCACTGCCGCCCCTGCCGCCGAGCGGGCCCAGGCCGCGCTCGACGGCCTGCTCACGGCGTGCGCCGACAGCACGGCGAGCGAGCCACCGGAGCACTGCGGCATCCGCATCCCCTGGGGCACCGAGTTCTCCACGGTGAGCAGCATCCGCTATCGCGTCGAGAAGCTGCCCGCGCTCGTGCTGGACGGAGACTCCTTCACGGCGAGCGGCGGAGCGCTCGTCGCAACGGTCAGCGGAACCGGGCAGGACGGTGCCGCGCGCACCGAGACCTATCGCACAGACGACTGGGCGGTGCGCGGCGACGCGAAGGTCACCGACAGCGCCGTCGACCTCTCCGTGTGGTGAGGCGTCGGATGCCGCACGGCACCGCATCTGGTGAGCCGTCAGATCCGGCGGGACAACACCGCCCCGTGAAGCGCCACAGTCTGGCGAGGCGTCAGATCCCAGCGAGGCGTCAGAACTGCACGCGCGGAGGCTCGGAGATCGCTCCGCTGTCGGCCACCTCGAAGAACTCGCGCTCGGTGAAGCCGAGGCCTTTGGCGAAGAGGTTGTTCGGGAACACCTTGATCTTGGTGTTCAGCTCGCGCACCCCGCCGTTGTAGAAGCGTCGCGCGGCCTGGATCTTGTCTTCCGTGTCGACGAGCGACTGCTGCACCTGGAGGAAGTTCTGGCTGGCCTGCAGCTGCGGGTACGCCTCGGCGACCGCGAACAGGCTGCGCAGCGCCTGCTGCAGGTGGCCTTCGGCGATGCCGGCTTCGCCCGGTCCGCCCGCCGACAGCGTCTCCGCACGCGCACGGGTGACGTTCTCGAAGACGGCCTTCTCGTGAGACGCGTAGCCCTTGACGGTCTCGATGAGGTTGGGGATGAGATCCGCGCGTCTCTTGAGCTGCACCGTGATGCCGCTCCAGGCCTCATCGACGCGGACGTTGAGCTGCACCAGCGAGTTGTACGTCGCCCAGAGATAGATTCCGATGAGCAGAACCAGACCGACGATGATCAGTACCGGTACGAGCCATTCCATCAGAGCCCCACCCTTCCTCGTTTTGTCCCCATCCTATCGACGCTCTCTGCGCGTCGACTGGGTACGCCGCGCGGTGGGGTCAGGCGCCGAGCACGCGGTCGAGGTAGCGGTTGGCGAAGCGCCGCTCGGGGTCGAGGCGGTCACGCAGTGCCGTGAAGTCGTTGAATCGCGGGTAGCTCTCGCGCAGCTGATCCGCGGTGCGCGTGTGCAGCTTGCCCCAGTGCGGACGCCCTCCGTACTCGACCATGATCTGCTCGACCGCCTCGAAGTACGGGGTCGGGTCGGCGCGCCAGTAGCGGTGCACGGCGATGTAGCCGGACGCGCGTCCGTGGGCGGTCGACAGCCAGCGGTCGTCCTCCTGGGCGAAGCGCACCTCGATGGGGAACTCGATCCGCCATCCGCGCTCCCGGATCAGCTCCTGCACGGCACGGAAGGCCGGAACCACGTTCTCGACCGGCAGCGCGTACTCCATCTCGCGGAAGCGCACCGTGCGGCTCTGCGTGAGCACGCGGTGCGAGAGATCGGTGTACGTGCGGTCGCCCGTGAGCTTCACCGCGAGCCTGCTGAACGGCGGCGTGATCGAGGGCACGGCCTGACCGGCCGCGCAGACCACGCGGTACACGCCGTTGGAGAGCAGGGTCTCGTCGATCCACCGCCCGACGGGAGGGAGCGGCTCACGGCGCGTCGACTCGGGAAGCCGCGTCTGCCTCTTGGTGAGGGCGACGTCCGTGTGCGGGAACCAGTAGAACTCGAAGTGATCGGATGAGGCGGCGCGCTCGTCGATCGTGGCGAGCACGTCGTCCAGCGGAGCCGGCTCGTCGATCGCGGTCATGACGAACGCGGGCACGCACTGCAGCGTGACCTCGACGAGGATGCCGAGTGCGCCGAGCCCGAGGGCCACGGCGGGGAGCATCTCGGCGTTCTGCTGCTCGTCGATGCGGAGGAACTCTCCGGCGGCGGTGATCATCGTGACGCCGACCACCTGGGTGGCGAGTCCGCCGTATCCGACGCCGGTTCCATGGGTGCCGGTCGAGATGGCTCCGGAGATCGACTGCCGGTCGATGTCCCCCAGGTTCTGCATCGCGAGCCCGTAGGGCGCGAGCAGCGCGGGAATCCGGTGCAGTCTGGTGCCCGCGAGCAGCGTAACGCGACCGGTCGCGGCATCCGCCGACACCAGTCCTTGCAGGTCGTCGAGCTCCAGCAGCACCCCGGGAGCGACGGCGATGCCGGTGAAGCTGTGGCCTGCCCCCACCGCCTTCACCGTCAGGCCCTGCGAGACCGCAGCGGTGACCGCGCGCTGCACACCCTCGGGAGAGCGCGGACGCTCCACTCTGAGGGGCTTCACGGATGCCGAGCGCGCCCAGTTCTGCCAGGTGCCGCCGATTCTCGTCACAGGAACGCCTTTCCCTCTCCCCGGTACGTGGGCAGCTCGTCGATGATCTCGTCGCCGGAGACGAGGTGGTACGCGTCGATGCGCTCCGCGGCTTCTCCGCTCTTGGAGTGGCGGAACCAGACGCGGTCGCCGACGCCGAGAGTCGTCGCCGCTCTCCCCTGCAACGGTGTCTGCACCTCTCCCGCGGCCTCGCGCGGCATCGTGCGCAGACCCTCCGGCCACACGGGAAGCGGCTGGCGGGACGCCACGGGCGGCCCGGAGGCGATCCATCCGCCGCCCAGCACGGTCGCGATGTCGGCGGTCGGTCTGCGCACCACGTCGAACGCGAAGGCTGCCGCCGGGGCAGGGCGGAAGGAGCGGTACCCGTCGAACAGGTGCCCGCCGAGCAGACCGCTGCCCGCACTCGCCTCCGTGAGCGACTCGTCGCTGCCCGTGAACTCGAGTGAGCCGGTGCCGCCGCCGTTGAGGAACTCGAGCGGCGCGATGGGAGCGGTCGCGGCGACGATCTCCGCCCTGCGCTCGCGGAGCTCCGATCGGGACCGCGCCTGCACCGCGCGGATGAGCGGAGCATCCGGCCCTGCGGCGTCTCCCTGACCGGCGATCTGCGCGTCGTACATCTGCAGCCCCACGAGCCGGAAGCCCGGACGGGCGACGACCTTGCGAGCGAACGCGGCGACCTCGCCGGCGGTGAACAGTCCGGAGCGGCGCACGCCGATGTGCCCGAGCAGCGGTGAGCGCAGCGAAGCGTCGACGTCGATCGCGACCCTGATCTCCGGACGGCTCCCGGGTCCTGCGACGCTGTCGATGACATCGAGGTGCACCGGGTCGTCGATCATGAGGGTGATGCGCGCGGCGGCCTGCTCGTCGGCGAACAGCCGCTGCAGCGCCGCGCGGTCGACGGTCGGATAGCCGAGGACGATGTCGTCGTGCGTGTCGGCGAGCCAGAGAGCCTCCGGCAGCGTGAACGCCAGGATCCCGTGGAACCCCGGAAGCGCCAGCACCGCGTCGAGAACCGCGCGCACGCGCACCGACTTCGAGGCGACGCGGATCGGCAGACCGCCCGAGCGCACGAGGAGATCGAGCGCGTTGTGGCGCAGTGCCTCTCGGTCGATCACGGCGACGGGCGCCGGCAGATGTCCGGTGGCCGCGGAGAGCCGTGGCCAGTATCGGGCGGGTTCCTCCCACTCGGGCGCGACCGGTGTGGGGCTCAGTTCTTCGGTGAGGTCGAGCACTCCCCCACCCTACGGCTTCTCGGACTCGGATTCACAGAATCGGGAACCCGGTCGCACCCCGGTCGCGCTTGTAGGCTGGCGACGGGCCCCCGTAGCCCAATGGCAGAGGCAGGCGACTTAAAATCGCTTCAGTGTCGGTTCGAGTCCGACCGGGGGTACCACCGGATCGCTCAGATCGGGAGCGGCGTTCCCGTGAGCCCCTCGGCTGCCGCCACCAGTCTCGCCGCGACGTCCAGATCACGGGCGCTGCGGGGTATCCGGACACGCGTCGTCGGACCCACCAGACCGAGTGCACCGCCGGGACCGTAGTAGGCCCCCTGCTCCGCCGAAGGATCAGCCGCCGCGAAGAGCAGAGGCTCTGCACCGGTCTCCACGGACTGCGATGGCAGGATCGTGCGGCGGATCGGCGGCAGCTGCTCGGCCCGTCCGAGATTACGTCCGGCGGTCTGGAGGTTGGTGCGGGTGTAGCCGGGGTGGGCGATCGTGGACAGCAGAGGCAGTCCCCCGCGCGTCGCGATGGCCGCGAGGTGCCTGCCGAAGTAGAGATCGGCGAGCTTGGACTGGGCGTAAGCGGCCGTCCGGCTGTACCTCCTCTCCCACTGCAGATCTCCGAATCGGATCCGCCCGAAGTTCGCAGTGCCGCTGGACATCGTTGCAACCCGGGGCGACTCGGATGCGAGCAGAACCGGCATCAGCAGCGCCGTGAGCGCGAACGGGCCGAGGAAGTTGGTGCCGAACTGGAGCTCGAACCCGTCGGCGGTCGTCATCCTCTGCGGCGGAATCATGACCCCGGCGTTGTTGACCAGAGTGTGCACAGGGCGATCCTCCGAGCGGATTCCGTCGGCGAAAGCCCGGATGCTGCGGAGGTCCGCGAGGTCGAGCCGACGCACCTCGACGTCTGCGTCCGGGTGACTCCTGAGGATTTCGGCTTTCGCAGCCTCTCCCTTCTCCAGGGACCTCACGGCCATGATCACCTCGGCTCCGGCCACCGCGAGTCGCGCGGCCGCCTCTCTGCCGGTGCCGCTGTTCGAGCCGGTTACGACGATGCGTCGTCCGGTCTGATCGGGAACGGTGTACATGTCAGCCTTCTCCTGGAGATAATAGGACCAGTGGTCTGTTCAGAACAGTAACGGACCACCGGTCTGTTATCAAGGGAATGTTCATGTCAGAGCCCACGAGATTCGCCCGAGCCCGTACTGAGCAGCAGCGGGAGGAACGACGCGAGAGCATCCTCGACACCGCCGCCACCCTGCTGCAGGATTCGCGGATCGCCGAGCTGACCCTGAACGAGCTCGCGAGGCGCGTCGGTCTCGCCAAGTCCAACGTCCTCCGATACTTCGAATCCCGTGAGGCAGTGCTGCTGGAGCTCATGGCGCGCGAGTACGACGCATGGCTGGACGTCCTCGACCGCGAACTCGACTCCACAGCGACGGCCGATGTCGACAGGGTCGCCGAGGCGGTCGCTCGTACGGCGTCCGAACGTCCGCTCCTGTGCGAGCTCCTCTCGAACGCCTCGATCGTGCTCGAGCACAACGTGTCGGCCGACGTCGCAGCCGCATACAAGCGGGGTGCGCTCGCGGGGGCGATCCGCCTCGGCTCCCTGCTCACCGGCGCCCCCGCAGATGAGCGGTCCGCCCTGCTCGCCGGCGCCGTGAACCTCGCGGTAGGCGGCGTCTGGGGAATGTGCCGTCCGTCCCGCGGCATGCTCGCCGCCTACGAGGTACATCCTGAGCTCGCCGCCTACCGCCTCGACCTCCGCACGACGCTCCAGGAGCTCGTCGCCACGCTCCTCACGGGGGCGGCATCACGCCGTTCGCGCTGACCCGCGACCGGAGCGATCCCGCCCGATCGGCACGATGTTGGGCTTCCCCGTGATGGGATCGGGCACCACCACACAAGGCAGCCCGAAGATCTCCTCCACGAGTTCTGCGGTCACGATCTCCGACGGCGCCCCCTCCGCGACCACCGCGCCGTCTTTCATGGCGATCAGGTGGGTCGCATAGCGCGCCGCGTGATTGAGATCATGCAGGACGGCAACCAGAGTGCTCCCCCGCTCGTGCAGATCGGTGAACAGCTCGAGCAGCTCGATCTGATGAGCGATGTCGAGGAAGGTCGTCGGTTCGTCCAGGAGCAGCAGCGGCGTCTGCTGTGCGAGCGCCATGGCGACCCACACGCGCTGACGCTGGCCACCGGAGAGCTCGTCGACGAGCCGGCCGGCGAGGTCGTCGACCTCCGTCGCCTCCATCGCCTCGGCGACTGCATGCTCGTCTTCCTGGGACCACGGCCGGAGCAGCGACTGATGCGGATAGCGACCGCGCGCCACGAGATCGGCCACGCGGATGCCGTCGGGGGCGAGGGAACTCTGCGGCAGGAGCCCCACACGCCGTGCGACCTCTTTCGCCCGGTACTCGTGGATCGATTTCCCGTCCAGGACGACGGCGCCCGCGCTCGGTGCGATCAGCCGTGACAGCGCCCGCAGCAGCGTGGACTTGCCGCAGGCGTTCGGCCCGACGATGACCGTGAACGAATCGTCCGGGACCTCGACCGACAGGTCGGTGGAGATCACACGGCGGTCGTACCCGATCGTCACCCTCGAGGCGTGAAGACGACTGTACCGGGATGCGTTCATCGACGCGCTCCTTCCTTGATGAGCAGCCAGGCGAAGTAGCTTCCGCCCACGACGACGGTGACCAGCCCGACGGTGATGTCGAGCCGCTGCCCGATCACGTCGGCGGCGAGCAGGAGCACCGCACCCATGATGCCCGCGCTGACGAGGTCGAGACCCGGTGTGCGCGCCACGCGCCGAGCGAGCTGCGGCGCCACGAGGGCGATGAACGCGATGGGCCCCGCAGCCGCGGTGACCACCGCGGTGAGCGCGACCCCGAGGACCGTCATGGTCAGTCGGGTGCGTTCGACATCGATCCCAAGCGCCCTGGCCGCATCGTCGCCGAGCTCGAGCTGGGCGAATCCGCGCCGCGTGACGGCGACGAGCGGCAGGAGGGCGGCGAGCACCACCGCGAAGGGCACCAGCTGCTCGTACCCGAGGCCGGAGAACGACCCGAAGCCCCATGCGATCGCGGCGCGCGCCTGCTGGGCTCCGGTGCTGATCAGCAGGTAGCTGTTGATCCCGACAAGGAACGCGGAGACCCCGATGCCGACGATGATGAACCGGAACCCCTGGACGCCCCGACGATACGCGAGCAGGTACACGAGCAGTGCCGTGAGGACACCTCCGAGGACCGCTCCCATGGAGATCAGCGTGTACGACACGCTGCCGAACACGAGCATGACGATGAGGGCTCCCGTATAGGAGCCGGCGTCGAAACCGATGACGTCGGGACTGCCGAGCGGGTTGCGCGTGAGGGATTGGAAGATCGCCCCGCTGATCCCGAGAGCGAGGCCGCCGAGCACAGCGAACAGCACCCGGGGAAGCCTCCACTCGATGACGAGCTTCCGGACGTTCTCCTCGCCTCCGCCGAAGAACGCGGAGAGCACCTGCGAGAGATCGAGTCGATAGGTGCCGATCGCGAGTGCCACGGCTCCGAGCACGAGCAGCAGGACGAGGAGGACGGTGCGCACGACGACCGTACGCAGCTCGACTCGCCAGACCGCCTCTCCGACACGGACGGAGAGCACGCGAGGCGGATCAAGAGCGACTGCCGATCTCACAGCCCGCTCACCCGCTTCCTGCGAGCGAGGAGGATCAGAACCGGAGCGCCAAGAACGGCCGTCACGATGCTCACCTGCAGCTCGCCCGTGGGGAGGACGATACGCCCGACCACGTCGGAGAGCAGCAGCATGCTGGGCGCGACGATCGCCGAGTAGAGGATGATCCATCGCTGATCGGGACCGGTGAACCAGCGGACCGCGTGCGGCACCATGAGGCCGACGAACGCGATGGGGCCCGCGAGCGCGGTCGCTCCGCCCGCGAGGATCGTGACGCCGACGATCGAGAGCACCCGGGTGCGAACGAGCCCTGCCCCCAGCGTGCGCCCGAGGTCGTCGCCGAGCGCGATCGCGTTGAGCGGGCGGGCGAGCAGGAACGACATCACCAGCCCGACCACAAGGAACGGGCCGATGATCACGACCGCACTGTCATCGCGTCCACCCAGACTTCCCATCCCCCAGAAGCGGAGCATGCTGAACACCTCCATGTTCTTCAGCATGATGATGGAGGTCACCCCGCTGAGCACGGCGCCGATCGCGACTCCGGCGAGTGTCATCCGCCCGGCAGAGGGCCCGCCTCGCCCCGCCGCTCCGATCAGGTACACGATGAGAGTCACCAGGAGAGCACCCGCGAGGGCGAACCACACATAGGCCTGGGGCCCGCGCACCCCGAAGAGGCCGACACCGATCGTCACCGCGAACGTCGCTCCGGCGTTCACCCCGAGGATTCCAGGATCGGCGAGAGGATTGCGGGTGAACGCCTGGATCAGGGCGCCGCACACACCGAGCGCCGGCCCGACGACCAGGCCGACGATCGTGCGCGGAAGGCGAGCGTCGCGCACGATCGCCTGCGCATCGGATCCGTCGAAATCGAACAGCGCCGCGATCACGGTGCCAGGGGCGAGCGCCTTGGCACCGACCATCAGGCTCAGGAGAACGGCGACGCCGAGCACCAGCACTGCGACCACCACACCGCCGGCGCGCGCCGCCGCACCTCGGGACGTCGTGAGACGCTCCGTCTCACGCTCCGACACCATCGTCATCCGGTCAGTTCGATGCGGGGAGGGCGTCGGCGAGCGCGTCGGCGACGTCATCGATCGTCGAGGGGATGCTCAGGACGCTCGGCGCCGTTGTCGCCCAGGCGAGACGCTGATCGGTGAAGAAGTAGTAGGAACCGGCGGCGATCGGCGCCCAGCGCGAGACGAGCGGGTCGGAGATCGTGTGCTCGACGTCGTCGGTCGTGTTGGCCCATCCGATGTGGAACTGCGAGTCGATGTCGCCGAGCTTCTCGAGGCTGACGTCGGCGTAGAACTCCTTGGTGGTGCCTGACAGATCGGCCACGTCAGGGGAGCCGGTGAAGCCCAGCTGTTCGATGAGAGGGACGCGAGGATCGCGAGGCAGGTAGAGTCCCAGCGAGGTCTCCCCCTCTCCGAGGAACCATCCGTAGCTGAAGACGACTCCACGGAACTCCGGGTGCGCCTCGGCCGCGGCGGCGATCGCTGCGTCCGCGTCGTCGAGGAGCTTCTGCGCCTCGTCCTCCTTGTCGAGCACCGTGCCGATCGTGAGCGTGAGGTCCTCTCGATCCGAGGCCCAGGTCGATGTCGCGAACGCGATGGTCGGCGCGATCTCGCTCAGTCGCTTGTAGTCGGTCTCACTGATCCCCGAGTGGTTGGCGAGGATCACGTCGGGGGCGAGCGCGAGGATCTGCTCGAAGTCGTACTCACCGGCGTCCGTGAACTCGATGATCTCGGGGAGCTCGCCGCCGAGATCATCGACCCTGTCGGCGAACCAGGGGAGGTAGGCGTCGACGTTTCCCCAGCTGAAATCCTCGACGCCGACCGGCACCTCGCCCAGAGCGGCGACGACATCCTGCGAGTACCAGCCGAGCGTGACGATGCGCTCGGGTTTCGACGCGATCTCGGTCTCGCCATAGGCATGCTGGACCTCGACCGGATACGCGCCGGACGCCTGCTGCGCGGTCCCGCCATCGGTGTCCTGCGCCGCCGCGCAGGAAGCCAGCGACGAGGCGACGACGGTGAGCGCGATGAGCGCGATGGCCGCGCGCGAGGCGCGCCGGAACGGACGGGACATGGGACTCCTCGGGTGGAATGCACAGGTGACGAGCCCCAAACATAGTGAAGGCTTACCTAAATCGCTACCATCATGAAAAGACATGGATCATCGCATTCATCGCACGCGTTGTCCGTTGAGTATTATTCGAAGCCTGGATCTGCGTTGGAGAACGAACGACTGTGCCTGGTAGGACATACGAGAATCTCGCCGCGTACCGAGAGACGGTGCTCCCCGATCAGTACTTCGAGCCGCATACTCACGACGCCGATCAACTGGCATGGATCCCGGGCGGAGTCCGGGTCAGCGTCGGAGACTCCCAGTGGCATCTGCACGGCGACCATCTCGCGTGGATCCCCGCTCTGTCCGAGCACGAGATGCAGATGGCAGGGGTCGAGGAGATGTTCAGCCTGTACCTCGACCCGTCTCTTCGAGCACCGCAGGAGCGCTGGAGCCGCCCTCTGGTCCTCCCCGCCGACCCGATCGTCACCGCGATCGTGGAGAGTCTCTGTACGAGGGACGTCGATCAGGCGCGGCTGGATGCATCGATCACCCTGCTCCGCGAGGTCCTCTCGTCGACGACGGAGACCTATGATGCACTCGCCGTACCAGCCGAACCGCGCGCCCGCAGAATCGCGGAGACGATCCTCGACGACCCGCAGGACGGGAGAGAACTCGAGGCCTGGGCCGCAGAGTTCGGAGTCAGCACCAAGACCCTGCTGCGTGCCTTCGTCGCGGACTCCGGCCTCACCTTCAGCCAGTGGCGCACCCGTGCTCGCATCTACGCCTCCGAGCGCCTCCTGAGCGATGGTCATTCGGTGCAGGAGACATCCGAGCTCATCGGGTACTCGACCGCCACCGGCTTCATAAAGTCGTTCCGTCAGGTGTTCGGATCGACGCCGGCCGCGTACATCAGAGCGAAGCGTCGTGTACGAGGAATTCCTGTCACACGACGCCTACCGTCCTGACGATACGACGGCGATCAGCCCTGCGTCGGACGTCGGCGAAGACGACGAACGCCCCGAATCCTGATGGATCGGGGCGTTCGTCCGCTCGCGCCTACTTCACTGCGGCGGGCTCGGCCTTCTTGTCTTCGGTCTTCTTGGGCTCGGCCGTCGCGACCGGAGCCTTCGCGGCGGCTGCATCGGCCGCCGGACGCAATCGCTTCAGTGTCGGTTCGAGTCCGACCGGGGGTACTCTCGCTCCCTCGCAGCGTCGAGCACGGCAGCATCGGCGAACGCCGCGGTCTGGGCTCTCGACTCCCGGACCCTGCGGAGGACCAGCACGATGAGCGCCACGGCGATCGCGGCGTACACGACGTAGTCGAGGTATCCGAGGTAGCTCTCGAGCTTCTCGTGCTGCGTGCCGAGGGCGGCTCCGACGCCGATGAGCATCGCATTCCAGAGGCCGCTGCCGACGATCGTGTACACGCTGAAGCGCACCAGCCCCATGCGCGAGGCACCGGCCGGTATCGAGATCAGGCTCCGGATGCCGGGGACCATCCGGCCGACCAGGACCGTCCACCCGCCGCTGCGCGCGAACCAGTGCACGCCGCGGTCGAGGTCGGATCTGCTGACCAGTCGCGTCGCCGCGAGGAATCGCACGGCACGCTCCATCCCGATCGCGCGTCCGAGTCCATAGAGCAGCAGAGCGCCGATCCACGACGCGAGCGTGCTCCAGAAGATGAGCCAGCCGAGGTGCAGTTCGCCGCTCTGGCTCAGGTATCCCGCAAACGGCAGGATCACCTCGCTCGGGATGGGAGGGATCAGCACCTCCACGAACACCAGCACCCCCACCCCGACGTCTCCGAGGGCGGTAAGGACATCGGCGGCGAAACCGGTCAGTCCGGTGAAACCGTGTTCGGCGGCTGTCGCGACGGCAGCGGCGGGGCTCATCAAGGGCTCGTCTCTGTCAGGGGCTGTGCGGATATCGGAGAAGGCTCGGCGGAGTCATCCGTTCGGGCGTTCATCTGCCGAACAGGTCGCCGATACCCGGGATGCCGAGGTTCCCCAGCTGCTCTCCCCACCCCGAGGCCGTCTCACCGAGACCGGATACCATGTCCCCGACCGAGCCTGCGACGTCCTCCGCGCCGCCCGTGAGCGACTCGACATCGAACCCGCCCACGAGCGCCTCGACGTCCAGACCGGCGGCGAGCGACTCGAAGTCGACGCCGAAGCCCGCCGCCTGGTCCAGGAGCGGAGCCGCGACGGTGCTGAGCACGGCGCCACCGGCGACCACCCCGAGCACGCCGACCGCAGCGCCTCCCGCGAGCGCCGCGCCCCCGGCGCCCCCACCGCGGACACGCGAGAGGAGCCCGCGCATGCGGCCGGGGTTCATGGCCTCCGCGCGGCCGGCAGCGCGCGACAGATCCTCCGACGAGGAGGAGCGCGGACGCTCGCCCGGCGGGAGCTCCTCGCGCATCCGCGCGGCGACATGCTCGCGCTGCTGCGGGGTCAGCCGCGCGAAGGCGTCGCGGTGGATCCTCTCGACCTGCTCGGGGTCGGCCGTGCGGAGAAGGTAGTCGTAGCGGGCGATCGCCGCTCGATCCGACTCGGAGACCGAGGCCGCAGAACGCGCCCGCCCGGAGGTCGTCGGCGCGCCGGCCGGCGGGGGCGAGTACCGGTCGGCGGACGCTGGACGCGCCTCCTGGGGTGCGGGCCGATGGGAGGAGGGCTCGGACGACCCTCGCACGACGTCGGCGGCCCGACGCCCCAGGTCGCCCCACTCGGTCGAGCGGGACGCACCGCCGTATTCACCGCGTGTCGAACCGGTGGTCTTGTCGAGGGCCTCCGTGGCCAGGCCGAGGAGACGGGAGAGCTTTCCCATGGTGATCCCTTCGTGGAGCGAAGCGGACCGGCGGGGAGCCACCACGTCGGGACGACGGCAGGGGGTACCACGGCGGTCCGCCAGGCGGACGCCAAGGTCTCCTCCACCCTCACGGGCCGGCGGGCCGGGACACGATGACATGTCCGTAGTGACGACTGCGCCGCAGACGGGAGTACTCCCCTTGCTCTCCCGAGACTATCCGGCGGAGTTATGCGTCTCCTCCGAGGCACGCACGAACGCGAAAGGCCCTCCCCGAGCGGGAAGGGACTTTCGTTGCGAGACGAGGCGGACTACTTGGCGGCGACCTTCTCGGCGGCGGGCTTCTTCGCAGCGGCCTTCTTCGCCGGAGCCTTCTCGGCGACCTCGGCCTTGTCTGCAGCGGCCTTGTCTGCTGCGGATGCCTTGGCGGCCGGCGCAGTCTTCGCGGCGGCCGGAGCGGCTGCATCAGCCGCCGGACGCGGACGAGCGGCGAACTCCTCGAAGACGTAGCGCGGGTTCTGGACCGTCTCGAGGTTCACGAGGTCACGACCCAGCCACAGGTTGTTCCACCAGCCCCAGAGGACCCGCCACTTGCGCTCCCACGTGGGCATCGCGAGACCGTGGTAGCCGCGGTGCGCGACCCACGCCACGAAGCCCTTGAGGGCGAGCTTGCCGGACTGGAAGACGCCGTTGTAGAGACCGAGGCCGGCGACGGCGCCCAGGTTCTTGTGGAAGTACTCCTTCGGGTCCTCTCCGCGCAGCACGGCGACGAGGTTCTTCGCGAGGAGCTTGGCCTGGCGCACGGCGTGCTGGGCGTTCGGCACGCAGAAGCCGCCGACGCCACCACCGGACAGGTCGGGAACGGCCGAGACGTCACCGGCGGCCCAGGCGCCTTCGACGAAGGCCTCCGGGGTTCCGACGCGCAGGTCGGCGCGGGTCTGGATGCGACCGCGCTCCTCGACGGGAAGGTCTCCGCCGCGCACGACGGTCGGGTTGGCCATGACGCCGGCGGTCCAGACGATGACGTCGGTCGGGATGACCTCGCCCGTCGAGAGCTCGACGTTGCCGTCGATCGCGCTCGTGAGCTGCGTGTCGAGGTGCACGTTGGCACCGCGCTTGGCGAGGTCCTTGAGCACCCACTCGCTCGTCTGCAGCGAGACCTCGGGCATGATGCGACCCATCGCCTCGATGAGGTGGAAGTGCGTGTCGTCGAAGCTCAGCTGCGGGTACTTGCCCACCAGAGACGAGGCCAGCGAACGGAGCTCTGCGAACACCTCGATGCCGGCGAAGCCGCCGCCGACGACGACGACCGTGAGGAGACGGTCGCGCTCGGGCCCTGCGGGCAGCGACGCGGCCTTGTCGAAGTTGGACATCACGCGGTCGCGGATCGCGACGGCCTCTTCGATCGTCTTGAGGCCGATCGCGTTGTCGGCGATGCCGGGGATCGGGAACGTGCGCGACACGGCGCCCGCGGTGACGACGATCTGGTCGTACGCGAACTCGTACGGCTCGCCGAGCGGCGGGGTGATCGTGGCGACCTTGTTGGCGTGGTCGATGTTCGTCACCTTGGCGGTGAGGACGTTCGTGCGCTTCAGGTGACGACGGTGCGCGACGACCGAGTGGCGTGCCTCGATCGAGCCCGCGGCGACCTCGGGGAGGAACGGCTGGTACGTCATGTACGGCAGCGGGTCGACCATGGTCACGTCGGCTTCGCCCTTGCGAAGGTGCTTCTCCAGCTTCCACGCCGTGTAGAAGCCTGCGTAGCCGCCGCCGACGATCAGAATCTTGGGCACAGTGCTGTTCTGAGGCACAGGGGGACAACTCCTCGGAGTCAGGAATGTGGCGTGCGAGCGCGCGCCGATCGGATGCGCCGGGCAGCTGCGGTGACGCCAAGCGCTATCAGGATACCAGGGACTGTGAGCGCGACGAGCGGCAGGGTACCGTAGCGCAGTGAATCGGCGCTGGGAAGCAGCGGAGAACCCGGTTCCGTCGGCGAATCCGCCGCCGGAAGAGGCGGCACGGCGACCGGCGTGGAGGTGGGAACCGGGGCGGGCTGGGTCTGCGCGCGACGGAACAGCTTGACCCATCCGGCGAGGTCGCCCATGGGGTTCTCGGTGACGGAGGGGACGTCGGCGGTGACCGCGCCCTCGGCGTTCAGGAGTCCGTATCCGTAGAGGGGGTCGGGAGCCTTCGTCATGCCGGGAGCGGGAACCGCCGTCTTGATGATGCGGTTGATGACGTTGGCCGCGGACATGTCGGGATGCGCGGATCGGACGAGCGCGGCGACGCCGGCGACGATCGGAGCGGCGCCGCTGGTGCCGCTCCACGAGGCGAGCGTGCCGTCCGCCGACATGCCGATCAGGCCCTCGCTGGGCGCGGCGACGCCGATCGTGATGCCCTGGGTCGACGCCTCGACGCTCGCCGAGCCGGTCTGGTCGACGCCGCCGACCGTCAGCACCCCTGGGATGGTCGCGGGTGCGCCGATGATGTTGGTGCCGCTCCCCCGGTTGCCCGCGGCGACGACCACCACCACGTCATGCTCGAACGCGTAGAGGAATGCGTCGTCCCAGCTCCGGTCCCAGTCCAGCGTGTTCGTCGTGAACGAGAGGTTGATCACGTCGGCCCCGTTGTCGACCGCCCAGCGCATCGCCTTGGCGACCTGCTCGGTGAACGGGACGGATGCCGATGCGCCGAAGCCGACGGAGATCGAGAGGAGCTTCGCCTCGGGCGCGACGCCGATCATGCCCTTTCCGTCAGGGGCTCCGCGCCCCGCGGCGAGGGAGGCGACCCAGGACCCGTGGTTGCCGTCGATCGCGCCGATCGGGGTCCGTCCGTCCGGGGTCCCGCTGCCCGACACGTCGGTGCCGCCCGCGACGGCGCCGTCGAAGATGCCGGGGACCTTGCCGATGCCGGTGTCGATCACCGCGATCGTCGCGCCGGAGCCGCGGGTCGTCTGCCAGGCCTCGCGGATGCGTGCGCCGTCGAGCCAGTACTCGGTCGCCCGTACGGGATCCGAGGGGTCGTCGGGAACGGGCGCGGGCGTCGCCGCCGCTCCGGCGAGCAGGACGGATGCCGCGATCACCGCAACCGCGACGGCGCTGCGCAGCATCCGGCGTCGGCTCATGCCACGGGTTCCTCGCGCACGGCGGCCCCCGGGTCGTCGCACCGGCAGTTCTGCGGAGACCAGGTCGAGCGGGCGAGCGCCTCGTCGCCGATGGGGTTCACGCCGGGGCCCGCCGCGAGAGCGTGACCCGCGAGCGCATGCAGGCACTTGACCCTCGTGGGCATGCCGCCGGCGGAGATGCCGTCGATCTCCGGCACGTCGCCGAACTGCGCGCGATCGGCGAGATACGCCTGGTGCGCCGTCAGATACGCGGCGGCGATGTCGTCGTCTTCGGAGAGGAGCGCGGCGAGCTCCGGCATCACCTGCGTGGCCTCGAGCGTCGACATCGCGGCCGTCGCCGCGGGGTGCGTCAGATAGTAGAACGTGGGGAACGGGGTGCCGTCCGGCAGCCGCGGAGTGGTGGCGACCACGGTCGGGTTGCCGCAGGCGCAGCGGGCGGCGATGCCGACGACGCCGCGCGCGGGGCGTCCCAGCTGTGCGGACACCACGGCGAGCTCGGCGGGCGTGGGTGCGGGGAACGGCGGGGTGGTCACCCCACCAGCGTAGGGGAGGCCGCCGGGAGGATGCTCGGAGCGACCTGCTCCGGGCGCGTCACTGAGCGGGGACGGCCGTCTGGCTGAGTCCGGCGGCCGTCAGGGTGCGCAGCATCTGCGGCATCCAGTCGGCCGGATCCTCCTCGAGCGTGTCGCTCACCGGCTTCTGCTCCTGTGGCAGCGCCGCGGGGTCGAGGTCGTTGTCGATGAGGTACACGATCTCGCCCGGCTTGACGTAGTACAGCCGCTCTCGGGCCTGCGTGGTGATGTAGGCCGGGTCGGTCCAGCGATCGCGCTCCGCCTCGAGAGAGGAGATCTTCTCCTGCGAGACCTGGATCGACGACTCCAGGGCGGCGATCTTCTGACGCTGGTCGATGAAGGTGCCGAGAGTCGGCACGAGCACCCAGGCGCCGAGGACGACCAGGGAGAGCATGATCACCGAGAAGGCGGACAGCCGGATGCCGGAGGCCCATTCCCTGACGTCGACGCTGCGACCCGCTGCGCCCCCTGTCGAAGAGGAGGTCCGCGCGGAGGGCTTCTTCCGAGGGCTTGGTGCCGTCCGCTGCGCGGAGGTCGACGGCCGCGGAGACGGAGAAGGGGGAGCCGGACGTCTCGCCAAGGCTCCCCCTCTCGTCTGCCGCCTCAGGGCGGCATGGTCAATCGTGCGTGCGCGTCAGCCGATCAGGCCGAGAACCGCGGGAACGCCGAGCGACCCGCGAAGACCGCGGCGTCGCCGAGCTCCTCTTCGATACGCAGAAGCTGATTGTACTTCGCGACGCGCTCGGAACGAGCAGGCGCACCCGTCTTGATCTGACCGGCGTTCGTGGCGACCGCGAGGTCGGCGATCGTGGTGTCCTCGGTCTCGCCGGAGCGGTGCGAGAGCATCGCCGTGTAGCCGGAGCGCTGCGCGAGGCTGACCGCGTCGAACGTCTCGGTCAGGGTGCCGATCTGGTTCACCTTGACGAGCAGCGAGTTGGCGACGCCGCGCTTGATGCCGTCGGCGAGGCGCTGCGGGTTGGTGACGAACAGGTCGTCGCCGACCAGCTGCACCTTCGAGCCGAGCGCGTCGGTGAGGAGCTTCCAGTTGTCCCAGTCGTCCTCGGCGAGAGCATCCTCGATCGTGACGATCGGGAAGTCGTTGACCAGGCCCTGGTAGTACTCGATCAGCTCGGGGCCGGTCCAGTCCTTGTTGTCGAGACGGTACACGCCGTCGGAGAAGAACTCCGTGGCGGCCACGTCGAGGCCGAGGGCGATGTCCTTGCCCGGGGTGAAGCCGGCCTTCTCGATCGCCTTGATGAGGAACTCGAGGCCCTCGCGGTTGCTGGGGAGGTCGGGGGCGAAGCCGCCCTCGTCGCCGAGGCCGGTCGCGTAGCCAGCGGCCTTCAGCTCGCTGCGGAGCACGTGGTAGGTCTCGACGCCCCAGCGCAGCGACTCGGAGTAGGTCTCGGCGCCGATCGGGGCGAGGAAGAACTCCTGCATGTCGATGCCGTTGTCGGCGTGCTCGCCGCCGTTGATGACGTTGAACAGCGGAACGGGCAGCACGTGCGCGTTCGGGCCGCCCAGGTAGCGGAACAGCGGCAGGTCGGCGGAGTCGGCCGCGGCCTTGGCGACCGCGAGGCTCACGCCGAGGATCGCGTTCGCGCCGGTGCGCTGCTTGTTCTCGGTGCCGTCGGTCTCGTTGAGGATCTCGTCGACGATGCGCTGCTCGCTCGCCTCGACGCCCTCGATGGCCGGGCCCAGCTCGTCGATGACGGCGGAGACGGCCTTCAGGACGCCCTTGCCCCCGTAGCGGGACTTGTCGCCGTCGCGGAGCTCGTACGCCTCGAACGCGCCGGTGGATGCGCCCGAGGGGACAGCCGCCCGCTGGACGACGCCGTCGTCGAGGAGCACCTCCACCTCGACGGTCGGGTTTCCGCGCGAGTCGAGAATCTCGCGTGCGCCTACAGCCTCGATCAGTGCCACAGAAGTGCTCCTTGTTCAGAAAAGGGGTTTGTGGTGGAGCGACGTCGATCCGTGGCCAGTCTAGCCGTGCCGAAAGTCACCGCACGAGAGCGATGGCCACCCCGTCCCAGCCCTTGACGCCGACCGTCTGCAGCGCGGTCGCGTCGAACCGGGGGTCCTCCCCCAGCATCCGCAGTCCCTCCCGCGTCCCGACGACCTTCGGATCGGTCGCGTCCTCGCGGACGATCTCGCCCTCGCGCCCGATGTTGTCGAGCACGATCACGGTGCCGGGGTGGCCGAGTCTCGCGGCCCAGTCGAGGTAGATCGTGTTCGACTCCTTGTCGGCGTCGATGAACACGAGGTCGAAGCCGCCGACGAGGGTGGGCAGCACGTCGACTCCCCTGCCGATGCGGATGTCCACGCGCTCGCCGACCCCCGCGGCGTCGATGCTTGCCCTGGCCACGGCGGCGTTGTCCGCCTCGGCCTCGATCGTCACGACGCGCCCCTCCGCGCCGACCGCTCGCGCCAGCCAGATCGTGGAGTACCCGCCGAGGGTGCCGATCTCGAGCACGCGCCTCGCGCCGCTCATGCGTGCGAGCAGATTCAGCAGCTTGCCCCCGACCGGTGCGACCTCGATCTCGGGGAGGCCCGCCGCGTGCTGAGCGTCCAGCGCCGCGTCCAGGCCGGGATCATGACCGACCAGGGTGTCGGCGAGGAAGACATCGGCAGCGGCCCAGGCCGAGGGTGTGGAGTCCATGCCCTCAGCCAACCCCGCGCCGCGAGTCCGGTCAAGGGGCGTCCGGCAGCGGCGGCGCCGCGGCCTCGGCCGGACGCGCGGGAGCGGCGAGCTCCGGCTGCACGCGGAACTGCCCCGTGAGCGCGAGCACCGCGACGATCACCGCGACGACGATCCACCCAGCGACGCCGAGCGGACCGGCCAGCGCCATGTCGGGCTGAGTCGCCGCGACGAGCACGATGAGTCCGGCAGCGGCGTTGAGAGAGCCGTGGGCGATGACGGCGGGCCAGACCGAGGCCGAGCGCAACCGCAGCCAGCCGAGCAGGATGCCCCAGGCCACGCAGCCCCCGACCATGAAGAGGACCCCGGTGACGTCCGTGCGGCCGAAGTTGTAGCCGAGCAGGATGACCGGGCTGTGCCAGAGACCCCAGATCGCACCGCTCAGAAGGAGCGCGGGCCAGGTTCCCATCGGCCGGAGCGCGGGCACCAGCCATCCGCGCCAGCCGAGCTCCTCGCCGAACGCGAAGACGCTGTTCAGGATGGCGCCGACGGGGATCATGGCGATCTGCGCGGCGACGACCACCCCGACCGGAGGCAGTGGCGTCCCCGGCGGCAGAGCGCTCTCGAGCTGCGCGGCGAACCCGGAGAACGCGAAGTCGAGCTGGACGAAGCCGAGCGCCGCGGAGAGCAGGATGCTGAGGGCCACGATGATCGCCGGGGCGAGCCAGCCGAGCACGATGAGCCAGACGACGCGCTTCGCCGGGCGCAGCGGCCAGAGGCCGAGGAACCGCAGCCGTCCGCCTCTCGGCGGCACGCGCATCGCGAACACGACGATGAGAGCGGCGATGGTCGGGGTGAGCATCATCACCGGGAGCAGCACTCCGGAGAGGGGCTCGGCGAGTCCGTCGCCGAGCCACAGCGGCAGGCACACCAGCCAGGCCAGCGCACAGGCCAGGACGGTGAAGGCGATGACGGCAGCCCACGGCACGCGGCCAGCCCGAGGTGCGATCCGGTCGGTCATGATGCCGTGTCCCCTGTTCTGTCACCCCGCGGCGTCGCGGCTCCTCGTTCGACGTAGGCCTGCAGCAGCGCCGCGGCCTCCTCGGCGCCGTCGATCGTGACGATGAACGGCCGCTTGTCGCGTCGGCTGATCTCGATGGCCGCCCCGCGGCGCATGACGATGCCCGTCCTGCCGTCCACCGCGATGCGCCAGCCCCAGCCGCCGAACTCGCCGAAGGGCGAGATGTCGACGGCGCGGGCCGACTCGATCTCTCGGAGGGGGATGCTGATCCGCGGCCAGCCGACAAGCGCCCTGGCGGAGAAACCCTCCGGCGTGACCCGCACGCGGAAGGCGGTGGCTGTGGCCATCGCGATCACGATGACGACCAGGGAGAGCGCGACCACCCACCCGCCTTCGACACCCGTGCCGAGCATGAACGCGGCGAGTACGGCGATGCCGAGCAGCAGCACGGAGACGGCGATGAGCGCGACGCGCGGCATCGAGGCCGTGCCGAGCCACACGACCCGCTCCCCGTCTGCGACGTGGACGGCGTGGCGGGGCTCGAGCGTGCGGCCCTGTTCGGCGCGCACGCGGGGCTGAACCGCCCAGGCGACCGCGCCGACGACGAGCAGCGCGGCGAAGGACAGCGCCATGACTCCCCCGATGCCCGGCGTCTTCGCCGCATCGGCGAGGCCGCGCTGCATTCCGAGCGATCCGAGGCTCATGCCGGCGGCGAACGCGGCCATGCCTGCGGCGAGCGCACCCATCAGCCTGGCGGCGCCGCCCCAGTGCGCCCCGACGGCGGAGAGCGTCGTCACGGCCATGAGCACGGGCAGCGCGAGTCCGATCCCGAGCAGCAGCCAGAGGTACGTCGTCGGAGGGCCGAACCCGTCCGCGCCGCTGACGCCCCAGTGCGTCACGACCGGGTCGGGCAACGAGGGCAGCCACGCGATCACCACGACGGCCGCCGCAGCGGTCAGCACGACGGGAACGAGCACGGCGACGAGGAAGAACGTCAGACGCGCGCGCCGGAGCAGCGTCGGGGGCGTGCGGGTCAGGTCGTGGGTGGTCATGGCGAGACCTCCTGGTTCTCGTCGGGAGTGCGGTGATCGGTGCGATCACCACGGTGCGAGTGCACGATGCCGGCGAGCGTCTCGGCGGAGACGCCGAGTGCGGCGGCCCTGCGCACGAGGACGTCGATGTCGTGGGCGAGTTCGGCGAGCGGGGCGGCGGACGCGGCGATCACGGCGCCCCGGCCACGGCGGAGATCGATGAGGCCCTCATCGCGCAGCCGCTGGTAGGCGTGGAGCACGGTGTGCTGATTGATCTCCAGCGCACCCGCCACATCGCGCGCCGGCGGCAGGCGATCACCGGGGGCGAGGGCGCCGGAGAGGATGTCGGCGCGGATCGATGCCGCGACCTGGTCGTACAGGGGCCGCGCGCTGTCCGCATCGACTCTGAGCAGCATCTCTCACCTCCCTCTATCGTGTTCTAGTAATTCTAGGAGAACTAGAACAACTGTGGCAACCCTCCAGAGAGCTTTGTGCCAACTCGGACCCTCGTCCAGACTGACGTCATGCGCATCACTCCTCGCCGTCTCGCACTGGGCATGAGCCTGTGGATCCCGAACCTCTTCAGCGGCATCCGCATCCGCCGATTCAGCGAGGACTGGACGCACGCCACGGTCGAGCTGCACGTGAACGTGTTCACCCGCAACTACGTCAAGACCGCGTTCGGCGGGTCGATGTCGGCGATGACCGACCCCTACTTCTTCATGCTCGTGATGCACCAGCTCGGCCGCGACTACGTCGTGTGGGACACCCGCGGCGAGATCGAGTTCCTCAAGCCGGGTCGCGGGGTGCTCACCGCCGAGTTCGAGGTGTCGAGGAAGCACGCGGAGGAGATCCGCGAGAAGGCGAAGGGCGGCGCGAAGGTGCTCGAGTGGTTCGAGACCGTCATCACCGACCGCGAGGGCGACGTCGTCGCCAGGGTCCGCCGCGAGGTCTACATCCGCGAGAAGAAGCGGGTCACCGCGGCGCGTTCCTGACGCCCTCGCCCGCCGCCGACGCCGCAGGGACCAGCGTGGAGGCGCGGGCCACCAGCGTCGGAGCCAGCCGCACCGTCTCATGCGACGCGGTCGCGCCCGAGACGAGCCCGAGCACGAGCTCGAGCGCCGTCCGCCCGCTCTCCTCGAACGGCTGCCGCACGGTCGTCAGCCCGAGCGCCGCGGCCACCTCGCCGTCGTCGTAGCCGACCACCGCCAGGCGGTCGTGCTCCGGCCGCGCACGCTGCGCGCTCAGGATCGCGGCGGCGAACTGGTCGTGGTTCGCGACGATCGCCGTGGCATCGGCGGCGAGCGCCGCCCGGAAGACGCGGTCGTCGATCGACGCCGGGTGGGAGACGGCGAGTCTGGTCACCGCCACGTGCTCTTCGAGGCCGTCGATGCGCAGCATCCCCGCCGAGACGTAGGCCTCGGACCGCTGCGGCTCGTGCACGAACAGGACCCGACGATGGCCGAGCTCCGCGAGGTGACGGCCGATCTGCGCGCCTCCGTCGCGGTCGTCCACGAGCACGACGGGTCCGCCCACATCGGCGCGCGTGGGGACGACGTCGACGTACACGACGGGGATGCGCGCCGCGCGACTCGCACGCCTCGCCGCACCTCCGAGCGGCACGCCCATCACCACGAGCCCCGACACGTCGGTGCGGGTGGGCAGGACGTCGAGCAGCGGCTCGTCGGCGGATGCCGCGGAGTCGAGGTCGTACGGGATGATGTCGACCGCGGCATCCCTGGCCCGCCGCAGCATGCCGGACAGCCTGCGCAGATACGAGGGATAGGTCGTGAACGGCGCGGCGACGGCGATCCGGGCGGCGCCCACCCGGCGCCCGGCCGTCATCCGATAGCCGAGGGCGGTGGCGGCCGCGACGATGCGCTCCCTGGTCTCCGGACGCACCCGGTGCGGGGCGCTGACAGCGAGCGACACGGTCGAGATGCTCACCCCGGCCCGCTCGGCGACGTCGTAGATCGTGACCCGTCCAGGGCGTGCGCGCATGTTCCGGCCTCCGCACTTCATCGAAGTTCTTCGATTCCTCAGACTAGTCCGCAGCCGTCGAAGGAGATGCCCGATGCCGAGAAGCCCCCGCTACCGCAGACCGACGCTCGACAGCGCCGTCGCCGCGTACGAGAAGAGGATCGCTCCCCTGCTCGCGCCCGAACCGGCCGATCCCTCCGGGCGCCGACGGGTCGCCCAGGAGAACGACACGGCGGTGAGCGCGGCGCTGGGGATCGAGCCGATCGCCGTGGCGACGGAGGACAGCACCGTCTCCGTGGACGAGCACCCCGACGTGCGGGTGCGCGTGTACTGGCCGGGCTCCGTGCCCGCGCCGCGGGGTGCGGGACTGCCGATCCTCGTGTACTTCTACGGCGGGGGCTTCACGATCGCCGGCATCGACTGGGTGTCGTGGGACGCGCGGTTCCGCCAGCGTGCACGGGATGCCGGGATCATCATCGTGGCGGCGGACTACTCCCACGCGCCGGAGCAGCGCTTCCCCGCGCAGCCCGAGCAGTGCTGGAGCGCCTTCGAATGGGCGTACGCGCACGCTGAGGAGCTGGGCGGGTCGCGGGAACGTCTCGCGGTGGGCGGCGCGTCGTCCGGCGGCGACCTCGCGGCAGCCGTGACCCTCATGAACCGCGACCGCGAGAACAGGCCGATCGCGATGCAGGTGCTGGAGAACCCCGCGCTCGACCTCACGATCGGCCACGCGGACATGCGTGGCATCAGCGCGGGGATGCCGGGCGTGATCGTGCGCACGGCCGGACAGGCCCTCGTGCGGCAGTACGTCGGCGACGACCGCGCACTGGCCCGGCACCCGTACGCGTCCCCGCTGCTCGCCGACAGCCATGAGGGTCTCCCGCCCGCGCTCATCCTGACCTCCGAGCTGGATCCGCTCCGCGGTGACGGAGAGGCCTACGCGCGTGCGCTCTCCGCCGCCGACGTCCCGGTGACGGCGATCCGGTTCATCGGACAGACCCACGGATCCCTGGGGTCCACGGGGTACGTGCCGGCCGCGGATGCCGCGCACCGCATCCTCGTCGGGGAGCTGCGCACCCTGCATGATCGGGGGCGCGCATGACCGGATCCGAGCACGGCATCCCTCCGCTCGCGGCCGCCGTCCGGGAGTGGATCCGTCGCGCCGAGGAGCTCTCCGCCGCGATCCCCGGCCTCGACTCCGACGACCCCGCCGCGCGACGCCTCGCCGCGTGGGAGCTCAGCGACCTGCTCGCGCTCGAGTTCACCGAGCCCGCCGGAGACGGCGTGCGCGTCGACGAGACGATGGTGGCCGGCGGTGACGGGCTTCTCCGTGCACGCCGGTTCCGCCCGGAGAGCGCGAGCGGACTCCTGCCGACCATGCTCTGGCTGCACGGCGGCGGCTGGGTGGGCGGGACCATCGACGAGATCGTCAACGAACGGCTCTGCGCCGACCGCGCTCTCCGCTCGGGAGTGCAGCTCGTCTCCCTCGAGTACCGTCTCGCGCCCGAGCATCCGTTCCCCGCCGCGGTGGAGGATGCGGTCGCCGCGCTCGCCGATCTGCGCATCCGCGCCGACGAACTCGGCATCGACCCCTCCCGGCTCGGCATCGGCGGCAACTCGGCGGGAGCGACGATCGCGGCGTCGACGGCGCTGCGCGAACGGGACGCAGGGCGCGCGCTGCACCATCAGACCCTCGAGGTGCTGCCGGCCACCCTGCGGCCGACCGGCGGCTCCTTCACGAGATACCGCCGCGCCTCTGGGATGGAGGGCGCAGAGGTCCTCGCCGACGTCTACCGAGCCGGGGTGCCCTTCGCCGAGGCCTCCCCCCTCGAAGCGGCCGACCATCGGGGCCTGCCCCCTGCGCTGATCCTCGTCGCGGAGTTCGACCCGCTCCGCGACGGCGCCGTCGCCTACGCCGAGGCGCTGCGCGCCGCCGGGGTCCCCGTCACGCTCCGCATCGGCGAGGGGCATGTGCACGGCTCCCCCGGTGTCACCCGATGGCAGGGAGCACGCGACTGGCGCGATGCGCTCACCGCCGAACTCGCCGCCGCCTACGCGCCGCTCTCCGTCTCAACCACCGCCCGACCCTGACCCGACCTGACCCGACCCCTCACCCGCTCTGGAGACGATGATGTCCACCCACGCAGTCGACCCCGTGTTCCCCTCCCCTCCCGTCCCCCCGCTCGCGGAGGACGCCATCCCCGGCGAGCGCCAGACCCTCTGGTTCTGGATCGCCTTCGTGCTCACCTGGCTCGCGACCGGCATCGCCCAGGGCGTGGCCGGCGTCGCCGTGCCGCAGCTGCTGAAGGAGTGGAATCCCGACCAGGCGACGGGCGACCTCAGCATCGTGCTGACGGTCGGCGGCGCGGCGATCCTCGTCACGACCCCGATCTTCGGACGCCTCAGCGACCGCTCCATGTCGCGGCTCGGCATCCGCCGCCCGTGGATCCTCTACGGCGTGCTCGTCGCGGCCGTCGGCTACATCGTCCAGGCCTTCGCGACCTCGCTGTTCCTGCTGGGCCTCGGAGTCGTCCTCGTTCTCATCGGCTGGGGCGCCGTGTCCATGACCGTGCACACCCTGTTCGCCGATCAGATCCGCCGCCGGATCCGCGCGATCATGTCGGCGGTCACCGGGGCCGCGACGACGATCGGCATCCTCGGCGGCGTCGCGCTGGCCGGCGCGGTCGCCGGCACCGGTCAGGTCGGCATGTTCCTGATCCCCGGCGGGCTCGCGTCCGTGCTCGCGATCGCGCTGTTCTTCGCCCTGCGCGACCTGCACCGCACCGTTCCCGCCCCGCCGATGGACTGGCGCGGCGTGCGGGAGACGTTCTGGCTGAGTCCGCGTCGTTACCCGGACTTCGCGTGGGCCTGGGTCTGCCGCTTCTTCATGACCGCCTCGATCGTGTCTGTCACGAGCTACCTCTACCTCACGATCTCCAGCCGTTTCGGCATAGACGACCCCGCCGAGATCGCGGGCGTGCAGACCCAGGCGACGGCCGCCTTCACCCTCATGAACCTCGTGATGGCGTTCGTGTTCGGCGTGATCTCCGATCGCACGGGTCGGCGCAAGCCGACGGTCGTGATCGGCGCGCTGACCAGCGCGGTGGGTCTCGTGTTCGCCGTCTCGTTCGGGGACATCGCGTTCTTCCTCATCGGTATCGCGATCGTCGGCGCGGGGCAGGGCGCGTACATCGCGGCCGACGTCGCCCTGATGACGGAGTGCCTGCCGTCGACGGAGGACGCGGGCAAGGACCTCGGCATCGTCGCGCTCGCCTACCTGCTCCCCGGTATCCTCGTGCCCGTGTTCGGTTTCTTCGTGACGCGCATCGGCTCCCCCACAGGGGAGAACTTCGTGGCCCTCTATGTCGGCGCCGTCGCGATGGCGCTCCTCGCCGCGTTCGCGGTCACCCGGGTGAAGGCGGTGCGATGAGCGGTCACGGGCGGATGCCGCGCGCGGCGCGCGGCGAGTACCGCCGCCTCCGCGCGGCCTCGGACATGCCGCCGGCGACGCACCCCGACGTCCATCGCGACATCGACATCCCGGTCGTCGCCGACTACGGGGTCGAGCTCCTCACCGACCACTGGTGGGCCGACGGCGCCGGCGATCGGACACTGCTCATCCGCACGCCCTACGGCCGGGACGGCGCCGCGGGGGTCGCCCGCTTCATCGCCGAGCGCGGGCACCACGTCGTGGTCCAGAGCTGCCGGGGCACCTTCGGCTCCGGGGGCCGCTTCACCCCCCTGCACGACGAGGTCGCCGACGGCCAGTCCACGATGCGGTGGCTGCGCGCGCAGCCCTGGTCGAGAGGGCGCGTGCACTCCTGGGGCGGCAGCTACTTCGGCGTGACGCAGTGGGCGTACTGCGATGGAGACCTCCGCCCCGACGCCATGGGCATCGCCGTCTCGGCACGACGCTTCGACGACGCGATCCTCTACCCCGGAGGCGGATTCTCGATCGACACGCCGCTCACCTGGGCCTATGCCCTCGGCATCCAGGAGCGCCCCCTGCTCGCGCGCCTCTGGGCGCTGCTGCGCGCGCGGAGGGCCTTCGCACGCGGTGCGCTCACCGTGCCACCGCGCGATGCGGTCCGCGTCGCTCTCGGCGAGGACCCGCCGTTCTTCCGCGACTGGGTCGAGCACAGCGACGCCGGCGACCCGTGGTGGGAGCCGATGCACTTCGCCTCGGACCCGCAGACGGTGCCGCCGGTCACGCTGATGGCCGGGTGGCAGGATCTCTTCCTCGTCGGCCAGCTGCACGACCATGCGGCGCTGACGGATGCCGGGGTCCCCGTTCGGCTCGTCGTGGGCGACTGGATCCACGGTGCACCGGAGACCACGGTGCTCGGGGTGCGCGAGGCGCTGCGACAGTTCGAGGGCACGGGAACGACCACGGGAGCCCGGGTGGAGATCAGCGGGGGCGGCGGATGGCGCGAGCTCGCCTCCTGGCCCCCTCACTGCACACCGCAGCGGCTCGAGCTGACCGGAGACGGCGGGCTCGCCGCCGCCGACGCGACCCGGGTCCCGACCACGATGTCGTACCGCTACGACCCGTCCGATCCGACTCCGGACGCCGGTGGTCGCACGCTCAACCCGTTCGGGGCCGGCCGTCGCGAGCAGCGTCGACGCGAGGCCCGCGACGATGTGCTGGTCTTCACCGGCGAACTCCTCGCCGAGCCGCTCACCGTGATCGGAGAGCCGTCGATCGAGCTGACGCTGTCATCGTCGAATCCGCGGGCCGACCTCTTCGTGCGGCTGTGCGAGGTCGACGCGAAGGGCGCTTCGCTGGCGATCACCGACGGCTACGTCCGGCTCGCCCCGGAGTCCGACTCCGGGACGGCGGCGGGTGAGCCACGGCGCATCCGACTCCCCCTCGCCCCTCTCGCGCACCGTTTCGCCGCGGGGCATCGCCTGCGCGTGCAGGTCTCGTCGGGCGCCCACCCCCTGCACCTGCGCAACCCGGGCACCGACGACCCCGTGCGCGATCACTCGCGACTCGTCCCGAGCACGCAGACGCTCGCGCTCGGCGGCGACTCCCCCGCCGTCCTCTCCCTCCCCCTCGTCGTCGAGGAGGACACCGATCGTTCACCGGTCCGTGGCACGATGACGGAGTGCCCCTCGCCCGCCGCCTGACCCTCCGCGACGCCGTCGCCATCGGCCTCGGGTCGATGATCGGCGCCGGTGTCTTCTCGGTGTGGGGACCGGCATCCGCGGCCGCCGGGGGCGGACTGCTCATCGCGCTCGCGATCGCCGCCTTCGTCGCGTTCTGCAACGCCACGGCATCCGCCCAGCTCGCCGCCGCGCACCCTGTCGCCGGCGGCGCGTACGCGTACGCGCGCGCCGAGATCGGTCCGTGGTGGGGCTTCGTCGCCGGCTGGGGCTTCGTGATCGGCAAGATCGCGAGCTGCGCGGCGATGGCGATGACGTTCGCGGCGTACGCGGCTCCGGAGGGCTGGCGGGTGCCCGTCGCCGTCCTCGCCGTCGGCGCCCTGTGCGCGGTGAACTGCCTCGGCGTCACCCGGACGGCCCTGGTCACCCGCATCCTCGTCGTCGTCTCGCTGCTCGGCCTCGCGGTCGTCGTCGCGGCCGGGTTCTCGTCCGCACCGACAGCCGCCCCGGTTCCGCTCCCCGACGCGACCGCCTACGGGGTGCTGCAGGGCGCCGGGCTGCTGTTCTTCGCCTTCGCAGGGTACGCGCGCATCGCGACCATGGGCGAGGAGGTCGTCGACCCGGCTCGCACGATCCCCCGCGCCATCGTGCTCGCCCTCGGCGGAGCCGTGCTCGTCTACGCGCTGGTCGCCGTCGTGACGCTGCTGGTGCTCGGAGCGGATGCCGCGACGACGGCCGCCCCGCTCGCTGAGATCGTCTCCCGATCCGGCTGGGACGGCGCGGTGCCACTCGTGCGGGTCGCCGCGGCGACGGCCTCCCTCGGCGCGCTCCTCGCGCTCCTCACCGGCATCGGGCGCACGACCCTCGCGATGGCCAGGGAGGCGGACCTGCCGCGATTCCTGTCGGCGGTCGACGAGCGCTGGCACGTCCCCCGGCGGGCGGAGATCGTCGTCGGGGCGGTCGTGATCGTCATCGTGCTCGTCGCCGACCTCCGCGGGGCGATCGGCTTCTCCTCGTTCGGGGTGCTCCTGTACTACCTGATCGCGAACGCCGCGGCGTTCCGGCAGCACGGCGCAGCTCGACGCTATCCGCGCTGGCTGCAGGTCGCCGGCGCGCTGGGCTGCCTCGTCCTCGTGAACTCCCTGCCGGTCGTGGCCTCGCTCATCGGCACGGGCGTCGTGCTCGTCGGCGTCGGATACCGGATGCTGCGGCTGCGGCTCGCCCGCGCCTGATCAGTCCGCCGCATCGGCCCGGTACGTGCGCGGGGCGATCCCGAGCACGCTGCGGAAGTCACGGGTGAGGTGCGCGTGATCGGCGTATCCGAGCTCGGCGGCGAGTGCTGCCAGATCCGCACCGGGGTCGACCCGCAGTCGCTCGGCGGCGTCCTGCAGCCTCCTCCGGCGGATCATCGCCGCGGGAGAGAGTCCGACGTAGCGGTGCGCGAGACGTTGCAGGGTGCGCACGGACACCGCGAGACGTGTCGCCGCCTCCTCCGGCGAGGTCGCCGCGCTCTCGCCCAGGAGCACGTCGACGAGGGCGTTCGCCTGCAGGGCCACGTCTCCCGGCTCCCCCACGTGCGCGGCGATCCACGCGGAGAACGCGTCGACCGCCCGCTCGCGATGCCCCTCCCCCGACGACATCGCCGCGACGACGGCGGCGCGCAGCTCCGGCTCGTCGAGGATCCACTCCCCGTCGACCAGGGACGACGGATCGTCGACGAGCGCCGCGACCGCGGCCGGCCGCAGCATCGCTCCGACCGCCCAGCTCGTGCCGCGGAGGTCGCGGTGCGAGGAGCGCGTCGTCGCCCCGGAGAGGGTGACGGCGTCGGGCTCGACCACGAGATTGAGGGCCGGGTATCCGACGACCTCCTGCCGTGAGGACCGCCCCGGCTCGACGTCCCACTCGGGGACCCAGAACCACACCACGAGCTCGCGCGCGGCATCCGTCGGAGGCAGCCGGTGGAACTGCGGCAGCCTCGCCGGATAGAGCACGCCGCGCGTGGGATTCACCATCGCCCCAGCGTACGGTCCACCGCCGACACGGCACCCGTCGAGGTTGTCGCGGATGTTCAAGCCCGCGGCGTCCTCCCCTTCCTACGCTGTCCCCATGACGAACAGCACACCTGCCGGCGCGACCGGCGAGCACACGACAGACGGGCGCCCGCACGGCGCGACCTCGCTGACCCCCTTCCTCGCGATCGCCGGGGCGAAGGAGGCGATTGACTTCTACCGCGACGTGTTCGGCGCGCGTGTGATCGACGTGACGGAGTTCGGCGGGGTGGTCGCCCACGCCGACCTCGACTTCGGCGCAGGGCACCTGCAGCTGGGAGAGCCGAGCCCCGATTACCACCTCGTCCCCGCCCCCGCCGGGGAGGACGACTGCTACTCGATGGGCCTGTACGTGCCCGACGTCGACGCGGTCGTCGAGCGCGCCGTGGCCGCGGGCGCCGTCGTGCGCGAGGCGCCGTCGGACTTCGTGTCCGGAGACCGGTTCGCGAGCATCCGCGACCCCTTCGGCGTGCGCTGGTCGGTGATGACGCGGGTGGAGGACATCTCCGAGGAGGAGAGCGCGCGCCGCGTCGCCGAGTGGGCGGCGTCGTTCAGCGCCGCACCGGCGGAGTGAGCCGCTCGACGGAACGGCACAGGACGGGCAGCAGCGCCTCGGCCGTTCGACGGTAGCCCAGAGCGCTGGGGTGGAACCGGTCGAGGCTGAACATCTCCTCCGGCTCGTCGAGGAACATCGGTCCGACCGCGCGGCGCAGGTCGACGGCCTCTGCCCCCGCCTGCGCCGCCGTCTCGGCCTGCACCTCCGCCAGACGGCGGGACATGCTCGCGGCGAGGCGGCGCAGCGGCTGCGGGACCGCGCGCAGGGCGCCGAGGTCCGGGCAGGTCCCGACGACGACCTCGGCACCCTGGGCGCGGAGTCTCCGGATCGCGTCGTCGAGGTGCTGGGCGGAGACGGACGTCGGGATGCGATGGGTGACGTCGTTGCCGCCGACCACGATCACCGCGACGTGCGGCCGATACCCCTCCGGCACGGCGTCGAGCTGGGAGGCGAGATCGGGCGACTCCGCGCCGACGACCGCGACCGTGCGCAGTCGGACGGGACGGTGCATCCGCGCCGCCAGCCCCTTCGCGAGCCGGCCCCCGAGCGTCTGCTTGCGTCGCTCCGCGCCGAGACCGGCGGCCAGGGAGTCGCCGAGCAGCAGCAGCTCGATCGGCTCGCCCTCGAACGCGCGACGCCAGACGCGGTCCGCGTCGAGCGACTCCTCGCCGAGCGGTTTGCCGATCCGACGGCGGGCGATCGCCGCCTGCCTCGTCAGCAGAAGGCGGATGCCGAAGACGGATGCCGTCGCACCGATCCCGAGCGCGGCGAGGAGACGATAGCGGCCCACGCCACGATTCGACCCGACCGCCGTGAACGCCGGGTGAACGGGTGGCCCGAGACCGTCCGCGGAGCCGATGTCGTGGCAGGAGACGAGCGTGTCGACGCGCTCCGCTCGCTCGACGACCGGCGTCACCCGGTCGTCGAGCGAGGAGCGCAGCGACGAGACGACACGCCCCGCACCCGCTCAGCTGAGCGGCTTGAGCTCCAGCTCCGCCGCACCGGGGGTGACGGTCGCGAAGGCGGTGTAGCCGTCGGCGGCCGAGCGCTCGAGCAGCGCCTTGAGGTTCTTCGTGCGGCGCTCCAACCGCACGCGCGCGCCGTCGGCGACGAGCGCGGCCTTGTGCGCGACGAGCTCCGCGACCGGCACGTCGGCGTCGTGGATGAGCACCACGGCCCGTGCCGCGGCATCCGCGTCGGCGGTCACGAGGTCGACGAGCCGCTCGAAGCCGAGCGAGAACCCGACGGCCGCGACCTGCTGGCCGAGGAAGCGCCCGATCATGCCGTCGTAGCGCCCGCCTCCGCCCAGCGAGTAGTCCACGGAGGGGTGCGCCAGCTCGAAGATCGTGCCGGTGTAGTAGCCCATGCCCCGGACGAGGAACGGATCGAAGACGAGCGGGATGTCGGTGCGGCCGGTGCCGGCGGCGACGGCCTCTCCGATGCCGACGAGGTGCGCGACGATCTCCTCCGGCGCGTCCTCCGGGAGGGCTTTGCGGATCTGCCGCTCGCCGAACGGGTTGTACTCCATCGTCTGCGGACGCCGCAGGAACGCCTCGAAGGCGTCCACCGCCTGCGCCGCGGCGCCGCGCTCGCGGAGCTCCGCGGCCACGCCGTCCGGACCGATCTTGTCGAGCTTGTCGATCGTGATCAGCACCCCCGGACGCTCCTCGGCGCCGAAGCCGAAGGTCTCCAGCATCCAGTCGAGCACCCGCCGGTCGTTGATGCGCACGGTCGCGCCTTCGAGTCCCAGCGCGTCCAGCGCGTCGAGCGAGGCCACCATGAGCTCCGCCTCGGCCCGCGAGGACTCGTCGCCCATGATGTCGATGTCGCACTGCACGAACTGGCGGTAGCGACCCTTCTGCGGACGCTCGGCGCGCCACACAGGGCCGATCTGGATCGAGCGGAAGACGCCGGGCAGCTGACCGCGGTTGCTCGCGTAGAAGCGGGCCAGCGGAACGGTGAGGTCGTAGCGGAGCCCGAGGTCGGCGAGGGCCGCCGTGTCGTCGGCCGCCTCGCGGATCGCCTCCGCGTCGAGTCCCCGGCGCAGGACGTTGTAGGCGAGCTTCTCGTTGTCGCCGCCGATGCCCGCATGCAGACGCGAGTACTCCTCGAGGGCCGGGGTCTCGATCTCGTCGAAGCCGTGCGCGCGATAGCGGTCGCGGATGACGGAGAGGACGCGCTCGCGGCGCGCCTTGTCGGCGGGGAGGATGTCGCGCATGCCGCGCGGCGGGTTCACAGTAGCCACGCCTCCATCTTTCCAGGTTGACGGAGCGACTCGATGACTCAGCGGTCGGACTCGGCGGCGCGGACCTCGTCTTCGAGAGCTCGGAGGCGCTCGCGGAGCGCCCGTTCGGCATCCCACCCGCTGTCGCGCGCGAGCGCCACGAGCGAGAGGAGCGCGTCGCCCAGCTCGGCCTCGGACGCCGGGGTCTGCGCGGGCTCCGGCACCACGGCGCCGACGCCATCGGCGCGGCCGACGACCTTCTGCGCCAGCGCGAGAGCCGGCATGCCGCGGGGGATGCCGTCGAGCACGCTCCGCCTGGTGCGCTTCTCGGCGGCCTTCGCGGCGTTCCAGTGCACCAGCACCTCCTCCGGCGTCTCGGCCGTCTCACCGGCGAAGACATGAGGATGCCGCCGCACCATCTTCTCGTTGAGCGTGCGGGCGACGTCGTCCACGTCGAAGGGGTCGTCCGGGTCCTGCGCGGCGATCGCCGAGTGGAACAGCACCTGCCAGAGCAGGTCGCCCAGCTCCTCACGAAGATCGGCGCGCGATCCGCTCTCGACGGCGTCGATCACCTCGTGCGACTCCTCGATCAGGTACGGCACGAGGTCGCGGTGGGTGATCCGCTGCGACCACACGCACCGCTCGCGCACGGCCCGCATGGTCTCGGCGACCTCGCGCAGCGGGTCCTGGTCGGCAGTCGTCATGCGGGCTCCTTCGTGGTCATGAGGACGCGGCGGACACGCGACGGTACCAGCCGGAGCGCAGGGACACCACGACCGCCGAGAGCAGGAGGGCGATGAGCGAGCCGACGAGCACGCCCAGGATCGCCTGATCGCGGATGCCGTCGTCCGCCGCGAAGGCGAGGTTCGCGAGCAGCAGCGACACGGTGAAGCCGATGCCGCCCAGCGCGCCGGCCGCGAGCAGGTCGGCGAACGGGAGGGCGGGTGCGGCGCCGCGCGGACGGATGCGCATGGCGATCCAGCCGAAGAGGGAGATGCCCACGATCTTGCCGACGGGAAGCGCGATCACGATGCCCCAGAACGCCGGCGACAGCTCGGTCGGAGACACCGCCGGGATCACCACGAACGCCGCGACGAAGGCGAAGAGCGGCAGGATCGCACCGTTCACGGTCGGCTCGAGGGCGTGGCGCACGCGCCCCGCAGGAACCGGGGCCATCACGAGCCCCAGCAGCACGCCGGCGATCGTGGCGTGGATGCCGGACGCGGCGACGAGTCCCCAGGCCATGATGCCGACCACGGCCATCGCCAGCGCGATCGCCGGATGCCCCGTAGCGTGCAGCAGTCGGCTCAGCGCCCAGAAGGCGACCACCGCGACCACGGCGAGCACGAGCAGCAGCCATTGCACATCGTGCGCGAACAGCACCGCGATGAAGATGATGCCGATGATGTCGTCGAGGATCGCGAGGGCGAGGAGGAACACCCGCACGCCCGACGGCAGCCCTCGACCGAACATCGCGAGGACGCCGAGGGCGAAGGCGATGTCGGTCGCCGTCGGCACGGGCCAGCCCGATGCGGTGCTCGCGTCGCCGGCGATCAGGAGGTAGACGATGATCGGGACCAGCACGCCTCCTGTAGCGGCGATCGCGGGCTGGAGCGCCTTGCGCGGGGAGTCGAGCTCGCCGTGCGTGAGCTCGTGTCGCAGCTCGATCGCGACGACGAGGAAGAAGACGGCGAGCAGCCCGTCCGACACCCAGTGCGCGATGGAGAGATCGAGCGCGGTGCCGGGCACGGCGATGTGGATGTCCAGGACGGCGGCGATCCCGTCGTGCGTGGGCAGGTTGGCGAGCAGGATCCCGAGGCCCGCTGCGATCAGCAGGAGGACGGCGGGGAACTGCTGACCGCGGAGGGGGTTCGCCGAGATGCGCATTCCCACCATGCTACGTGCGGCCGCGTCCGCAGCGGCCGCACGAGACGCGGGGACCGATCGGACCGGCGCCGTTCATGAAGAGTTCGTTACGACGCGTCATGCGGGCGGAGCACCCTTCCGCTCCCGGCTACTCTCGAAGGGTGACCCCCGCACAGTCTTTTCCCGAGCCCACGAACACCGAAGCGATCCGCGTCATCGGCCGGTTCGAAGCAGGCCGCGGCATCCCGGACGCCATGCGATCCGACGTGAGGATGCTGGGCGCGCTGCTCGGCCAGGTGCTGCGCGAAGCCGGAGGTGACGACCTGTTCGAGGATGTCGAGCGCCTCCGTCTCGCCACCATCCAGGCGTACGACGAGGAGACCCCCGACGCCTTCGACAGGGCGGCGGCAATCGCCGAGTCCTTCACGGTGCAGCGCGCCGACGAGGTGGCCCGCGCCTTCACCTGCTACTTCCACCTGGTCAACCTCGCCGAGGAGCACCAGCGCGTGCGCGTGCTGCGCGAGCGCGCGGGTCAGCCTGGCCGAGAGGATGCCGCCGACACCGTCGCCACCGCCTACGCGCGACTGAAGGGCGAGGTCGGCGAGGACGAGGCGCGCCGTCGGCTGCAGGGTCTACGCTTCCACCCCGTCTTCACCGCCCACCCCACGGAGGCCCGTCGCCGCGCGGTGTCGTCGAGCATCCGACGCCTGTCGGAGCTGCTGACCCAGCACGACGCGGCGAGCGCGGGCGGGGCCGAGGAGCACCGTGCGCGACGCCGGATGCTGGAGGAGATCGACACCCTGTGGCGCACCGCTCCGCTGCGCGCGCAGAAGCCGTCGCCCACCGACGAGGTGCGCACGGTCATGGGCGTCTTCGACGAGACGCTGTTCACGACGGTGCCCCACGTGTACCGCACCATCGACGACGCGCTGCGCGGCGAGGAGTCGGGCGCGAGCGCCCCCGTCGTGCCGGCCTTCGTGCGCATCGGCTCCTGGGTCGGCGGCGACCGCGACGGCAACCCCTTCGTCACGGCATCCGTGACGCGCGAGGCTTCGCAGATCGCCTCGGATCACGTGCTGCGCGGACTCGAGCGCGCCCTGGAGCGCATCGGCCGCACGCTCACCCTCGACGCGGAGGACACGCCACCGAGCTCCGAGGTCATCACGCTGTGGGAGGCGTACGCCGCGAGGGAGCCGCGGGAGGCAGCCGAGCTGGCGACCCGCTCCCCTGGCGAGCCGCACCGTCGGGTGATCCTCGTGCTCGCCCGGCGGGTCGCGGCGACCCGCCGCGGCGACGAGCTCCGCTACTCCGGCCCGGACGAGCTACTCGCCGACCTCCGCGCCGTGCAGGGATCGCTGGCGGAGGCCGGCGCCCGTCGGCACGCCTTCGGCGGCGTCCAGCATCTGATCTGGCAGGTGGAGACCTACGGGTTCCACCTCACCGAGCTGGAGGTGCGCCAGCACTCACAGGTGCACGCGAAGGCTCTTGCAGAGATCGAGAGCGGCGAGCCCGTCAGCGCGCAGACCGAAGAGGTGCTGGAGGTCTTCCGCGCCATCGCCGAGATCCAGCGCGATCGCGGGCTCCGCGCCGCCGGACGCTACGTCGTCTCCTTCACGCAGGCGGCCTCCGACCTGGCGGCCGTGCACCGTCTCGCCCGGCACGCGCTCGGCGATGATGCCCCCGTGCTCGACGTCGTCCCGCTGTTCGAGACGTTCGCCGACCTGCAGGCCGCCCCCGGCATCCTCGCCGAGGCCGTCGAGTTCCCCGAGTTCCGTGCGCGCATGGCCGCGACCGGCAACCGGCTGGAGGTCATGCTCGGCTACTCCGACTCCTCGAAGGACGTCGGCCCCGTGGCCGCCAACCTCGCGCTCTACGAGGCGCAGGAGAAGATCTCCCAGTGGGCGCGGGATGCCGACATCGAGCTGACCCTCTTCCACGGACGCGGCGGCGCGCTCGGACGCGGCGGGGGGCCGGCGAACTCGGCGATCCTCGCGCAGCCGCCGCACTCCGTCGACGGCCGGTTCAAGCTCACCGAGCAGGGCGAGGTCATCTTCGCCCGCTACGGCGAACCGGCGATCGCGATGCGCCACATCGACCAGGTGGCCGCCGCGACGCTGCTCGCCTCCTCGCCCACGGTCGAGGAGCGCACGAGCAGCGCGGCCGCACGCTACGCGGACATCGCCCGCACCATGGACGTGTCCTCGCGGGAGCGCTTCTTCTCGCTGGTCAAGGCGGAGGGCTTCGCGCCCTGGTTCGCCACGGTCACCCCGATGGAGGAGATCGGACTGCTCGCCCTCGGGTCCCGCCCGGCCCGTCGCGGGCTCTCGGTCGAATCCCTCGAGGACCTCCGTGCGATCCCGTGGGTGTTCGCGTGGACCCAGGCGCGCATCAACCTCGCCGGCTGGTTCGGCCTCGGCACCGCGCTCGACGCCGTCGGAGACGAGGCGCTGCTGGTCGAGGCCTACCGCGAATGGCCGCTGCTGCGCACCATGATCGACAACGTGGCGATGAGCCTTGCGAAGACCGACGAGCGCATCGCCCGCCAGTACCTCGCCCTCGGCGATCGCGACGACCTCGCGGCTCTCGTGCTCGACGAGCTCGCTCTCACCCGGCAGTGGGTCATCCGCCTCACCGGCGGTGAGGGCCTCCTCGTGAACAAGCCCGTGCTGCAGCGCGCCGTGCAGCTGCGCAGCCCCTACGTCGACGCTCTCTCGCTGCTGCAGCTGCGCGCCCTCCGCGCTCTGCGCTCCGCACAGGACGCGACGGGTTCGGGTATCGACGAGGAGCAGCGCCGGCTGCTCCTGCTGTCGGTCAGCGGCGTCGCCGCCGGCCTGCAGAACACCGGGTGAGCGGCGCACGCACGTCGCAGAGGACGGCCCGCTCCGCGCGGCCGGTAGAGTGAAAACTCCGCCTGATCCGGCGAAGCACTCACGCGACACGATCGCCCGCGCTCAAATCCCCCTTTCAGAAAGCATTCGCGTGACCGCAACGACGACCCCTGACTTCCATCCGCTCGCCGACTCCGTGCAGCCCGTCTTCGACACGGTGCTCGCCCGCAGCCCGCACGAGCCGGAGTTCCACCAGGCCGTGCACGAGGTGCTGCACTCGATCGCTCCCGTGCTCGAGCAGCACCCGGAGTACATCGACGGCGGCATCCTGGAGCGACTGGTCGAGCCGGAGCGCCAGATCATGTTCCGCGTTCCGTGGGTCGACGACGCCGGACGTCTGCAGGTCAACCGCGGTTACCGCATCCAGTTCTCCTCGGTGCTCGGCCCCTACAAGGGCGGCCTGCGCTTCCACCCGTCGGTGAACCTCTCGATCATCAAGTTCCTCGGCTTCGAGCAGATCTTCAAGAACGCGCTCACCGGTCAGGGCATCGGCGGCGGCAAGGGCGGATCGGACTTCGACCCGCACGGCCGGTCCGATGCCGAGGTCATGCGCTTCTGCCAGTCGTTCATGAACGAGCTGTACCGCCACCTCGGCGAGCACACCGACGTCCCCGCGGGCGACATCGGCGTCGGCGGCCGCGAGATCGGTTACCTCTTCGGCCAGTACCGCAAGGTCACCAACCGGCACGAGTCGGGCATGTTCACCGGCAAGGGCACCGGCTGGGGCGGCGCCGAGGTGCGCACGGAGGCCACCGGCTACGGCGCGGTGTTCTTCGCTCAGGAGATGCTCGCCGTGCACGGCGAGACGCTCGCCGGAAAGCGCGTCGGCATCTCGGGCTCGGGCAACGTCGCGATCTACGCGATCCAGAAGGCGACCCAGCTCGGCGCGACCGCCGTCACGGCATCCGACTCCTCCGGCTACGTCGTCGACGACGCCGGCATCGACCTCGACCTGCTCCGTCAGCTCAAGGAGGTCGAACGCGCCCGCATCGTGGAGTACGCGAACCGCCGTCCGAGCGCCCGCTTCGTCGAGGGCGGCAGCGTCTGGGAGGTGCCGGTCGACATCGCGGTGCCGTCCGCCACGCAGAACGAGGTGAGCCTGGCCGATGCCGAGGCGCTCATCGCCAACGGCGTGCGCGCCGTCTCCGAGGGCGCGAACATGCCCTGCGTCCCCGACGCGGTCGACGCCTTCCAGAGGGCGGGCGTGCTCTTCGCCCCAGGAAAGGCCGCGAACGCCGGCGGCGTCGCGACCTCGGCGCTGGAGATGAGCCAGAACGCGTCGCGTCAGCGCTGGAGCTTCGGCGACAGCGAGAACAAGCTCCGCGAGATCATGGCCGACATCCACTCCGCGGCCTTCGACGCCGCCGAGCGCCACGGCCGTCCTGGTGACTACGTCGCCGGGGCCAACATCGCCGGCTTCGAGCGCGTCGCCGCCGCGATGCTCGCCCAGGGCGTCATCTGACCCCTTACGGCATGAAGAAGGCCGCCTCCCGCGTGAGCGAGGGGCGGCCTTCTTCATGACCGGATGCCGTCAGCTCTCGTCGACCGGCACCTTGACGACCTTGTTGTAGCCCGTCACGGCCTGGTTCTCGTCGAACGCGACGACCTTCTTGCGGAAGCCCCTCGTGATGACGGCGAGGTAGATCACGCCGAGGACCGTCCAGACGAGCCCGCCGCGCAGCGCATCCTCGTGCAGGTTCGCCCACAGGAGGCCGGTGAGCACCATGCCGATCGCGGGCATCACGATGTAGTTGAAGATGTCGCCCGGCGTCTTCCGGCGGCCCTTGCGGATCGCGAACCAGGCGATCACCGAGATGTTCACGAAGGTGAACGCGATCAGCGCACCGAAGTTGATCCACGCGGCGATCAGCTCGAGGGTGAAGGGGATGGCCAGCAGGCAGATCGCGCCGACGAGCACGATGTTGAAGGTCGGCGTGTGCGTGCGCGGGTTGATGTATCCGAAGAAGCGCTGCGGGAGGACGTTGTTGCGTCCCATCACGAGCAGCATGCGGGAGACCGACGCGTGCGATGCGAGACCCGAGGCGAGCGTGGCCGCGAAGCCCGCCGCCGTCAGGACCGCCATCAGGACGTCGCCGCCGACGAGCTTGCCGATGATCGGCAGCGTCGAGTCCTCGACGTACTGCATGTCGCCACCGGGGGCGAACTCGTTCCAGTCGGGGAAGCGCAGCTGCGTGACGTACGAGGCGACGAGGAAGATCGCACCGCCGAGCAGCACGGTGAGCAGGATCGCCTTCGGCATGATCTTGGGATCCTTCGCCTCCTCCGCGTACATCGTCACCGCGTCGAAGCCGATGAACGAGAAGCACACGATCGTGGCGCCCATGAGGACCGCACCCATCGTGACGCCGTCGTGGATGAACGGTGCGGCCGAGGCGAGGGTGGCAGCGCCCTCACCGCGCATCAGCTGTGCGACGACCATCACGACGAACACCGCCATGACGATGATCGAGAACACCAGCAGGATCATGTTCGCGTTCGAGGTGCCGCGCATCGTCATGTAGATGACCGAGGTGACCAGGATGCAGTAGAGCACGACCCAGATCCAGCCCGGGATGTCGGGGAAGAGCGCCTCGAGGTAGCTGCGGAGGATGAGGCAGTTCACCATCGGCAGCAGGACGTAGTCGATCAGCGAGGTCCAGCCGACCATGAAGCCGAGGTTCGGGTGGATCGATTCGCGCACGTAGGTGTACGCCGATCCGGCGCTCGGGATCGCGCTGGAGATCTTGCCGTAGCTGATCGCCGTGAAGACCATCACCACCAGGGCGACGAGGTACGCCGCGGGCACCACGTCGTTCGTGTCGCGGGCGACCATACCGAACGTGTCGAAGACGACGGTGGGCGTCATGTAGCCGAGTCCGAGTCCGACGATCGCCCACAGGCCGAGGTTCCGCTTCAGGGTGCCACCGCCCTGGGCGAGCGGCTTGGTCTTTGTCGCCATATGTTCACTCCTTAGGGAACAACGCAAGGGGTCGGAGTCCGGGTCGTCCGACGTTGAGGATCAGTATGTACCCATCCATTCCTCAGCGCGACCCCCAGAACTGATTCGAAACACGCAGTTAACATGACAGAACGGCACGGGATTCGAAGGGGCGCGTCGACGACTACCAGCCTTCGCGCAGCACCCTGTCCAGCATCCGGACCACATGGTCGGCGCTCGCGGCCGTCAGACACAGCGGCGGCTTGATCTTGAGGACGTTCGAGCGCTCCGAGGTCGTGAGCACGATCACGCCCAGCTCGCGGAGCCTCTCGCAGATCGCGGCGGCCTCCGCGGCGGCCGGCTCCATCGTCTCCCGGTCTCGGACCAGCTCGACCCCGAGATAGAGCCCCTCCCCGTGCACCGGTCCGACGAGCGGATGCCGGTCGCCGAGGTCTCTGAGCGCCGAGGCGAGCCGCTCTCCGATCTCCAGGGCGTTGCGCTGCAGATCGTCCTCGACCATCGCGTCGAGCACGGCGATGCCGACCCGACAGCTCAGCGTGCTGCCGCCGGCGGAGGAGAAGAACTGCCCCTGCGCGGCCAGGGCGTCGGCGATCGCGGCGGAGGTGATCACCCCGCCGATCGGGAACCCGTTGCCCATGGGCTTGGCGATCGTGACGATGTCGGGGAGCACGCCGGAGCGTTCGAACCCCCAGAAATGGCGGCCCGTGCGGCCGAATCCGACCTGCACCTCATCGGCGATGCACAGACCACCGGCGTCGCGGACGAGCTCGTAGGCGCCGGCCAGATACCCGTCCGGCAGGAGCACCCCTCCCGCATTGCCGAGGATCGACTCGCACAGGAACCCCGCGACGTCCCTCCCCTCGGCGGCGAGCATCTCGATGTCGGCGGCGAGATCCGCGAGATAGCGTTCGGCCGTGCCGTCGCCACGGTAGGTGCCGCGGAAGACGTTCGGCACGTCGGCGACGTGCACCCACTCCGGGCGGGTGCCGACGGCATCCGGGTTGTCGTATGCGCTCGTCGTCACGGCATCGCTGGCCATGGTCCAGCCGTGATACGCCTCGCGCAGCGCCACGATCGACCGCCGCCCCGTCGCGGCCTGAGCCAGGCGCAGCGCGAGGTCGACCGCCTCCGACCCGCTGTTCACCAGCAGGACCGTGTCGAGCCCGCTCCCCTGCGGCATGAGCGCGAGCAGTCTCTCGCTGTACTCGGCGAGCTCGCGGAACAGGAAGCGCGAGTTCGTGCCGAGCGTGCGCAGCTGCCTGTTCGCCGCCTCGGCGACGCGCGGATGACCATGGCCGAGGCCCGCCACGTTGTTCACCATGTCGATGTAGGCGCGGCCCGTGGTGTCGACCAGGTGGTGCCGCCATCCGCGTTCGATCTGCGGAGGATGCTCGTAATAGCGCTCCTGCGCGCTGGCGAACAGTCGTTCCCTGCGGCGCAGCTCGGCGGCGGACTCGTCGTGCTGCACGAGAGACGCGAGCCCGAGCAGCGGGGCGGGGTCGGCGGTGAGACGGCTCCACGCCGCGACGCGGTCGGGAGCGACGAGCGCGGCTCCCGCCGAGGCCTCGGCTGGAGGCTCCGGCACATCCTCGCGCCGCGCGCCGATCACGATCGTTCGCGCGCTAGCGGAGGCCGCGAGCGCGCCGATGCGCTCCCCCGCCCGCACCTCGCGAGGCACGAGCCCGTCGATCCGCGCGCCTCGGATGCCGAGCACCCATCCGTCTTCGAGCACGATCCGCGCTCCGCCCTCGTGCGCATGGAGCCGGCCGCCGAGCGGCGCGGCGAGGGCGAGCTCTGCACCGGCCGCGACGTGGACCTCGGTCTCGATCGGCCAGGTCGCGGCGGCATCAGCCGTGTCGATCTCGGTGCGGGTCAGGCGGAACACTCCGTACGGGAGCACCGCGGCCGACGCCCCCGATGCGAACGCCGCGGCGGCGAGAGCGGCCTCGGCATCCGGATCGAGCCAGAGTCCGGACTCCAGCTCCGCCGACTCCACTCCGGGGTCGAGCACGGCGACAGGGCCGGACAGCTCGGGGAGCAGCGACGCGAGCGGAGCAGCATCCGTCGCCGCCTCGAACCGCGGCGCATCGAACCCCAGACGCGCCCGCACGTGCTCGACGACCTCCGGCAGCGGGATGAGGGTCGCGGCGTCGAAGATCGCCTGTTCACCTGCGATGCGCTCCCTCGCGTAGTCGTTGTCTCCGTCGATCTCGAGCTGACGCCACCCGCTGGCGACGAGCAGGCACGCACGGAGCACGACGAGCGGCCACACGGCGCGCGCCTCAGCGTCCGTGAGCGGAGCCTGGTCATGGAACGCCGCGATCGTCTCGAGCACCCGCAGCGGACGGTCCGGCTCGTGATGCAGCATCGACGACGCGCACACGGCGAGCTCCGCGACCCTCCAGCCGAGAGCGAGGTCGCCGAGATCGAGGACGGTGCCCGGGTGCAGGCGCGAATCCGCGCCGCGGATCCCCGTGACGTTGTCGTCGGTGAGGTCGCCGTGGATCGGCTGCACCGCGAGCGCGGGCCCGATCTCGGCGACGACGGCCTGCGCCTCGTCGGCGGCCGCACGGACCCGAGCGCGGAGCTCCGGGTCGGTGATCGACGACTCCAGCGCGACGGTCTCCACATAGGCGACGCGCATGTCCCACATGTGCGCCCTGTCGAGGCCGGGATGCCGGAGAGCGGAGAGGGCCGTCACGGAGGCCGCGGCCAACGCCCCGAATTCGGCCAGCACGACCGGAGCGAAATACCCCGCATCGACCATCGGCTCGCCCGCGGCGAACTCGCTGCGGCGCACCGCGAAGCCCCGCCAGCGCTGCGTGAGCTCGCCGTCGAGCCCTGGCAGCACGGCGGGCACCGAGACGCCGACGCGACGGTAGGCGTCCAGCGCCGCGTGCTGCGCGTCCCGCGCCTCGTCGCCGAAGACCGGGTTGTCGACGCGGAGCACGCTGCGCGCCCCTCCGGCCTCGGTCAGCACGAAGTTGCGGTCCTGATTGCTGCCGAGCTCGCTCGCCGTGGCGTCGATGCCGTAGCACTCGCGCGCGATCGTGGCGGCATCCTGCTCTGTGACGGCGGGCCTGACCAGGCCTCCGCCCTGTTCCGCGCTCATGCGTCGCGGACCTCGGTGTCGTCAGCGTGCCGTGCGAGGGAGCTGCCGTAGCGCTCCGTGAGCTGCACCATGAGATCGGGGGTGTCGCGGTCGACCCCGAAGACGTGGCCAGGGAAGTCCAGCTCGGGCTGGGCGGCGGCGATCTCCGCCTCGCGGTCGGGCGAGAGCAGCTGGACCGGATCGCCCACCGCGACCCAGCCGATCGGGACGACGGCGCCCGCGGGGAGGACCGCCCTGCGGTGCACGATCGCGTTGACTCGCACCTCGCAGCGGTCGCCGATCAGCGCGCCGTTGAAGATGCGGGCCCCCGAGGCGAGGAAGACCTCCTCGCCGACCGTGGCGCCGGCGATGCTCGCGAGCGTGCCGACGAGGGTGTGCGCCCCGATGTGCACCGCGTTCGCGGCGGTCGCCCTGATGAGCGCGTTCTCCATCACGATCACGTGCTCGCCGAGCGTGATCGGGCCGCCCTCCGCGGTGATCACGGCTCCGTGCAGCACTTGGCAGTTCGGGCCGATCTCGACGTCTCCGGAGATCACGGCTGTGGGAGCGACGACGGCGGTGTCATGGATCCGGGGCCGAGCCCCGAGGTGCTCGTACAACATGCCGCCAGACTAGTGCGACGGACGGACGGACGTGCACGATTCCCCCGCAACCGGGGTGCGGCAGGTGGGTTTCACCTCGCTCCCCCGAGCACGGCTTCGGAGCGGCAGATCGACACCCCGTCGGCATCCCGTTCGCCCTCGGCGTGTCGCGCCCCTGCTCCGAAGTTGTGCTCCGCTGGTCCCGGGCGGGGGTGACGGTGGGAGAGGGGTTCGCGGTGGAGGTCGACAGCCACGGGCAGACGGGAGCCTTCCGGGTCAGCGTCGCACCGACAGGCTGACGACTACTCCCGCGACGACCCCACGCGAGGCCGCATCATCGCCGCGACGACGGCGGCGACGACCGCGGGCAGGAAGGCGAACCCCACGGTGGGTGCGCCGAGGAAGGCGACGCCGAGGAGCAGCCCCGCCGAGACGAGACTCACGACCGGCCACCACCTCCCGCGGACCAGGGCGGGGGCCAGCGCGATGACGACCGGGATCGCCACGACGAGCAGCATGATCGGACCGTTGTACTGCCAGATGCTCAGGGTGCTGGCGCTCTCGTTCCCCGCGGAGTCCGTGCGCACCACGGTGTAGCTGGGCAGGAAGAGCACGAGCGCCCCGGCGACGGCCGCCAGCACCGTCGACAGCACCTGCAGCGCGCGCTTGACGCTCAGCCGCCCCATGTCAGTCCCGCTGACCGGCCGCGACCGGCTCGGGGAAGAGCGCGGTGAACAGCTGCGCCACCCACTCCAGCAGGGCCTTGTCGGCGAGCGGCTCCAGCCCGACGCCGACGGCGGCGGGCACGGTCGGCATGGGCACGACCAGCGCCTCTCCCCCGCCGACGAGCTTCGCCTTCGGGTAGAGCCGCTGCATCCGCACCTTGATCGAGTCCTCGAAGCGCGCCGGGGCGATCCGCAGGTTCGACCCCATCGTGACGACATCCGTCAGCCCGGTCCTCGCGGCACGACGGCGCAGGCGGGCGATGGCGATCAGCCCCTCGACCTCCTCGGGCAGAGTTCCGTAGCGGTCGGTGAGCTCGGCGATGACGAGGTCGATCGCCTCGTCCTTCGCCGTCGCGGCCGAGGCCGCCGAGAGCTTCTGATACGCCTCCAGGCGCAGTCGCTCGCTGTCGATGTAGAACTCGGGGATCCGCGCGTCGAGCGGGAGCTCGAGCCGCAGCTCCTGCCCGCTCTCGACCTCCTCGCCGCGGAACGTGGACACGGCCTCGCCGATCATGCGCAGGTACAGATCGAAGCCGACGCCCGCGATGTGCCCGGCCTGCTCCGCGCCGAGCATGTTGCCCGCGCCGCGCAGCTCGAGGTCCTTGAGGGCGACCTGCATGCCGGAGCCGAGGTCGTTGTTCACGGCGATGGTCTGCAGCCGGTCGGCCGCCGTCTCGGACAGCGGCTTCATGTCGTCGTAGAGGAAGTAGGCGTAGGCGCGCTCGCGGCCGCGGCCGACGCGTCCCCGGAGCTGGTGCAGCTGGCTCAGACCGTACTTGTCGGCACGGTCGATGATGATCGTGTTGGCGTTGGAGATGTCGAGACCGGTCTCGATGATCGTCGTCGAGACGAGCACGTCGAACTTGCGCTCCCAGAAGTCGTCGACGACCTGCTCCAGCTGGTGCTCCCCCATCTGCCCGTGCGCCACGGCGATGCGGGCCTCCGGCACGAGCTCGGCGAGCTCCGCCGCGACGCGCTGGATCGACTGCACCCGGTTGTGCACGAAGAACACCTGACCCTCGCGGAGGATCTCCCGGCGGATCGCGGCCGCCATCTGCTTGTCGCTGCGGGGCCCGACGAAGGAGAGGATCGGATGCCGGTCCTCCGGCGGCGTCGCGAGGGTCGACATCTCGCGGATGCCGGTGACGGCCATCTCGAGCGTGCGCGGGATCGGCGTGGCGCTCATCGCGAGGATGTCGACGTTCGTCTTCATCTTCTTCAGCGCGTCCTTGTGCTCGACGCCGAAGCGCTGCTCCTCGTCGATGATCATCAGGCCGAGGTCCTTGAACATCACCTGGTCGGTGAGGATGCGGTGCGTGCCGATGACCATGTCGACGGTGCCGTCGAGGAGGCCGTCGAGCGTGAGCCGGGCCTCTTTGTCGGTCTGGAACCGCGACAGCGGACGCACCTTGACCGGGAATCCGGCGAAGCGCTCGGTGAACGTCTCCAGGTGCTGCTTGACCAGCAGGGTCGTCGGCACGAGCATGGCGACCTGCTTGCCGTCCTGGATCGCCTTGAACGCCGCACGCACCGCGACCTCGGTCTTGCCGAAGCCGACGTCGCCCGACAGCAGCCGGTCCATCGGGATGGGCCGCTCCATGTCGGCCTTGATCTCGTCGATCGTCTGCAGCTGGTCAGGAGTCTCCGCGAACGGGAACGCCTCCTCCAGCTCACGCTGCCAGGGCGTGTCGGGGCCGAACGCGTGCCCCTTGGCCCCCATGCGCGCCGAGTACAGCTTGACGAGCTCGACCGCGATGTCGCGCACGGCCTTGCGCGCCTTGCCCTTCGCCGCAGCCCAGTCGCTGCCGCCCATCTTCGACAGCGTCGGGGCCTCGCCGCCGACGTACTTCGAGAGCGAGTCGAGCTGGTCGGTCGGGACGAAGAGCTTGTCGCCCGGGTAGCCGCGCTTGGACGGCGAGTACTCCAGCACGAGGTAGTCGCGCACCGACTTCGTGGCGTTGCGGCCTCCGGTGGAGACCTCCCGCTGCGTCATCTCCACGAAGCGGCCGATGCCGTGGGTCGAGTGCACGACGAAGTCGCCCGGCTTGAGCTGCAGCGGATCGACGACGTTCTTGCGCCGCGAGGCGAGCTTCTTGACGACGCGCTGGTCGCCGCCGATGGTGCGGCCGTAGAACTCGTTGTCCGTGAGGACGGCGAGTTTCGCCTCCGGCACCTGGAACCCGGCCTCCACCGACCCCGTGACAAGGGTCGCGACCCCTCCGTCCGGCAGGCCGGTGAGGGAGTCGACGACGCGGGCGGCGATGCCGCGGTCGGAGAGCACGTCGCGTGCGCGGTCGACGAGACCTGCGCCGGTCGCGATGACGACCACGCGCCATCCCTCCGAGACCCGGGCGTCGACGAAGGAGATCGCGCCGTCGACGTTGCCGTGGAAGGACGGGATCACCACGGCATCCGCGGTGTCGACGTCGGCGTCGCCGATCGAGAACGGGCTCAGCCGCCACAGGACGCCGCCGCGGTCGCGCACGACCTCGCGGAGCTCGGCGATGGTGAGGAAGTCGCCCGCGCCCAGGTCGATGGGGGCGGAGGCGCCGGAGGTCGCCGCGCTCCACGCGGCGTCGAGGAACTCGCGGTTGGTGTCGCCGAGCGTGATCGCGCGTGCGGTCGAGCGCTCCGGGTCGATGATCGCCGTGACGCTGCCCTCCGGCAGGTACTCGACAAGCGACTTGAGCGGACCCGCGACAGCCGGCAGCAGCGACTCCATGCCCTCGACAGGGATGCCCTCGGCCATCTTCTCGAGCATGCCCGCGATGGCGGGGAACGCATCCTTGAGCGCACGCGCGTTGTCGCGCACGTCCTGCGTGAGGAGGAGCTCTCGGCTCGGCTGCAGGTCGACGAGATCGACGTCTCCCGGCAGCGAGCGCTGGTCGGCGACGGAGAACGCGCGGATCTGGTCGATCTCGTCGCCGAAGAACTCGACGCGGTACGGATGCTCGGAGATCGGCGGGAACACGTCGAGGATGCCGCCGCGCACGGCGAACTCGCCTCGGCGCGACACCATGTCGACGCGCGAGTAGGCGCGCTCGACGAGCTGCTCCGCGACCGTGTCGAGCTCGTTGCCCCTGCTGCCGACCCTGAGCTCGAGAGGGGCGATCTCGCCGAGGTTGCCGGCGATCGGCTGGAGTGCCGCGCGCACGGAGGCGACGACGATCAGGGGGTGATCCCCCGTCCACTCGGCGATGCGGCGAAGGGCCTGGAGGCGCTGGCCCACCGTGTCGGGGCTGGGGCTCAGCCGCTCATGCGGCAGGGTCTCCCACGCGGGGAAGGTGAGCACCTCGGCGTCCGGCAGGTAGGCGCCGAGAGCGGCGGCCAGGCTCTCCGCACGACGCCCCGTGGGCACCACGGCGAGCGCCGCCGCCGTCTGGCCCGCCGCACGACGCTTCTCGAGCAGCCCGGCGAGCACCGGGGCATCGAGTCCATCGACGAGGCCGAGATCGGCGTCGGTCTGCGCCCAGCTGAGGGCGTCACGATACAGAGACGCCTCTTCCAAGGCGCGCAGAATCCCCGGAACAGTCACCGGACAAGCTTAGACCGGGGCCTCCGACATCGGGTCGGCCCCGCTGCGCCGCGGGGAGACATCGCGGGGCATGACGTGCCCGCCGCCTAGGCTGGGCGCATGTCCACGCCCCGAGAAGGTTCGCCGACACCTCATGCTCCAGGCCCCGGCGCATCGTCGCTCGGACGGATCTCCCTGCGGCTCGGCATCGCCACGCTGATCTGCGGCGTCCTCGCCGGCCTGCTCTGGCTTCCGCTCGACGGGACCTGGTACGGCGCGCTTCCGGCGATCGGGTTCCCGCTCGGAGCCGCCGCCATCGTCACCGGCATCATCGCGATCGCCTCGAATCGCGGGCGGCGACAGGGAGTGCTCGCCCTCGTGCTCGCCGTGGTCTCCGGGCCCGCGGCCTTCATCCTGCAGCTCGCTTCGTACATGATCGGATACGCGATCATCCGAGCCGGCTGACGCTCTCCCTGACCCCGACGGATCCGGGCGCGCCCCGGACGGATCGCGAGGTGAAGGCGAGCACCTCGGCATGCGCGGTCGGCTCGCCCGACGGCATCCCTCAGCCTGTTAGGGCCCCCGATCGCCGTTGGGCCCCTCGATCGTGCGCCGCCCGCAGCGGATCCGATGCCGTCCGCCCCGTTCCGTGCCACGCGGAGGCCGCGCGCATAGGATGCCGGGATGGAACCGGTCACCCTCACCGCCGATCGTCTCGTCCTGCGCACGCCCACGGAGGCGGATGCCGAGGCGATCGACCGCGCCTGCCAGGACCCGGAGATCCCGCGGTGGACGACCGTGCCGAGCCCGTACACGCGCGAGCACGCGGACGGGTTCATCCGGATGATCGCCGACGGCTGGGCGGAGGAGACGGGCGCCGTATGGGGCATCCGCGCGGACGACACGTTCCTCGGCGTCATCAGCCTCGACGGATTCACGCCGCAGGTCGGCGGCGCGCACGCCGAACTCGGCTATTGGATGACGCCGGAGGCCCGCGGTCGCGGATTCCTCGTCGAGGCGGGTCGCGCCGTGGTCGAGTGGGGCTTCGCCGAGCTCGGACTCGCCCGCATCCAGTGGCAGGCGGTCGTCGGCAACATCCCCTCCGCACGTGCGGCCAGGGCGCTCGGCTTCCGCTACGAGGGCCTGCGCCGCCAGGCCCTGACCAGCCCGCGCGGACGGGACGACGGCTGGACCGCCGGCCTCCTCCCCTCCGACGACCGCGTGCCCGTGCCCTGGCCGATCCTCTGACGATGCCGGCCGCGACGGGTCGCTGAATGCCGCATCACTGCCCCCGTATCCGGCAGATGCTGACCCCTCACGCTCCGGAGACCCGCTCGTACAGCGTGACGACGCACGCGCTGCCGAGGCCGAGGTTGTGCTGGAGCGCGAGAGTGACGTCGTCGACCTGACGGTCACCGGCCGCGCCCCGGAGCTGCCACACCAGCTCTGCGCACTGCGCGAGCCCGGTCGCCCCGAGCGGATGCCCCTTCGACAGCAGTCCGCCCGAGGGATTCGTCACGACCTGACCCCCGTAGGTGTTCTGCCCGTCCAGGATGAAGCGCTCGCTGGTGCCCTCGGGCGTGAGGCGCAGCGCCTCGTAGGCGAGCACCTCGTTCGTCGTGAAGCAGTCGTGCAGCTCCACGACCCGCAGGTCGCGCGGATCGACGCCGGCCTCCTCGTACACGGCATCCGCGGCCCGCTGCGCGATCGATGCACCGACGAGCGCCATCGCGTCTCCGCCGAACGTGTCGGCTCTGTCGCTCGTCATCGCCTGGGCTCTGATGCGCACCGAGGCGTCGAGTCCGTGCGCCCGCGCGAACTCCTCGGTGCACAGTACGGCGGCCGCCGCACCGCAGGTCGGCGGGCAGCACTGGAGTCGTGTGAGAGGCCCGTACACGTGCGGGGAGGCGAGCACCTCCTCCACCGTGATCGGATCGCGGAACACGGCGTAGGGGTTCGCGGCGGCGTGCCGACGGGACTTGACCGTGACGTGCGCGAAGACGGCGGGATCCATCGCGTACCTCTCCGCGTACGCCGCCCCGGCGTCGCCGAAGAACTGCGCGGCCGGTGGCGCATCGGAGGCGCCGCGATGCGCCACCCGCGACTCGGTGAACCGCCACAGCGAGTCCGGGCGGTCGTCGTACATGCTGCCGATCGCGCCACGGGCCATCTGCTCGAACCCCACGACGAGCACGCAGTCGGCGGTGCCCGAAAGGATCGCCTGGCGCCCCAGCCACAGCGCGCTCGATCCGCTCGCGCAGTAGTTGTTGACGTTGAACACGGGGACCCCCGTCGTCCCCACCCCGTAGACGGCCGTCTGCCCGGCCGCCGTGTCGGCGTAGACGTACCCCGCGTACACCGCGTCCACCGCGTCGAGGCCGATGCCGGCATCCGCCAGCGCCTCCCGGATCGCCCGCTCCCCCATCACGTCGTACGACGCGGTGCGCGAGGGCGTGACGAACGGGATCATCCCGACGCCGGCGACGACGACGCTCATGACGCGACCCGCAGTCCGCGGCGGAGCGCCGGCTTGTCGATCTTGCCGACCGGGTTCTTGGGGAGCTCGTCGAGGATCGAGATGCGAGCGGGGCACTTGAACGCCGCCAGGATGCTGCGCGCATGCGCGTCGAGCTCGTCCGGCGTGGACGCGGCGTCCGCGCTCAACGACACGAAGGCGACGGGGATCTCGCCCAGCACGGGATCCGGTGCGCCGACGACGGCGGCCTCCCGCACGTCCGGATGCGTGTAGAGCGCGTTCTCGATCTCCTTGGGATAGAGGTTCTCTCCCCCGCGGATGATCATGTCCTTGATGCGGTCGACGATCTGCAGGTAGCCGTCCTCATCGAACCGGCCGAGGTCGCCGGTGCGCAGCCATCCGTCCACCACGGTCCGCTCGGTCTCCTCCGGACGCCCCAGATACCCGGCCATGACGACGGGGCCGGCGATCACCACCTCGCCGACCTCGCCCGACGTGAGGGGCCGGCCGTCCTCTCCGATCACGGCGACGCGCTGGCCGGGAAGCGGGAGACCGACGGTTCCGGGCTTGCGGGTTCCGTGCAGCGGATTGATGGTCGAGGCGCAGGTCGTCTCGGAGAGACCGTAGCCCTCCACGATCGTGACGTCGAACCGCTTCTCGAAGCGCTCGATCGATTCGGCCGGCATCGGCGCCGCGCCGCACACGGCGAAGCGCAGCGACGAGGTGTCCGGCCGCACGTCGTCGGGCAGAGAGGAGAGCAGCGCGTAGATCGCCGGTACGGCGGAGAAGTAGGTGGGGCGCAGCCGCTCGACGTCGGCGAAGAACCTGTCGCGTGAGAAGCGCCCGGTGATGCTGACCTGACCCCCTGCGCGCAGCGGGGTCAGCGTGCCGAGCACGATGCCGTTCGCGTGGAACAGCGGGAGCACGAGGAGGCTGTGGTCAGCGGGTCCGAGCTCGAACCACTCCACGAACGACGCGGTCATCGCGTCGAGGTTGGCGTGGGTGAGCATGACGCCCTTCGGGCTCCCGGTCGTCCCGCTCGTGTAGATGAGGAGCGCGAGATCGTCGGTCGTCGTCAGAGGATGTCCGAGGATGCGGTCTCCCGCTGCGAGCTCGTCGAGGAGGACGGACGGTGCGCCGAGATCGCGCGTGCCGTCTTCCGCGACGACCAGCACCGCGCCGGCATCCGCGACCTGATACGCCGCCTCCGTCTGCCCGAGGACCGGATTGATCGGCGTGACCGCCGCTCCCAGCCGCCACGCGGCGAACAGCGCGACGATCAGCTCGACCCGGTTGGGCAGTGCCAGGGCGATGACGCTGCCGGCGCGAACGCCGCGCGCGTGCAGCGCTCCTGCCGCGGCCTCGACCCTGGCGAGGAGGTCGGCGTTGCTGAGCTCGACGGCGTCGTCGCGCAGGCTGGGCGCTGCCGGGGCCTCGGCGGCGCGAACGGCGGGCAGTGCGGCGAAGTGCATGGGTGCTCCAGAGGGATCGAGGTGCGTGCGGCGGGGCGCCGCGCCGGGGAGGCGCGGCGCCCCTGTGGGGGGGTCACACCCGGGTGACCACGGGTTCGGCGACGAGGCCGAAGGCGCGCAGCTGCCCCAGCAGCTCGTGGTGCCCGAACGCCTGGCACGCCGAGGCGAATCCGACCCGGCGGGGCGCCTCCTGGATCAGCGAGAACGCGGCGAAGGCCTGCAGCAGTCCGGTCTGCTTGTAGTTGCTGTTGCCGTGGATCACCACGTGCGACCGACCGAGCGGACCGGACGCGTGCACCGAGTCGACCGACCTGTTGTAACGCGGGTTCTCGCGAGGCGGCATGCTCGCCTGGAGGCCCGCGGCGATGTCGGCCAGCGCCTTCTCCTGCGCCTCCGGCTCGAGCGGCTTGATCTGCTCCTCGAACATCTGCACCGTCAGTCCGACGTTCTCCATCACGGCGCGGTTGAGCACGCCGCCGAAAGAGCGGACGCTGGACACCCGCGGGTCGTGCTGGAACCAGATCGGATGCGACATCCCGCCCCACGGCACCGCGACGGCCTGCTCGTGGTAGCCGGGCACCGTCACGTCGAACCTCGAGAGGTGGTCCCACGCGACGAGCTGGTTCTGCTCGAGGTAGTACCAGTCGGCCTTGAGGATCGTGAAGATGGTCTGCGTCGACGCGAACGTCGGCAGCCCCTTCCAGAACACGAGGATGTCGAGGGTGTCGTATCCCCCGGGCTCGAGGGCGATGTTGGCCGCGATCTCGCTCGTCGTGTACATGTGCGCGATGCCGGGAGACAGCAGCAGTCCCTTCGCGGCGAACTGCGCCCCCCACGTGTCGCGCGCGGCCATCACCCAGTCCTGTTCGCCGGTGGTGTCGGTGTAGTGCGCGCCGATCTGCAGGGCGGCCTCGACGACCTCCGGGCCGAACTTGATGAACGGTCCCACCGTGTTGCAGATCACCTTGGCGCCGTCGAATGCGTCCGCCAGCGCCGCGGCGTCGTTCTCGACGCCGACGATCTCGTAGTCGGCCGTCTCGATCCCCGGGATCTTCTCCACGACCTCGCGGACGCGTTCTGCGTCACGCCCCGCGGCCACGAAGGGCACGCCGAGTTCGCGCAGGTACTCGCAGATCAACCGGCCTGTGTATCCGCTGACGCCGTAGACGACGACGGGCTTGTCCGTGCTCATGGTGTTCTCCTCACATCCCCATCGCGCCGTCGATCGACAGCGTCGTCCCGTTGACGAAAGCCGAGTCCGAGGACAGCAGGAACGCGATCCCCGAGGCGATGTCGTCCTCCGTCGCGAGGCGCCCCGACGGCGTGAGACCGACCACGGCGGTCACGGCGTCCTGCGCCGAGGGGAACAGCCCCAGCCGTTCCATGTCCCCGGCCAGCTGCGCGCCCATCGCGTTGGGGACGAGCCCTGGGCAGACCGTGTTCACGCGCACGCCGTAGCCGAGACGGCCCGACTCCGCGGCGGCGACCTTGGTGAGCCGCTCGACGGCGGACTTGGATGCAGAGTACGCCGCGATGCCGGGGAAGGCGATGGTCGCCGCCACCGAGGCGATGTTCACGATCGCGCCGCCCGCGCCCGAGCCGTCGTCCTGACGCATGCTGCGGAAGGCGTGCTTGATGCCGAGCGCCGTGCCCAGGACGTTCACGTCGAGGATCCTGCGCATGTTCGCGGCGTCGAGGTCGACGAAGAGGTCGGAGATCTCGATGCCCGCGTTGTTCACGAGGGCGTCGAGTCCGCCGAGGGCGTCCAGCGCCTGCGCGGTGGCGGCGGTCCAGGAGGCGTCATCCGTCACGTCGAGGGCCACGAACGTCGCCTGACGTCCGTCTGCCGTGAGCGCCGCGGCGGCTGCCGTGCCGGCCGACTCGTCGACGTCGGCGAGGACGACGGCTGCTCCCCTCTCGGCGAGGACCTGCGCCGTGCGCAGCCCCAGCCCTCTCGCGCCGCCGGTGATCAGGGCACGCGTCCCCGTGAGATCAGTGGTCATGTCGATCCGTTCCTTTCGTCGTTGAAAGCGATGGGGACAGCAGATCAGAAATTTGGACACTTGACAAGGAAAATCTGGACATCTGCCCAAAAACGCCGATCGGCGCCCTCCGCAGGGCGTATGATCGCTTCACCGAGACCGGAGGAGGCGTGATGGGCGATGCGGCTGTGCGCGCGGAGCGGGCGGGTACCGACAAGTTCGCCGCGCGTCGACGCGAGCTGGCGGATGCCGCGCTGACGGCCATCGCCGAGCGCGGATTCGCCCGCACCGGCCTGCGCGATGTGGCCGCCCAGAGCGAGCTGTCGCACGGGCTGCTGCACTACTACTTCGAGGACAAAGATGATCTGATCGGCCAGGCGATCTGGCAGTACAAGTCGGAGTGCGCACGGCGCTACGACCCCATCGTCGAGTCGTCGAGGAGCGGAGCCGAGCTCGCCGAGCGGTTCGGCGCAGAGATGGCGTCCACGCTGCGCGACGAGGCCGACATGCACCGGCTCTGGTACGACCTGCGCAATCAGGCCCTGTTCGACGCGGGCTTCCGCGACACCATCATCGCGATCGACGGGCTGCTCAGCGACATGGTGTGGGCCGTCGTCCAGCGCTTCTCCGAACTCGAGGGACGCGCGCCCGTCGTCGACCCGTCGTCGGCCTACGCGCTGTTCGACGGGATCTTCCTCAACGCGCTCATCGCCTATCTGCGCGGAGACCTGGATGCCGTCGAGCACCTGCGCGCCGCCAGCATCCGCCTGCTGCTGAGCGCCGTCTGAGCGTCGCCCCTAGCCGGATGTCGGATGCCGGTGTCAGGATGAGTCCATGCCGGAGATGCCCGAGGTCCAGGGACTGACGACGTTCCTCGCCGAGCGCACCGTCGGGCGCACCATCACCCGCGCCACGGTGGCGGCGATCTCGGCGCTGAAGACCTACGATCCGCCCATCCACGCACTCCAGGGCGCGGAGATCACGGCGGCGTCCCGCCACGGCAAGTTCGTCGTGCTGACCTGCCGCGACGACCTGCACCTCGCATTCCACCTCGCCAAGGCCGGGTGGCTGCGCTGGTACGACGCCCTCCCGACCACGCTGATCAAGCCGGGCAAGTCGCCCATCGCGCTGCGCATCGCCCTCGACGACGGCAGCGGGTTCGATCTCACCGAGGCCGGCACCAAGAAGTCGCTCGCGGTCTACGTCGTGCGGGATCCGCAGGACGTCCCCGGCATCGCCCGGCTCGGCCCTGATCCGCTGGACCCGTCGTTCACCCGCGAGGTCTTCGCCGGCCTGCTCGCGGGGAAGCGGATGCAGATCAAAGGCCTCCTGCGCGATCAGGCCGTGATCGCCGGCATCGGCAACGCCTACTCCGACGAGATCCTGCACGCCGCGCGCATGTCTCCGTACGCGATCTCCGCGAAGCTCGACGACGACGAGATCGACCGGCTGTTCGCCGCGACGCACGCGACGCTGACGGATGCGGTGACCGCGGCCTCCGGCAAGCCTCCCGCCGATCTGAAGGATGCCAAGCGCCGCGGCATGCAGGTGCACGCCCGCCGCGGGGAGGCGTGCCCCGTGTGCGGCGACATCGTGCGGAGCGTGTTCTTCGCCGATCGCTCGATGGAGTACTGCCCGACGTGTCAGACGGGCGGCAAGCCGCTCGCCGATCGCCGCCTGTCGCGGCTGCTCAAGTAGCACCGCGTTCCCTTTCATGTCGCGGAATGAATCTCTGTCAGACGCGTTGAGTACACTCAGAGCATCAACGTGCTCCGGGGTCGGTGTGAATCCGAACCGGCGGTGACAGTCCGCGAGCGTCTCGGTTCCACCGGGATGCCGATCCGGTGGAAATCCGGAACCGACGGTGATGCGAGAGTCATCTCGCTAGTCCGGAAGGGAGGCAGCACGGCGCGGTCGCGCGCGCGTTCTGCATCCCCCGGAGCCTCAGAGGAGGACGACGGATGGCAGTGACCGAGGCTGAGCGCCGCGCGATGGGTCGCGCGCTCGAACTCGCAGCGCGGGGGCCGCGGGGCGTGAACCCGCAGGTGGGCGCCGTCATCCTCTCCCCCGACGGCGACGTCCTCGCCGAGGGCTGGCACCACGGCGCCGGCACCCCGCACGCGGAGGTCGATGCGCTCTCGAAGCTCGCGCCCGGCGCCGCCCGCGGAGCGACGGCCGTGGTCACCCTCGAGCCGTGCAATCACACCGGCCGCACCGGCCCGTGCGCCCTCGCCCTGATCGACGCCGGCGCCGCCCGCGTGGTGTACGCCCTCGACGATCCCGGCGCGGTCTCGGGCGGAGGCGCTGAGCGGCTGCGGAACGCCGGCGTCCACGTCGAGTCCGGCGAGCAGGCGGATGCCGCGCACGCCCTGATCGACGGCTGGCTCACCGCGCAGCGCCTCGGGCGACCGCACGTCACCGTGAAGTGGGCGCAGAGCCTCGACGGACGCGCCGCAGCGGACGACGGCTCCAGCCAGTGGATCACAGGGCCCGCGGCCCGCGCCGACGTGCATCGACGGCGCGCGGCGGCCGACGCCATCGTCGTCGGCACCGGCACCGTGCTCGCCGACGACCCCGCTCTCACCGCCCGTGACGGCGATGCACTGCATCCGCACCAGCCTGTCCCCGTCGTGATCGGCTCGAGGCCGACCCCTGACGACGCCGCGGTGCGCCGGCATCCGCACCCCCCCGTCTTCTACGACACCCGAGACCTGCGGGCCGTCGTCGCCGATCTGCACGCACGCGGAGTCCAGAGCGTGTTCGTCGAGGGCGGCCCGACCCTCGCGAGCGCTTTCATCGCCGCGGGTCTCGCCGACCGGGTGCTCGCGTACGTGGCCCCGGTGCTGCTCGGCGGCCGGCGCCTCGCCCTCACCGACATCGGCGTGCCGTCGATCGACGCGGCCGTGCGCCTCGACATCGACGAGTGGCTGCCGCTCGGAACCGACCTGCTCGCGATCGCACACCCCGCGACCGCGACCGACGCTCACGACGAAGGAGCTGCCTGATGTTCACCGGAATCATCGAGGAGATCGGCGAGATCACCGCCATCGCGCCAGCGGGCGACGGCTGGCGGCTCACGGTGCGCGCCCCGAAGGCCGCGGCGGATGCCGTGCACGGCGAGTCGATCGCGGTGTCCGGCGTGTGCCTGACCGTGGTGGGCTCGACCGCCGACACCTTCGACACCGACGTGATGAAGCAGACCCTCGACGTGGCGGCCATCGGCGGCGCGACCGTGGGCACCCGCGTCAACATCGAGAAGGCGATGCCCGTGGGCGCCCGCCTCGGCGGCCACATCGTGCAGGGCCACGTCGACGGCACGGGAGCCGTGCTGGAGGTGCGCCCCGGCGCGCAGTGGAGCGTGCTGCGGATCAGCCTCCCCGCCGACCTCGCCCCGCTGGTCGTGGACAAGGGCTCCCTCTCGGTCGACGGCACGTCTCTGACGGTGAGCGCCGTGAGCGCCCCGTCCGAGGCCGACGCGTGGTTCGAGGTCTCCCTCATCCCGGAGACCCTCGCCGCCACCACGCTGGGCGCGCGCGCGGTCGGCGACCGCGTCAACCTCGAGACCGACGTCCTCGCCCGACACGTCGAACGTCTGCTCGCCTTCCGCGAGCTCGGCGTCGCACAGGAAGGAGGCTCGCGATGAGCCTGTCCACCATCCCCGAAGCGCTCGACGCGCTCCGCGCCGGCCGGCCGGTGCTGGTCGCCGACGACGAGAACCGCGAGAACGAGGGCGACGTCATCCTCTCCGCCGAGCTCGCGACACCCGAGTGGGTCGCCTGGACCGTGCGCTGGTCATCGGGATTCATCTGCGCGCCCATGCCCACCGATCTCGCCGACAGCCTGAACCTGCAGCCCATGGTCGCCACCAGCGAGGACGCGCGCTCGACCGCGTACACGGTCAGCGTGGATGCCGCGTCCGGCGTCACCACCGGCATCAGCGCGCACGACCGCGCGCACACCCTGAACGTGCTGGCGAACCCCTCGTCGACCGCGGGCGATCTGATCCGCCCCGGTCACGTGCTGCCGCTCCGCGCGGTCGACGGCGGCGTGCGCGAACGCAGCGGCCACACCGAGGCGGCCGTCGAGCTCATGAAGCTGGCGGGGCTGCGTCCGGTCGGCGCGATCGCCGAGGTCGTCGCCGAAGACGGCAGCATGATGCGGATGCCGGGTCTCCTCGAGCTCGGCGAGCGCGACGGCGTCCCCGTCATCACGATCGAGCAGCTGATCGCGCACCTCAACGAGATCGACCCCGACGGCGCCGTCGCCTCCCCCGGCAGGAGGGTGAGCCTGAGGGCCGATGCGACGGTTCCGACCTCGCACGGCACGTTCCGCTTCCTCGCGTACAAGGACAGAGTCAGCGGCACCGACCACATCGCCGTCGTCTCGGGAGAGCCGACCGAGACCGCTCTGGTGCGCGTGCACTCCGAGTGCCTCACCGGCGAGGCGTTCGGCTCGCTGAAGTGCGAGTGCGGGCCTCAGCTGGACGCGGCGCTCGACGCGATCGAGCAGGAGGGCGGCATCGTCATCTACATGCGCGGTCACGAGGGACGCGGCATCGGGCTCATCAACAAGCTCCGGGCGTACAGCCTGCAGGAGGAGGGGCTCGACACGGTCGACGCGAACCTCGCCCTCGGCCTCCCCGCCGACGCCCGCGAATACGCGGCGGCGGCGGGCATCCTCGCCGATCTCGGCGTGTCGAAGGTGCGCCTGCTGACGAACAACACCGACAAGGTCAAGCAGCTGCGCGAGCTCGGGCTCGACGTCGTGGAGCAGGTGCCGCTGATCGTCGGCGTCGGGCCGAACAACCACCAGTACCTCGAGACCAAGCGTGACCGGATGGGTCACATCATCGGAGAGGCGGAGCTCGCAGAGGCTCTCGCCGACGGAAAGGACGACGAATGAGCGGCGCAGGCGCACCCCAGGCCGGGAGCATCGACGGGCGGGGACTCGACGTCGTGATCATCGCCGGCACCTGGCACGACACCATCACGAACGGCCTGATCGCCGGAGCGGAGCGCGTCCTGAACGAGGCGCAGGCGACGCATCGCCTGGTGCGCGTGCCCGGTTCGTTCGAGCTCGCGGTGGCCGCGCAGGCGGCGTTCGCCGGCGGAGCGGATGCGGTGGTCGCGCTCGGCGTGATCATCCGCGGCGGCACCCCGCACTTCGAGTACGTCTCGGCGGCCACGACCGACGGCCTCACCCGGGTGTCGCTCGACGCGGGCAAGCCGGTCGGCTTCGGCGTGCTGACCCTCGACGACGAGAAGCAGGGTCTCGACCGTGCCGGCCTCGAGGGCTCCAAGGAGGACAAGGGCGCAGAGGCCGCGGATGCCGCGCTGCGCACCGCGCTCCTCATCAGGGAGCTGCGGGGCTGACGGGCGACGGGGTCGCGCGATCGGACCGAGCGCGCGACCCTCGTCGTTCAACGGACGACCCTCGGAATCGCGCTCGAAGGCGTGAGCACTGAGGGTCGCCTTTCTGGCGCGGAATACCGGTTCCGGCGTACGGTGAGCGCATGGAGATCCTGCGCCACATCGTCCTGTTCGTTCACCTCATCGGATTCGCCGTGCTCTTCGGCTCCTGGGCTGTGCAGGCGTTCGGCGGCACGCGCGAGTTCACGCGGCTGATGAGCGTCGGAATGACGATCGCCGCGGTCGCCGGTCTCGCACTCGCCGCGCCGTGGGGTCTGCCGGAGGGCGCCGAGATGAACTACGTGAAGATCGGCACCAAGCTGGTCATCCTGCTGATCATCGGAGCCCTGCTCGGCATCGGCACGGCCCGCCAAAAGCGCGGCGACGCCATCGCCCCCGCCGTGTTCTGGCTCGTCGGCATCCTGACCGCCGTCAACGCCGGCATCGCGGCCATCTGGCGCTGAGCCCCGACGGCGCGACCCGCGGCATCCGGAGCGGGCGCTCCGCCCTGCGCTCCAGAACTCCGGAGATCCGGGGCGGGCTCCAGGCGTGAACGGGCGCTGTGCTCCGGAGAACCGAGCTTCTCCGGAGTTCCGAACGGCCAGTCCGCGCGGCTCGGCGCAGGGGCCTAGCGCCTCCGCGGCGGCGCCGTGCTGCCCCGAACCACGAGCTCGGTGCCGACGAGCGGAGTGTGCCGTCGCTCCCCGCTGTCGAGCTCCGCGAGGAGGGCGTCGACGGCGAGTGCCCCGACGCGCTCCGGATGCTGCTGCACGGTCGTCAGAGGAGGCCACAGCTGCGCGGCGTCCGGCAGCCCGTCGAACCCGACGATGCTGACGTCTCCCGGCACGTCGCGGCCGATCTCACGGAAAGCCCGCAGCACGCCGATCGCCATCTGGTCGTTCGCCGCGAAGACCGCGGTGACTCCGTCGACCTCCCGGAGGCGGAGACCCGCCGCGTAGCCGGACTGCGCGCTCCAGTCGCCGACCAGGGCGCCGGGGACCTGGAGTCCGCGCGACTCGAGGGTCGCCTGCCAGGCCTCCCTTCGACGCTCTGCGGAGTAGGACCTCTCCGGACCCGCGACATGCCAGACCGTGTCGTGCCCGAGATCGAGGAGATGCTCGGTGGCCAGGCGTGCGCCCTGAGCCTGATCGGTGTCGACGAAGGGATGCTCGACCGTGCGGTTCGAGTCGACGAACACGACGGGCAGCGCATCGGGGATCTCCACGTCGGCCTCGTCGAGCTGGTGGGCCTCGATGACGATGATGATGCCGTCGACGGCGTGCTCCTCCAGGCGACGGAAGGCGCCGGCGACGGTGTCGCGCGCGCTGGACTCGACCGGGATGAGGGTGAGGGCGTATCCGAGCTGGGCGGCGCGCACCGCGATCGCGTCGAGCGTTCGCTGGTTGCCGTACGAGCTGAACGAGAACATCACGACGCCGATGGTGCGGAATCTGCCCGACCGCAGTGCGCGCGCTGCGCTGTTCGGCCGGTATCCGAGGCGCTGCATCGCCGCCTCCACGCGCTCTCTGGTCGCCGCGCCGACGTAGCCGCGCGCGTTGACGACGCGCGAGACGGTCTGACCGGACACTCCGGCCTCGCGTGCGACATCCTCCATGGAAGGTTCACGGCGCCGATGCGGCGACTCTGCCGTTTCTGCTGAGGACACGATCACATCCATTCATGTGTTGACGTTGACACACTAACAGTCCATCGCATATGTTGACGTTGACACATGGCGCACCCGACGCCCGAATCAGAGAAGGTCTCGTCGATGAGGACAGAAATCACCGCGGCACGAGGTGCGCTGAGCATCCCCCGCCGCGAGAAGCGCAATTGGAACGGCTGGGCGTTCGTCGGCCCCTTCATGGTCGTCTTCGCCCTGGTGTTCCTCACGCCGCTCGCCTACGCGCTCTACCTGAGCTTCTTCCAGGAGAAGCTCATCGGCGGCACGGCCTTCGTCGGCCTGGACAACTACGTGCGTGCGCTCACCGACCCGCAGTTCTGGGAGGCGTTCGGCCGCGTCCTGCTGTTCCTCGTCGTGCAGGTGCCGATCATGCTCGCGCTGGCGCTCGGCGCGGCGCTCGCCCTCGACAGCGCGCGACTGCGGGGAGCATCCTTCTTCCGCATCCTGATCTTCCTGCCCTACGCCGTGCCCGCCGTCGTCGCCGTCCTCATGTGGGGCTACATCTACGGCGACCAGTTCGGCCTCGCCGGCAACGTCAACGACCTCCTCGGATTCGATGCGCTCACGCCGTTCGCCAAGGAGTGGATGCTGGCCTCGATCGGCAACATCGTGACCTGGGAGTTCGTGGGCTACAACATGCTGATCTTCTACTCCTCGCTGAAGACCATCCCCACTGACATGTACGAGGCCGCCTCCCTCGACGGGGCCGGCGCCTGGCGCACGATCTTCTCCATCAAGATCCCCTCCGTGCGCGGGGCGGTCGTCATCGCGACGATCTTCTCGATCATCGGCAGCTTCCAGCTCTTCAACGAGCCCAACATCCTGCGGCCGCTCGCGCCGAACGTGATCACCACGTACTACACGCCCAACATGTACGCGTACAACCTGTCCTTCGCCGGGCAGCAGTTCAACTACGCGGCGACGATCGCCATCATCATGGGCGTCATCACCGCCGTCATCGCCTACGTCGTGCAACTGCGCGGCTCGAAGTCGGAGGTGCGCTGACATGGCTCTCCCCCTCGCCCGCTCGCGGACCCGTCGGAACGACCCCCTGAACCCGCGCAAGTCCAACACGCTCCTCATCGTGATGATCGTGTACGGCCTGTACACGATCGTCCCCCTGGTCTGGCTGCTCTTCAGCTCCACCAAGACCCAGTCGGGCCTCTTCAGCTCCTTCGGGCTGTGGTTCGCCGACGACTTCGCGTTCTTCGACAACCTCGCGGCGACCTTCACGTACCGCGACGGCATCTTCCTGCGCTGGCTCGGCAACACGCTGCTGTACGTCGTGGTGGGGGCCGGCGGCGCGACGCTGCTCGCGACGATGGCGGGGTACGGTCTCGCCAAGTACCGCTTCCCCGGCCGCCGTGCCGTGTTCGCCGTCGTGCTCGGCGCGGTCGCCGTTCCCGGCACGGCCCTCGCGGTGCCGACCTTCCTGCTGTTCAGCGAGCTCGGGCTCACGAACACGCCGTGGGCCGTGATCATCCCCTCCCTGATCAGCCCGTTCGGCCTCTACCTCATCTGGGTCTTCGCCTCGGAGTCGGTGCCGACCGAACTGCTGGAGGCGGCGCGCATCGACGGCGCCGGGGAGTTCCGCACCTTCTTCACGATCTCGCTGCGCCTGCTGGCGCCCGGCATCGTGACGGTGGCGCTGTTCACGGTCGTCGCGACCTGGAACAACTACTTCCTGCCCCTGATCATGCTCTCCGACCCCGCCTGGTATCCGCTCACCGTCGGCCTCAACCAGTGGAGCTCCCAGGCGATCGGCGCGGGCTCCCAGCCCATCTACAACCTCGTGATCATGGGCTCCCTGCTCACGATCGTCCCGATCGTCATCGCCTTCCTGCTGCTGCAGCGTTTCTGGCAGTCAGGTCTCACCGCGGGAAGCGTCAAGCAGTAGCCTCCCGTCCCCCTCCCTGCAACACCCGGTCCAGAGCCGGACCACCTCCCGAAAGGACACAGCAATGAAGCACCTTCCCTCACCCGCGGTGCGGCGCGCCCTCGCCGTGCTCGCGGCCGGCACCGTCGCCGCCATCGCCCTCGCCGGCTGCTCAGCCGGCGGCACCTCCGACGGCGGCGGCAGCGCCGCAGGCGATGGCACGTTCGACTCCGTCAAGGCCGCACTCGAGAAGGGCGGCGAGATCACCTACTGGTCGTGGACGCCCTCCGCCGAGGCCCAGGTCGAGGCGTTCGAGAAGGCCTACCCCAACGTCAAGGTCAACCTGGTCAACGCCGGAACGAACAACGACGAGTACACCAAGCTGCAGAACGCCATCAAGGCCGGATCCGGCGCCCCCGACGTCGTGCAGATCGAGTACCAGGCGTTCCCGCAGTTCTCGCTGACGGACTCGTTCGTCGACCTCGCGCAGTACGGCTTCGCCGATTTCGAGGACGACTACACGGCATCCACCTGGGGCTCCGTGACCAGCGACAAGGCGATCTACGGCCTCCCGCAGGACTCCGGCCCCATGGCCCTGTTCTACAACAAGTCCGTCTTCGACGCCGCCGGCATCGCCGTCCCCACCACGTGGGACGAGTACTACGAGGCCGCCAAGGCGATCCACGCGGCGAACCCGAACGCGTACATCACCAACGACACCGGCGACGCCGGCTTCGCGACCTCGATGATCTGGCAGGCCGGCGGCACGCCGTTCCAGACAGAGGGCACCGATGTCACGATCGACCTCCAGGACGCCGGGTCGAAGAAGTGGACCGAGAACTGGAACCGCCTCGTCTCCGAGGGCCTCGTCGCCCCCACCTCCAGCTGGAGCGACGAGTGGTTCCGCGGCCTGGGCGACGGCAGCATCGCGACCCTCATCATCGGCGCCTGGATGCCGGGCAACCTCATCTCCGGCGCCCCTGACGGCTCGGGAGACTGGCGCGTCGCCCCGATGCCGACCTACGACGGCTCCCCCGCCAGCGCGGAGAACGGCGGCGGCGGTCAGGCCGTGACCACCCAGAGCAAGAACCCGGCCCTCGCCGCGGGCTTCCTGTGGTGGCTGAACAACTCCGAGGACAGCATCAAGATCTTCCTCGAGTCCGGCGGGTTCCCGTCGACCAACGCCGAGCTCTCCAGCGACGAGTTCCTCAGCGAGGCGCCGGAGTACTTCGGCGGCCAGAAGATCAACGAGGTGCTCGCGGATGCCGCGAAGAGCGTCGTCAAGGGATGGCACTACCTGCCCTACCAGGTCTACGCGAACAGCATCTTCGGCGACACCGTCGGCCAGTCGTACCAGAACGGCACGGACCTGAACGAGGGCCTCACCGCCTGGCAGGACGCGCTGGTCGAGTACGGCAACGCCCAGGGCTTCTCCGTCAACAAGTAACACCCGGGGCGGGCGCGCCGCACGGCGCGCCCGCCCTCTCATCGAAAGCACTTCATCGTGACCAGCTTCTCCATCGGCGACGACCACTTCCTCCGCGCCGGCCGCCCGCACCAGGTGATCTCCGGCGCCATCCACTACTTCCGCGTGCACCCGGACCAGTGGCAGGACCGCATCCGCAAGGCGCGGCTGATGGGGCTGAACACGATCGAGACCTACGTCGCCTGGAACGCCCATGAGCCGCGGCGCGGCGACTGGGACGCGACGGGCTGGAACGATCTCGGCGGATTCCTCGACCTCGTGCACGCCGAGGGCCTGGACGCCATCGTCCGCCCCGGCCCCTACATCTGCGCCGAGTGGCACAACGGCGGACTCCCCGTCTGGCTCACCGCCGACGGCACCGCGCTGCGGTCGTCCGACCCGGCCTACCTCGCGGACGTGAGCGCGTACCTGCGCCGCGTGTACGAGATCGTCGCTCCCCGGCAGATCGACCGCGGCGGACCCGTCGTCCTCGTCCAGATCGAGAACGAGTACGGCGCCTACGGCTCGGACAAGGAGTACCTCCGCGCTCTCGTCGAGGTCACGAGGGATGCCGGAATCACCGTCCCGCTGACGACCGTCGATCAGCCCACGGCCCAGATGCTGGAGGACGGCAGCCTGCCCGGGCTGCACAAGACCGCGTCGTTCGGCTCGCGCAGCGTCGAGCGGCTCGCCACCCTCCGTCGGCATCAGCCGACCGGACCGCTCATGTGCTCCGAGTTCTGGGACGGCTGGTTCGACTGGTGGGGCGGCGTGCACCACGTGACGAGCACGGAGGCCGCTGCGTCCGACCTCGACGCGCTCCTCTCGGCCGGGGCATCCGTGAACATCTACATGTTCCACGGCGGCACGAACTTCGGCCTCACCAACGGGGCCAACGACAAGGGGCGCTACCTCCCCCTCGTCACCTCCTACGACTACGACGCGCCGCTCGACGAGGCCGGACAGCCCACCGCGAAGTTCTTCGCCTTCCGTGACGTCATCGCGAAGCACGCGCCGGTGCCCGACGAGTTGCCCGCGGCGCGCCGCGACGCTCCGACGTTCTCGGTCGCCCTCGACCCCGCCGGCTCCTGGACGGATGCTCCGGCATCCGCCGTCCGCACCGACGCCCCCGCATCCTTCGAGGAGCTCTCGCACCTCAGCGCGCTCGTGCGGTACGACGTCGACCTCCCCGAGGGGCGCGGCGGCGTGCTCCGTCTCGACGACGTGCGCGACCTCGCCTGGGTGAGCGTCGACGGCGTGCCCGTCGGCACGCTCGCCCGCACCCGCCACGACCAGACCATCGCGATCCCCGACGGACGCGTGCTCAGCATCCTCGTCGAGGACCAGGGTCGGGTGAACTACGACCACCGCCTCGGCGAGCGGAAGGGCCTCATCGGCGCCGTGACGCTGGAGGGGGCGCCCCTCGTCGGCTGGGCGTCCACGCCGCTGGACGTGGCGCAGATCGCCGCGCACCTGCCCCTGACCACGAGCACGAGCACGGCCGGACCTTCGGCGTGGACCGCGGTGTTCGACCTCGATGAGCCAGCCGATCTCTTCATCGACACCGCGGCGTGGAGCAAGGGGTACGCGTTCCTCAACGGATTCTTCCTCGGGCGGTACTGGCGCAACGGCCCCCAGCGGACGCTCTATGCGCCGTCGCCCGCGACGCGCTCCGGGGAGAACCGACTCGTCGTGCTCGAGCTGGAGCAGCTGCTCTCCCCCACCGCCGGCTTCCTGCCCGGCCTCTCGCTCGGCGTCACCGAGGAGTGAGCGGCCGGTCACCCAGCCCACGCTCAGGAAAGCGTATACTCCGACGTGCTCCGCACGGAGCGATGATCGGAGGAACATCTTGAGCACATCCACCGCGCCGGCGAACCCCCGCTCACGGGTCATCACCGCGAGCCTCGTCGGAACGACCATCGAGTTCTACGACTTCTACGCCTATGCGACGGCCGCCGTGCTCGTGTTCCCCGTGCTGTTCTTCCCGACCGGGAACGACACGACCTCCCTGCTGTCCTCCTTCGCGGTGTTCGGCGCGGCCATGGTCGCCCGCCCCATCGGCGCGGTCGTGTTCGGTCATTTCGGCGACAAGTTCGGCCGCAAGGCGACGCTCGTGGCCTCGCTCCTCACGATGGGCATCGCGACGTTCGTGATCGGGCTGCTCCCCACCTTCCAGCAGATCGGCTGGTGGGCGGCGCTCCTGCTGCTGCTCCTGCGTCTCGCGCAGGGCTTCGCACTCGGCGGCGAGTGGTCGGGAGCCGCGCTGGTCGCGACCGAGAACGCCCCGGCGGGCAAGCGCGCCTGGTACGGCACGTTCCCGCAGCTGGGCGCCCCGCTGGGCTTCATCATCGCCAACTTCCTGTTCCTCGGCATCAACTGGATGCTGCCGCACTCCGAGAACCCGGCGCTGAAATCCGAGGCGTTCCTCTCCTGGGGCTGGCGCATCCCGTTCCTGTTCTCGGCCGTCATGGTCATCATCGGCCTGTGGGTGCGCCTGAAGCTCGTCGAGTCGGACACCTTCAAGAAGGCCGAGAAGAAGGGCGCGATCCGCAAGCTCCCGCTCGCGACCGTGTTCCGCCACCACTGGAAGCAGCTCATCCTCGGCACGTTCATCATGCTGGCGACGTACGTGCTGTTCTACCTGATGACGAACTTCACCCTCGCCTACGGCACCAAGGCGGCTGATCTGGAGACGGCATCCGCAGCCGCGCAGGCCGCAGCGGAGGCGACGGGCAAACCGTTCGACGCCACCGCGTTCGCCGCGCAGTTCTACCCCGGCCTGGGCTTCGGCTACACGGACTTCGTGCTGATGCAGATCATCGGCGTCGTGTTCTTCGGCATCTTCACGCTGCTGTCGGGGCCGATCGCCGACGCCGTCGGCCGCCGCAAGCTGCTGCTCTGGGTCACCGGTGTCATCATCGTCTTCGGCCTCACGTTCAACGCCTTCCTGCTGCCCGCTCTCGATCCGAAGTTCACCGGCGCGCTGACCCAGGCCTTCCTCGTGTTCGGCTTCATGCTCATGGGGGCGACCTTCGGCCCGATGGGCGCTCTCCTTCCCGAGCTGTTCCCGACGAACGTCCGCTACACGGGTTCCGCGATCTCGTACAACGTGTCGTCGATCCTGGGCGCCGCTGTGGCGCCGCTGATCGCGCTCAAACTCTGGGAGTGGGCGGGCGGCGCGCCGTGGCTCGTCGGCCTGTACCTCTCCGCGATGGGCGTGCTGACGTTCATCGCCCTGATCCTCTCCCCCGAGACCAAGGATCACGACTACGACGCCGATCTGGGCGTCGTCGCCCAGCCCTGAGCAGGGCGGGCGAAGAGAGGGCGGCGCACCGCACGGGTGCGCCGCCCTCCGTCGTCCGTCTCAGTAGTCCGCGGTGATCGTCCGCGCGGCGCCGTCGAGCACCATCGTCCCGCCGTAGGGCAGGATCCACTGCGGACGCGTGTGGCCGAACGGGACGCCGACGCAGACGACGGCGTCGGGGTTGTATCGACCGACCACGTCGATCACGACGTCGCGCTGAGCGTCGCGCAGCGCCTTCGCCTCACCGGGCGTCGGCCGGAACTCGAAGTCGCTCACGGGAGGGCGCGCCATGACCACGCCCGCGGCGGCGTCGAGGATGCCGAGCTCGCCGAGGCAGCGCAGCCAGCGCGCCACCCAGCCGGCCGGCGGGCGCTCCTCGCTCGTCTCCAGCAGCAGGATCGCGCCCTCGAGCTCGTGCGGCTGCGGCAGACGCCCGAGGAACGCGAGACCGTCGATCGACTCCAGGCAGCCGCCCCAGGTCCGCCCCGCCACCCGCGCGGCGGGGCCCGCCCAGGTCCACGGATCGGTGGGCACGCGATCTCCGTACTCGGTGAGCGCGCGCGGATCGGCCCAGCGCCGCCCCACGTCCTCCGACTCCCCCGGCTCGGTGATCTCGAGCGTCCCGCCGTCGAGGAGCAGGGCGCGCAGCGCACGCAGGTGCACGTCGTCGACGGCGGGGCCGGGGCCGAGGTGCACCGCGGTCGAGCCGCCGTAGTAGCCGCTGACGCCGTGGGTCCACAGCCAGTTCAGGATGTTCGTGTTGTCGCTGTATCCGACGAACGGCTTCGGATCCGCTGTCGCGAGCGCGGCGTCGAGGTGCGGCACCACCAGAATCTGATCGTCTCCGCCGATCGTCGCGAGGATCGCGCGGATGCTCGGGTCGGCGAACGCCGCGTTGACGTCGGCCGCCCTCGCCTCGGGCGTCGCGTCGAGGAGCCTCGTCGTCGGATACTCCACCGGGACGAGCCCGGTGAGGGCCGCGAGACGGCTCATCGCCTGCTCGTGCAGGGCGGGCGCGACCGCGGGTGCGGCGAAGGCCGGGGACAGCACGGCGACCCTGTCGCCGGACGTGAGCTTCGGAGCGGACAGCATCCGCCCAGTCTGTCTCAGCACGGCGGCCTCCGCACTCCGGCGGGCTTCTTCTGGCCAAGAGCGGCCTGATCGACTATTCTTGGACCCGAGCCACGTCGCACTGTGCGTGCCCGCCTCGAGTCTTCTCGGCGAACGCCTGCGATCGTTAAGTTCTTCTTACAGATCACGTGCAGAACTGCTCGATGGACGCCGTCGCAGACGCGCCGACAGACTGCATTCCTGAGAGACCACTCTCGCCCCCGACCCGATGGGGGACCGCCTCACAGGAAGCGCGATCAATGGTGAATCGATCTCGGAAAGTGCTGTTCGGAGGGCTCGCGCTCGTCGTCGCCCTCGTGGTGACCGGGTGCAATGCGAACTCCGGACCCACGGAGTCCACGTCCGACGGCACGGCGACGGCGATGGAGTCCGTCCCCACCGGCGGCACCCTGCACTACCTCTCCCGTCGTGCGAACGAGTCGTGGGAGACCGCGAACGCGCAGATGGTGCCCACGAGCCGCCTGCGCTGGGTCCACCGCGGACTCACCTCGTGGCAGACGTTCCCCGACAAGGAGACGATCCTCACCCCCGACCTGGCGACGGACACCGGCACCACCGACGACGGCGGGAAGACCTGGACCTTCACGCTCCAGGACGATCTCCTCTTCTCCGACGGCACCCCGATCACCGCCGCGGACGTCAAGTACGGCGTCGAGCGCTCGTTCGCTCCGATGTTCCAGGGCGGCCTCGGCTACCACAAGACCCTGCTCGTCGGCGCGGAGGACTACGAGGGCCCCTACGACGGCGAGGAGCTGGACTCGATCGAGGTCGTCGACGACCAGACGATCGTGTTCCACCTCAACCGTCCGTTCGGCAACTGGCCGTGGATCGTGAGCATGCCCGCGTTCGCGCCGGTGCCGGCCGCCGCCGACACGGAGCCGGAGACCTACGGCGAGCACCCCGTCGCCAGCGGCCCGTACATGATCACCGAGTACTCCAAGGGCTCGCAGGCCGTGCTGGAGCGCAACCCGCACTGGGACGAGAAGACCGACGACGTGCGATTCGCGGGCCCCGACAAGATCGTCGTCGACATGGGTCTGAACAACGACACGATCGTGCAGCGCCTCATCGATGACAAGGGCGATGACAAGGACGCGATCAGCAACGCCCTGATCTCGCCGTCCCAGTTCCAGCGCATCGAGTCCGACCCTTCGATCTCGGACCGCCTCGCCAACGGCCCCTCCGGCTACTTCCGCTACCTCGCACTGAACATGAAGAGCCCCGAGCTGGCGGATGTGCGCGTCCGCCAGGCGATCAACTTCGCCCTCAACAAGGCCGAGGTGCAGAGCGTCTACGGAGGACCGAAGTTCGGCGGGCAGATCAGCTCCACGATCATGACGCCCGGCATGCCGGGCTACGAGGAGTTCGACCTCTACGACGGCGGCGACAAGGGCGACGTCGACAAGGCCAAGAAGCTCCTGGCGGATGCCGGCGTCACCGACCTCACGCTGAGCCTCACCTACCCGACCGACGTCAGCGCGATCGAGGAGAAGGAGGCCCTCAGCATCAAGAACTCCCTCGAGAAGGCCGGGATCACGGTCGAACTGAACGGCCTCGACTCCGACACCTGGTACGAGCTCGTCTCCTCCGGGGGCGGCGACTACGACATGACGACGAGCGGATGGGGAGCCGACTTCCCGAGCGGCATGAGCACGATCCAGCCGCTGTTCGCATCCAGCGAGATCGGGAACGGCGGAGGGAACGCCTCGAACTACTCGAACCCGGATGTCGACGCCGCGATCGACGCCGCGATCTCCGAGCCCGACCTCGACAAGGCCGGAGAGATGTGGGCCGCGATCGACAGGCAGATCATGGAGGATGCTCCGATCGTCCCGATCCTGGTGCAGCGCACCCAGGCTCTCGCCGGATCGAACATCGTGAACTACTTCATCCCCGCCTACCCGCCGTTCGCGAACGAGCTGGTCGTCGGCATCTCCGAGTGAGCACCATGACCCTGGTCGACACGAAGCGCGCGGAGGGCCGACGCCCGTCGGTCCTCCGCCGCTTCACCCGGAAGCGCTCGGCGGTGATCGGACTCGTGATGCTCGCGATCCCGCTCCTCGCCGGGCTGCTCGCGCCGGTTCTCGTCGCGCTCGAGGGGCAGGACCCGTACTCGTTCCACACGGATCTCCTCGACCCGAACGGCGGTCGGCCGCTCGGCCCCCTCGGCGGCGTGAGCGCCGAGCACTGGCTCGGCGTCGCCCCGGTGACCGGCATCGACCTGTTCGCGCAGATCGTCTACGGCATCCGCTCCTCGCTGTTCATCGCCTTCGCTGCCAGCATCATCTCGATCGTCTTCGCGGCTGCACTCGGCACCGCGATGGGCTACTTCGGCGGCTGGCTCAACGCGGTCGCCGGACGGGTGATCGACTTCATGTTCGGCTTCCCCGGGCTGATGTTCGTGATCGCCGTGATGGTGATCGTCCCCCCGGAGTTCCCCCGGGAGCTGGTGCTCGTGTTCGTGCTCGCGTTCTTCGGCTGGACTGTGCCGGCCCGGATCATCGGCGCCCAGGCCGGAGCCGTGAACGCCCGCGCGTTCGTCGAGGCCGCACGCTCCACCGGTGCGCCGCCCTGGCAGATCATCCGCCGGGAGATGCTCCCCCACCTCCTCGGACTCGTCGTCGTGCTGTTCGCGATGTCCCTCCCGGCGAACGTCAGCATGGTCGCCGGTCTGTCCTTCCTCGGCGTCGGCCTGCGCGGCGACGTCCCCGACCTCGGCAAGCTGCTGTCCGACTCCCTCCCCTGGATCTACAGCGGCGCCGACGTCTGGTACATGGTCTTCCCCGGCGCTGTGGTGTTCTGCATCGTGTTCGGGGCCACTCTCGCCGGAGACGCGCTCCGCGACGTCCTCGATGTGCGCACGGAGGACGCATCATGATCGGCTACATCTCCCGCCGCCTGTTCACCGCGGTGTTCATGCTCCTCGCGATCGCCTTCGTGACGATCGCCCTCTTCTTCGGCGCATCGCGCGACCCCGCTCGCGCCATGTGCGGCAAGCCCTGCCCCGCCGACACCCTCGCCAAGGTCAGCGCCTACATGCAGACCGACAAGGGCGTCCTCTGGCAGTACGTCGAGTTCGTGAAGGGGCTGTTCGTCGGCCGCACCTACGGCTCCGGTTCGCAGCAGGTGCACTGCGCCGCCCCCTGCTTCGGGTACTCGTTCCCCAACCAGAGCGACGTGACGACGCTCATCGTCGAGCGCCTTCCCGTGACGCTGTCGCTGACGTTCGGCGCCGCGGTGCTCTGCCTCCTCGTCGGCGTCGGCCTCGGCGCGGCATCCGCCATCCGCAAGGGCGGCCTCATCGACAGGTTCTCCGCCGGCTTCGCGATGTTCGGCCTCGCCGTGCCGACGTTCCTCGTGGGCCTGCTGGTGGTGCAGGTGTTCGGATTCATGCTGAACGCGCTCCCCTACTCGGGGTTCGTCCCGATCTCGGAGTCGCCGTGGGAGTGGGCCTGGCATCTGATCGGTCCGTGGATGGTGCTGTCGATCATCCTGGCGGCCGGCTACATCAGGGTGACGCGCACCCAGCTGCTCGGCGAGCTGTCCTCCGACCACCTGGTCGCGATGACCGCGCGGGGCGCATCACCCCGCCGTGTGAACGCGCACGCCGTCCGCGGCGTGATGATCCCGATCGTGGCGATGTTCGCCCTCGACGTCGCCGCGCTGCTGGGCGGCTCGGTGATCGCCGAGAAGGTGTTCAGCCTGCACGGCCTCGGCGACCTCCTGCTCGCGGGGGTGAACGAGTCCGATCTCAGTCTGGTGGTCGGGGTCACCCTGTTCTCCGCCTTCCTCATCATCATCGGCAACCTCCTCGCCGACATGCTCATGCCGCTTCTCGACCCGAGGATCCGCCGTGCCTGAACCCGTGCTCCAGATCGACGACCTCTCCATCTCCTTCGCCCTGGGCGGCGCCGACGTCGACGTCGTCCGCGGCCTCTCTGTCTCGGTCGAGAAGGGCCGCACGCTCGCCGTGGTGGGCGAGTCCGGCTCGGGCAAGACCATCACGGGCCGCTCGATCATGCGGCTCCTGCCTCCGGCGGCGAGCGCGCGCGGCAGCATCCGCGTCGCCGGTCGCGAGATGCTCACCGCCGAGGAGAGGGCGCTGCGTCGGATCCGCGGAGCCGACGTCGCGATGGTCTTCCAGGACTCGCTCTCCGCGCTGAGCCCCTACCTCAGCATCGGGGCGCAGATCGTGCAGGCGGTGCGGCTCCACGACTCCTCCGTCTCCCGCCGCACCGCGCTCGCTCGCGCCGTGGAGATGCTGGACCGCGTCGGCATCCCGAACCCCGCCGAGAGCGCCCGACGCTACCCGCACGAGTTCTCCGGCGGCATGCGCCAGCGCGCCGTGATCGCGATGGCGCTGGTGAACCGCCCCGCCCTGCTGATCGCCGACGAGCCGACCACGGCGCTCGACGTCACCGTGCAGGCGCAGATCCTCGCGCTGCTGCGCGGCCTGCAGGACGAGTACGGCATGGCGATGCTGCTGATCAGCCACGACTTCGGGGTCGTCGCGAGCGCCGCCGACGATGTGCTCGTGCTCTACGCAGGGCGCGAGGCCGAGTACGGGACCCTGCGCGACATCTTCGAACGGCCGGCCCATCCGTACACCGCGGGGCTCAGGGCCGCGACCCCGCGTCTCGACGCCGAGGGCGAGCGGGCGCGGCTCCGCGCGATCCCCGGAGTCCCCACGTCGCTGCGGGACGCAGGGGCCGGGTGCGCCTTCGCTCCCCGATGCGCCTTCGCCGCGCGCCTCGACGGACGCTGCGAGACCGAACTGCCGGCGCCGACCGTGCGGGGCGCGCGCACCGACGGCCTGCACCGCGCCGCGTGCCACCTCGATCGTCTCCCCGACCTGCAGGAGGCCGCCCGATGAGCGAACCGATCCTCGTGATGACGGACGTCACCAAGCGCTACCGCACGGGCGGCGTGTTCGCCAGGAACCGCAAGACCGTGCTCGCGGTCGACGGCGTCACCCTGCACGTCGGCCGCGGCGAGGCGCTGGGGCTGGTGGGCGAGTCGGGGTCGGGCAAGTCGACCCTGGCGCGGATGGCGAACGGACTGATCGCTCCGACCTCCGGCTCCGTCGTCACCGACGGGCAGGACATCGCGCAGCTCAGCGCGAAGGGCCTCCGCGGTCTGCGGCGCAACGTCGCGATGGTGTTCCAGGATCCGCTGGCCTCGTTGAATCCGCGGCAGACCGTGCGACAGACGCTCGAGAACGTGTTCCGCGCGCACGGCGAGACGACCTCGACAGCGGAGCTGATCGACCTGCTCGCCTCGGTGGGGCTGGGCTCCGACTACCTCGAGCGCTACCCGCACGAGGCCTCGGGCGGACAGCTGCAGCGCGTCGCGGTCGCCAGGGCGCTCGCGCTCAAGCCCGCCCTGATCATCGCGGACGAGCCGACCTCGGCGCTCGACGTCTCGGTGCGCGCGCAGATCCTCAACCTGCTCGCCGACCTGCAGCGCGATCAGGGGATCTCGTTCCTGCACGTCAGCCACGACCTCGCCGTGATCCGCCTCTACAGTGATCGCGTCGCGGTCATGAACCGCGGGCGGATCGTCGAGACGGGGCAGTCGGACGACATCTTCCGCTCGCCGCAGCATCCGTACACGCAGTCCCTCGTCGACGCGACACCGGAGGCGGAGCTCCCGACTCATGACGACGCCCCCGTGCGCACGATCGAGCGCACGTGCGACGATCGTGACCATGACTCACCGAATGACCACGACGCCGTGGTTCGGCCAGAAGCCGGCCCGGCACGAGACAGAAAGAGGACACGTGGGTACTGACCTGTTCGTCCGAGAGTTCGGACGGGATGCCGAAGAGGCTCCCGTCATCCTGATCCTGCACGGCGCCGTCGAGTCCGGCGCCTGCTACGGGGATGCGGTACGCCGCTGGGGGGACGACTTCCACATCGTCGCCCCCGATGCGCGGGGTCACGGCCGCTCGCCCGGACGCCTCCCCGAGCACGAGGGCGTGCCGTCGACCGACGTGATGGTGCAGGACGCGATCGACATCCTGGAGGACATCCTCGAGGAGACGGGACGGCGGACGCTGATCGTCGGGCACTCGATGGGCGCGCGCATCGCCGCCTTCGTCGCGGCCGACGCGCCTCATCTGGTGGCCGGGGTGGTGCTGGAGGATCCGCCGTGGTGGGTGCCGGAGGCCGGCCCCAACCCGTGGCTCAGCGTGGAGCAGACCGAGAAGGACCCGTTCGACTTCGCCGACACCGCGACCGTCGACGAGCTCGTCGAGATGCAGCGCGCCCAGAAGCCGCACTGGCCCGAGGAGGAGCTGCGGCCCCTCGCCGAGGCCATGAAGGCGGTCGACATCGCCTACATGGAACAGCGCGTGCACGAGAAGCGCCGCATCTGGACCCCCACGGCCCGCCAGATCACCGTCGGACCGACCGGGGTGCCCGCGCTGCTGGTCACCGGGACCGGCGACGTGATCGTCGACAAGCACTCCCGTGAGCGCCTCACCGCGGTCGCTCCCGGGTTCGACATCGTCGTGATCGACGGGGCGCACCACTGCGTCCGCCGCGACAAGCCGGTCGAGTACCACCGGCACGTCGACGCGTTCCTGCGCGAGAACGCTCCGTCGACGGGGTCGGTCACTCCACGCTGAACGTGTCGGAACGCGCGAGCGGACCGTGGATCTCCGAGTCGGGCTCGGCGAGCACGGTCCGCATCGCGTCGAGGCCCGCGCGCACCACCGGGTGCCCCTGATTGTCGCGACGTGTGGTCATGATGACCTTGCGCAGCGGGGCGATCCCCTGCGTGGGCAGGATCGTCACCCACTCTGCGTCCCGCGCGGACAGTGCGGACTCCGGCACCAGGCACACCCCGGCTTCGGCGGCGACGAGCGAGACCGCGGCGCGGTAGTCGTCAGACACGTGCGTGATCGTCGGGTGGAACCCCAGCTCCGCGCACGCCTGCAGCACCATGGTGCGCGAGGGGTTTCCGGGAGAGGGCATGATCCAGCCGTCCTCGATGAGCTGCGTCAGCTCCACGCCGTCGGATGAGGCGAGCGGGTGGCTGTGCGGGACCGCCGCCTTGAACCGCTCGATGTAGAGCGGGAACTTGACGATGTCGGGGGAATCGCGCTCGGGGTCGGACTCGTACTCCAGGCTGACGGTGGCGTCGATGTCTCCGCGCATGAGCATGCGGTGGCTCATGTGCGCCTCGGCGTCGACGACCTTGACGTCGATGCCAGGGGCGTTGCGGCGCAGCTCCACGATCGCGGGGGCGACGACCCAGCTGATCGCGGTCGGGAACGCGCCGATGCGCAGCTGCCCGAGGAGGCCGCCGGAGTGCGCGGCGAGCTCCGCCTCGGCGATCTTGAGGCGCGAGTTGATCTCCTCCGCGTGCTCGGCGAGGATGCGTCCGGCGGGCGTCAGCGCGAGCTTGCGCCCCGTGCGCACCATGAGCGGCTGACCCACCTCCCGTTCGAGCGCGGCGAGCTGCTGGGAGACGGCGGATGCCGTGAGGTGCAGTGCGGCCGCCGTGGCGGTGACGGAGTCCGAGAGCACGAAGGCGCGCAGGACGAGCAGACGTCGGGGGTCGATCGTGGCCACGGGGACTCCATCGGCGGGTGGTGGCCGGTCGCCGTTCCGTGCGGGTTCACGCGGCTTCCGGATGCCTCATCCTATCGAGGCGAAGGCTCGGCGCCCGGTGCGCGGCCGCCCTGTCGGAGGGGTCGGACCTGTCGTCAATTCGTGTTGACATTCGTCGTCTCTTCGATCAGGATGGACGTCAATGATTGTTGACGGAAAGGTCGTGGATCATGGTGAAGGCGTCAGCCGTCTCCGAAGACGGGGCAGAACCCCTGGCCGAGCTGCACCGCCTGGCGGGGCTCCGCCTCGACATCGCGCGCGCCGAGGAGGCGCAGGTGCGCAAGGCCCGCAATCTCGGCTACTCCTGGCAGGCGATCGCGAGCGCGCTGGGCGTCACGAAGCAGGCCGCGCACCGCCGCTTCGGCCGCAGCTGAGCCGGTCACACAGCCCATACACAGAAACCGCATCGACACGAAGTACGGTCGAAGTACCCACCCCTCTCAGATCGAGGTTCCGCATGTCCAGCACGGCGACGACACGCCGACGCGGACGCGGCGCGCCGCAAGACGGTCCCCGCGCCACGTTCCGCCAGCTCCTCCCCTTCCTCTTCGAGCACAAGCGCACGCTGATCGTCGTCGCCGTGCTCAGCGTCTTCGGCGCCGCGACCTCGCTCGTCCAGCCGCTCCTCGTCGGCCAGGTCATCGAGGCCGTGCAGTCGAACAGCGGCCTCGGCATCCTGATCTGGCTGCTCATCGGGTTCGTCGTCGTCTCCTCGATCATCTCGGGCTACCAGCACTACCTCCTCCAGCGCACGGGCACCGCGGTCGTCCACTCGAGCCGCCGCAAGCTCATCGCCCGCATCCTGCACCTGCCGATCAGCGAGTTCGACGCCCGCCGCACCGGGGATCTCGTCTCGCGCGTCGGCACCGACACCACACTCCTCTACGCCGTGCTGACGCAGGGACTCGCGGATGCCGTCGGGAGCGCGATCCTGTTCGTCGGCGCCCTGATCGCGATGCTGCTGATCGATCCCCTGCTCCTGCTGCTCATCGTGATCGTGATCGGCGTGTCCGTCATCGTCGTCGTGGCCCTGAGCGGACGGATCCGCACCGCGTCCACCGCCCAGCAGGTCAAGGTGGGCGAGCTCGCCTCCGGCGTCGAGCGTGCGGTGGGGTCGATCCGCACCGTGCGCGCCTCCGGCGCCACCGAGCGCGAGACCGAGAACGTGTCCGCACTCGCCGCCGACGCGTACGGCATCGGCGTGCGGATCGCGAAGATCTCCTCGCTCGTCGTGCCGATCGCCGGCATCGCCCTGCAGCTGTCGCTGCTCGTCGTGCTGGGAGTCGGCGGCTTCCGCGTCGCGGCGGGCACGATCACGATCGCCTCCCTGATCACGTTCATCATGTTCCTCTTCATGCTGGTCATGCCTCTCGCCACCACGTTCGGCGCGATCACGTCGGTGAACCAGGCGCTGGGCGCGCTCGGACGCATCCAGGAGGTCCTCGACCTGCCGACCGAGACGCAGGACGACGAGGCCATCGCGGCATCCGTCCCCCGCGAAGAGGCGGATGCCGCCGCGCCCGCCGTCGAGTTCCGCGACGTGCGCTTCCGTTACCCGGAGAACGTCGTCGCCGCTCGGGAGAAGGCCGCGCGCGAGGCGCGGACCCTGCTCGCCGACGCGCACCTGGAGTCGGCGGACGACCCGACGCCCTCGCCCTCTCGCGAGGTCCTCCGCGGCGTGTCCTTCACGGTGCCCCGCGGCGCCCGTGTCGCCCTCGTGGGCCCGAGCGGCGCAGGCAAGAGCACCATCCTCTCGCTGCTGGAGCGCTTCTACGACCCCACCGGAGGGTCGATCCGACTCCACGGACACGACGCCCGCACCTATCCGCGCGACGAGCTGCGCGCGCAGTTCGGCTATGTCGAGCAGGACGCCCCGACCCTCGCCGGAACGCTGGCGGACAACCTGCGCCTCGCGGCTCCGACGGCATCAGACGCCGACTGCGAGCGCGTGCTGCGCGCGGTCAACCTCGGTGAAGTGCTGGAGCGCGATCCCCTCGGTCTCGACGCCCCCGTCGGTGAGGACGGCGTGATGCTCTCCGGCGGCGAGCGCCAGCGTCTCGCCATCGCGCGGGCGCTGCTCACCGACGCGCCGATCCTGCTCCTGGACGAGTCGACCTCGTCGCTCGACGGCGTGAACGAGCAGCGCATGCGCGAGGCCATCGACGCGGTCTCGACGGACCGCACCCTGGTCGTGATCGCGCACCGACTGTCGACCGTCGTCGACAGCGATCAGATCATCGTGCTGCAGGACGGAGTGGTCGCCGGCACCGGCACGCACGCCGAGCTGGTCGAGTCGACTCCCCTGTACCGCGACCTCGCCCGTCACCAGCTGCTGGCCTGAGTCCGGCCGGCGCACGCCGCCGAACGCGGACCGCCGCGTCGGTCGGTGCCCAGCCGGACAGCTCGGCCGGTCGACTCAGCTCCCGGAAGGAGCGGCGACCTGCCAGGCCGTCACGTGCACGGTCGCACCGGGGATGATGTCGAGTGAGATGTCCGTGGCGGACCGCAGCTCTCCCGGACGCACGGCGATCCACACGCTGCGGGCGGCGAGCTGGCCGTTCACCGAGTTCGCGTCCCAGCCGATGACGGCGGAGGCCGCCTCGCCGGGCTGGAGGGTGACGGGTGCGGGTCCAGGGTCCTGCGCCATGAACGCGCCCCCCTGCTCGACGATCACGTCGAGCAGATGCCCGTTCTGGTCGCCGTACGCGACATCGGGATAGCCCTCGACGACGCACGGCTCCTCGGAGACGTTCACGAGCTGGATCCACTGACCACGATGCCCTGTCGCGCCGTCGGTCCCCGGGGCGGTCAAGAACGTGTCCTCCGCTGTGCACGCGCCGTCGGGGGCCGCCCCCTCGGCCGGGGCTGCTGCCGGCACCGGCTCGCCCGGCGCATCGGGGTCTCGCGGAGCGGCGCCATCGGGATCGGCCAGCTCCTGAGCCTCGACCTCGGCCGCCGCCTGGTCCTGCCTCAGCTGCTCCTGCGCCGCGTTGCTCCCGGCCTCGGCCGCGACGGGCAGCGCGACCAGCGCGACCGCGACGACGGCCGCCAGCACCACGCTCCGCGACCGGAGACGTTCGGCAGGGGTGGCATCCGCCTCCCGCCCCCGCCCTGCCTTGAGGAAGACCAGAGCGGGGAGCCAGCCGACCAGCGCCGCCCACCAGGTGGTCGACATCGTGAACCCCGTGCTCCCCGCGGCGCCCCTGATGCCCGACCAGCTGATCGCCGACGCGACGCTGCCCAGATCCAGGGCGGCGCCGATCGCGAAGGCCGTCAGCACCGCGGCGAGCCAGGCCGCCGCGAAGGCGGTGCGTCCCGTCGCCGTCGACTCCCTGCTCGTCGAGAACCAGGAGGCGAGCAGCGCGAACCCGCCGACGAGAACGATGAGCGTCAGCATGTGCTCGACGATCGCCCAGCCCACGGGGCTCCCGAACATGCCCCATCGCATCGGCGACGGGAGCAGCTGTCCGAGCGTCGCCAGGCTCCCGCCCTCCCCGGACAGGACGTACGGCAGCCAGCCGCAGAAGAACCACAGGACGGCGAAGACGCCGCCCCCGATCAGACCTCGACGCATCGCACGTCCCCCCGGCAGCACCGCACGGACCGCGGATATCACGACCCTATCGCCGTGAACTCCCCGGTCCGGGGATTCCGCATGCGCGAAAGGCGGGATGCCGGAGACCACTCAGCCATGGGTTCGTCTCGAGCATCCCGCCTTGGCGGAAAGGAGGGCGCCGTATCCCCCGATGGCGGCGCCCCGTCTGTGTCAGGCGTTCGACAGCCTGTAGCGCAGCGATGCCAGCTCGGCGCGCAGCGCAGCGGGCAGCTTGTCGCCGAAGGTGTCGTAGAACGCCTCCGTGAGGTCGGCCTCGGTCTTCCACGCCTCGGCGTCGACCGAGAACAGCTCCTCGAGGTCCGCCTCGGGGACGTCGAGTCCGTCGAGGTTGAGGTCCTCCGTGCGGGGCAGGCGGCCGATGGGGCTGTCGACCGCGGTGACCTCACCGGAGATGCGGCGGATGATCCAGTCGATGACGCGCGAGTTGTCGCCGAATCCGGGCCACAGGAACCGGCCGTCGGAGCCGCGGCGGAACCAGTTGACCTGGAAGATCCGCGGCGCGCGGTCGAAGCGGAGTGTGCGTCCGACCTTCAGCCAGTGCCCGAAGTAGTCGGCCATGTTGTATCCGCAGAACGGGAGCATCGCGAACGGGTCGCGGCGCAGCTCGCCCACCGTGCCCTCGGCGGCGGCCGTGCGCTCGGACGAGATGTTCGATCCGAGGAACACGCCGTGCGTCCAGTCGGTCGCCTCGACGACGAGCGGGACGTTGCTCGCGCGGCGTCCGCCGAAGAGGATGACGTCGAGCGGCACCGCCGCCTCCCAGTCCTCAGAGATCTGCGGGCACTGCGCGGCCGACACCGTGAAGCGCGAGTTCGGGTGCGCAGCGGGACGTCCGGAGTCGGGCGTCCACTCGTTGCCCTCCCAGTCGATGAGGTTCGCCGGCGCCTCGTCGGTCAGACCCTCCCACCACACGTCGCCGTCGGGGCGGAGCGCCACGTTCGTGAAGATCGTGTTGCCCCAGAGGGTCTCGACCGCGGTGACGTTGGTCGACTCGCCGGTTCCTGGTGCGACGCCGAAGAAGCCGGCCTCGGGGTTGATGGCCCACATGCGGCCGTCCTCACCCGGGCGAATCCACGCGATGTCATCGCCGAGGGTCTCGACCTTCCAGCCGGGGATCGTCGGGCGGAGCATCGCGAGGTTCGTCTTGCCGCAGGCCGAGGGGAACGCCGCGGCCACGTGGTACGCCGTGCCCGCGGGGTCGATCACGCGGATGAGCAGCATGTGCTCGGCGAGCCAGCCCTCGTCGCGAGCGATCACCGAGGCGATGCGCAGGGCGAAGCACTTCTTCGCGAGGATCGCGTTGCCGCCGTAGCCCGAGCCGAACGAGTAGACCTCGAGCGTGTCGGGGAAGTGCACGATGTACTTCTCCTCGTTGCACGGCCACTCGACGTCGGCCTGGCCCGGCTCGAGCGGGGCTCCGACCGAGTGGACCGTCTTGACCCACGGCGCGCCCTCGGCGATCTGGCGGGTGACGGCGTCGCCGACGCGCGTCATGATGCCGATCGAGGCGACGGCGTAGGCGCTGTCGGTGACCTGGACGCCGATGTGCGACAGCGGGCCGCCGACCGGGCCCATCGAGAACGGCACGACGTACATGGTGCGACCGCGCATCGATCCCTCGAAGATCTCGGTCATCTTCTCGCGCATCTCCGCGGGGGCGGCCCAGTTGTTCGTGGGGCCGGCATCCTCTTCGCGCTCGGAGGAGATGAACGTGCGGCCCTCGGTGCGGGCGACGTCGCTGGGGTGCGAGCGGGCGAGGTAGGAGCCCGGGCGCCACTCGGGGTTGAGCTTGATGATCTTGCCCTCGTCGACCAGTCCGCGCAGCAGCCGGTCGTTCTCGGCGCGCGAGCCGTCGACCCAGTGGATGCTGTCGGGCTGCGTGAGAGCGGCGATCTCGTCGACCCAGGCGGTCAGCTCCGCCATCGCGGGGGTGTCGTAGGTCGGCGCCGTCCCGAACGTGCGCGCGGGGGCGACGGATGCTGCTCGAGGGGTGAAGACTTCGGCGATGGCCATGACTGCTGCTCCTTTGAGTGGGGGGCGTTGCATCCATCTTCTTCTGGGTTGAGGGCGATTTTCTGACGAATCGGTCGATAAGAATCTCAATTCTTTCGATAGGATCAAGGAATGGCGACCTCCGGCATCCACCTCACGACCCTCGGCCACCGCATCCGTCACCACCGGCTGGAGAACGGCTACACCCTCGATGAGCTCGGCGCCCTGGTCGGCGTCGCCGGCTCCCAGCTGAGCCTCATCGAGAACGGCAAGCGCGAGCCGAAGCTCTCCCTGCTGCAGGCGATCGCGCAGGCCACCCGCACCGAGGTCACCGACCTCATCTCGGGAGAGCCGCCGAACCGCCGCGCCGCCCTGGAGATCGAGCTCGAGCGCGCGCAGGAGAGCCCGGTTTTCCGCCAGCTGGGCATCGCACCCGTCCGCGTCACGAAGGGCATGAGCGACGAGACGATCGAGTCGCTGCTGGGACTGCACCGCGAGCTGCAGCGCCGCGAGCGCGAGGCCATCGCCACCCCCGAGGAGGCCCGCCGAGCGAACACCGAGCTGCGCCTGCGCATGCGCGCCCAGCACAACTACCTCGCCGACATCGAGAAGCTCGCCGAGAAGCATCTGCGGGCCGCAGGGCACGTGCAGGGCGCGCTCACCCACCGCACGGTGAGCATCATGGCCGAGAAGCTCGGGTTCGAGCTCATCTACGTGACCGATCTCCCCCACTCGACGAGGTCGGTCACCGACCTCGAGAACGGACGGATCTACCTGCCCCCGGCGTCCATCCCCGGCGGTCACGGCCTGCGGTCGATGGCTCTGCAGGCGATGGCCCACCGACTGCTCGGCCACACGCCCCCCACCGACTACGCGGACTTCCTGCAGCAGCGCCTGGAGATCAACTACTTCGCGGCATGCTGCCTCATGCCGGAGACGGCATCCGTCGCCTTCCTGCAGCAGGCGAAGAAGGACCGCAACCTCGCGGTCGAGGACTTCCGCGACGCGTTCGGCGTCACGCACGAGGCGGCGGGCATGCGGATGACGAACCTGCTCACGCAGCACCTGGGGATGCCGCTGCACTTCCTGCGCGTCGCGGCGAACGGCGCGATCACCCGCGTCTACGAGAACGACGACCTGCCGCTGCCCATGGACGTCACCGGCGCCGTCGAGGGGCAGCGCGTGTGCCGCAAGTTCCAGGCGCGCGGTGCGTTCACGCAGCAGAACCGCACCACGGAGCACCACCAGTACACCGACACCCCCTCCGGGACGTTCTGGTGCTCCACGCAGACCGGCTCAGCGACCGACGGCGAGTTCTCGGTGACGGTCGGCGTGCCGTTCGACGACGCGCGCTGGTGGCGCGGACGTGAGACCGCAGACCGCGCCGTCTCGACCTGCCCCGACGAGGCGTGCTGCCGCCGGCCCCCGTCCGACCTCGCTGAGCGCTGGAGCGGCAAGGCGTGGCCGAGCGCCCGCGTGCACACGCACATGTTCTCGCCGCTCCCCCGCGGCGCCTTCCCCGGTGTCGACGACAACGAGGTCTACAACTTCCTCGGGCGGCACGCCGACGAGTGAGGTGCGTCGCGCTGCCGTTCCGGAGTCACGCTACTGAACCCCGAAGACGCTGCTCTCCCCCAGCTCGCGCTGCTCATCCCTGAAGACCTCGCGCTGCTCATCCCTGAAGACGCTGCTGCGACTTCTACCGCGTGAGCAGCGAACGGCAGCGCGAACCCCGGCGCACGACGACGCGACAGACCGACGGCACGTCGCGGAACGGACCCGGGCGCGAACCGGCGAAGAGGTCAACGGGCGACGAAGTCGCCGTACCGGGTGAGCGCCGCGTCGACGGCATCCGGGTCCAGCGCGGCGTCGAAGGGCTCGGCGATCGGCGCATCGCGGTGCCGCCCCACGGCGGCGGAGTGGGTCCATGCTCCGGCGATGCGCCCGCCCGCGAGCAGGCTCGCCCTCACCATCCCGTTCTTGCCTGGGCCGATGCGGGCCATGGCGTCGGCATCGGCGACAGGGGTGCGGTCGGCGTAGGAGATGTAGTACTCGTCGAACATCGGCAGTGCACGAAGCTCAGCGTCATCGATGCCGCGACCACGGCGCGGCCGCACGGCGGAGACGAAGAGCCCCTCCTCGACCTCGGTGACGCGATGCCGGGCGCGTTCGACCGCTTCGCGGGCCGCGCCGAGGGTCAGCCCCGACCACCACGCGAAGTCCGCGGCGCCCGCGGGGCCGTGGCCGTCGATGTAGCGCACGAAGAACTCCGCCAGCGGGTCGTCCGGCGCGACGGCATCGGGCAGGTGCTCATCGGCCAGCACGAACAGCTGCTCACGCCCGACCGCTCCGTCGCGCGCGACGACCGGCCCCTGCACGAGGACGCCGTCGACGCACAGCGCGCCGATGATGTGCACCCCGCGCTGCGCCGACGGGTCGATGCCCAGCGCCGCGATGTCGTCGAGCAGCTGCGCCCGCGTTCTGCCGCCGTCGGCGAGGCGCTCTCGAAGCGCCCCTCCGACGCGGGCGAGCATCTCCCCGTCGATGCCGAGTTCCCGGTGCCTGCCCGCGACCTGCTTGCGCTGCCGCTCGCCGGTGACCGAGAGCACCCAGCGCAGGTCGGCGGCGGGGATGATGTGCAGCGTTCCCCGCATCGTCCACGACCGCACGAGCTCGCCGCGCGCGAAGGCCCTGTCGACCGCGGAGAGCGAGGGAGCCCCGCTCGTGCGGATGCCGAGAGCCCACCGACCGGCGAGGAACTCCTGACCCTGCACCGCGAGCATATGCGAGGCGGCATCCGTCACGGTGCGCGCGGGCGCGGTGAGCCTGTGGGAGCGGAGCCGTTCGGACAGCAGGGCGCTGGGCGTCATGCCCCCATACTGCCGTGCGGCGCCGACATCCGCCCGCTCAGCCCTCGAGCGTCACCGTGCGGCGCGCCGGCAGCACGACAGGGTGCGACCCCGCCATCGTCTCCAGCACGCGGATCACCTGGCAGGAGTACCCGAACTCGTTGTCGTACCAGACGTAGAGGATCAGCGTGTCCTCGTCGGCGATCGTGGCGAGGCCGTCGACGATCCCGGCGCGGTGCGAGCCCACGAAGTCGGTCGAGACCACCTCTGGCGACTCCACGTAGTCGATCTGCTGGCGCAGGCGCGAGTGCAGGGAGACGCGTCGGAGGTAGTCGTTGACCTGGTCCTTCGTGGCGGGGCGCGCGATCGTGAGGTGGAGCACCGCGAGCGACACGTCGGGGGTGGGAACGCGGATGGAGCTGCCCGTGAGCTTGCCCTCCAGCTGCGGCAGCGCCTTGGCGACGGCCTTCGCGGCCCCGGTCTCCGTGATGACCATGTTGAGCACGGCGGAGCGGCCTCGGCGGTCGCCCTTGTGGAAGTTGTCGATGAGGTTCTGATCGTTCGTGAACGAGTGGACCGTCTCGACGTGCCCCTTGACCACGCCGTAGGCCTCGTCGATCGCGGCGAGCACCGGCGTGATCGCGTTGGTGGTGCAGGATGCGGCGGACAGGATGCGGTCTGCCTCGTCGATGACGCCGTCGTTGATGCCGTGCACGATGTTCTTGAGCGGGCTCTTCCCCGGTGCGGTGAGCAGCACGCGTGCGACGCCCGTGGAGTTCAGGTGCTGCGAGAGACCGGCCTCGTCGCGCCAGCGTCCGGTGTTGTCGACGACGATCGCGTCGTGGATGCCGTACGCCGTGTAGTCGATGGCGCCGGGGTCGTCGGAGTAGATCACCTGGATGCGGGTGCCGTTGGCGATGATCTGCTCGGCCTCCTCGTCCACCGTGACGGAGCCGGCGAAGCGCCCGTGCACCGAGTCGTGCAGGAGCAGCGAGGCGCGCTTGACGAGGTCGTTCTCCGAACCGCGGCGCACGACGATGGCGCGCAGGCGGAGCCCGCTGCCGCCGCCGGTGTGGGCGATGAGGATGCGGGCGAGCAGGCGCCCGATGCGGCCGAAGCCGTACAGCACGACATCGGTGGGCTCTGCGGCGACGGCGCCGACCGCGGGGGCGAGCACCTCTTCGAGGTAGGCGCTGAGCTCTTGGCCGCTGTCCGCGTGCCCCTCGGCGAGACGGGCGACGTCGAGGGAGGAGGCGCCGGGGGTCAGCGCGTGCACGGCCTCCAGCACGGCGAGCGTGTCGTCGAGGGAGAGCGGGGCGTGGCCGAGCCGCTCGACGCGGTCGTGCACCTCGACGATGCCCGTGGCCGAGAGCCCGAGCAGGCGGTGCCCGTGCAGAGACGTGATCACGTCGTGCTCGCGCTTGAGCGCGCCGATGAGGGGGATCATCCGCTCGGCGAGTTCTTCTCGGGCGGTCCAGTCGTCGCGCTGTGCGTCGGTCATCTGCATCCTTGCATCTGTGTGGGCGCGCCGAGGGGTCGCCGGCGCGCGGAATTGCCGGGTGAGCTTCGGGGGTGATACCAGGGTACGCGCCGCCGACACGCCCTCGCGAATCCTCTCGCGCTGCGGAATCTTTTCGTCTACGCTGGTGGAATAATGAGTACGACAGTCGCCGGCGACGACGCCGATCTGATCATCCGCGGTGGACGCATCCGCACCTTCGACGCCGCGGGCACGACGGCATCCGCCCTGGCCGTCCGCGGGGGACGCATCGTCGCGCTCGACGCGGATGCCGAGGCCCTGCGAGCCTCCTCGACCGTCGAGCTCGACGGCCGCACCGTCGTCCCCGGCATCAACGACGCCCACCTGCACGCCGCCTGGCTGGGAGCCCGCTGGCCGCACCTCTTCTTCTCCGACACGCCGCCGGAGCATCAGCCGTCCGGCGCCCTCGTGTCGACCGCCGCCGAGCGCCGCGCCGCCCTGCGGCACGCGTGGAGCCTGCTCGCCGAACTCGGCATCACGAGCTACACCGAGCCGGGCATCGGCCCCGGCGAGGACGACGGCGAGACCGGATGCTTCGGCTCCGACATGCTCGACGCCTACGTCGCCCTGCACCGCGAGGGCGCGCAGACCTCACGGGTCACCCTGCTGCGGCTCTTCGGCACGATCGACGGCGAGAGCACGCTCGCGGACTTCGAACGCGGCATCCGCTCCCCCGCGCCGGAGACCGACGCGCGATGGCTCTCGATCCCCGGCGTCAAGATCTTCGCCGACGGCATCCCCCCGATGGCCACCGCGTGGGTGTGCGAACCCTACGCCGACGGATCGACGGGCCACCTCCTCACCCGCGGCGACGATCCGCTCGCGGCCTTCCGCCGCATGATCGAGCTCGCGGCGGGCGACGGCCTGCAAGTCGCCGTGCATGCCACGGGCGACCGGTCGATCGAGGAGTTCCTGCGCGTCCTCGAAGCGCTGCCCGCCCCGCCGAAGGCACCGCACTACGTCGTGCACGGCGACCTCGCGACGCACGATCAGATCGCGCGTCTGCGCGCCGTGGGCGCTGGCTTCGCCGTGCAGCCGATGATCGCCGCGCACACGCACGCCTGGGCGGGAGCGCAGCTGGGCCCCGAGCGTCTGGCCGCGGCGTGGCCGCTCGCCGAGATGCTGTCGTCGGGCGTGCTCACGACGATCACCAGCGACGCGCCCATCGCCTCCCCCGACTGGCGCCTCGGCCTCGACGCCGCGCTCGATCTGCTCGGCTCGGACGACATCGCGACCCGCACGGCGCTGCTGCGCCGGATGACGACGGATGCCGCGCGCCAGGACGGCGCCGCCGAGTGGAAGGGCTCACTCGAACCGGGGAAGGTCGCCGACCTCACCGTCCTCGACGAGGATCCCCTCGAGCCCGGCCGCGCCTTCGCGTCGATCGGAGTCGCCAGGACCATCGTCGAAGGACGCACGGTCTTCGCGCGCGACTGAGGTCGTGCGCACCTCCCCACGGCTGAGCGCGCGCCCCTCACCGCGTTTCGACTCGCTCCGCTCGCTCAACGAGCCGCGAAAGCGACCGACGAATCCCGCAGAGACGCACACCGAGAAACCCCGCGACTGAAGTCGCGCGCCCCTCACCGCGTTTCGACTCGCTCCGCTCGCTCAACGACCCGCGAAAGGAGACCCGGTCGTTGAGCGAGGTGCGCAGCGACGAGACGACGCGCCAGCGACGACGACACCCGCCCCAGGAAAACGGCGGGCGACACGCTCTCGCGTGCCGCCCGCCTCTCTGATCCCCCTCGGACCAGCTCAGCTCCCCTCTCGGGGAAGACTCACACCGCGGTGGCGACGAGCACGCGCGGGCTGGCGGGGAGCGCGATCTTCTCGCGCACCTGCCATCCGGCATCCGCCAGCCATCCGCGCACCTCGGACTCGGGGTACACGACCGTGCCGTCGATCACGAGGTACTCGCCCGCGTGCAGTGCGTCGATGCCCCGCTGCTCGTCGTCGTCGTCGAGGAAGAAGTCCAGCACCGTCAGCGTCGCCCCCGTCCGCGCGGCGGCACGCAGGTTGCGGAAGATCTGCGCGTTCTCCTCGGCGCTGAAGCGGTGGATCACGTGGTTCGCGAACACGGCGTCGTACTCGCCCTGCGGCGTCGCCGTCGCCGTGTCGCCGACCTCGACCACGGCCCGGTCGGCGACCCCTGCCTCTTCGATCGCCTCGGCGATGCCGCCCTCGAATCCGGGAGCGTAGACGAACGTCGTGTGGAGCTCGGGGTTCTGCGCCATGACCGCGAGTGCGAAGCCGGCGGAGAGGCCGCCGAAGTCGAGGGCCTTCGCGGCTCCGGCGAGGTCGACCAGACGGCCGAACTCCTGCGCGTGCAGGGCGTTGTAGGTCATCACGCCGGCCATGAACGTCGCCCAGCGCGCATCGTCCATCTGCAGGTCGCCCGGCTCGGTCGTGTCGACCGTGTGCGAGAACTGCAGCCAGTGCGGGTAGCTGATCTCGCCGAGGAACGTGAGGAAGGGCGCCAGGTCGATCGCCGAGTCCGCCCCGGTGAGGTAGGCCGCGGCATCCGGCTCCACGCGGTAGACCCCGTCGGCGCGCGTGAGCAGCCCCTTCGCGGCCATCGCATCCGCGAGGATGCGGGCGATGCGCTCGCTCACGCCGCAGCGCTCTGCGATCGCGGAGACCGTGTCGGCGCCGTCAGCGACGGCGGCGAAGAGTCCGATCCGGCTCGCCTCGAAGAGCTGCTTCGAGGCCATGTAGCCCGTCGCGATGTCCAGGATCCGTGCGGCGTCGGGGGTGTTCGTCATGGTGAGTGCCTTTCGTGAGGATGCGCAGGATGCGCTCGGGAGCAATGGAATGTCTACAGTTGTAGGAATTTGAGGATCGGGAAAGCCCCGAACGCGATCCGCACGCGTCAGTCCGCGAGGAAGTCGCGCACGGCGGCGCGGAACTCCGGCGCATGCAGTGCGGCGAGATGGTCACCGGGCACCCGGACCGCACCGGCATCCGGCAGCAGCGCGGCGAGGTCGTCGATGCCCGCGGCCATACCGTCCTCGGCGCCGCCGATCAGCAGGACGGACTGCGTCGGGCCCCCGCTCGCGGGGGTGAACGGCTCGGCGGCCAGCCCCTCGATCAGATCGAGCAGCTCACCGGCGCGATTGCCGGGGAGGGAGACCATGTGCAGGATCATCCCCGTCAGCGGATCCGCCGGAGACGCTCCCCCGTCGAGGGCCGAACGCGCGGCCGCGAGATCCACCGAGGCGAAGGGCTCTCCAGCGGCGAGTCCGCCGAGCACGAGCCGTCGGACCCGCACGGACGGATGCCGCGCGAGATCCCATGCCAGCCGTGCCCCGAGCGAGTAGCCGACGAGATCGACCTCCTCCTCGCCCACCGCGGACGCGATGGCGTCGAGCACCCGCGACGTCGGCGCCGTCCCCGACGCCGGGCTGGAGCCGTGCGCCGGCAGATCGACGACGAGGGCCGGTCGGTCGCCGAGCACGCCCTGCCACTCGGCATCCGGCCAGTCCAGGGCTCCGGACGACGCGAGGCCGTGCAGGAACACCACAGGGCGACCTGAGCCGGGACGGCGGTGAACGGAAAGGGTAGGAGTCACGGCGCGCCGTCCTCTCGGATCAGGCGCGTCGCCGCCGTCGGAGCGGCGTTCGCTCCGACTAGCGCAACCGCGCCAGGAACTGGTCGATGTAGGCCTGGTAGTCGGCGACCCGGTCGCCGTCGGGGTACATGAGGTTGATGACGGTCGCGCCGACGGCGACGGAGATGTACTCGTTCGCCGCGGCCGTGTAGTCCTGCTCCCGGATCGCCCCCTCGTCGCGCGCCGCCTCCATGCGGGCGATCAACGAGGTGCGCCAGTTCGCGAGGTGGCTGCGGTACAGCTCCGCCAGCGACTCGTTCGACATCGCGTACTCCCACAGCGCGAGCAGCACCCGACCGGCCGCGATCTGCTCCGCATCCCGAGGGATCGTCGCCTCCAGCCACCCGCGCAGAGCATCCTCCGCCGACGCCGACTCCGCGGTGTCCGCGGCGACGCCCTCGGCCATCTGCTGCAGGATCGTCTCGAACGTCGCCGCGACGATGCTCTCCTTGCCGGGGAAGTAGTGCTTCAGCGCCCCGTTCGCGAAGCCCGCCTCCGCGGCGATGCTGCGCATGGTGGCAGCCTCGAAGCCCCCCTTGAGGATGATGCTCTTCGCCACCTCGACGATGTCCCGCCGACGCTGGTCGTGATCGATGATCTTCGGCATGGCGTCCTTTCAGCCTGGTGCTACCGTACAGCCGCATCGCGCACCTCCCGGAGAGCCAGCCATCGGGCACGCCGTTCGCGCTGCGCGGCGGGGTCGGCGACCGGCGACGCCAGCCGCAGACGCTCGGAGTACGGATGCTGCGGGTGACGCGTGACCTGCTCGCCCTCGCCGATCTCCACGAGCTCGCCGCGGTACATCACGGCGACGCGGTGGCAGACGCGACGCACCACGCCGAGGTCGTGCGACACGAAGAGGTAGGCGACGCCCGTGTCGCGCTGCAGTTCGATGAACAGGTCGAGGATCGTCGCCTGGGTGGTGAGGTCGAGCGCGCTCACCGGCTCATCGCACACGATCAGCCGCGGGCCGCGCACGAGCGCCCTGGCGATCGCGACGCGCTGCCGCTGCCCCCCGGAGAACTCGCTCGGGTAGCGTTCCATCGCGGTGCTCGGCAGCCGCACGCGGTCGAGCATCTCGCGCACCTTCGCCGCCGCCCCGTTCGCGCCGATCCCGGTCGTGAGCAACGGCTCGGCGAGGATGTCGCCGATCGTCATGGCCGGGTTGAGCGAGCCGTACGGGTCCTGGAAGACGACCTGGATGTCGTCGGCCAGCGCGCGGCGACCGCGCCCTCCGAGTCCGCCGATCTCGCGGCCGTCGAAGCAGATGCTCCCCGAGGTCACCGGGGCCAGACCCAGGATCGCCTTCCCGAGCGTGGACTTGCCCGATCCGGACTCCCCCACCAGCCCCAGGCACTCCCCCGGAGCGATGTCGAGGGACACGCCGTGCAGGGCGCGGAAGGCGCTGCGCCCTCGGCCGTACTCGACGACGAGATCGTTCACTTCCAGCAGAGCGCTCATGCGGACACCTCCGTGGATCCGAATTTCGGATGGATGCAGGAATCTCGGACGATCTCGGCCGGATTCTCCGAGAAACGCGCGAGCGCCCGACTTTCGGAGGAGGGATGCTGCGGAGTCATGCGGACACCTCCGTGGTGCGTGCGGCGTCGAGCGCCGCGCGCCCCTCCGCGTCGTCGAGGGATGCGGCGATCAGCTCCCGCGTGTACTCCTCGGCCGGATGCGCGAACAGGTCGTCGACCTGACCGGACTCGACGATGTCCCCTCCGCGCATCACGATCACCCGATCGCAGATGTCGGCGACGACACCGAAGTTGTGGGTCACGATCAGCAGCGCCATGCCGTACTCGGCCTGCAGTTCGCGCAGCAGCTCGAGCACCTCGGCCTGCACCGTCACGTCGAGCGCGGTGGTCGGCTCGTCGGCCACGAGGAGCGAGGGCTTGCCCGCGATCGCGCCGGCGATGAGCACGCGCTGCGCCATGCCGCCGGAGACCTGATGCGGATAGCTGCGCATGACCCGGTCGGGATCGGTGAGGCCGACCCTGATGAGCATGGCCCTGGCCCGCTCCTTCGCCGCCGCCCTGCTCAGGCCGTGGGTGCGGCGCAGCGGCTCGACGAGCTGGTGGCCGATCGTGTACGAGGGATCGAGGTTGCTCATCGGCTCCTGCGGCACGTAGCCGATCTCGCGGCCGAGCAGCGCCTGACGTTGTTTCGCCGTCGCATGGCTGACGTCCTCGCCGCCGATCCAGATCGCATCGGCCTCCGCCCGACCGGTCGACGGCAGCAGGTCCAGCACGGAGAACACCGTCTGCGACTTGCCCGAGCCGGACTCGCCGACGATCCCGACGACCTCGCCGGGGGCGACGTCGAGCGTCACACCGTGCACGACCTCGGTCTCGCCGGTCGGCGTCGCGTGCACGACGCGCAGGTTCTCGACGCGCAGCGCGGAGTCGGCCGCCTGGTGACGTGCGGTTCCGGTGGCCGGCGTGGAAGGGCGCGCCGCGGCATCCGCTCTGCGCCTCGCCACCCGGGGGGTGCGGACCTGCACGAGCTCGGCGAGCGTCGATCCCATGATCGCGAGCACCGCGATCGTCACGCCGAGCGCCGTCGACGGCCACAGCAGCATGAGCGGATAGGTGAGCATGAGACGGAAGCCCTCGAGCATCATGGCTCCCCAGCTGGGGACGTTCGAGTCGCCGATGCCGAGGAACTGCAGGCCGGCCTGCATGCCCATCGCGATGCCCGCGGTCAGGGCGGTCTGGATGATGACGGGCGGGTACACGGCCTTGATCGCGTGACGGAAGATGATGCGCCCGTCGGAGAGGCCGGAGACTCTGGCCGCGTCGATGTAGGTCTCCCCGCGCACGGCGAGGGTCTGCGACCGCGAGATGCGGAAGTAGCCGGGCACCATGAAGACGCCGACCGTCGCCATCAGGACCTCGAAGTTGTTGCGGCTGCCCGCGGCCACGACGAGGAGGATGATCATGCCGGGGATCGACTGCAGCGCATCGCTGATCCACGTCGCCACCCGGTCGAGCACGCCGCCGAAGTAGCCGGCGGCGACGCCCGACGGCACGCCGATCACGAGGGCGACGACGATCGTGATGAGCGCGCCCCAGATCGTGGTGCGGGTTCCGTAGATCAGCCGGCTCAGGATGTCGCGGCCGGTGGAGTCCCCGCCGAGCAGGTGCTCCGGCCCAGGGGGCGCCTTGGCCGCGGCGAGGTCGACGAGGTTCGGGTCCATCGGCGCGAGCAGCGGCGCGAACACTCCGACGAGCACGATGAGGAGGAAGATCGCGAGCGGGATGTAGCCGCCCGGATGCCTCAGGAAGCGGCGGAACAGACTCGACCGGCGCTTCTGGGCGGCGCGGTCGAACGCCACGCGGATGTCGGTCGTTGTCATGCGACGCGCACCTTCGGGTTGATCCAGCCGAGCACGAGGTCGAGCAGGAGGTTGATCAGGATGACGAACACGATCGAGATGACCGTGATGCCGAGGAGCATCGGGATGTCGCCGTTCTGCGAGGACTGGTTGGTGAGCTGACCGAGTCCGGGAAGGCTGAAGATCTGCTCGACGACGATCGCCCCCGAGAGCAGGCCGACGAACATGAGCGCGATGACGGTGAGCGCCGACGGAGAGGCGTTGCGCAGGATGTGCAGGTTCACCCGCGCCGGGGAGAGTCCGCGGCTGCGGAGCGTGCGCACCCAGTCCTGGCGGGTCTGGGCGATCACCGCGTTGCGCAGCTGCTCGGACACCGCGACGATGCCGCCGAGGGCGAGCGAGATCGCGGGGAGCGTGATGGACCGCAGCCACCCGTCGACCGATTGGGTCGGCGTCACGTAGCCCACGGCGGGGAACCACTTCAGCTGCACGGCGAACCACATCACCAGCACGAGGCTGATCCAGAATCCGGGGAGGGCGAAGAGGACGACCGAGACGCCCTTGATGACGCGGTCGAACCAGGTGCCAGGGCGGAGACCCGTGATCATGCCGAACACGACGCCGACGACCGCGGTGATCAGGGTCGCGAAGGTCACGACGGACAGGGTCACCGGGACCTTGATGGCCAGCTGCGCGCCGACCGGCTGGAAGTTGCGCCAGGAGGTGCCGAAGTCGAGCAGCACCGCGTGCGACAGCCAGTCCCAGAACTGCACGAGCAGGGGCCGGTCCAGGCCGATCTTCTGCGCCAGCGCCTCCTGCTGCGCCGGGCTCGCCGTGGTGCCGAGCAGAGCCGCGGTGGGATCGCTGATCGCCAGGTGGGCGAGGAAGAACGTGCCGATCGACACCGCGACCAGCAGCAGGATGCCTGACAGCACGCGCTTCGCCGTGAACAGGAGCATGGGGACCTCTCGGGGGTCGGAGGGGGATCGATCGGCATCCGGTCGTTGAGCGACGAGCGCAGCGAGGAGACGAAACGCTGCTCGCCCTCGATCGCTCAACGACCGGACATGAGGGCGTCAGCCCTTGGTGATGTACCGCAGCGTCGGGAACATCATCCCGACGACCGGCTGGAGCGTGATGCCGGGGGCGCTGTAGTACGTGTTGTTCGCCTGGTACCAGACCGACCACCACGCCTGGTCGACCAGGCCCTTGTTCAGCTCCTTGACCGCGGCGGTCTGGGCGTCGCCGCGCTCCGTCTGCACCTTCTCCACGAGGGGCGCGAGCACCTCGTTGTCGGCGTAGTCCGGTGCGGGGTTGAACCACTGCACGCTGGTCACCTGGCGGGCCACGGTGGCGAGCTGGTTGCCGTCCATCGCGAGGAACGAGATGAACATCGGGTAGTTCGGGGCGTTCAGCTGGTAATCCGGCATCTGCATGTTGTCCCACGTGACCTTCACGCCGAGCTCGGTGAGCGCCTGCTCCGCCGCGGGCTTCCATTGCTCGAAGATCGGCGACATCGGCATCGAGATCGAGAAGCCGTCGGGGTAGCCCGCGTCGGCGAGGAGAGCCTTCGCCTTGTCCATGTTGTACGCGTAGGTGTCGTTGAGCGCGGGGTCGTTGATGTCTCCGCCGTCGGGGAACACCTGATTCGTCGCGACCCCGGCACCGCTGCCGACGGCTCCGAGGATCGCGGCGCCGTCGAACGCGTAGTTGAGCGCCTGTCGGACCTCGAGCTTGCCGAGGGGCTCGCTCTTGGCGCCGGTGTGATCGGTGATCACGAGGCCGGCCCAGCCGGACACGCGGGATGCCGTGTTCCAGCCCTGCTCGTCGGCCTGCGCCTGGTTCGCGACGTCGCCGTACTGCACGTTGATCTGACCGCTCAGCATCGCGTTGTGACGAGCGGTGGCGTCCATGATCGGGAAGATCGCGAGCTCGGAGAACGGGTAGGACTTGGCGTCCCAGTGGTCGGCCACCTTCGTGAAGTGGTACTCGGCCCCGGCGACGCTCGTCGTGCTGTCGAGCGTGTACGGCCCCGATCCGACGGGCTCCTTGCCCAGCGTGCCGGCGTCGATCGCGGAAGGCGATGCGACGTAGCTCCGCCCGAGCCCCATGAAGTAGAGGATCGTGTCGTCGCGCTGGGTGAGGTTGATCGTGAGGGTGTCGTCGTCGACCTTCTCGAAGGAGGCGACGTTGACGTAGGCCTCCCCCGATCTCGCGCCCGCCTTGAGGTAGTCGAGGCTCTTGATGACGGCATCCACGTCCACCGGGGTGCCGTCGCTGAACGTCGCGTCCGTGCGGATGTCGAGGTCGATGCTCATGTCGTCGTCGGCGACGGTCCAATCGGTGGCGAGCGACGGGATCGGGTTCCCGTCGGCGTCGAGGGCGATGAGGGCGTCGTAGACGGCGGACAGGTAGGGGCCGTCGAAGCCGATGTCGGCCAGCGACGGATCCCACGAGGTGACATCGAGGAAGTTCCCGATGTTCAGCGCGTCTGGTCCGGCGGCGCCGCTGTCGCCGGACGGTGCGGGTGCGGTTCCGCCGCTGCAGCTGGTGAGCGCGAGGGTCGCGGCCACAGCCGCGGCGAGCGCGAGGGGCATTCGTTTCATGGTTCCTTCTCTCGGGTGCAGGGAGTGGTGAAGAAGGTACGAAGGGCCTCTGGCCGGGGAGCCGGATCCGACGCCACTTCGATGTGTCGTGCTGGTTAGTCTACATGCGTGGAAAAAGAGCGCAAGGGGCGATTTCGCGACGCGGGCGCCCTGACATGTCGCCGGGCGCGCCAGGCTTGCCCAGGAGCGCAGGAGTTCATCCGCCGGACAGGGAATCGTGCGAGCATCCCCCGCGTTCCTCCCCACGAACCCTCCACGAAAGGCACTCGATGACAGACCGCCCCCGGCCGTCGGCCTGGCCGCCGCTCCTCCTCGCGATCGCCCTCGAGGTGACGGCGACGCTCTCGCTGCGCGCCGCCGAGGGGTTCGCGCACCCTCTGTGGCTGATCCTGGTCGTCATCGGATACTCCGGGTCGCTCTGGCTGCTGTCTGTCGTCCTCGATCGAGGGATGCCGGTCGGCGTCGCCTACGGCATCTGGTCGGCGATCGGCGTCGTGCTGACCGCCATCCTGGGCGCCGTCCTGTTCGGCGAACTGCTCGGCCCCGTGCAGATCGTCGGCGTCGGCGTGATCGTGGCCGGAGTGCTGCTCGTGGAGCTCGGCTCTCGCGCCGGTCACACCGCGGAGGTCTCGTCGTGACCTGGGTGCTGCTCGCGCTCGCGATCGCCAGCGAGGTCACCGCGACCCTGAGCCTCCGCGCCTCGGAGGGCCTGCGGCGCAAGCGCTGGATCCCCGTGATCGTCGTCGGATACCTCGCCGCGTTCAGCCTCCTCGGCGCGATCCTCGCGATGGGCATGCCCGTCGGCGTCGCCTACGGCGTATGGGCCGCTGCGGGCGTGGCCATCACCGCGGTCCTCGGCCGCGTGATCTTCAAGGACCACTTCTCGCTCCTGATGGGAATCGGCGTCGCCCTGATCGCGATCGGCGTGGGGCTGATCGAGTTCGGCGGAGGACACTGACGTCTCGGAGGGCGAATCCGACGTTCTCCTGATTGAATGAACCTGATCGCAACCGGCAGGAGAGGAGCCACGACGTGGGCACGTGGGGACCAGGGAACTTCGAAGACGACACGGCCGCCGATGGACTGGGCGAGATCACCGACGACCTCATCGCGAAGATCTCGGAGCAGTTCGCCGATGAGGACGATGACACCGCACTGGAGCCGGACGAGTGGGGAGGGAGCATGGTGCCCGCCTGGCTGGAGCTCCTGACGGACCTGGGCTCCGCCGGACGCGTGGGGGCCACGTTCCCCGCCAGCACGACGATCGAGACCTGGCGCGACCGCTACCTGCGCGTCTGGGACGAGTACATCGACGAACTGGATCCCGACGAGGACTACCGGGTCGACAGGCTGCGCGTCCTCACCTCCACATTCGAGCGCGCACTCGCCCTCGCCCACAAGCGCGAAGCGTAGCCCCCTCTCACCAGGCCCCGTCTGCGCGCACCTCGCGATCGACCCAGCAGTCCGCGAGCGCCGCACGCACCTCGGGTCCGTGGTCGCGAGCGAGGGCGAGGGCCGCGTGGTTCTGCTCGAGCTGCTCGACGCGCGAGGCGCCGAAGAGCACGTTCGCGGTCGCGGGGTTCGACAGGCAGAACGCGATGCCGAGGGCGGCGGGGGTGACCCCGAAGTCCGCTGCGACCCGTGCGACCTCGGGATAGACGGCGGCGATCCGCTCGCGGATGCCGCCGACGTCGGCGCCGATCTTGCGCTGCGGGGTGCGACCGGTGGCGAGGATCCCGCCCTCGAACACGTCGGAGGCCTGCAGCGTGAGCGTGCCGTCGGCGAAGAGCGGCCCGTAGGCGTCGCCCTCGGCCATCGCCCGACGCGCGATGCCGTACTTGAGCTGCGCGAACACGGGCCCGGCGAGCCCCCGGGCCGCGGCGTCAGCGAGGGCCTGGCGCGTGTGCTCGATGCGCCAGTTGTTGATGCCCCATGAGCCGACGAGACCCTGATCGATGAGCTCGTTCACGTCGGCGACGAGGCGCGGGACGTCGGGGGCGTCCAGGTAGTCACCCACCACGAGGGTGTCGAAGCGGTCGAGACCCGCCCTGTCGAGCGACTCGGCGAGCTGCGCGCGGAAGCCCTGGTTCGGCCAGTCCCACAGCCACAGCTTTCCGCACAGCACGATGTCGGAGCGATCCACGCCGCTCTCCCGCAGCGCCCGTCCGAAGAGGACGTCGGTCGTCGAGTTCTCCGCGTGCGGACCCATGTTGTAGTACGCGACGTCGAAGAAGCCGGCGTCGAGCTCGACGGCTCGGCCGATCAGCTCGACCGCCTCGGCCTGCGGCATCCTGTCCCAGGTGTTCCACGATCCGAGGGCGAGCGGAGGCACCGGCGCTCCCCCGCGCTGCAGCGGCATGCGGGGATATGTCGGAATGGGCATGAAGGCTCCTTCGGCGTGCACGACTCGGGGTTGTGTTTTTCTATGTTTGTAGAATATAACGGAGACACCCCCGTCAGAGAAGCGTCAGTGAGGACGAGCATGACCGAATCCACCGCCCGCAGAGTCCTGGTCACCGGAGGTGCCTCCGGTCTCGGCCGCGGCATCGCCGCCGCCTTCCGCGCGGAGGGCGCCGACGTCTTCATCGGCGACGTGAACGCGGATGCCGCCTCCGCCGTCGCCGCGGAGATCGGAGCGACCGCGCTCGCCCTCGACATCGGCGACGAGGCGTCCGTGCGCGCCGCTGCCGAGAGGATCGGCACGACCGGGGGCCTCGACGTGCTCGTGAACAACGCCGGGATCGTGGCGGGAGGGGGCACGCTGCAGGAGGTTCCCGTCGACGTGGTCGACGCCGCCCTGCGCGTGAACGTCCGCGGGACGTTCCTCATGCTCCGGGTCTTCGGCGCGCTGCTCGCCGAGGCCGGCCACGGCACGATCGTGAACATCTCGTCGATCGGGGCACGCCAGCCCACCCCCGGTCTCGGACACTACGAGGCGACGAAGGCCGCGGTCGACGCCCTCACCCGCACGGCCGCGATCGAGCTGGCCCCGTCCGGGGTGCGCGTCAACGCGGTCGCCCCGGGCCCCGTGCTCACGCCGCTCACGGCCGCCTTCGCCTCCGACCCGCAGGCCCGCGAGGCCTGGGAGTCGCGCATCCCCCTCGGCACGATCGCCGAGGTCGACCAGATCACGCCGCTCGTGCTGTTCCTCGCGAGCGACGCCGCCAGCCACATCACCGGGGTCTCCGTCGCCGTCGACGGCGGACAGCTCCTGGTCTGAGAGGACACCCATGACGCTCCCCACCACGACCCGCGCCGCCGTGCTCACCGCACACGGCGAGCCGCTCACGCTGCAGGACCTGCCCCTCCCCCAGGACGTCGAGCCCGGGGCCGCCCTCGTGCGCATCTCCTGCACGACCCTGTGCGGCACCGACATCGAGATCTGGGAGGGTCGGATGACGTTCCCCGGCATGCTCCCGATGGTGCTCGGGCACGAGATGGTGGGCGAGATCGTCGCCACCGGACCCGACACGAAGGACGCTCTCGGGCGCCCCCTCTCCCCCGGCGACCGCATCGGCTGGTCGGAGTCGACGTGCGGCGAGTGCCACGGCTGCGTCGTGCTGCGCGAACCCGTCGCCTGCTCGCGTCGCGGCTACGGCTTCCTGCAGCGCGCCGACGTGCACCCGTTCGCCACGGCCGGCCTCTCCGAGTACGCCTACGTCACCCCGGGGGCTGCGAAACTGCTGCTGCCGGCATCCGTGAAGGACACCTGGGCGTCGATGGCCGGCTGCGCGGCGAAGACCGTGCTGCGGGCGTTCGAGCGCGCAGGGCGGATCCGCCCCGGCTCGACGGTCGTCGTGCAGGGCTCTGGTGCGCTGGGCATCTTCGCCACGGCGGTCGCGAAGATCGCCGGAGCGGGTCGCGTGATCACGGTGGGCGCCCCGGCGTCGCGCCTCGAGCTCGCGGCACGGTTCGGAGCGGATGCGGTGGTCGACTTCCGCGACGGTCCCGTGGTCGATCAGGTCCTCGAGCTCACCGAGGGTCGCGGGGCCGACGTCGTCTTCGACTTCGCCGGGGCCCCGAGCGTCGGACCGGACGGCGTCGGGATGGCCGCCCAGCGCGGCACCGTCGTGATCGTCGGATCCACCGGCCCCGCCGGCGACGGCTTCGCGCTCAGCACCGTCATGGGCAAGGAGCTGACTCTGGTCGGCTCGCTCAACGGCGACATCTCCGACTACTCCCGTGCGATCGGCTTCTTCGAGTCCTTCGCCGACCGCTACCCGTGGGACGACCTGTTCAGCCCACCGGTCGGCCTCGCCGAGGCCTCGGACAAGATCGCGCACATGCACCAGCTCGATGAGGTCAAGGCCGTCATCGACCCCAGACGGTGAGGACCCCATGACCACGACGCTCCCCCTCCGCGAGATCGGACGCAGCGGCATCCGCTCCTCCCTGTTCTCGCTCGGCTCCTGGCACACCTACGACCGCATGGACTTCGCGGATGCCGTCGGCATGCTGCGCGAGGCGGTGGATCGCGGCGTGAACCTCTTCGACGTCGGCGTGTACTCCGCGCCCGGCTCGCCCCCGGTGTTCACCGACGTGATCTTCGCCGGCATGGTCCGCGCGGCTGGCCTCCGCCGCGACGAGTGGCTGCTGTCGTCGAAGCTGTGGCTCGAGGCCTTCGGCGCCGACGGGTTCCGTCCGCAGCTCGAGAACGCGCTCATGCGGGTCGGGGTGGAGCACGCCGACCTCGTGATCCTCGGCGACCTCCGCCGCGACGACCTGGAGCTGCGCGACCTCGTGCTCGACCTGGCGCAGCTGACGGATGCCGGGCTCATCCGGGCCTGGGGTGTGAACAACTGGTCGGCGACGAGCATCCAGACCCTGATCGACATCGCGGCCTCCGAGGGGGTCGCCGGCCCCCGAATCGCGCAGCTGAAGTACAGCGTGTCACGGCGCTCGATCCCCGACGGCGAACCGTTCGCACGCCTGTGGGAGCAGGGTCTGACCCTGCAGGCGTCGGACTGCCTGGAGGGCGGCGTGCTCGCCGGGAAGGTCGACGGCGGTCGCCAGATCGGCCGCGACCCCGGCGACATCCGGGCGCGCATCATCGCCGACGTGCCCGCGTTCACCGAGGTCGCCTCGTCGCTCGGCGTCACGCCGGCGCAGCTGGGCATCGGGTTCACGCTCACCCACCCGGCGCTCACCACGACCCTGTTCGGCGCGTCGAGCGTCGAGCAGCTGCGCGCCAACCTCGACGCCGCCGATCTCGTCGAGCGCGTGGGCGCTGCCGAGCTGCGTCGCCTGGTCGAGCCGTTCTGGGCCGATCGCGGCGTCGTCGACCCCGAGGGCCCATAGCCGATGCCGTGCGCGCCTCACCGTGTGTCGTCTCGCTGCGCTCGCTCGACGACCGGGACAGCTCGCCCGACGACCGGGGCAGGAGCCCTCGGTCGTTGAGCGAGGAGCGCTAGCGACGAGACGAAACGCCCATCCCCAACGCCCCCAGGAGAACCGCATGACCACCACCGCCGCCGGACGCCCGACCGTCGCCCCCGTGCCCTTCGACCCCGAGGTGCAGGCCGTGCTCGACGAGCTCGCGAAGAACCCTCAGCCTCCGCTCACGCGCGAGACACTCCCCCGCGAGGGCGTCGACCGCATGTTCCCCGGCACCGACGCGGTGATCGCCGGGCGGGCGATCGTCTGGGAGGACAGGATCATCCCCGGACCCGCCGGGGCACCCGATGTCGAGATCACCGTCTTCCGCCCACGGGGCAGCGAGGGCGAGGTGCTGCCCGGATTCGTGAACATCCACGGCGGCGGCATGATCGTGGGGCATCGCTCGTGGGAGACCGCGCGCGTCGTCGACATCGTCGAGGAGCACAGGGTCGTCGCCGTCAACGTCGAGTACCGCCTGGCTCCCGAGGATCCGTTCCCCGCGGGCGTCGAGGACTGCTACGCCGCGTTCGTGTGGACCCACGAGAACGCGACGTCGCTCGGCATCGACCCCGCGCGCATCATCGTCGGCGGCGGCAGCGCCGGCGGCGGACTCACGGCCGCCGTGGCGCTCATGGCCCGCGACCGCGGCGGCCCCGTCATGGCGGGGCAGCTGCTGCTGTGCCCCATGATCGACAACACGAACACCACGGTGGCGAGCCGGCAGTACGACGGCATCGGCACGTGGCAGCGCGAGATGAACCTGCTCGCGTGGTCGTGCGTGCTCGGCGAAGAGCTCGCCTTCAGCACGGACGCCCCCGCCTACGCCGCTCCGTCCCGCGCCGCCGATCTCGCAGGCCTCCCTCCCGCGTTCATCGAGGTCGGCGAGGCCGAGGCCTTCCGCGACGAGGACACCGAGTACGCGCTGCGCATCTGGGCGACCGGCGGCCAGGCAGAGCTGCACGTGTGGGGCGGCGGGGCGCACGGCTTCGACATGTACATGCCGGATGCCGAGATCACCAGGGCGGCCCTGTCTGCCCGGTCATCGTGGCTCCGCCGCACGTGGGGGTCCGCCCGATGAGCATCCCCGTCCCCTACGACCCCGAGCTCGTCGCCGGGCTCGACGCGTTCGTCGACCTCGTCGAGATCATCCCGCTGCGCGCGGACACCATCCACGCGAACCGCGACCACTTCGTCACGATCATCCCGCCCATGAGCGTGCAGGCCGCCGGCCGCGCCGTCTCCTGGGACGACCGTGTCATCCCCGGCCCCGCCGGGGCCCCCGACGTCGAGATCACGGTCGTCCGGCCCGCTCGCCCCTCCTCCGGCCCCGCCCCCGCCGTGCTCTCCATCCACGGCGGGGGAATGGTGCTGGGCACCCGGTTCTTCGGCACCGGGGAGCTCATCGACCTCGCGGAGCGCCACGGCGTCGTCGGCGTCGCCGTCGAGTACCGACTGGCGCCCGAGCATCCGGGGCCGGCGCAGGCCGAGGACTGCTACGCCGCCCTGGAGTGGATGGCGGCGCACGCGGACGAGCTCGGCATCGACCCAGAGCGCATCATCGCGTCCGGCATGAGCGCCGGCGGTGGTCTCTCGGCGGCGGTGGCGCTCCTCTCGCGCGACCGCGGCGGGCCGCGCCTGGCCGGCCAGCTGCTCGGCTGCCCGATGCTCGACGACCGCAACGAGACCGTCTCCAGCCGTCAGTACGACGGCTTCGGCGCCTGGGACCGCAACAACAACGACACCGCGTGGGACGCGATCGCCGGCGCCGACCGGTTCGGCGACGACCTGTCCGCGTACGTCGCGCCGGCCAGAGCGCGCGACCTCTCCGGACTCGCTCCCGCGTTCATCGAGGTCGGCGCCGCGGAGACGTTCCGCGACGAGGCGGTGGACTACGCGCTGCGCATCTGGGCCACGGGCGGACAGGCCGAGCTGCACGTGTGGGCCGGCGGCTATCACGGCTTCGCCGGCTTCTCCCCCGACGCCGAGGTCTCGAAGGCCGCCGTCGCCGCGCGCGAGAGCTGGCTGCGCCGCGTGCTGCGCCTCGGCGCATGAGCGTTCCCCGCCCGCGCATGGGGGCGCTGCGCGCCATGCTCGTGCTCGGGATGCTCGAGGCCTTCGGCCCGCTGTCGATGGACCTCTATCTGCCGCAGCTGCCCCAGCTCGCGGCATCCCTCGGCACCTCGGAGGCGCTCGGCCAGGCGACCATGTCGGCGTGCATGATCGGGCTCGGGCTCGGTCAGCTGATCGCCGGTCCGCTGAGCGATCGCCTGGGGCGGCGCCTGCCGCTCATGGTCGGCGTCGCCGCGTTCGCCGTGCTCTCGGTGCTGTGCGCCGTCGCGCCGAGCATCGAGCTGCTGCTGCTCGCGCGGTTCCTGCAGGGTCTCGCCGGATCCGCGGGCATCGTGATCTGCCTCGCCGTCGCCCGCGACCAGTTCGAGGGCGTCGAGGTGTCGAGGATGCTGTCGCTGCTGTTCCTCGTCTCGGGCACGGCACCGGTCATCGCACCCATCGTCGGCGGCCAGCTCGCGCGGATCATGGACTGGCGCGGCATCTTCTGGGTGCTGGGAGGTGTCGGCGTCGCTCTGCTTCTCGTGGTCGTGCTGGCGCTCCCCGAGACCCTCGACCGCGGTGACCGGCACGGCGGCGGCGTGCGGGTGCTGGCAGGGCACGCGGGCGCCGTGGTGCGGGATCGGCTGTTCCTCGCCGTGCTGTGCGCGGGCGCCGCGGGCGGGGTCGCGTTCTTCACGTACCTGTCGATGTCGCCGTTCGTGCTGCAGGACCAGTTCGGGCTGAGCCCGCAGACCTTCAGCCTCGCTTTCGCCGCCGGAGCGCTCGCGAACATCCTCGGCAGTCAGGCCAGCCGTCTCGTGGTGCGGCGCTGGGGACCGCTGCGGGTGTACCTCGGGGGCATCACGGCCACCCTGATCGCGACGACGGCGTTCCTGGTGGTCGCGATCGGCGGCGCCGGGGTGATCGGCGTCGCCGCAGCGCTCATCGGCTTCATGCTGTGCGCGGGGATCGGCGGGCCGAACGGGCAGACCCTCGCGCTGGCCCACCACGGAGCGCGGGCGGGCACGGCCTCGGCTCTCCTGGGTGTGTCGATGTTCCTCTTCGGGCCCGTGGTCGCCCCGCTTGCGGCCGGCATCGGGGGCACGACCGCGCTCACCATGTCGCTCACGATGACGGCGGCCGCGACCGTGGCCGCGATCTCCGCCTGGGTGTTCGTGCGCCCGGCCGCGAGTGACTGAGCGTCGGCCTCAGAACTCGGCCGAGAAGGCCCCGTCGGACTTGAGCAGCTGACCGGAGATCCAGCGGCCCTCGTCCGACACGAGGAACTCCACGGTCGCGGCCACATCGGCGGGGCGTCCGAGCCTGCCCAGCGGAGTCATCCCGCCGAGGGCCGTGCGGGTCTCGTCGTCCATCCAGCCCGTGTCGATCGGACCGGGGTTGAGCACGTTCGCCGAGATGCCCTTCGGCCCCAGCTCGCGTGCGGCCGAGATCACGAGCCGATCGAGGGCCCCCTTCGAGGCCCCGTAGGGCAGGTTGCCGGTGACGTGATCGCTCGTGAGCGCGACGATCACTCCGCCGCCCTCCCCCGCCTGGCGGGCGAACGCGGCGATCATCAGCAGGCTCGCACGGGCGTTCACGGCGACGTGCAGGTCGAAGCTCTCGGCCGTCGTGTCGAGGATGCCGGACTCGACGTCGTGCGCGTGGCTGAGGATGAGGGCCGTGATCACGCCGTATCGACGGTTCACCTCGGCGATCAGCTGCTCGGGCCCCTCGGGCGTCGAGAGGTCGGCGGGCACGTCGGCATCGGTCAGGTCGCTCGTGACGACCGTCCAGCCGGCGGCGCGGAGACGGGGGACGATGCCGGCCGCGATGCTGTTCGCGCGGGCGGCGCCGGTGATGAGGGCGAGGGGCATCCGGCCACGCTACCGAATCCGCGCCGCGACCGGGAAGCGCGGGCGCCGTCGCCGGTTCAGAAGCCGAGGCACATGACGGCCACGCCCGCGGCCATCGCCCACGATTCGATCGTCAGCATCCTCGCCGCGCGCCCCTCGTGCACGGGCTCGACGAACCACTCGGCGACGACCGTCCACAGCACGACGCCGACGACGCCCACGATCCCGATGATCGAGAGGACCCCGTTCAGGCCGTGCCCTGCATGCCCCGAGGTCGCGACGGCGTCGCCCGATGAGCCGGCCGAGGCGCTCTGGAATGCGCAGACCGCCATGACGAGAGACACCAGGGCGCGGTGGCAGCAGGCCGCCGCGGCGGGCGTCCCCCGCACGCCGATCGTCCCGAGCATGGCCGAGAGCAGCAGCACGGCGCCGAGGAGGAGCCCCCGTGCCGCGTCGCCGCCGCCCGCCGCGACGACGAGCATCGCCGCCGCCATGACGAGGGCGGACTGCCGCCCCTGCCAGGGCACCGCGCGCCAGGCCGCGACGCAGGCGACCGCCGACACCAGCGCCGCCAGTGCCATCAGCCACGGTGCTGCGGGCAGAATGGGATCCACCCCCGCATTATATTGATCGGGCGCTCAAAATAGCCAGACCCACTTCGGATGCGGCAGGATGGGCAGGTGCCCCGCGTCGTCGACCATGATGAGCGCCGCCGGCAGATCGCCGAGGCGCTGCTCGCGGTGGCCGCCCGCGACGGGCACGAGAGCGTGTCGTCGCGCGCCGTCGCGAAGGAGCTCGGCGTCGCCACCGGCTCGCTGTGGCACTACTTCGACGGATTCGACGATGTCATCCGCGCCGCCGCCGCGGAGGTCACCCGCCGCACCGACGAGCGCATCGCCGCGGCCACGGCAGGTCTGCACGGGCTCGCACGACTGGAGGCGCTCATGGGCGAGGTGCTCCCCCTCGACGAGCGCACCCGCAGCGAGGCGCGCGTCGTCGTCGGATTCTGGGGACGCCTCGCGACGCTCGCGCCGACTCCGGATGCCGCCGCACCCACCCTCGCGACCTGGCAGAGCAGCATCCGCGACGCCCTCGACGAAGCGGTGGCGGCGGGCGAGCTCCGCACGGAGACGCCGACGGATGCCGTCATGGCGCTGCTGCGCTCGATCACCTACGGCCAGCAGGTCGTCGAGGTCACCGAGCCGCAGGATGCCGCGGCCCACGCCGCCGTGCTCGACGGCATCCTCTCCCCCTGGCGCGCCTGACACTCCACACGGCATCTGCGCCGGCGCCGCACACCCCCACCCGGAGCACATCCCCACCCCGCACCCTCACCTGCGCCGCACGCCCCGCCCGCGCAACACACCCCACATCCGCGCCGCGCACCCCCACCCGCGCCGCGCCCGCATTCAGACCCGCATTCACACCCGGCCCGGCAGGTGAGGGGCCACACGTCGTCGGATCCCCCGCCCGCGATGCGGCGATACGCGACCCTCACGCGCTCGAAAGGCTTGTGCGCGCGCCCTGAGCCGTCGTACCATCGTCGAAACCCGTTTATTGAGCAATCGCTCGAAATAGTGAGGTACGCCGATGTCCCACCAGCCCGTCACCATCGACAAGATCGCCGCGCCGCATCCCCTCGACCCGCTCACGGGCGCCGAGATCGCCGCCGCCAGGGCGGTGCTCGAGTCCGCAGGCCTCATGGGCGACACCGTCCGCGTGCCGATGCTCCTCCCCGACGAGCCGACCAAGGCCGAGCTCGCCGCGTGGACGCCGGGCGCCCCCATCGACCGTCGCGTCGATGCCACCCTGCTCGACACCGCCACGGGCGTCGCGACCGAGGTCGTCGTCTCGATCACGCGCGGCGAGGTCGTGAGCGCCGAGCGCGTGCCGAACGATGCGCCGCCCTACGGCCAGCCGCAGTACCTGTTCGAGGAGTACGAACGCGCGGAGGCGATCGCCAAGGCCTCCCCCGAGTGGCAGGCCGCGATGCGGCGGCGCGGCCTCGAAGACCACATGGCGCTCGCGTTCTGCGGTCCGCTCGCCCCCGGATACACGGGGCGCGCCGACGAGGTGGGTCGCCGTGTCATCCGCTCCCTCACCTTCCTGAAGTACGACGAGGACGACTCGCCGTGGGCGCACCCTGTCGAGGGGCTGATCGTGCACATCGACCTGACGGCGAACAGCGTGCTCCGCGTCGAGGACGTGGGCGATGTGCCGGTGCCCGCTGGCCACGGCAACTACTACCCCGAGGTGCAGGGCGAGGCCCGCACGACCCTCAAGCCCATCGAGATCACGCAGCCCGAGGGCCCGAGCTTCTCCGTGTCGGGCTCCCTGGTCGAGTGGGAGAACTGGGCCATGCGCGTGAGCTTCAACGCCCGCGAGGGTCTCGTGCTGCACGACGTGAGCTTCGACGGTCGCTCCGTGCTCAGCCGTGCGAGCGTGCCCGAGATGGTCGTCCCCTACGGCGACACCGCGCCCGGCCGCTTCTGGATCAGCTACTTCGACGCCGGCGAGTACCTCCTCGGCAAGAACGCCAACCACCTTGAGCTCGGATGCGACTGCCTCGGCGTCATCCGCTACCTCGACGGGTACGTCGCCGACGACCACGGGCACCCCGTGCGCATCCCCAACGTCGTCTGCATGCACGAGGAGGACTACGGCATCCTCTGGAAGCACACCGATCTGGCCGGTCGCGCCGACGTGCGCCGCTCGCGCCGCTTCGTGGTGTCGTACTTCTCCACGATCGGCAACTACGACTACGGCTTCTACTGGCACTTCTACCTTGACGGCTCGATCGAGGTCACGGCCAAGGCCACGGGCATCGTCTTCGTCGGCGCGGGAGAACCGGGCGTGCGGCAGAGGCACGCGACCGAGCTCGCCCCCGGCGTCTTCGCCCCTGTGCACCAGCACCTGTTCAGCGCGCGTCTCGACGTGGCGATCGACGGCGAGGACAACCGCCTCGTGGAGGTCGACGCGCAGCGCGTGCCCATGGGACCGGAGAACCCGTTCGGCAACGCCTTCAGCTGGTCGGAGACCCCGCTCGTCACCGAGAAGCAGGCGCAGCGTGAGGCCGACACCTCGGTCGCCCGGGTGTGGGAGATCCAGAGCGCCTCGCGCACGAACGCCGTGGGCCGCCCCACCGCGTACCACCTGATCCCCGAGCCGACCGCGCTGCTGATGGCCGATCCCGCATCCTCCGTGGCGGCCCGCGCGGCCTTCGCGACCAAGCATCTGTGGGCGACGAAGCACGAACCCGGCCAGATCTGGCCGGCCGGACGCTACCCGAACGCCCACCAGGGCGGTGCGGGCCTCCCCGAGTACACCGCAGACGACCGGTCGATCGACGGCGAGGACATCGTGCTGTGGCACACCTTCGGCCTCACGCACTTCCCGCGCCCGGAGGACTGGCCCATCATGCCCGTCGACTACGCCGGCTTCTGGTTCAAGCCCTACGGCTTCCTCGACCAGAACCCCGCGATGGACGTGCCGGAGTCGTCCCAGGCGCACGGAACGGCGGACGAAGGATGCTGCGGCGGAGGCGCCGCCTGCACCTGCGGCCACTGAGGGATCGCGCCTCGAGACGAGGCGCCCGTCAGCTCAGTGCGATGATCGCCTCACGCAGGATGCCGTCGGCGCTCTCCAGGGCGGATGCCGCGGCATCCGCCTGAGCGCCCGTCGCCAGCATGAGGAGTGCGAGCTTGACCGAGCCCGATGCGGCGGACAGCGCGACGGCGGCCTCCTCGGCCTCGACGCCGGCGAGCTGCATCACGGTGCGGATGGAGCGCGCGCGGAGCTTCTCGTTCGTGGCGAGGAGGTCGACCATGACCCCGCGATAGGTCTTGCCGAGCTTGATCATCGACAGGGTCGTGAGCATGTTCACGACGAGCTTCTGCGCGGTCCCCGACTTCAGACGCGTCGAGCCGGAGATGAACTCGGGGCCGGTCACGACCTCGATCGCGATGTCGGCCTCCGCACCGATCGCGGAGTGCGCGTTCGAGGCGATCGCGACCGTCAGCGCGCCGATGCCGCGGGCGAAGCGCAGTCCTCCGACCACGTACGGGGTGCGACCGGATGCCGAGATCCCGACGACCGTGTCGTCTGCGGTCAGGGCCAGGTCGCGCAGCGACAGCTCGGCGGCATCCTGATCGTCCTCGGCGTTCTCGACGGCGGAGCGGATCGCCGTCTCGCCTCCCGCGATCAGTCCGACGACCATCGACGGGTCGGTGCCGAACGTCGGCGGGCACTCGCTCGCGTCGAGCACGCCGACGCGCCCGGCCGTTCCCGCGCCGATGTAGATCAGACGCCCGCCGCGGCGGAATCGCGCGGTGATGCCGTCGACGGCTGCGGCGATCTCCTCGGCGCGATCGGCGACAGCCTCGGGGACTCTGCGGTCCTCCGCGCTCATCGCGCGCACGAGCTCGACGGAGCCGAGCAGGTCGAGGTCGCCACGCTCGGTCGTCGAGGCCTCGGTGTCGAGGCGCGAGAGCTCGTCGAGGAGCTCGGTCAGACGGTCGTCATTCGGCACGGTGCGCGAACCTTTCGTGGGGGAGGTCGGTGCGGAGCGCGAGCATCAGCGCTCCGTCGATGGCGTCGCCCGCGGAGGGGACGACGGTGCGGTCGGCGGAGTCGAGGGACGAGGCGAGCCGGGCGCGGAACCATCCGTGGTCGGTGAGGCCGCCGTGCAGGGCCACGTTCGCCGTGCGGGAGGCGGCCACGGTCGTGGCGGTGAGCAGTCTGACCGCCTCGTCGGCGATCGCGAGGGCGACGTCGTCGCCGCGCTCGGCGGAGTCCAGAACGAGCGGCGCCAGCTGTGCGAGCCGTCTGGCCAGGGGCTCATCGCGGCCGATCCACGACGGGACCGCCGACGCGGGGCCCACCACGGTCTCGACGGCGGCGGTCAGCACGGTCGCAGGACCAAGGCCCGAGGACGCGCGCACCACCGCGCGCAGAGCCTCCCGTCCCAACCAGGAGCCGCTGCCGAAGTCGCCGAGCTCAGGACCCCAGCCGTCGACGAGGCGCACGCCGTCGGCATCCGCTCCGAGTGCGGCGGCGCCCGTCCCCGCGATGAGCAGGGTGCCCTCGGCTCCGTCCAGAGCGCCCGCATGCGCGGTCACGACGTCGGAGGCGACGACGACCGGCGCCCCCGTCTGCCGCGCCAGTCGTCGAGCCAGGGCGGATGCCGCCTGCGGAGCCGCCCAGGCACCCGCAGCCCCCACTCCTAGGGGTCCGATCGGGCCCTCGAATCGCGCGAGCAGCGATACGATCGCATCGAAGGCAGCGTCCGCTCCGTGCGGCGCGGCCAGGCCCGGGGCGCCGACACCGTCGTGACGCACTCGCTCCCGATCGACGACGCGCACGACCCGGCACCGGGTCTTGCCGAGGTCGACGGCGAACGCGGGGGCGGGCGAAGTCATGAAAATAGTCTACGCATAGTCGCGAGGGCGTGAAACAATTGTTCAACGCGGAGAGGTCCGCCACGACCGAGAGGGCGGCATGAGCATCCAGACCACGATAGCCACGGCCACCGAGACGCTGCCACCCTCCCTCGCGCGCATCGCCCGCGCCGTGACGGACAACCCGTCGATCGTCGTAGACCTCACGATCAACGAGCTCGCCGCCGCGTGCGGCACCTCCGTCGCATCGGTCGTGCGCTTCTGCCGCGCCATCGGCGTCAGCGGCTACGCGGCGCTCCGCGTGTCGCTCGCGACGGAGCTCGGCAGGGAGTCCGCCCAGTTCAGCATGCCCACGGGCTTCGGCTCGGAGATCTCCGCCGGCGACACTCTGCGCGAGGCGACCGCGAAGATCGCCGCCCTCGAGCTGCTGGCGATCGAGGAGACCGTCGGCAACCTGGACTACGACGTGCTCGCGTCCGCGGTCGACGCGATCGACGATGCCGACAGGATCCTCCTCTTCGGCATCGGCGCCAGCCGCCTCGCCGCCGACGATCTGGGCCACAAGCTGCTGCGCATCGGCCGATCGGCGATCGTGCTCTCGGACTCGCACGAGGCGAGCGCCGCCGCCGCGCTCAGCGCCACGAAGTCGGTCGCGATCGGCTTCTCGAACTCGGGCACCACGCTGGAGACCGTGCGCTTCCTGCAGACCGCCCGCGACAACGGCACCGCCACGATCGGCATCACCGGCGCCCCCGACTCCCCTCTCGCCCACGGGGCGGATCACACCCTCTTCACGCACGCCAGGGAGTCGCGCTTCCGCGCCGGCGCCATGGTCAGCCGCATCGCGCAGCTCGCCCTCGTCGACGCGGTGTTCGTCGGCGTCGCGCAGCGGCGACACGCGCACTCCGTGCACGCCCTGCAGCGCACGGCCGACGCCACCCGCGAGCTGCGCGCCGAGTGACTCCGCCCCCTCGGACGACGCTTTCGCATGCCGTCGGGAATACCCCAGGGGGGTATTCCATTGAGTCCTTTCAGAGGATGCCGGCCGTCGGCGTCCCGATCGAGAGGAACCCCGTGTCCACGACACAGAACGCCGGAGCCGCCACGCTCCCGAGAGCCCCCCGCAGCGGACTGGGACTGGCGCTCATCGCCGCCGCCCAGTTCGTCGTCATCATGGACACGTCGATCATCGGCGTCGCGCTCAGCGACATCGCCCGCGACGTCGGATTCGCGCAGGAGGCCCTGTCATGGGTCTTCAACGCCTATGTGATCGCCTTCGGCGGACTGCTGCTGCTCGGCGGGAGGCTCTCCGACCTCTTCGGGGCGCGACGCATGTTCACCATCGGGTGGGCGGTGCTGCTCGCGGGCTCCCTCGCCGCCGGCCTCGCCGGAGACGCCGGTGTCGAGATCGCCGCCCGCGCCGTGCAGGGCGCCGGGGCCGCGCTGATCGCGCCCGCCGCGCTGACGCTGCTCATGACGCTGTTCGGCGGGACGCCACAGCTCCCCCGCGCATTCGCCGTCTACGGCGCGGCCGCCCCGATCGGCGGCACGGCCGGAGTCTTCCTCGGCGGACTGCTCACCGAGTACCTCGGCTGGCCCTGGGTCTTCTACATCACCGTGCCGATCGCGATCGCGATCCTCGCTCTCACACCGATCGCGTTCCCTCGCGGCGTGCGAGCGACCGGTCGCGTCGACCTCCTCGGCGCGATCGCGGGCACGGCGGGCCTCGCCCTGGTCGTGTACGGCGTCGTGCGGGCGCCGGAGATCGGGTGGCTGAGCATCGAGGCCACCGGATCGCTGGGCGCCGGCATCCTGCTCCTCGGGCTGTTCGTCGCACGGCAGGCCCGCGCCGCCGAGCCGCTGCTGCGCCTCGGGATGCTCCGCCTGCCCCAGCTGGCCGGCGCCAACATCGCCCAGCTCCTGCTGGGCGCCTCCTGGATCCCGATGTGGTTCTTCCTGAACCTGTACCTGCAGAACGTGCTCGGCGCATCGGCGTTCGCCGCGGGCGCGGCGCTCGTGCCGATGACGGTGCTGATCGTGATCGGCATGACTCTGGTCGCCCCTCGCCTGTCGGCGCGGCTGAGCACGCGGACCATGGTGGCATCCGGCTTCGTCCTGCTGGGCGTCGGCGTCGGCTGGCTGGCGCTCGCTCCCGCCGACGGCGTGTACGCGGCCCATGTGCTGCCCGCGTCCCTGGTCGCCGCATCCGGCATGGCGCTCGCTTTCGTTCCGTCGTTGAGCACGGCGATCGCGAGCGCGCCGCCGGAGGAGGCGGGGGTCGCGTCCGGCCTCGTCAACACGAGCTACCAGATCGGCTCCGCGGTCGGGCTCGCCGTGCTCACCGCGGTGAGCGCCGGCGCGAGCGTCGACGGCGGGGATGCCGCCGGCTACAGCGCGGCGTTCGTCGGCGCGGCCGTGATCGCCGGGGTCGGGCTCCTCGCCGCCGTCCTCGGCCTCCGCGCACGCCGCGGCTGAGTCAACGCGACGACGAACCGGGCGGCCCCGGCCTCGGTCACCCCTCTGCGGTGACCGGGACCGGGTCGCCCGCCGTGCTGCCGACGACGGACCCCGCGGTCCGCAGGAACACGATGATCCAGCTGAAGATCAGGACGGCGGCGATCAGCTCGACGGCCGTGAGGTTGTAGTAGCCGACGGCGAAGAACGCCCCGAGCACGGCGATCACGAGCACGTACGCCCACCCGAACAGCACGAAGACGCGAGGGATTGTCCGCAGGAACCAGGGCAGGCCCACCACGACCACGGCGAAGACGACGGCCATGCCGGTCGCGACGGTATTGTGCAGCAGGAAGAACTCGTCGACGGGGAAGATCCCGACGCAGGCGAGGAAGACGCCCATGAGGATCAGCCCGCCGCGCACCAGGAAGCGCCCCCGCCGATCCTTCTCGTCGTCGACCGGCAGCCCGGCCGTCGCGTAGCGGGAGATCGTGGTGATCATGACGCCGGCGATGATCAGCGTCGCGTTGAACGCGATCGACGCGCTGTTGGTGCTCATGCCCAGGGCGGAGAGGTTGTCGCGCCACCAGTTCTCGTCGCTCGAGGCGAGCATCGCGGCGAACGCCCCGACCACCAGGAACACCGCCAGCACCAGCGAGAGCACCATCGGGGTGAGGGCCACCGCGCTGAGGAAGCTCACGTAGGCGGTGAGCGCGAACGCGACGCTGACGAGGATCGCGCCGGGGAAGGCGAACACGGGCGCGCCGATGAAGCTGAGCTCGAGCAGTTTCGCGATGCCGAGCCAGCCCAGATACGCGATCGCCGCGTGCGCGAAGGCGATCGCCGCGAGGTCGTACCAGCGCAGCCGGTCCCCCGGCACGCTGAAGCCGTCGCGCACGGCATCCTCCGCGATCTCGACCGGACGCACGGCGACCCGTCCGAGGACGAAAGCGAGCACGGCGGTGAGAGCCCCGCCGTACGCGGCGAAGCCGCCGATCGAGCCGGATCCGCTGATCGCGAGCTCGTGCCCGAAGAACACCGGGAAGGCGATGACGAACCCCAGCACGAGGAACAGCGTCCCGACGATCAGCGCCGTCGCCTCGAACACGGAATCGGATGTGTCCGGCCCCCGCAGCTGTCGCAGCACCCGCATGGCCTGCTCGCCGATCCTCTTCATGCTCCGCCCTCCGCTCCACATCCTAGAAGCCGCGCGGGGCGGGCGCAGTCGGTGATAACATCACGGAACGGATCGTATACAACGTCGTCGTTCCACCACCCGAGGTGATCTTTCATGAACGGTGCACCCACGGCTTCCGCCGAATCGGTGTCGACTCTCGTCGCGCGCAACATCAGCGAGTTCCGCGCCGCGGTGTCGGAGTCCTTCGTCCCCCTGCAGGTCTCCAGCAGCGGAGCAGACCATTTCCGCGGCATGATCCGCGCCGCCTCCGTCGACGAGGTGCACGTGACGGACCTGCGCGCGACGTCGCACGTGGTCGAGCGCACCCCCGAGCTCATCGCCCGCGGAGATCGCTCCTACTTCAAGCTGAGCCTGATGCTCGCCGGCACCGGCCTGCTCATCCAGGACGACCGGGAGGCCGTGCTGCGCCCCGGCGACCTCGCCGTGTACGACACCGACCGCCCGTACTCCCTCGTGTTCGACGAGGACTTCCGCACCATGGTCGTGATGTTCCCGAAGCATCTGATCAGCCTGCCGCCGGAGATGATCGGACAGCTGACGGCCGTGCGCATCTCCGGACAGGAGGGGCTCGGCGGCATGGTCGTGCCCTACCTGACCCAGCTCGCCGGCAATCTCGATCAGCTCGCGGGGACCACCGGCGCCCGCCTCGCGCACAGCGCTCTCGACCTCGTGTCCACCGTCTTCACCCGCGAGCTCGGTCTCGACGAGGTCTCCGCCGATCCGCACCGCGCGCTCGTGCAGCGCATCCGCTCCTACATCGACCGCAACCTCGCCTCGACCGACCTCGGGCCCGCCTCGATCGCATCGGCGCACTACATCTCGACCAGGCACCTGCACGGGCTCTTCCAGGAGCAGGGCGTCACGGTGTCGACCTGGATCCGCACGCGACGCCTCGAGCAGTGCCGCAGGGATCTGCTCGACCCCATGCTCGCCGACCGTCCGGTCGCGGCGATCGCCGCGCGCTGGGGGTTCGTCGACGCCGCGCACTTCAGCCGCGCGTTCAAGACGGCCTTCGGCATCTCGCCCAGCGAGTACCGCGCCGCGCACTGACGGCTCGCCGACGGCCGCTGCGCGGCGACCGGCATCCTCTCGCCGCCCAGCGCGCGCCCGTCGCCGTCGTCGTGGCGCGCCGCTGCTCGCCTCGTCGAACGGGTGAGAGCCGTCGCCCAGCATCCTGCACTTGCCCCGGAGGGCACGCCGGTTGACTCTCGGCGCGCGATGGTCGCGCGCGCCTTGAGCGGATGAGGCGCCCGGATCGAGCATGAGGCAAGCGCACCGCGAAGCTGCGGTGCCCGGAGCGAGGATGCTCCGCCGTGTGCGACGTCAGGACCTCCATGACCGACATCTCCACCGACCCGGCGCTCGACGAGTGGCGCACCTACGACGAGTTCGCCGCAGGCATCGACACCTTCCGCCTGCCGAACGTGTCCCTCGCGGGAACCGCGGTGGCGCTCACCCTCGACGACGGCTCGGCCTTCTCGCTCGTGTTCGATTCCGTGGCCGTGACGTGGACCGGGTTCGACGCCACGGGGACCGACCCGTACGACGCGGTCGCGGTGCGCGACGACGTCGTGTTCGTCAACATCCCGCTGGAGAGCCGCGAGCGCGAGGCGATCACCGTCGTCTACTCGACCTCGACCCGCAGGGCGACGGTCGTCCGCTCCCGCATCGCCGCCGAGGCTCTCCCGGGCGAGCCGCAGGTCGGCCAGGAGTTCTGGGCCGCGACCGTCGACGGCGGCGAGCCGACGGGCGAGGCTCCCGGTCCGAGCCGTGACCTCATCGGCAAGCGCAACGTCTACCGGTACAGCCCGCACCACCTGTACGAGCACGTCTACGTCTCCAGCCAGCGCTACGCCTGGCAGTGTCTGGAGGGCGTGCAGCGCGGCCACGGAGACATGGACCTCTCGACCGTCTGGAAGTTCGCCGATGGACTGTACCTGTTCTGCTTCCGCGAGTTCCGCATCGCCGTCGCCAGCGTCTGGCTGCACGATCTCGGATACCAGCTCATGACCACCGGCATCTTCCTCGGCCTCAACGGAGACGGGGATGCCGAGCACTCCCGCGGCGGCGGCCACATCTACCCCCTCGGCTCCGTCGCCTATCCCGACGCCCAGCCCGTCTGATCGAGGAGCGCGCACATGAGCAACGCAGACATCATCCGCGAGCACTACGCCGCGAGCGACCGCGGCGATCTCGACGGGATGCTCGCGCCCCTCGCCGACGACGTGCAGTGGACCGAGGCGGCGGGGTTCCCCTACGCCGGCACGTACATCGGCCCCGACGCGGTCGCCGCCGGCGTCTTCCAGCGGATCCAGGAGGAGTGGGACGACTACACGGTCGCGATCGACGAGGTCGTCGACGGCGGCGACGTGGTCGTCGGCATCGGCACCTACTCCGGCACCTACACGCTGACCGGGCGCTTCTTCGCCGCCCGGGTCGCCCACGTGTGGCGGCTGACCGACGGCAGGGTCACCGCCTTCGAGCAGTTCACCGACACCGAACTGGTCAATCGCGCCCTGCGCGGCTGACCCGTCGGCACAGCAACACCCGAAATCGAGAGGCAAGGAAGCACATGAACAAGCGAGTAGCAGGCACTGCGGCCCTTATCGCCGTGGCAGCCCTCATCCTGTCCGGCTGCGCCGACGACGGCGGATCGGGCGGAGGCGGGGGCGGTTCGATCGTCGTCGGCTCCGTCAACACGATCAGCGGACCGGCGACCTTCCCCGAGGCCTCGCAGGCGGCGGCCGCCGTCTTCGACGCCTTCAACGAGGCCGGGGGCCTGAACGGCCAGAAGATCGACTACAAGGCGCTCGACGACAAGGGCGACCCCGCCACGGCCACCGCCTCGGCCCGCGAGCTCGTCGGCAGCGACGGCGCCGTCGCGCTGGTCGGCTCGGCGAGCCTCATCGAGTGCGAGATCAACGCCAAGTACTACGAGCAGGAGAGCATCCTCTCCATCCCCGGCATCGGCGTCGACACGGGATGCTTCGACAGCAAGAACATCTCCCCCGCCAACGTCGGCCCGTTCAACGACATGACCCTGACGCTGCAGTACGGCTCCGAGGTCCTGGGGCTCGACGACATCTGCGTCCTGCTCGAGATCGCCGGCTCCACGCGCCCGACCTACCAGGCCGCGATCGACAAGTGGACCGAGATCACCGGCAAGAAGCCGAAGTACGTCGACGACACCGTGCCGTACGGAGCATCCGATTACACGCCCTACATCGTGAAGGCGCGCGAGCAGGGCTGCAAGGCCCTCGCGATCAACCCGGTCGAGCCCGACGCGATCGGCCAGGTCAAGGCCGCGAACGCGCAGGGCTGGGATGACGTGACCTGGCTCTACCTGACGAGCGTCTACAGCGAGAACTTCGCGAAGGCGGTCGACAACGCCGGCGCCGGCATCTACGTGCCCGCCGAGTTCTACCCGTTCACGGACGACAACGACATCAACAAGGACTGGCGAGCGCTGATGGAGAAGAACGACATCCCGCTCACGTCGTTCAGCCAGGGCGGCTACCTCGCGGCGACGTACTTCATCGAGGTGCTGAAGTCGATCAAGGGCGACATCACGCGGGAGAGCGTCAGCAAGGCGCTGCAGGACATGAAGGCGATCGACAACCCGATGGTGGGCACGCCCTACGCGTTCGGCACGCAGAACACCGCCGGCTGGCCGATCATCCTGAAGTCCGGCACCAACGCCTGGGAGAAGGTCGCCGACGACTGGCTGCGCATCGGCGAGTAGTCGTACCGCCCGCCGCCGCAGCACTCGCGGCGGCGGGCGCCCCTCCCCCTCAGATCAGAAAGGACGCCTCATGCTGCAAGGCGCCATCGCCGGTCTCGCCGCCGGCGGACTCTACGCCGTCCTCGGCGTGTGCCTGACGCTGATGAGCCGCCTCGTGCGGGTCGTCAACTTCGCCCAGGCCGCGACCGGGATGTTCGGCGCGTTCACGGCCGTGTGGTTCGTGAGCAGCCTCGGGCTGCCGATCTGGCTCGGCTCCGTGCTCGGCATCCTCGTCGCGGGGCTCCTCGCCGCGGCGATCGGCTGGATCGCCGCGACCTGGCTCTCCGAGGCCTCGACGACGACCCGCTCGGCGATGACCGTCGGCCCGCTGCTCATGCTGATCTCGCTGTCGTTCATCCTGTTCGGCAACAAGCCGCAGCCCTTCACTCCGATCATCGCGGGCCCCGCCTTCTCCTTCGGGGGCGTCGTCGTCAGCCAGGTCACCGTCGCCACCGTGCTGATGGCCATCGTCACCGCCGTGGTCGTGCGGATCATCCTCCGCCGCACCAGGGTCGGCACGCAGCTGCGGGCGCTGTCTGAGCGGCCGACCACGGCCGAGCTGCTCGGCATCCGCTCGCGTCCGCTGTCGATCTCGGTGTGGTTCGTGACCGGGGTGATCAGCGCGATCGCGATCATCATCGTCGCTCCGACCCAGTCCAGCGACGCCACCGGCCTGTCGATGCTCATCGTCCCCGCGGCCGCCGCGGCGCTCCTCGGCGGCTTCCGGCGGCTCGACCTGGCCGTCGTCGGCGGCATCGTGCTCGGCGTGCTCGGCGGTCTCGTCGCGCAGATCGACGAGGTCGCGCTGGTGCGCAACTTCCTCCCGTTCCTGTTCATCGTGGTCCTGCTCCTGTGGACCCAGCGCAAGGAGGTGTGGGATGCCGCTCGCTGACCGCTCGCCCCTGTCCGACAACCGCGTGGTCAAGGCCGTCTGGCCGTTCGCGATCGCCGCCGTCGCCGTGGGAGTGGGCGCGATCCTCAGCGCCGCCCTTCCCGGCTACTTCGTGTTCCTCGCGATCAGCGCCGTCGTCGCCGCCATCGCGATCCTCGGCCTCGGCATCGTCACCGGCTCCGCCGGGATGATCGCCCTGTGCCAGCTGACCTTCGCCGCTGTGGGCGCGTGGATCGTCTCGCTGCTGAACGTGATGCAGGCCCCCGGAGGCTTCATCGTCTGGCTCGCGCTCGGCGGCGTCGCCGCAGGGCTCGTCGGCGTCCTCGTGGGACTTCCCGCTCTGCGCCTGCGCGGCGTCAACCTCGCCGTCGTCACCCTCGGTTTCGCGGCAGCCGCCGACGTCACGCTCGTGCAGATCCAGTTCCCCGGCTCGGTGGACGGCACGTCGATCGAGCGACCGGCGCTGTTCTCCAACGACCGGCAGTTCTTCTTCCTGTCGATCGTGGTTCTCGCGGTCTGCGCGCTCGGGGTGTTCTTCCTGCAGCGCGGACGCTGGGGCTCGTCGTGGAAGGCCGTCGCCTTCTCCGAGCGCGGAACCGCCGCGGCCGGGCAGAGCGTGCAGGTCGCCAAGCTCACCGCCTTCGCCGTCTCCGCCGCCCTCGGCGGCATCGCGGGTGGTCTGCTCGCCGGACAGGTGCAGCTGCCGTTCGCATCGAGCTTCACGCCCCTGCAGTCGCTGGCCCTGTACGTCCTGGCGATCATGTCGGGCGCTCACCTCATCGACATGGCCATCCTCGGCGGCATCCTCTGGGTGCTCGTGCCCGAGCTGCTCAAGCGCTGGGGCATCGACCAGAACTGGGGCTTCGTCGTCTTCGGCGTGCTCGGCGTGCAGGCGCTGACCGGAGGGACGAACCTCGGTCAGACCGTGCGCGACGTGTTCTGGCGCCGCGCCGACCGCAGGACCGCGAGCGCGGCGCTGACAGCGCTGCCCCCGGATGCTCCCGCCGACGCCGCGGCCATCACGACGACCACCACCGCGACCGTGGACGAGGCCGCGCTCGACGGCGCCCCCGTGCTCACCGTGGAGGGGCTCACCGTGCAGTTCGGCGCCCTGAAGGCGCTCGACGACGTGTCGTTCCAGGTGCCCGCCGCATCGATCATGGGGCTCATCGGGCCGAACGGCGCGGGCAAGTCGACGTTCGTCGATGCGATCAGCGGGTTCCTGCCGAAGCACGGCGGCCGCGTGCTGCTGGGCGACCGCGACCTCGCCGGGCTCTCCCCCACGCGGCGGGCCCGGCTGGGGCTGCGGCGCACGTTCCAGCAGGACCGTGTGCCGCCCGCGCTCACCGTGGGCGCCTACGTGCGGTTCGTCGCGCGGCGGCGGCTCGCGGCATCCGACATCGACGAGGTCCTCGAGTTCTTCGGGTGCCCGCCCGCCCGCGCCCGCCTGTCGAGCGTCGACGTCGGCACCCGGCGGCTGGTGGAGGTCGCGGCGAACGTGATCTCGCGTCCTCGGCTGCTGATCCTCGACGAGCCGGCCGCCGGGCTGTCGCACGAGGAGCACCTGGCTCTCGCCGCCCGCCTGAGGGAGCTGCCGTCGCGCTACGGCGTGGCGCTGATCATCATCGAGCACGACCTCGACCTCGTGCGCTCGGTGTGCCCGATGCTCACGGTGCTCGACTTCGGCAAGGTGCTGGCGAGCGGCCCCCAGGCCGAGGTGCTGGCGAACCCCGACGTCGTCAAGGCGTACATGGGAGAGACGGAGCTGCTGTCATGAGCGAACTCGTCCTGGACGGTGTGACCGTCAGCCGCGGCGCCGGGCCGGTGATCTCCGACGTGACGCTCACCGTGCGCGGCGGAGAGGTGCTGGCGCTCGTGGGACCGAACGGCGCGGGCAAGACGAGCCTGATCGAGTCGGTGTCAGGCGTGACCCCGCACTCCGTCGGGTCGCTGACGCTCGACGGCGACCCGATCGACAAGCTGTCGCGGGTCGCGAGGGCGCGGCGCGGGATCGTGCACATCGAGCAGGGACGGGCCGTGTTCCCCTCGCTCACCGTGCGGGAGAACATCTCGCTCACCGCGCGGACCCCGGCGGAGCTGGATGCCGCGCTCGAGCAGTTCCCCGAACTGGAGAAGCGCATCGACTCCCCCACGGCCCTGCTGTCCGGCGGCGAGCAGCAGATGGTCGTGCTCGCGCGCGCGTTCGCCGCGAAACCGCGCATCCTGCTCATCGACGAGATGTCGTTGGGGCTCGCGCCCGTCGTGTTCATGCGGCTCATGCCGATCGTGAAGTCGATCGCCGAGTCCGGGGTCGGCGTGCTGCTCGTGGAGCAGTTCACGCAGCTCGCACTCGGGCTGGCTCGTGAGGCCGTGGTCGTCGCGGGCGGTCAGGTCTCGTTCCAGGGGACGTCTGAGCAGCTCAAGGGCGACCCCGAACTGCTGCATCGCGCCTACCTCGGCGGCTGACCGGCCGTCATTCGGGGGCGTCCTGAGGGGCGCTCCCGAAGACGCCTCCGGCGAGGAGGGCGACTCCGCCGGCCAGGATCAGCAGAGCGGTGCCGTGCGTGATCCACCCCAGCACCGTGTCCATGCCGACGAGCGCGTGGATCGCCTCGTGGTTGCGCACCGCGAACCATGCGAGCGCGAGCCCGACGAGCAGCACACCCCCGGCGATCAGCATCCCCCTGCGCGTTCTCCGCATCCTGCCCCCTCGGTCTTCCCGTCGACGCTACCCGACCCGTCCGCGCCCAGGAAGGACGGACGCGGCGGCACTAGCCTGGGAGCATGACCGAGATCGTCCACGTCCGCGCCGCCCTCCTCGACATGGACGGGACCCTCGTCGACTCGACCGCGGTGGTCGAGCGGCTCTGGCTCGCCTGGGCTGCGCCCCACGGCATCGACCCCGCCACGGTGCTCAGCGTCGTGCACGGCCGTCAGGGGCACCAGAGCATGGCGATCATGCTCCCCGAGCGCGACCACGAGATCAACCTCCAGGAGAACCGGGAGATGCTCGCCAACGAAGCGAGCGACGTCGACGGCGTCGTGGCGATCGAGGGAGCCGACGTCCTCCTCGCCGACCTCCTCCCGTTCCCGCACGCGATCGTGACGTCGGCCGACGTGCGACTGATGAACGCCCGCATGGGCGAGGCGGGACTCACCGTGCCCGCGCTCACCGTCACGGCGGAGAACGTGTCGAAGTCGAAGCCCGACCCCGAGGGCTTCCTGCTCGGCGCTGAGCTCCTTGGCATCGATCCGGCCGACTGCGTCGTCTTCGAGGACTCGGGGGCAGGCATCCAGGCCGCCCACGCCGCGGGCATGCGCGTGATCGGCGTCGGCGCCCACGCGACCTCCCACTCCCCCGAGTATCACGTCGCCGACCTCACCCAGGTGGCCGTGGTCGCCGTCGACGGCGGGTTCGAACTGCACGTCGGCTGAGGTCAGGCGACGCGCGAGGTCTGCGTCGACTGGGCGCTGCGTCGGCCGAGGCCTGCGTCGACTGGGCGCTGCGTCGACTGGGCGCTACGGCGGCTGGGCGCTACAGCGGCTGGGCGCCGCGTCGGCTGATCCCTGCTCGGGCGCAGGCGCCGGGCGCGGGCGCATTGACACGTGCGGGCGGGCGGATGCGTGGACCGGCGCGAGTGCCCCGCGGACCCCTCATACCGCGGTCGTGCGATCCATGAGGCGTTTCGTCTCGCTGCGCTCGCTCAACGAACGTCCGGGAGTTCGGCTCCCGCCAACCTGCGACCGCCAACCTGTCCCCGCCAACCTGCACCCGGCGTCGCCGAACAGACGGCGTCGCCGATCAGACAACGTCACCGAACAGACACCGCCTGCTCAGGCGACCGCGGTGAGAGCGCGTCTCGGTCGGCGCTGCTCACGCCACTCGCGACTCGGATCCCACCATCCGGGACCCCTGATCTGCGGGACCCCCTCCGACATCCGGATCTCCCATCCGGAGCGGTCCAGGGTCCGGTGATGATGCCAGCACAGGGGCACCCCGTTGTCGGTGTGGGTCGGGCCGCCGCGCGCGTGCTCGGTGACGTGGTGGATCTCGCACCACGACGCGGGGACGTGGCATCCGGGGATCAGGCACTCGCCGTCGCGGAGCACGATCGCGCGGCGCTGAGTCGCCGTGAAGACGCGGTCTGTCGTACTGATCCCGACGATGCGGCCCTCGTCGAAGAGCACGCGCTGCACGGCCCCTGAGCACGCGGTGTGGACCGCCACGGATGCCGGAACAGGCGCCTCGACGCCGGGCATGGTCGCCCATCCGCCGCTCTCGCGTTCAGAGATCTGCGCAGCGTCGACGTGCACCACGAGGGTGGGTGCCGCGCCGCCGAGCGAGGGCATGTCGTCGTGTCGAGCCGCGATGCCGAGCGCGGCGGCCAGCGCATCGTGCTGCTTCTGCGCCCGCGTGCGCGGGTCGGCGTCGCCCCGCTGCTCCGCGTCAGGTCGCGCATCGCCTGTCAGCTCCTCTGAGGGTCGGAACATCACGCCGAGATCGGCGGGGCCCTCGACCTTCGGGTTGAGCTGGGCGTCGAAGATCAGCTGCAGCTGCGCATAGACCTCGGGCAGGAGAGCGCCGCGGATCGGATAGGCGCCGTCGCGCAGCCGCCCGATGACCACGGAGCGCCGCTGCGACGCGCGCGCCTCGATCGGCGCCGAGCCGTCGGGGTCGAGGTACAGCGCGATCAACTGAGAGTACTGCCGCAGGTCGTCGGGCGTGGCGGGCGGAACCGCAGTCGTACGGCCGTCGTCTTCCCTGACGATGCCCCGTGCCTGATCTGCCAGCTCGGCATCGGCGCGCAGGCGGTCGGCTGCGCCGATGCGATCCCCGGCCTGCTCCATCGGACCGGTCGCCGCGAGGAGTCCGGCGACGCCCACCTCCCCGTCGAGCATCGCCTCACGAAGCGCAGGCCACCGCGCAGGCAGGCGCTCCCCGGTGAGCAGGCTCAGCTCTCGACGCAGGGCGGATGCCGCCTTCACCATGCGCGCCGCAGTCGCGGCATCGACGCGGAGCACCCGCTGCAGGAGCTCGTTCAGCGACCGGCATCCGAACGCATCCGGCAGCTCTCGGGCGTCGGCATCGGCGGCCGTCTCGACGACGATCGCCTCGAGCCGCCGCAGTGCCTCTCCAGCGCCTCTGAGCACGTCCATCCGCTCGGTCGCGGACAGCCCCGCGAGCATGTCAGCGCCCAGCATCAGATCGAGGTCGGTAACGACCCGATCGAGGATGCCGGCGGTGCTGCTCATGACTCCATCCAACCGAGGGCCACCGACATTCGAGGCCGGTTTTCTGCTGTTCAGGGCAATATTCCGGAACAGAGCAGCCGTCTCGCGAAAGTCGTCAGGCTACCGCGCCGATGCGCGTCCCTCCGCAGCGCCACGCGGTCCCATGGGACAGGCGACGTCATCCTTGCCATGCCACCCTTCCCGCAACATCGGCGTCGGCGACACCCCGCACCACCCCGCACCACCCCGCACAGAGTTGTCACCTCACGCCGCATCCCCCGCCTCATTCCGACACGAGGCGCGAGATCATCCCCACCACCACGCGCAGAGTTGAGCCGTCACGCCGCATCCCCCGCCCCATTTCCGACACGAGGCGCGATCTGCAGCCGGCCCCTCCCGCGCACCCGAGCACCCGAGAACCGAAGAACCCAAGCGCCCAAGCACCCGAGCACCCGAGCACCCGAGCACCCGACCCCACCCGCGCACCCCAACACCCCAGCACCGCGCACCCGGGCGCCTCCCCTCGTCTACATCCCGGCGTGGTCGAAGGCGATCGTCGGCACGTCCACCACGTGCGAGCCGCCGTCGGCGACGATGACGGCGCCCGTGATGTACGACGACTCGCCCGATCCGAGGAAGCGCACGACCGAGGCGATCTCGGCCGGACGCGCGGGGCGACGCAGCGGCACGTCAGCGGTCACCGTGGCGTAGGCCTCCTCGCGCGACCCGAGGCCGGCGTGCGTGGCGAACTCGTCCATCTCGTCGTCGGCCATCGGCGTCTGCACCCATCCGGGGCACACCGCGTTCACACGAACGCCGTGCTTGCCGTAGTCGCGCGCGAGCGTGCGGGTGAGGCCGATGAGCGCGTGCTTGCCGACCGTGTACCCGGCCACCGACGGCCCCGCGAAGAGCCCGGCAAGAGACGACACGATCACGATCTGCCCCTTCGACTCCAGCAGCGCGGGCAGCGCCTCGCGCGCCATGACGAACGCGGTCGTGAGGTTGGCGCGGATGGCGGCGTCCCACCCCGCGTCATCCGTGTCGCCGACCGGTGAGAAGCCGTGGCCTCCGGCGTTCGCGACCAGCACGTCGATGCGGCCGAACGTCGCCAGCACCTCGGCCACTGCGGCCTTGGCGGACTCCGTGTCCGCGGCATCCGCGATGATCGCGTGCGCGCCGACCGCCTTCTCCACCGCCTGCAGCGGCTCGGCCCTGCGTCCGACGACGACGACGTGCGCCCCTTCGGCCGCGTACCGCTCGGCGATGGCCGCTCCGATGCCCGTGCCGCCTCCGGTGATGACGACGACGCGTCCGGAGACCGTCGATCCGACTACGAGTCCCATGTGCTGCTCCTGTCTGTCTGGCGCGTGCGCGCTCAAGCGGGGAATCCCGACCGGGCGGTGTACCCGAAGTCGCTGAGAAGGGTGGTGCCGTTGACCGCGCGGCTGCGGGGCGACAGCAGGTACGTGACGTGCGCGGCCACTTCGTCGGCCGTCTGCACGGGGAACGCCGCCTCGTCGAGAGCCGTGTCGCCCAGGTCGCCACGGCTCATGGGGGTGTCGACGACCGAGGGGGCGACGGTGTTCACGCGGATGCCGGTGTCGGCGAGATCGACCGACAGCGCCCTGCCGAACTGCACCAGCGCGGCCTTCGACGCGCAGTACGGCGCCATGCCGGGAGAGGCGACGAAGGCGGAGTCGCTGGAGATCAGGACGACGGATGCCGCGGCCGATGCGCGCAGCAGGGGCAGCGCCGCGCGGAGCACGAGGAAGGGCCCTGTGACGTTGACGGAGAGCACGGCGTTCCACTCCGCGAGGGAGACGTCCTCGATGCCGGCGCCGACGGGGCCGGAGATCCCCGCACAGCACACGACCGCGTCCAGCCTGTCGACCCGGGCGAGAGCCGAGGCGACCTGCGCCTCGTCCGTCACGTCCGCCACGAGGAGCAGGGCGCCGGGGCATCCGCTGGCCGTCCGGGCGAGGGCTGCCCCGTCGCGATCGAGGAGCGCGACGCGCACGCCCTCGGCGGCGAGCGCGAGCGCGACGGCCCTGCCGATGCCGCTCCCCGCCCCGGTGACGAGGGCGGTCGTACCGCTCAGATGCAGGTCCATGTCGCCTCTCCTGACCCCGCCGGCGCATCTGTCGACGCGGAGGACGGCGGCGTCCTGACAGTCATCCTGCTCTGCGGCGTCCTCGACGTCGAAGCACCCCGACGCGGCTGTGCACGCTGACACCATCGTCTTTCGCTCAGGGTCAAGCGCGGGCGACGGGGGCGGAGCAGACTCGCTCTATCGACGATTCCCCTCGTCGTCGATGCCGTGCGCGCACGGCCGTCACCGAGCAAAGGAGCCGCCGTGGCAGATCCGATCGCACCATCCGCAGAGCACACCTCTCTCCGCCCGGGAGCCCTGGGCGTCGCCGGCATCGTCTTCCTCGTGCTCGCCGCCGTCGCACCTCTCACGGGCATCGTCGTCGTCGCCTCGCTCGCCATCGCGCTGGGCAACGGCGGCGGCACGCCCATGTCGTTCTTCATCGTCGCGGCGATCCTGCTGCTCTTCGCGGTGGGCTACGCGCAGATGTCGAAGCAGCTCGTCAACGCCGGCGGCTTCTACGCCTTCGTGGTGAAGGGCCTCGGCCGCACCGGCGGACTGATCGCCGGGCTGATCGCGACGCTCGGCTACAACTTCTTCGTCGTGGGCACGATCGGCACCAGCGGCTTCTTCATGCAGACGATCATCCGCGACCTCACCGGACTCGACGTGCACTGGCTGGTCTGGGGGCTCGCCTCGATCGTGGTGTGCTTCGTGCTCGCCAGGGTCGGCGTCGACTTCAGCTCCAAGATCCTCGGCGTGTGCCTGGTGCTGGAGACGCTGATGCTCGTCGTGTTCGACATCTCCGTGCTCGTGCAGACCGGCTACGACGTCGCGGCGTTCAGCCCGGAGTGGGTGCTCTCGGGCTCTCTGCCGATCGGCCTGCTGCTCGCCGCCACCGGGTTCCTCGGGTTCGAGGCCACGGCGCTGTTCAGCGAGGAGGCGAAGCAGCCGCTGCGGACGATCCCGCGCGCGACGTACACGGCGATCATCGCGATCGGCATCATCCTCGGCGTGACCACCTGGGCCGTCGTCAGCGCCACCGGCGTCGCGCAGGCGCAGGCCACCGCGGTGGAGCACCTGCCGACCGGCGACCTCATCTTCACGCTGTCACAGCAGTACCTCGGCGGCCCGCTCACCACGGTCATGATGATCCTGTTGCTCGTGAGCCTCTTCGCCGCGATGCTCGCCTTCCACAACTCCGCCACGCGCTACCTCTACTCTCTCGGTCGCGCGCGCATCCTGCCGCAGGCGCTCTCCCGCACCCGCGCCAACGGCGCCCCGCAGCTCGCCGGCATCGTGCAGGCGTCGTTCGCCGCGATCGTCGCCGTGATCTTCGCGATCGCCGGAGCCGACCCGATCGTCACGCTCGTGCCCGCGATGCTCGGCTTCGGCACGCTCAGCGTGCTGATCCTGCAGGGTCTCGCGGCGATCTCGATCGTCGTGTACTTCCGCCGCAAGGGCGACCCGCGGTGGTGGAGCACGTTCATCGCGCCGGGCATCGGCTTCCTCGGCATCGCGGCGATCTCGATCCTCGCGATCGTGAACTTCGACATCGTCGCCGGCTCCCAGGAGCTCGCGATCCGCCTGATGCCGCTGCTGCTCGTGCTCGCCGTGATCGGCGGCATCGTCTACGGCGCGTACCTGAAGAAGTCCCGGCCGGCCGTGTACGACGGCCTCGCCACCGACCTCGAGCGCGTCAGCGCCCGCTGACCCGCCCCATCCGACAGGAGAAGAAATGACGACCCTGAACCCCGCAGACACCTCGACCTGGCTGCCCCTCGAGGGCCTCGCCCCCGGCTTCGACGCGAACAAGGCCCCGCACACGACCGCCCTCAGCGGCCGCGAGATCACCGTCGTCGACGGGCGCGGCACCCGCATCGTGCACCGCTTCGCCGACACCACGGTCACCTGGGACTACCAGCCAGGTGCCGATGACAGCACCGCCGCGGCATCCGACACCGACGACTACGAGGCCGTCGAGGTCGACGAGGACCTGTTCTACGTGCAGTTCCACCACAACTACCTGCCGAACGAGGCCGTCTCCCTCGTGCTCGATCTTCGGCACGGGCGTGCGCTCGCGGTGATCTCGCTCATCCTCCCCGCGCCCGAGAAGGGGAAGACGCGCGTGCAGCACGTCTTCGCCCCGAGCATCATCGAGGGCGCGGAGGTCACCGGAGCAGAGGCCGCTCCCACCACGTCCCTCATCGGCCGCCGCGTCGAGTGGGTCTACAGCACCGAGCACGCCTACGAGCACGTGTACCTGTCCGAGCGCTGGTACTCGTGGCAGTGCCTCGCCGGCCCCGAGCGCGGCCTCGCCGACACCGACGAGAACACCGTGTGGGAGGTGCGCCCCGGCATCTACATCTTCGCGTGGCGCGAGAAGGTCATCCCCTGCGCATCCGTGACGATCGCCGACCACCGCGACGTGAACGCCATCCGCTCGCACGGGGTGCTGTTCGGGCTCGACGAGACGGGCGAGATCCCCACGCATTTCACGTTCGGCGCGCACGGCCGCCTCATCTCGACCACTCACCACAGCGCCGGCCTGGAGCCCGCGGAGTTCGGAAGGATCTGAGATGACGGATGCCGCAGACCTCATCGTCACCGGATCGGTGATCCGCACCGCCGACCGCTCGCAGCCGTTCGCGGAGGCGTTCGCGGTGCGGGACGGCCGGATCTCGGCCGTCGGCGCGCTGTCTGCGGTGTCCGCCCATCGCGGGCCCGAGACGAGGATGCTCGACGTCGGCGACGCCGCGGTCTACCCCGGCTTCGTCGACGTCCACAACCACCACGCCCTCGCCGGCCGCACCGAGCTCTTCGAGCTCTCGCTGCCTCCGTCGCTCACCCTCGACGAGATCCTGGAGAAGGTCGCCGAGAAGGCCGCGACGCTCCCGGAGGACGCGTGGATCATCGGCGGGGTCGTCGCGACGACCCTGCTCCCGACGCTCGCGAACACCGCCTCCCGCCTGCGGCTCGACGAGGCCGCGGGCGGGCGGCCCGTCGTGATCGTCGAGGACTCCCGGCACAACCGCTGGGCGAACACGCGCGCCCTGGAGCTCGCCGGCATCACGGCCGACGGCATCCCCTCGGGCGGCGTGACGATCCTCGATCCCGACGACGGCACCCCGACCGGCGTGCTGCTGGAAGCGGCGGGCATCCCCGTGCAGGAGGCGTACGACCGCAGCGGCGGCCTGACCGCGGAGCAGCACGTCGCCGCCTCTCGGCGCGGGGTCGAGCTGCTCAACTCCTTCGGCATCACGACCTTCCAGGATGCGGGGGTCTCGACCGACATCCTCTCGGCGCTCGCGATGCTGGACCGCGACGGCGACCTGAACGCCTGGGTCGTGTCGTCGCTGCTCATCAACGACGAGATCTTCGGCTTCGACCCGATCGGACAGGCGCTCGTCGAGCGCGGCGAGGAGTTCCGCACGACGCACCACCGGCCGGACTTCGTGAAGATCTTCCTCGACGGGGTGCCGCCGGCGAGGACGGCGTCGTTCCTCGAACCGTATGTGGCGGATGCCGCGCACGGCGCGCACTACCACGGCGAGACGACGATGACCTTCGAGGAGCTCCACGGCTGGCTCCGCACTGTCGCGGAGCGCGGGCTCGGCGCCAAGGTGCACTGCACGGGCGACGGATCGGCCCGGCTCGTGCTCGACGTCGCCGAGCGGATCCGCGCCGACGGCTTCACGACGCCGATCCAGATCGCGCACGGGCAGTTCCTGGCGGATGCCGACATCCCCCGTCTGCACGCGCTGGGCGTGTCGGCCGACATCTCCCCGTTCATCTGGTTCCCCGGCGTCATCACGCAGGCGCTGGCCGAGGTGCTCGGCGACCGTGCTGAGCACTCCCAGCCGAACCGGGCGCTGCTCGACGCGGGCGCCCTGGTCGCGGGCGGGTCGGACTGGCCGGTGTGCGAATCCCCCAACACACTGGAGGGACTGCAGGGTCTGGTCACCCGGGCCGATCCGTTGCACCGTGCGCCCGGCGTGCTGTGGCCGGAGCAGGCGATCTCCGCAGAGGAAGCCCTGGAGGTCTTCACGATCAACGCCGCCACGGCCATGGGCCTCGGCGACGAGACCGGGTCGATCGCGGTGGGCAAGTCCGCCGACTTCGTCGTCCTGGAGCGGGATGCGATCGCGGGAGACGCGGAGCGCATCATCGACACGCGCGTGCTCTCCACGTGGTTCTCCGGCCGAGAGGTGTTCGCGGCCGGCTGACCATGCATCGATACGATGAGCCCATGCGCCGCTTCCCCCGCTCCGTCTACTCCGTCGGCGACGAGCCGGATCCGCGGTTCTCCCTGGCGAACGAGCGGACCTTCCTGGCCTGGACGCGCACCGGACTCGCGCTGATCGCCGGCGGCGTCGCCCTCGAAGTGCTCGGCCTCGACCTGCACCCGGGATTGCGGCTCGCCGCGTCGCTGCTGCTGATCGTGACGGGCACCGCGGTCGCTCCCCTCGCCTGGTGGGAGTGGATGCGCGCCGAGCGCGCCCTGCGCCTGTCCCGGCCGCTCCCCGGAGCCTTCTCTGCCCTGCTGCTCGCCGTCGTGGTCATCGTCGTCGGGCTGCTGGTCACGGCCGGTGTGCTGTGGCGATGACGGCGTACCGCCCGTTCGACCCGGGGCTGCAGCTCGAGCGCACCGAGCTCGCGTGGCGGCGCACGGCGCTCTCGATCGCGATCGGCTCGCTGCTGTCGCTGCGCGTCCTGCCGATGGCCCTGCCCCCGGAAGCCACGTTCTGGGGCTTCGCTCCGGGTATCGTCGGGCTGCTCTCCGCATGCGCCCTCTGGTTCGCTGCCCACCGACGCCAGCGCAGGCTGGGCGCATTCCTCTCGGGCGCGACCGGCGTCTCCCCGCCCGGCGGCGCCATGCTCGGTCTCCTCACCGTGCTCGGTGCGGGTTTCGGAGCCGTCGCGCTGGTCTTCTCCGTGCTGTCGGCGCTGCGATGAGCCACGGGATGGTGCGCGTCCCCGCAGGGCTCCTCCGGATGGGCTCTGACGATCACTACCCGGAGGAGGGGCCCGTCGTCGAGCGCGAGGTGGCAGCCTTCGACATCGACGAGCATCCGGTCACCAACGCCGAGTACGCCCGCTTCGTCGCCGAGACGGGGTACGTGACCGTCGCGGAGCGCCCGCTCGATCCTGCCGACTTCCCCGGAGCCGACCCCGCGACGCTCGTCCCCGGCGGGCTCGTCTTCACCCCCACCGCCGGCCCCGTCGACCTCGGCGACTGGCGCCAGTGGTGGCGCTGGCAGCCCGGAGCGCACTGGCGGGCGCCGCAGGGTCCGTCATCGGACGTGGGCGAGATCCTCGATCACCCGGTCGTCCAGATCGCCTTCGCGGATGCTCTGGCCTACGCGGAGTGGGCGGGCAAGCGTCTGCCGACGGAGGCCGAGTGGGAGTGGGCCGCCCGCGGCGGACTCGTGGGGGCGCGCTACGCGTGGGGCGACGAGCTGCGGCCCTCCGGCATCCTCATGGCCAACACCTGGCAGGGCGAGTTCCCCTACCGGAGCACCGGAGCCCTCGGCTGGTCGGGCACCTCGCCCGTCGGCGCGTTCCCCGCCAACGGGTACGGTCTGAGCGACATGATCGGCAATGTGTGGGAGTGGACGGCGGATGCCTGGACACCGCGCCACGGCATGACCCCGACGGTTCAGCCCGGCGACCGCGTCACCCTTCTCGACTCGGCGGCACGGGGACCTGCACGGCGCGTCACCAAGGGCGGCTCGCACCTCTGCGCCCCCGAGTACTGCCTCCGCTACCGTCCGGCCGCCCGCTCCTCGCAGACCGAGGACTCGGCGACCACGCACCTCGGATTCCGCTGCGCGCTCTGACCGCGCCGCACGTGCGCGCTCAGTCGGCGATCGCCTGCACCGCTTCGCCCACGGCCCGCAGCACGGTCCCGTCGTAGGAGGAGCGCTGACCGGGCACGTACCGCACCGATCGCAGCTCGCCCCCGCCGAACGGATAGGTGCGATGCGCCTCGTGCAGCTCCCAGTCGACGGGACCGCCGTAGTCGTAGCCGACGCTGATGCCGGTGAACGGGGCCATCCCGAGCAGCATGGGCACGTCCTCGACGACCGCGACCTCGACGCCGTCGACGTCGACGCCCAGGCGCCAGCGCAGATGGGGTCGCTCGTCGACCCGGACGAGCACACGATGCGCGCCCTCCCCCAGGCGATCGCCGCGTGAGCGGTGCATGGCGCCGTACGCGTTGTACACGAGGAGCGGCCGTCCGTCGTCGACGGCGAGGAGATAGCCGCCGCCCTGGTCACCGTGCGCCACGATGACGCCAGCCGCCTCCGCACGGGTCTCGATCTCGATCTCGATCGTGAAGGAGCGCAGCACCGTGAGCTTCGCCGAGCGGAAGCGCTCCAGCGGAGGCCGGAACGGCACGAGCGTCATCGGCGCCGACAGCGGCTCCTCCGTGTCTGGCCGGAGCCGGAAGAGGGAGCCGTCGTCGTCGAGCGGGAACACGGTGTTGCGCCAGGCCTCCGCGTGCCAGCGCTCCGCCATCCGCGCCACGCGCTCCGGATGCTCCGCCGACAGGTCGACCGTCTCGGTGGGGTCGGTGGAGAGGTGGTACAGCTCCCACTCGCCCCCCTCGGCGCCCTCGGCCTTCGTCGGCGCCGTCGCCGACAGTGCCTTCCACTCGCCCTCCACCAGCGCGCGGCGTCCGACGCACTCGAAGTACTGCGCCTCGCGCCCGTCGGCGTCGGGATCGGCGAGCACGTCCGCGATGCTGCCGCCGTCCATGTCCTGCGCGGCCCGACCACCGCGCTCGGAGAGCGGGGTCACGCCGGCGAGGTCGAGCAGCGTGGGAGCGAGATCGGAGACGAACACGAACTGGTCGCGCAGCCCGCCCTCCATGGGGGCATCCGGCCACGAGATGATGAGAGGAGCGTGCACCCCGCCCTCGTAGGTCGTCGACTTGAACGAGCGGAACGGGGTGTTCGATACGCGGGCCCACCCCGTGGGGTACTGCCCGAAGAGCCTCGGCCCTCCGATCTCCTCGACGTCGCGGGGCACATCGGTCACCCAGCCCTCCGGCATCCCCCCGTGCGTGCCGAACTGCGCGAAGTAGCTGCGCGTGCCGCTCGGCCCGCCTTCGGCCGTCCCTCCGTTGTCGCTCGCGAGGATGACGATCGTGTTGTCGCGCTCTCCGCTGCGCTCCAGCCGTTCGAGGAGCCGCCCGACGCTCTGATCGATCTCGTCGACGGCCGCCGCGTACACCTCCATGTGCCGTGCGAACAGGCGGCGCTCGTCCTCGCCCAGCGCATCCCAGGAGGGGATCCGGTCGCCGTCCGCGATGGCGTCCTCCGGGAGACGGGCGTGCGACGGCACGATTCCCCGTTCGCGCTGACGGGCGAAGCGCTGCTCGCGAAGGGCGCTCCAGCCCGCCTCGTAGCGGCCGCGGTACTTCTCGATGTCGGCGTCCTTCGCCTGGATGGGCCCGTGCACCGAGGTGTGCGCGTAGTAGAGGAAGAACGGCTTCTCCTGGTCGTTCACCCGGAGGTCGTCGATCATCCCGATCGCGCGATCGGTGAGCTCATCGGTGAGGAAGAACCCGTCGGGGAAATCACGGATGCCGACGACGGAGTTGTCCTGCACGAGGCGGTGCGGATGGTGCAGCGAGGTGAAGCCGTCCATGCTGCCGAAGTACCGATCGAACCCTCGCTGCAGCGGCCAGCTGGCGCGATCCGCGCCGTCGTGCAGGCGCGATTCGAGCGTGAGATGCCACTTCCCGACCATGAAGGTCGCGTAACCGCCCGCACGCAGCGACTCCGCCAGCGTCGGGGCGTCGGCGGGCAGCTCGCAGCTGAACCCCGGATAGCCGGGGTCGATGTGGGCGACGAAGCCGAAGCCGGCGCGGTGGGGGTTGAGGCCCGTGAGCAGGGCGGCCCTGGCCGGCGAGCACATCGGCGCCGTGCGGTAGTTCGTGAAGACCCAGCCGTCGTCGGCGAGAACGTCGATGTGCGGCGTCTCGATCTCGCTCCCGAACGGGCCGAGGTCGCTGAACCCGAGGTCGTCGATGAGCATCACGATGATGTTCGGGGCCTTCTTCCGCGCCCGTCGCGGCGAGGGCCACCACGGTGCGGAGTCCGAGGTGAATTCGGCGACCCGCCCCTCGAACGCCTCGTATCCGCGTGCCGTCCGACCCGTCATCTAGCCGACCCTCCTGATCAGTTCGAAGATCTCCGTCCGCAGCTCCGCGAAGGCGGGCAGTGCGCGCGTGCGGAGCTGATCGCGGGGGCCGCCGAAGTCGATCTCGATGATCTCGGTCACCTTCGCCGGTCGCTCACCGAGCACGACGACGCGGTCGGAGAGGTACACCGCCTCGTCGATGTCATGGGTGACGACGACGATCGTCATGCCGAACTGCTCGCGGATGCGCAGGCACAGGTCCTCCAGCTCGAAGCGCGTCTGCGCGTCGACGGAGGCGAAGGGCTCGTCCATCACGAGGACCTCGGGGCGATACGCGATGGCCCTGGCGATGGCGACGCGCTGCTGCATCCCGCCGGAGAGCTGCCACGGGTACTTCGACTCGGCTCCGGCCAGACCGACCGCGGCGAGCGCTGCGGACACCCGCTCCTCACGCTCGGCGACGGGCAGCCGCAGGTGCTTCAGCGGCAGCCGCACGTTCTTCTCCACCGTGAGCCACGGCATGAGCGACCGCGTGTACTCCTGGAACACCAGGGCCATCTCCTCCGGCGGCCCGTCGATGGGCCGGCCGTCGATGGCCGCTGTTCCCGCGGTGATGCTCTGCAGCCCGGTGAGGCATTTCAGCAGCGTCGTCTTGCCGATGCCGGACGGGCCGACGATGCAGCACACCTCTCCGACGCGCACGTCGAAGGTGAGGTCGGCGATCACGGGGACCGGGCCGTTCTTCGTCTGATAGGACTTGGCGAGGCCGGCGACGCTGAGGCGGACGGGGGCCTGTTCTGCGATGGTCATGAGTTCTTCTCCTGCTGCTGCGAGGCGATGTACCAGCGCAGCACGCGGCGCCGGAAGAGGGTGAAGACGGCCGTGGCGGCGTAGCCGATGATGCCGAGCACGAGGATGCCCGCCCACATGTCGGGGATGGCGAACGACTGCTGCGCGAGCAGCGTGGCCGCTCCGAGTCCGGTCGACGACCCGAGCATCTCGCTGGCGATCATCACGACGAACGCCGTGATGAGGCTGACCTGCATGCCGGAGAGGATGCGCGGCCCCGCGGCGGGCAGCACGACCTGGAAGAGGCGTTCGACCGGAGTGAGCCGGTAGACCCTGGTGACCATCTCCATCGTCGGCTCCCCCGCCCTGATGCCGTCGATCGTCGAGATGAGGATGGGGAACACCGCGGCCAGCGTGATCGACAGCACACGGGTCTCGTTGCCGAAGCCGATCAGCGACACGAAGATCGGCACGAGAGCCACCGGAGGGATGGCGCGGAAGAAGTGGATGGCGGGCTCGGCGAACCAGCTCAGCGGCCGCACGAGTCCGAGCGCGCAGCCGAGGATCACGCCGATGAGCGTGGCGAGCACGAACGAGAGCGCGAGGTTGCCGACCGAGGAGGCGACGCTGCCGAGGAACGCCGGCGTCTGCAGCAGCTGACCCAGGCGGGTGAGGATGGTCTGCAGCGGAGGGAAGAAGGTGTTCGTCGACCCGGCGGAGGCGAGCCACCAGGCGGCGAGCAGCACGACGGGCACCGCGATCTCGGCGCCGATGAGGATCCACCGCGGCGACCCGCTCTGCGACCTGCTGCGGCGCACGCGGGCCCTGGTCTGGATGGAGGTGGTCAGGGTCATCGGTGGTCCTGCTTCCGGTACTGCGGGTGCCAGTGCAGCAGCATCCGCTCCCCCTGCTGGCTCAGACCCTGGATGATCAGGCCGAGCACGCCGAGGATGACGACGTAGGCGAACAGCTGCGGCTGATTGCCGGAGATCTGCGACAGCAGCAGGCTCTGTCCGAGCCCGGGGCCACCGCCGAGGAGTCCGGCGACCACGGCGACGACGAGCGAGGTGGGTGCGGCGACACGCACCGCGGTGCCGATGTAGGGCAGGGCGCTGGGAAGCACCACCCGGCCCAGGATCTCGGCCGACCCCATGCCGTACGACCGCGCCGTCGCCCTCGCCACCGGGTCGGTGTCGAAGACGCCGGCCGCCGACTGCACCGCGATCGCCGTCACGCACCCGAAGAACACCAGGAACACGCCCATCCCGGAGGTCGGACCGAGCACGAGGACGACGATGGGCAGGATCACGATGGGCGGGATGGGCTTGAGGAACTCCAGCGGGACGCGGGTGGCGTGCAGCGCGAGCGGCGACGTGCCGATCGCGACGCCCAGGAGGACTCCCACCGCGACGGCGAGGACGAGTCCGAGCAGGGCCATGGCGAGCGTCGCGCCGATGGCCTCCCAGAGCTGCGCGGTGCCGAGCATGCGCACCGCCTCGCCGATCGCCTCGGTCGCGGTAGGCAGCGGCGACGAGGACAGCGGTCCGACGGTCGCCGCCAGCTGCCACGCCCCGAGACCGCACACGACGCCGAGTGCGCCGACGAGAGCGCCGGCCACGGAGGAGGTGCGCATGCCCGCGGTCACTTCGCGCTGACGATCACGCCGTCGAGCGGAACGGGCTGCGCCAGGAAGCCGAGCGCCACGAGCTTGTCGTTGACGCGCTCCAGCTCTTCGGGGAGCACGGCGAGCGGCCAGTACGGCACCTTCACCTCGTCGAGGGAGAGCGTGGATCCGGTGTACTCCAGACCCGCCGTGATCGCCTCCTCCGGGTGCTCGTTCGCATAGGCGTTGGTCTTGGCCAGCGCCCGCTGGAACGCCGCGATCACGTCCTTCTTGTTCTCGACCGTGGAGGCGCCGGCGGTCCAGAGGCCCGTCGCGCCCTCTTCGAAGAACCGGACGGACGGCGAGGAGAGCCGGACGGCGCCGATCGCATCGGCCTCGGCCGTGAAGGGGTTCACGAGGCCCGCGGCGTCGACCGTCCCGCTCTTGAGCGCGGCCACGGCGGAGGTGAAGTCGAGCACCACCCAGTTCACGGCGGCGGGGTCGATCCCCTCGTCCTTGAGAGCGTCGGCGATCACCACCTCGAGCTGCGCCTTGCGGGCGGGGATCGCGATGGTGGCGCCTGCGAGATCGGCCACTGAGGTGATGCCGCTGTCCGCGCTGGCGTACAGGCCGGTGTCGTCGAGGGCGTCGGGGTCTTCGGAGTCCGCCGCGCCGTCAACGTAGCCGTCGGCCGCGCCGATGACCGTGAGCGGGACGCCGCTGGAGAGCGCGTTCAGCAGGGGGATGCTGGGCGAGTACGCGATGTCGACCTGGCCGCTCTGCGCAGCCGCGAGGCCGGCGGGAGGGTTCGCGACGATGGAGGTCTCGATCTCGAGCCCCTCGTCCTCGAAGAAGCCCTGCGCGATCCCTGTGAGCAGTGCGCCGTCGGACGTGAGGCCGATCGTGGCGACCTTGACCGTGGTCATCCCGCCTCCCCCGCCCTGAGAAGGCTCGGCAGCCGGAGACGACGAGCAGGCGGCGAGGGCGAGCACCCCGACCGCGGCCAGGACACCGCCGGCGCGACGGGTGAGTCGATGGACGTTCATTGCAACTCCTCTTCGAGTTAGTCACCAGTTGGTGATTAAAAAGATCGTACTCTTGCCTTGTATTCGATTGGTTACGATTGCATCACATTCGTCACCAGGTGGTGACTAAAAAGGTCAAAACTAGAATCGTGAGAACGAGGGGGGCCTTCCATGCCGAAGATCGTCGACCATGACGAACGCCGCGACCACATCGCCGACGCCGCGGTGCAGGTCATCATCCGCGTCGGGTTCGAGAAGCTGACGATGCGCGAGATCGCGACGGAGGCCGGTTACGCGCACGGCGCCATCGCGCGGTACTTCCCGAACAAGCAGAGCCTGCTCACCGCGGCGTTCCTGCGCCTCTACACCCAGGCGAACGATCGGATCCACGCGGGCATCGAGGGGATCCGCGGCCTCGCCGCTCTGGAGCGGGTGTGCCGGGAGATCCTTCCGTACAGCCCCAACGGCCCGCTGTACGCGCGCGTCGTCATCTCCTTCTGGGATCACGCCTCCCAGGACGACGAGGTCACCCGCATCCATCGCGTGAACAACCTGCACTGGCGTGAGCTGTTCCGGCGATTCCTCACCGAGGCGCGCGAAGACGGCGAGCTCGCCGACCACGTCGACATCGAGACCGCGGTCAGCGAGGTCGCCTCGCGCAACGCCGGATGGCAGATGATCGCCGTGCTCATGCCCGACTCGGCGGGCGACGGGCGTCTCAACGACGCTCTCGAGGCTCTCCTCGCGACGTTCCGCCGTCCGAAGGCCCGCGCCACGCGCTGACACCGTCATCCCCGCGCCGCCCGCTGACACCGCCATCATCGCCTCCGGCGCTCACGCCCCGAGCAGGAACCGCGCTCCGCGCTCCGCGATCATCGCCGCAGGCGCGTTCGTGTTGCCCGTCGGCACCGTGGGCATGACCGAGGCGTCGATCACACTCAGCCCCGCGATCCCCCTGACCCGCAGCTGCGGGTCGACCACGGCGCCCGCATCGCTGCCCATGCGGCAGGTGCCGACCTGGTGGTGGTAGGTGATGGCGGTGCGGCGCACCCAGTCCTCGACGTCGGCATCGGCCACCTCGGGTCCGGGGTAGACCTCGGTCGCTCCCCACTCCCCCGCGAGGGCGGGCTGCGCGCCGATGCGGCGTCCCTGGCGCACGGACGCCGCGAGAGAGGCCACATCGCGCTCGTCGGCGAGGGCCGCCAGATCGATCAGCGGCTCGTCCGAGAGGCCGGGGCCCGAGAGCGTGATCGCACCGCGGCTGTGCGGGGTGACGAGACCGGCCATGAGCGTGAAGCCGTCGTCGCCCCGCGGCTCGAGGTCGCCCCACATCGGCACCGAGAAGTGGATCGGCTGAGTGTCGGGCTCGGCGAGGTCGGGCCGGCTGCGCCAGAACAGGTGGGTCTGCGTCACCGAGACGCCGGGCTGCGGCGGTCCGATGCGTCGCGACGTGGTGAAGATCACCGGAGACAGGAGGTGGTCGTGCAGGTTCTTCCCGACCTCGGGCGAGTCCTGCACGACCGGGATGCCGAATGCGGCCAGCTCCTCCGCCGGCCCGATACCGGACCTCAGCAGGATCACCGGAGACCCGAGGGCGCCCGCCGAGAGGATGACCTCGTCGGCCCGCAGCTCCTCGGCATCCGCCCCCTCCCCGAGCCGGACCCCCAGCGCCCGACCGTCTTCGACGATGACCGAGTGCACCTCACGGCCGGTGATGACCGTGAGGCGGTCGGCGATCGGCTGCGCATAGGCCATCCACGTGTTCACGCGGCGCCCGTCACGCATCGTGACCTGCTCCTGCGAGACGCCGTCGAGGGTGCCGGCGTTGTAGTCCGGGTTGTGCGGCAGGCCCTCCTGCACGGCGGCCTCGATGATCGACGCCTGGATCGGCGACAGCGGGTAGTCGTCGGTCACGGGGAGCAGGTCGTTCTCGATGGCCTCGTAGACCGGCTCCACGTCGGACCAGCCCCAGCCGGTCGCCCCGTCGCGCTCCCATCCGTCGTAGTCGGATGCCGCGCCTCGCACCCAGATCATGGCGTTCAGCGCGTGCGATCCGCCCGTGACCTTGCCCCGAGGTAGATGCAGGCGGCGCCCGGCCGCGTGCTCCTGCGGAACCGTGAAGAAGTCCCAGTCCTCGGCGGAGTGCCACAGCTCGCCCGCACGGGACGGGTCGTGGATCGCCGGGTTGGTGTCGTAGCCGCCCGCCTCGATCAGGGTCACGGCGACGCCCGCATCGGCCAGCCGTCGGGCGATGATGGCGCCCGATGTGCCGGCGCCGACGACGATCGCGGTCCGCACGCCTCAGCCCTTCCGTCCGGGGCCGGAGACGACCTGCGTCACCGCGACCGACTTGAGACCCTCGACGCCGAACTCGAGGCCGTAGCCCGAGCTCTTCACCCCGCCGAACGGCACCATCGGGTGCAGCCCGCCGTGCGAGTTGATCCACACCGTGCCGGACTGCATGCGCGTCGCCGCCTCGCGGGCGGCATCAGGGTCGCTCGACCACACGGACGCGCCGAGGCCCACGTCGACCGCGTTCGCCCAGGCGAACGCCTCGTCGACGTCGGAGTAGCGGATGATCGGCAGGGCCGGTCCGAACTGCTCCTCCTGCACGAGAGCGGCGTCGTTCGAGATGTCGGCGATGATGGTCGGCCGGTAGAACAGCTCGCCCAGCTCGGGGGCGGCCTCGCCGCCCGTGACGACCCGCGCCCCCGACGCCTTCGCGTCGTCGACGAGCCGCGAGACGATGTCGAACTGCGCCCTGTTCTGCAACGGCCCGAGGACGTTGTCCTCGTCGAGGCCGTTGCCCATCGGGACCGACGCCGCGATCTCGCCGAGCGCGTTCACGACGTCGTCGTACACCGAGTCGTGCACGTACAGGCGCTTCATCGCCGCACAGGTCTGGCCGGTGTTGATGAATGCTCCCCAGAAGAGGTCCTGCGCGATGGCCGCGGCATCCGTCCCCGGCAGCACGATGCCGGCGTCGTTGCCGCCCAGCTCCAGCGTGAGGCGGGCGAGGTTGCCGGCCGAGCTCTCGATGATGCGGCGCCCCGTGGCCGTCGAGCCCGTGAACATGATCTTGGCGACGTCGGGATGCGAGGCGAGACGCGAGCCGACCTCGCGGTCGCCGGAGACGCCGATGAGGACGTCGGCCGGAAGGACCTCGTTCATGACCGAGAGCATCGCGAGCACGCTCAGCGTAGTGTACTCGCTGGGCTTCGCGACGACCGTGTTGCCCATGCGCAGCGACGGCCCGATCTGCCAGATGGTGATCATGAGCGGCCAGTTCCATGGGCCGATCGCCCCGACCACCCCGGCCGCCTTGTACACGAGCTCCGCGTGCAGGTTCTCGTCGTCGACGAGAACCTGCGACTCCAGCACCGTGGCGGCGTTCGTGCGCAGCCACGCCGAGCACGCTCCGAGCTCGAACCGGGCGTTCGGACCGTTCAGCGGCTTGCCCTGCTCGCGCGAGAGGATGTAGGCGAGAGCCTCCGCGTTCGCGTCGATCGCATCGGCCGCGGCGAGCAGCAGCTCGATCCGCTTCTCGTGGCCGAGCGCCTCCCAGGCGGGCTGTGCCGCCCTGGCACGTGCGATCGCGTCGTCGAGGACGACGACCGAGTCGACGGGAGCCCGTCCGATGATCTCGCGCGTCGCGGCGTCCGGGATCTCTCGGCCTGCGCCCTCCGGCGCCTGGATGCGGTCGAGCAGCGCGGCGGCTGCGGATGCGGCGGATTCGGACATCAGGACTCTCCTTCGAGCGGGGGCTTCGACCGGTGGACAGCCCCGGTCCCCTTCATTGTCGGATGCCGCGGCCCGCCGGACTTGTCGCGGAGCGCGCCGGTGATGTCCGAGTGCGAAGGGATCGCGAAGGCGGACACCCTCCCATGACTCTCAGGCCCTGGTGAAGTCCTCGAAGATCAGCGTGGTCCGCGTCGAGCGGATCGACGGGATCGCCTGGATGTCCTCCAGCACGATGCGGCGGAGGTCTCGCGCATCACTCGCGCGCACCAGAAGGATCACGTCGAAGTCCCCGCCGACCAGCGCCATGTGCTCGATCTCGGGGATCGCGCGCAGCCGAGCGCTCACGTCCTGCCAGGTGGCCTGCTCGATCGCGAGCATGACGTACGCGCTGGCGTGGTGACCGAGCAGCACGGGGTCGGTCCGCACGGCGTACCCCGTGATGACGCCGGCCTCGGTGAGCCTCTTGATGCGGGCGTGAGCGCCGGCGCGGGAGATGTGCACGGCATCCGCGATCGCCGTCATCGAGGCGCGGGCGTCCTGACGCAGCTCCCGGAGGATCGCGTGATCGGTGTCGTCGAGCGTGATCATGGCACCCCTTCGTTCTGTCGATGAATTCTGACACTTCGATGCCTGAATCAACAATCCTCATCCATTCGTCCAGGATTCGCGGATAGATCTTGGACGAGTGCGCGGAGCAACGCATGCTGGACCCATCGAGTTCGGCAAGGAGGGCGGACGGATGCACGACACGGACATGCTCCCGCGTGAAGAAGCGGTGCAGCTGATCGACCAGGACGGCGCTGTCGTCGCCGACGACCACTATGCGCTGCCGGACGCCGCCAGCCTGCTGCGCGCGTACCGCGGTCTCGTCGAGGGCCGCCGGATCAACGACCAGGCCAGCGCGCTCGTCCGGCAGGGGCGACTCGCGGTGTACCCGTCGTCGCACGGGCAGGAGGCCTGCCAGATCGGGGTCGCGCTCGCCCTCGCCGAGACGGACTGGCTGTTCCCGACCTACCGCGACTCCGTCGCCGTGATCGCGCGCGGTGTCAGCGCCGCCGACGCCCTGGTGCTGCTCAAGGGCGACTGGCACTCCGGCTATGACGTGAAGACCCATCGGGTCGCCCCGCAGGCGACCCCGCTCGCCACGCAGCTCCTGCACGCCGTCGGCTTCGCCTATGCGGCGAAGCAGCGGGGCGAGGACACCGTCGTCGTCGCCCTATGCGGCGACGGCGCCACGAGCGAGGGCGACTTCCACGAGGCCATGAACTTCGCCGCGGTCTTCCATGTGCCCGTCGTGTTCTTCGTCCAGAACAACGGGTTCGCGATCTCGGTGCCGCTCTCGCGCCAGACCGCCGCCCCCTCCCTCGCGCACAAGGCCATCGGCTACGGCATGCCGGGGCAGCGCGTCGACGGCAACGACGTCGCCGCGGTCCTCGCGGTGCTCGGAGATGCAGCGGACCGGGCGCGCACCGGCGGAGGACCGACTCTCGTCGAGGCCCACACGTATCGGATGCAGGCGCACACCAACGCCGACGACGACACCCGCTACCGCGAGCGCGCAGAGGTGCAGGCCTGGGTAGCCAGGGATCCGCTCACGCGCCTCCGCGCGCACCTGACGGCCTCGGGCGTTCTCGACGAGGCGCTCGACGCCGAGTACGCGGCCGGGGCCGAGACGATCGCCCAGGCCATGCGCGACGCGCTGAACACGGATGCCGAGCTCGACCCCGAAGACCTCTTCCGCTTCGTGACCGCGACCCGCTCACCGCAGCTCGAGGAGCAGTGGCAGCTGCTCCGCGGAGAGATCGATCGGACCCCCGCCGAGACCTCAGGAGGCGCACGATGACCATCGCCGAGCACGACGTCCGGACAGAGGCGTCGACACCCGCCGTGGCCACGATGAGCATGGCGGCCGCACTCAACCTCGCCCTCGCCGATGCGATCCAGGCGGATCCGGAGGTCGTCGTCTTCGGGGAGGACGTCGGCGCCCTCGGAGGCGTGTTCCGCATCACCGACGGCCTCACGGCCCGGTTCGGCGAGGACCGATGCTTCGACACACCGCTCGCGGAGTCGGGCATCGTCGGCACGGCGGTCGGCATGGCGATGAACGGCATGCGCCCCGTGGTCGAGCTGCAGTTCGACGCCTTCGCGCTTCCTGCGTTCGAGCAGGTCGTCAGCCACGTCGCCAAGCTCGGCAACCGCACGCGGGGCGGGGTGCGGATGCCGCTGGTCATCCGCATCCCGTTCGGCGGCGGCATCGGCGGGGTCGAGCACCACTGCGACTCGTCGGAGGCGTACTACGCGCACACCCCCGGCCTCACGGTCGTCAGCCCGTCGACTCCGCAGGACGCGTACTCGCTGCTGCGCGCCGCGATCGCCTCCCCCGATCCCGTGATCTTCCTCGAGCCGAAGAAGCTCTACTGGGCCAAGGGCGAGGTCGACACCTCGGTCACCGCCGAGATCGGCACCGCACGCGTCGCCCGCGACGGCACGGATGTGACCCTGCTCGCCTACGGGTCCTCGGTGCCGCTGGCGCTGGAGGTCGCCGAGGTCGCCGCCGCCGAGGGGCGCAGCGTGCAGGTCGTCGACGTGCGCTCGCTGTCGCCCTTCGACGACGAGACGGTCACCGCCGCCGTGCGCTCGACGGGCCGCGCGGTCGTGATCGCCGAGGCTCCGGGCTACGTGAGCGTCGCGTCGGAGATCCAGGCGCGGGTGTTCGAGCGCTGCTTCGAGTACCTGGAGGCCCCCGTGCGCAGGGTCACCGGTTTCGACACCCCGTACGCGCCGCCCAAGCTGGAGCACTGGTACCTGCCCGACGTCGACCGCGTTCTCGACGCGATCGACTCGCTGCACTGGGAGGACGAGAAGTGAGCGCCCTCACCGCGCGCGTCTTCCGCCTCCCCGATCTCGGCGAGGGACTCACCGAGGCCGGTCTCGTGCAGTGGCTCGTGGCCGTGGGCGACACGATCACGACGGATCAGCCCATCGCGGAGGTCGAGACGGCGAAGAGCGTCGTCGAGCTGCCGTCCCCGTTCGCCGGCGTGGTCATCGCGCTGCACGGCTCCCCCGGCGACACGATCGATGTCGGAGCACCCGTGCTCGAGGTCGCGGATGCCGCGGCATCCGATGACCACGAGGCCTACCGCACCGAGGAGCGCGCGGGTTCCGGCAACGTCCTCATCGGCTACGGCACCTCGGAGCGCGGTGCCACGGGGCGGCGCCGGCGCCCCGCCGCGCGCCCGGATGCTCCGACCGTGACTCCGGATCTCTCGTCTGCCGCTCCGGACACCCCGGTCACGACTCCTGAAATCGGAGACCCGCGCATTTCTCGGACGATTCCGCCGACGGCATCCGAGAATCAGACGATCATCCGAAATTCGGATGCAGAGGCGGCCGCCCGGCGACCGGTCGCCGTGCGCTCGCCCCTCGTCCGCCGACTCGCGCGAGACCTCGGCCTCGACGTGCGCCTCATCGCGCCGACCGGGGCGGACGGAGCGATCACCAGGGCCGACGTGCTCCGCGCCGCCGTCGATCACGCCGTGGACGGCGTGACGGCTGCGGCATCCGCTCCCGTGGAGGGCGCTCGGGCGGAGTCCGCTCTCGAGAGCGACGCACGGATCGACGGCCTGGCCGTGCGCTCCCGCACCCGCATGTCACCCCTGCGCAAGGCCGCGAATGCGACGCTGAGCCGCAGCAGGGCCGAGATCCCCGAGGCGACCGTGTGGGTCGACGTCGACGCCAGCGCGCTCTGGAACGCCCGCGCCGAGATGGCGCCAGAGGGCGGACGCGCGCCCTCGATCACCGCGCTGATCGCCCGCTTCGTGCTGATCGCGCTGGAGGACCATCCGCTGCTCGCCTCGCGTCTCTCCCCCGACGCGTCGGAGGTCATCGAGTTCGAGGGAGTGAACCTCGGCATCGCCGCCGACACCCCCCGTGGCCTCATGGTCCCCGTCATCCCGCGCGCCGACGCCCTCAGCGCCGCCGACCTCGACGCCGCTCTCCGCGAGCTCGCCGGCAGCGCCCGCGGCGGAACGATGCCGCCGGAGCGCCTGCGGGGCTCGACCTTCACCCTGAACAACTACGGCGGCTTCGGCGTCGACGGGTCCGCCGCGATCATCAACCACCCCGACGTGGCGATCCTCGGCCTCGGTCGCATCCTGGAGCGCCCGTGGGTGGTGGAGGGCGAGATCGTCGTCCGACGCATCGCCCAGCTGTCGCTCGTCTTCGACCACCGCGTCTGCGACGGCGGGTACGCCGCCTCGTTCCTGCGACGCGTGGTCGAGCTCATCGAGCATCCCCTCCGCGCCTTCGGGAGGGTGTGACCGGCAGGACGTCAGGACCCGAGCGCCTCGGATGCCGCGGCTCTGGCCTCCTCCGCCGTCCGCGCCGCGAGCACGGCCTCGGCAGCGGCGCGGCATTCCTCATCCGTGACACCGGCGAGGGACGCCCCGACCCGTCCGAGGGCGCGAGGCGTCATCGACAGGCTCGTCGCTCCGAGTCCGACGAGCACCGGCGCGAGCGCAGGGTCTCCCCCCGCCTCTCCGCAGACGCCGACAGGCTTGCCAGCCGCCCGCCCCGCGGCGCCGACGGCGCCGATCAGGCGGAGCACCGCGGGCTGCCACGGGTCGTTGAGGTCGCCGAGATCGCTGAGGAGGCGGTCGGCGGCGAGCGTGTACTGGGCGAGGTCGTTCGTGCCGATGCTGACGAAGTCGACGACCTCCAGCATCTCCGCGGCCAGCAGCGCGGCCGACGGCGTCTCGATCATGATGCCGACGCGCGTGAGCCCCGCTGCACGCGCCCGCTCGGCGAACTCCCGCGCCTCATCGACCGTGGCCACCATGGGCGCCATGACCTCGACCAGCGCGTCCTCCGAGGCGGCCGCGGCGGCGAGGGCGCGCAGCTGATCGTCGAGCAGAGCCGGCGAACGGCGGGCGATGCGGAGCCCGCGCACACCGAGCGCGGGGTTCTCCTCGTCGTCGGCGTTCGCGAACGGCAGCGGCTTGTCGCTGCCCGCGTCGAGCGTGCGCACCACGACCTTGCGCCCGGGGAACGCCGCGAGGACGCCCCGATAGGCCTCGATCTGCTCCTCGATCGACGGAGCCTCCGTGCGGTCCAGGAAGCAGAACTCGGTGCGGAAGAGACCGATGCCCTCCGCGCCAGCCGCTGCGGCTGCCACGGCATCCGCCGCTCCGCCGACGTTGGCGAGCAGCGCCACCTCGTGGCCGTCCGCCAGCCTGCCGACGCCGTCGAACGGCACGATGACGGCGGCGGCGATCGCCGCGTCGATGCTGGCGCGTGACGGCTCCACCTCGACCGTGCCTCGGTCCCCGTCGACGAGGACGGTCGCTCCCGAGGCGATCCCCTTCGCCCCCGCGACGCCCACGACGGCCGGCAGTCCGAGGGAACGCGCGATGATCGCCGTGTGCGAGGTCGGTCCGCCCTGCTCCGTGACGAGGGCGACGCAGCGCCCTCCGTCCAGTGCTGCGGTGTCTGCGGGGGCGAGATCGGTCGCCACGAGCACGAACGGCTCGTCCCGCTGGGGCACCCCCGGCATCTCCACCTCGAGGATCTCGGCGATGATCCGGTCGCGGACGTCGCGGATGTCGGCGGCCCGCTCGGCCATCCGACCGCCGAGAGCGGCCAGCCCCTTCTCGTGCGCGGATGCGGTCTCCCAGACCGCGCGCGCGGCGGTGCGTCCCTTCGTCCGCACGAGCGCGGACGCCTCGGAGACGAGCTCGGGATCGGAGGCCAGAAGCCGAGAGGCGTCGAGGATGTCGCGAGCCTCGCCCGACGCCTCCGCCGTGCGGCCGCGCAGTTCGTCGGCGACCGCGACCGCTGCCCACTCGATCGACGAGACCTCCGCATCGCGGTCTGCCTCGTCGATCACGATGTCGCTCGCGGGTTCCGGCAGCGGCGGCGCGAGACGCACGACGACCGCAGCGGCGGCCCCCGCGCTCACGCCACGGCCCCGCAGCACCGCGCCGGCCGCGACGGGCGCGGGGGGCGCCTCGACGGGAGCGGAAGCCGGCGCCGCCGCCTCGACGCCCTCGCCGAAACCGTCGTGGAAGAGGGCGGCGAGACGCGTGAGCGCCTCCTCGGCGGCGTCTCCGGAGGCCGACAGCTCGATCTCATCGCCCTGACGTGCGCCGAGGATCAGCAGGCGCGACAGGCTGGCCGCTGCCGCCTCCGGCCCATCGGGCAGGAGGCGCAGCCGCACCTCGGCTCCCGTCGAGGCTTTGGCGATGAGCGCGGCGGGGCGTGCGTGGATGCCGAGCGGATTGCGCACCCGCACGGTGCGAGTGATCCGCTCCCCCTGCGCCTCTCCGCGCTCGTCCGCGGGTTCCCGCTCGGGCTCGGCCGCGTGCTCCCCCAGCTGCCCGGTCTTCGCCCCCAGAGCAGCGGAGGCCTCGTCGGCGACGACGTCCAGCGACGCCCCGGCCGCCGCCGACACGACGGCGGCGAGGAGCCCCTCGACGAACGGCGCGGGAACGAGCCGCACGGGAACCTCGCTGGTCCGGAACTCCAGGGCGAGCTCGGCGCTCATCACCGCAGACCCCAGATCCATCAGCACGAGCACGCCGTCGCAGTCGGATGCGAGCTCGTCGATGGCCGCGGCCACCGCGGTCGCGTCTGTTCCGAGGATCGGTGTGCCCTCGGCATCCGTCCCCGCCCCTGCCGCGACGCGCACCTGCACGCCGCCGCCCTGCACCATCTGGAGGGCGAGCTCGAGTGCCGCCTCCCCGAGCCGAGCGCTGTGGGAGACGGCGACGATGCCGATCATCAGGAGGCGGCCGCGATCGCGGCGTCCAGCGTCTCGAACAGCAGAGCGGTGGACGCGGCGCCGGGGTCGAGGTGACCGGCGCTGCGCTCCCCGAGGTAGCTGGCGCGACCCTTGCGCGCCACGAGCGGGAGCGTCGCGTCCCGACCCGTCGCCGCCGCGACCGCGGCCGCGTGGGCCGCCTCGCTCACGGAGGCGCCGCCCGCGAGGGCCCCGTCGAACGCGTCGACGGCCGGAGACATCGCGTCGAACATGGTCTTGTCCCCCGCTTCGGGCTTGCCCCGGGCGACGATGCCGTCGAGACCTGCGCGCAGAGCGCCGGCGAGCGACGCGCCGTCGAGGGAGTCGACCGCCCCCGCGCTCATCCCCATGCGCAGGAAGAACGTGCCGTAGAGGGGTCCGCTGGCGCCGCCCACCGAGCTGACCAGGGTCATCCCCACCGTCTTGAGCAGCTCATCCGCCGTGGCCGGCGCGCCTCCGCTGAGCTTCTCGACGACGGCGCCCATGCCCCGCGACATGTTCGCGCCGTGGTCGGCGTCGCCGATGGCCGAGTCGAGCTCGGTGAGCCAGTCCTTCTTCTCGGCGACGGCCGCGCTGAACCGCGCGATCCAGTCCTGCAGCGCCGCGACTCCCACGTTCCCCATCAGGCGCCCCACCGCAGACCGGGGGTGACGACCGGCGCATCCCACAGCCGCAAGATCTCGTCGTCGGCCGTGAGCACGGTGACCGAGCATCCGGCCATGTCGAGCGAGGTGATGTAGTTGCCGACGAGGTTGCGCACGATCTGCACGCCGGCCTTCTCCAGCAGCGCAGCCACCTCGGCGTACATCAGGTACAGCTCGATCTGCGGGGTGGCGCCCATGCCGTTGAGCATCACGATCACGGGTCCAGTGAAATCGAGGTCGGCGAGGATCGGCTCCACCAGCTGCCGGGCGATGTCGGATGCCGGGGCGAGGGGCTCGCGGTGGCGACCGGGCTCGCCGTGGATGCCGATGCCGATCTCCATCTGGTCCTCGGGGAGGTCGAAGGTCGGCTTGCCGGCGGCCGGCACCGTGCAGCTGGTGAGCGCCATGCCCATCGACCGGCCCTGGGCGTTGACGCGCTGGGCGAGTGCGACGACGGAGGCGAGGTCCTGCCCCTCCTCCGCGGCGGCGCCGACGATCTTCTCGAGCAGCACGGTGAGTCCGACACCGCGTCGACCGGCGGTGTACAGCGAGTCCTGCACGGCGACGTCGTCGTCGACGACGACCGTGCCGACCTCGATGCCCTCCATCTCGGCGAGCTCGGCGGCCATCTCGAAGTTCAGCACGTCTCCGGTGTAGTTCTTGACGATGTGCAGCACCCCGGCGCCGCGGTCGACGGCCTTCGTCGCGGCCTGCACCCGGTCGGGGGTCGGCGAGGTGAAGACCTCACCGGCCACGGCGGCGTCGAGCATCCCGATGCCGACGAATCCGCCGTGCAGCGGCTCGTGTCCTGAGCCTCCACCGGACACCACGGCGACCTTGCCCTGCGCCTTGGGCGTCGCGCGCGTGATGACGCTGGTGTCGAGGTCCACCGACAGCTCGGGGTGCGCCGCGGCGACTCCCCTGAGCGACTCGATGAGCACGTCCGCAGGGTTGTTGATGAGCTTCTTCATCGTCCGATCTCCCTTGATCACTGCCTGGCTGAAAGTCGTCGAAATCCGAAAGGAATTCGTTAATGTCGAATATGCTCGGAGTCGGACGGGATGTCAAGACCCCGTCGAGTCGCCGATTCGAGGAAGAATCGTCTGAGAGGGAGGGCCGCATGATCCAGGCCATCGACCGCGCCGCGAAGGTGCTTGAGCTGCTGCAGGGCGCCCGGCATCTGGGCATCACCGACCTCGCCCTCGCGCTGGACCTCCCCCCGTCGACCGTGCACGGCATCGTCAAGTCGCTCAGGGAGCACGGCCTCGTCGCCAAGGAGCGCGGCGGGCAGCGCTACATGCTCGGCCCCACGCTGCTGCGGCTGAGCAACGTCTACCTCGACACCCTCGACGTCCGTGCCCGCGCGATGCGCTGGACGCAGGATCTCGCCCGCCGCACCAGCCTGTCCGTGCGGCTCGGCGCTCCGCACTTCACCGACGTGCTGGTGATCCACCACAACCTGCGCCCGGACGACAGCCAGCAGATGCTCGAGACCGGGGTGGCGATCCCGGCGCATGCGTCCGCGATGGGCAAGGTGCTGCTCGCCTACGATCAGGGGTTCCAGCGCGACGTGTTCGCGCAGCCGCTGCGCAGTCTGACCGGCGACACGGTGACCGACGTCGCGAGGCTCACGCTCGAGCTGCCGGCGATCGTCGAACGGGGAAGCGCCTCGGAGACCGACGAGGCCGTGCTCGGCGAGACGTCGATCGCAGCGCCCGTGGCCGATGCGCGGGGCGACATCGTCGCGGCGCTCGCGGTCGTGATGCCGACCGCGCAGGCCCCGGCATCCGACGCGGTGCTCGCGGCCCTGCGGGAGACGGCCCGCAACATCTCCCGCGAACTCGGCTCGACCACGTGGCCCCCGCGAGTCGCGCCGGCCGAGGACTGAACAGTCCGGGCCTCGACGCGCACTCCTCCGAGGAGGCGATCGCCCACCACCCCGCACGAGGCGTCGAGATGGCCGCCCACACGCCATGCCCGGGTGGACGCGCGCGGCGCATCCACCCGGGCACTCGACGTGTCCCGCGGGCTCGGGTTCTCGCGTGACTACTCCGCGAGCAGGAAGCCCGCCGCCCGCTCACCGATCATGATCGAGGGCGCGTTGGTGTTGGCGCTCGGCACGAAGGGCATGACCGAGGCATCGGCCACGCGGAGTCCCGCCACTCCGCGAACCCGCAGCTGCGGGTCGACGACAGCGAGCTCGTCGCTCCCCATCCGGCAGGTGCCTGCCTGGTGGTGATAGGTGCCGACCGTGCGGCGGGCGAAGTCGCGCAGCTGATCACGGGTGGTCACGTCGTCGCCGGGGGCGAACTCCGCTGCGCGGAACGGTGCGAACGCGTCCTGGGCGCCGACCCGGCGCACGAGCTCGATCGCGTCCACCATCGCCTCCAGATCACGGTCGTCGGCGAAGACGTTCGGGTCGACGAGGGGAGCATCGGATGCCGCCACAGATGCCAGGCGCAGCGTGCCGCGCGAGTACGGGCGCACGATGCCCGCGACGATCGTGTACCCCTGCTCCGGCACGGCTCCGCCGTCGGTCGGATACGGCACGTGGATGAACAGCGGCTGCAGATCGGGGGCCGCATCGTCGGCCGCGACGGAGGAACGGGCGTAGAACTGGCTCTCCAGGATGTTCCACTGCGGCGGGGCGACCGGGTCCTTCGCCTCGTACAGCACGCTCACCAGAAGGTGGTCATGCAGGTTCTCGCCGACACCGGGCAGATCGGCCACGACATCGATGCCGAAGGCGCCGAGGTCATCCTTCGGGCCCACGCCCGAGCGCAGCAGCACCGCGGGTGAGCCGATCGCCCCGCCGGACAGCACGACCTCGCGGGTCGCGCGCGCCACTCGCGTCACGCCGTCGACCGAGTACTCGACGCCGACGGCCCTGCCGTCTTCGATCACGACCCGGTCGACGAGCGCATCCGTGGTCACGGCGAGCCGTGCGTCGCCGAGGATGGGGGCGACGAACGACTGCCAGGCCGACGCGCGTCTGCCGTCCTTCGTCGTCGTGTGGTTGAAGCCCGCGCCGTCGAGCGTCTCGCGGTTGAAGTCGTCGGTCGCAGGGATGCCTTCGGCCACCGCCGCATCCACGAACGCCGATGCCAGGGGGTGCCGCTTGTCCACGGGTACCCGTTCGACGTGCAGCGGTCCGCCTGCGCCGTGGAACTCGTCGGCGCCGTCGGCGTGATCCTCGGACGCGGTGAAGAAGGGGAAGACCTCGTCCCACGACCAGCCGGTCGCGCCCTGCGCAGCCCAGCCGTCGTAGTCGCTGCGGTCGCCGCGCATGTAGATCATGCCGTTCAGCGAGCTGGAGCCGCCGAGCGTCCTGCCGCGCGGCCAGTAGAGGACCCGCCCGCCCAGATGCTCCTGCGGAGTGGTCATGACCGCCCAGTCGCTGGGCGACATCAGCAGGCCCGGCCAGCCCTGCGGCGAGTGGATGTTCGGGTCGCTGTCCACCGGCCCCGCCTCCAGCACGTGGACGGTGCGCCCCGCGTCGACCAGGCGGCGCGCGATGGCGCTGCCCGCCGATCCCGCTCCGACCACGATGTAGTCGGCGACTTCTGTGAGCTCGGTCATCGCTCGTTCCTCTCTGAACGCCGGGCGGTCTTCGCCCGCTGTCAGATCAGAATCGCCCGGATGCGGCGGATACGACCGGCCACCGACGAACACCGATGTGCCGGACGCGCACGATCGCCGGAGTCAGTGCTGCAGCGCCTCGGCGCGGTACTCGTCGCCAGGCCGGGCACAGCTTCGGATCCTGACCCGAGCACAGCCTCGGTCCCCGGCCGGGCACAGCTTCGGATGCCGTACGCGACACGCCGCTGGTTCGGCCGCACCGTCGGCGCGTCCAGGCCTCCGATCCGAAGCTGTGCCCGCGGCACGCCTGGCCGGACGCGCACGATCGCCGGAGTCAGTGCTGCAGGGCCTCGGCGCGGTACTCGCTCGGCGTGACGCCGAACCGCGTGCGGAACGCCCGGGAGAAGGCCGTGGCGTCGGTGAAGCCCCATCGCGCGCCGATCGACGCGATCTGCTGCCCGACCTGGCTCGGATTGCTCAGGTCTCTGCGGGTGGCGTCGAGGCGGCGATGCCGGATCCACGAGCTCACGGTGTCGTTCCTGCCCTCGAACAGCTTCTGCAGATACCGCACCGAGACGTGGTGGGCGGCGGCGATCTGGGCGACCGTCAACTCGGCATCACCGAGATGCGCGGCGATGTACATCTCGATCCTGGTCAGGAGCGCCCTCCGGTCGGCATCCCCTCCGCTGTCCAGCACGAGCTCCAGTCGTTCCCCGAGGGCAGCGGTCAGCATGTCGAGCACGGCGTCGGACAGCGGCATCCGGTTGCGGAGCGTGCCGTCTTCGAGGGCGCTGTCGAACGCGCGCAGCAGCGAGGAGGCGATCGCGCTCACGCCCTCGTGGCCGGAGAACCGCGAGGCCGTCAGCGCTCTCAGGCGCGCCCGATCGATGCGAAGAGTCTCGAGCGGGAACATCACGACCAGCATGCGGAACGAGTCGTCGAAGTCGACGGAGTAGGGGCGCGTCGTGTCGTAGACGGCGAAGTCCCCCGGCAGCAGGATGGCATCGCGCCCGTCCTGGCTGATCACGCTCCGGCCCTGCAGCTGCACGCCGAGCTTGATGTGGCCGGGGTCGTCACGGGCGATCTCGCTCCTGGTGCGGCTCACGCGAACGGGCGATCCTGACACGCTGCTCACCGACAACGGCCCGAGCTCCTGCGCCACGAGCTTGCCCGCGAAGCCCGCCCTGGTCGCGGGATCCGCAGACCAGGCCCGGAGGGGCACGAAACTGCGATTCACGGCATCCGTCCACATGTCGAAGCGCTCGGCGGAGGCTACGTCGCCGCAGTCGAGCACGACCCTGCCCGGGTTCTCCTCGCGTTCGCGATCGCCCATCCGTCACTCCTCGCCTCGTCGCGTGACGGACAGCATACGCGCAGTTCGTCGGCGCGCGCCGCGCGAGGTCGACCCGAGGTCAGCGCGACTGGAGCCCGTCCAGACTCACGCGCAGGATGTCCTCGCCGAGCTCGTCGGGGTCGACAGGCCCCCCGGGCCGGTACCACTCGACGACCGAGTTGATCATGCCGAAGATGAGCCTGGTCGCGACCGCCGCATCGACGTCATCGCGGATCAGCCCCTCGCGCTGCGCCTCGGCGACGATCGCCGTGACCCGCTGGTCGAAGTCGCGCCGACGCCGCAGCGCCGTCGTCTCGACCTCGCTGTTGCCCCGCACCCGCAGCAGCAGGGTCACGGAGGGGAGCTTCTCGGTGAGCACGCGAACGGCTCCTCGGACGATCGAGCGCAGACGGTCGGCGGCGAGCGGATGCTGCGCCACGGCGTCGTCCACGACCTGCTCCAGTCCGTCGAGCGCGTCGTTCAGCGCGAGCTCGAGGATCGCGGACTTGGAGTCGAAGTGGTGGTAGAGCGCCGACTTCGTCAGCCCGAGCGCGGCGGTGAGGTCGGCGACGCTGGTCGCGTCGTAGCCGTGGTCGTTGAACACCTTCACCGCGACGGCGAGCACCTGCTCGCGGTCGTAGCCCGGCCTGCCCCGCTTCGGCGTCGGATCTGCGGGATCGGTGCGGGGCATGCGACCAGTCTGTCATCTCGGAGTTGCCAACCGCCGGTTCATCTGAGAATGTATTCCTGACCGATCGGTCTGAAATTATCTGCCAGTGGCGGCAGACAGGAGGATGACGATGTCCGAGGCCTACCTCGTCGGCGGTGCGCGCACCCCGGTCGGCCGCTACGGCGGCGCGCTCTCCAGCGTCCGCCCGGACGACCTCGCCGCCCTCGTCGTCGGCGAAGCGGTGAGCAGGTCGACGGCGCCGGTCGACGCGATCGACGAGGTGATCCTGGGCGCGGCGAACCAGGCGGGCGAGGACAACCGCAACGTGGCCCGCATGGCCGTGCTGCTCGCCGGCCTTCCCGATTCGGTCCCCGGGCTGACCGTGAACCGGCTGTGCGCGTCGGGGATGTCGGCCATCGCCCTCGCGGCGAACGCCGTGCGCGCGGACGACGCCGACCTCATCGTCGCCGGCGGCGTCGAATCCATGACCCGGGCGCCCTGGGTGCAGGCGAAGCCGGAGCGGGCATGGGGCAAGCCGGGCGCCGCCTTCGACACGTCGATCGGCTGGCGATTCGCGAACCCGCGGCTGAGCGCACGCGACAAGGCGACCTTCTCGATGCCGGAGACCGCAGAGGAGGTGGCGCGCGTCGACGGGATCTCGAGGGCGGATGCCGACGCGTTCGCGCTCCTGAGCCATCAGCGCGCTCTCGCCGCGATCGACGCGGGGCGCTTCGTCCCCGAGATCGTGGGGGTCGAGACGGCCCGCGGACTCGTCGACGCCGACGAGGGTCCCCGCCGCGACACCTCGCTCGACGTCCTCGCGGGGCTCCGTCCCGTCGTCGCCGGCGGCGCGGTCGTCACGGCCGGCAACTCTAGCTCCCTCAACGACGGGGCCTCGGCGATCCTCGTCGCGAGTGCGCAGGCCGTCGCCGCGCACGGGCTGCGCCCCCGCGCGCGCATCGTCGCCTCGGCCACGGCTGCCCTCGCACCCGAGATCATGGGCCTCGGCCCGGTACCGGCGACCGAGAAGGCGCTGCGCAAGGCCGGGCTGAGCATCGCGGACATCGGCGCAGTCGAGCTTAACGAGGCGTTCGCCTCGCAGTCGCTGGCCTGTATCCGCCGCCTCGGACTCGACCCCGCGATCGTGAACGCCGATGGCGGTGCGATCGCCCTCGGCCACCCGCTCGGCTCCAGCGGATCGCGACTGATCGTCACGCTGCTCGGACGCATGGAGCGCGAGGGCGCACGATACGGCCTCGCCACGATGTGCGTCGGTGTCGGCCAGGGCACGGCGATGATCGTGGAGCTCGTGTCATGACGCTGCGCATCGAGGAGCGCGCCGACCGCGTGATCGCGACCCTGGACCGTCCGGAGAAGCGGAACGCGATCGATCAGGAGACGATCGATGCCCTGCACGAGCTGTGCGCAGGGCTCGAAGCCGCGCCGCGCACGCTGATCCTCACCGGCTCCGGAGGAACCTTCGCGGCGGGGGCCGACATCGCCCAGCTGCGGGAGCGCACGGCCGAGGACGCGCGGAAGGGCATCAACGCGACCGCGTTCATCCGCATCCGCGAACTCCCGATGCCCGTGATCGCGGCGATCGACGGCTATGCGCTCGGCGGTGGCGCCGAGCTCGCCTACGCGGCGGACATCCGCATCGCCACCCCTGCCCTGAAGATCGGCAACCCCGAGACCGGGCTCGGCATCATCGCCGCGGCGGGCGCCACCTGGCGGCTGCCCGAGATCGTCGGGGAGGCGAGAGCGAGCGACCTCCTCCTCACCGGTCGGGCGCTGGATGCCGAGGAGGCGCTGGCCTGGGGGCTGATCTCCGCTGTGCACGCCGCGGACGACCTCCTGCCCGCCGCCCACGCGATCGCAGACCGGATCGCCGCGAACGACCCCCTCGCGACGCGGCACACCAAGCGCGCCCTACGCACGCCGAGGGCCCAGCATCCGGCCATCGAGCTCGAGCTGCAGGCCGAGCTCTTCGAGTCCCCCGAGAAGCATCGCAGGATGACCGCGTTCCTGGAGCGCCGCACTGAGCGAGCGCAGCGAGACGAAGCGAGGAAGAAGCGATGAGCGACCCCCGGCCGTCGAGCGAGCCCGCTCCCGCGCACGCCCCCCGGTCGTTGAGCGAGCCGCAGGCGAGTCGAAACGCAGAGACGACACGCCCGCCGGCACGCGTCGGCGTCCTGGGCGGCGGACGCATGGGCGCCGGCATCGCGCACGCGTTCCTGCTGGCGGGGTCGCGCGTGACCGTGGTCGAGCGCGACGACGCCAGCGCGGATGCCGCGGCCGACCGCATCGACGACAGCATCCGCCGCTCGGCCGAACGCGATGCCTCCCTCGACGGGACCGCGCTGCGCTCGCACCTCACGACCGGCTCGGACATCTCGGCCTTCGGCGAATGCGACCTCGTGATCGAGGCGGTGCCGGAAGACCGCGACCTCAAGGAGCAGTCGCTCGCCCGCGCGGAGGCAGCCATGCCCACGCACGCGACGCTGGCGAGCAACACGTCGTCCATCTCGATCGACGACCTCGCCGCCACGCGGCTGCGCCCGGAGCGCTTCCTGGGCCTGCACTTCTTCAATCCCGTCCCCGCCTCGGCGCTGGTCGAGATCGTGCACGGCACGGCGACCGCGCCCGATGTCACCGAGAGCGCCCGCGACTGGGTCGCAGCCCTCGGCAAGACGCCGATCGTCGTGCGCGACTCCCCCGGCTTCGCCTCCTCCCGCCTGGGCGTGATGCTCGGCCTGGAGGCCATCCGGATGCTGGAGGAGGGCGTCGCATCGGCCGCCGACATCGACGCCGCGATGACCCTCGGGTATCGGCATCCCACCGGCCCGCTGCGCACCACGGACATCGTGGGCCTCGATGTCCGCCTCGGGATCGCGGAGGAGCTGGAGCGCGCCTTCGGCGAGCGCTTCGCCCCGCCGGAGCTGCTGCGGCGCATGGTCGCCGAGGGGCGGTTGGGCCGCAAGACCGGCCACGGATTCTACGAATGGAACGAGGAGAGATGACCGAGTACCTGTCGAGCTACGTCAACGGCGAGTGGTGGACGCCCTCCTCCCCCGACCGGGCGACGGACGTCCGCGACGCCTCCACCGGCGAGCTGATCACCCGGGTGTCGACCGAGGGCCTCGACCTGGCCGCCGCCCTCGAGTTCGCCCGGACGACCGGGCAGCGGAGCCTCGCCGCGCTCACCTTCCACCAGCGGGCGGTGCTGCTCAAGCAGTTCGCGCTCGCCCTCACCGCGCGCAAGGACGAGCTGTACGCGCTGTCCTCGCGCACGGGCGCCACGAAGGTCGACTCCTGGGTGGACATCGACGGCGGGATCGGCGTGCTCTTCTCCTACTCGGGCAAGGGCCGGCGCGAGCTGCCGAACGGCACCGTGCACGTCGACGGGCCCGTGGAGCCGCTCTCCAAGGACGGATCCTTCCTCGGCCGCCACGTCTACACGACCCTCCCCGGTGTGGCGGTGCAGATCAACGCCTTCAACTTCCCGGTGTGGGGTTCTCTGGAGAAGTTCGCCCCCGCGTTCCTCGCGGGCATGCCGACGCTCGTCAAGCCCGCGACGCCGACCGGCTACCTGGCCGAGGCGATGGTGCGGATCCTCGTCGAGTCGGGGCTGCTGCCCGAGGGATCGCTGCAACTGGTGAGCGGCAGCGTGCCCGAGCTGTTCGAGAACCTGCGGCTCGGCGACCTCGTCGGCTTCACCGGCAGCGCCTCCACCGCGGAGAGCCTGAAGGCGCACCCGGCCGTGCAGACGGGCGGCGTGCGGTTCACCGCCGAGACCGACTCGATCAACGCCTCCGTGCTCGGCACCGACGCGGTGGAGGGCACCCCCGAGTTCGACGCCTACGTCCGCCAGCTCGTGACGGAGATGACGACCAAGGCCGGACAGAAGTGCACCGCGATCCGCAGGGCGATCGTGCCCGCCGCATCCGCGGACGCCGTGATCGCCGCCGTGCAGGCGCGCATCACCGAGAAGACCGTGCTGGGTGACCCCCGCGCGGAGGGCGTGACCATGGGTCCGCTCGCCTCGACAGCTCAGCGCGACGAGGTGCGGCGCCAGGTGAAGGTTCTTCAGGACGCCGGCGGCCGGCTCGTCGTCGGATCCACCGACGCCCCCGAGGTGCGCCTCGCCGACGGCACGACCGGCCCCGCGTCCGACGGCGCCTTCGTCTCCCCCGTTCTTCTCCGGTTCGACGACGCGCAGTCGGATGCCGTGCACTCCGTCGAGGCGTTCGGCCCCGTCTCCTCGCTGCTCACGTACGACACCACCGCCGAGGCCGCGGCGCTCGTCGCCCGCGGCGGCGGCTCGCTCGTCACCAGCATCGCGACGCACGACCCCGCACAGGCCGTCGAGCTCGCCACGCGCATCGCGCCCTTCAACGGACGCATGCTGCTGCTCGACCGCGACGACGCCCGGTCCTCCACCGGCCACGGCTCCCCGCTGCCGAACCTCGTGCACGGCGGTCCCGGCCGGGCCGGCGGTGGCGAGGAGCTCGGCGGCATCCGCGCGGTGCTGCACCACATGCAGCGCACGGCCGTGCAGGGCTCCCCCGAGATGCTGACGGCGCTGACCGGCGTGTGGCACGCGGGGGCCGCGGCGCACAGCGGCGGGCGGCATCCGTTCCGCAAGTCGCTGGCGGAGCTGCGGATCGGCGACCAGATCGTGTCCGCCTCGCGCGAGGTGACCCTCGACGACATCGAGACCTTCGCGCACTTCACCGGGGACACGTTCTACGCGCACATGGACGAGGAGGCCGCCGCGGCCAACCCGTTCTTCCCCGGGCGCGTTGCGCACGGCTACCTGCTGGTCTCGTGGGCGGCCGGGCTGTTCGTCGACCCGGAGCCCGGACCGGTGCTCGCGAACTACGGACTCGAGAACCTGCGCTTCCTCACTCCGGTCTCGCCCGGAGACGAGATCCGCGTCGAGCTCACCGCCAAGCAGATCACGCCGCGCGAGACCGACGAGTACGGCGAGGTGCGGTGGGATGCCGTCATCCGCAATCAGGAGGACGAGACCGTCGCCACCTACGACGTGCTGACGCTGGTGAGCAAGTCATGAGGCCGATGATGCAGCGTGACAGCGCCTCGGCGATGCTCGGGATGGTCGTCGAACTCGACGAGCCGGGGCACGCGATCGTGTCGATGCCCGTGCGGGAGGACATGCTGAACGGCTTCGCGATCACCCACGGAGGACTCGTGTTCGCCCTGGCGGACACGGCGTTCGCGATCGCGTGCAACGAGGACGAGCGGGTGACCGTGGCCGCAGGAGCCGACATCACCTTCCTGAAGTCGACGCGGGCGGGGCAGACCCTCACGGCGACCGCCGTGCGACGCGTGGTCAGCGGCCGCACCGGGCTGTACGACGTCACGGTCACCGACGAGATCGGCGACGCCGTCGCCGAGTTCCGCGGACGCTCGATCACCACGAACCGGCCGGCATCGCGCTGAGGCGCGGGCCGTCACGGATGCCGCCGCCATGCGCGCCTCTGACGCAGAGAAGGGCCGGGGTCGTCACGACCCCGGCCCATCCGCGCGTTCCAGAGGCTCAGCGCTGGATCACCTGGGGAGCGGCGACGGCCTTGAGACCGGCGACGCCGAACTCCTGCCCGTAGCCGCTGGCCTTGATGCCGCCGAACGGCACATTCGGGTTGATCGCACCGTGCTGGTTGATCCACACCGTCCCGGCCTGCACCCGACGGGCGACCTCGGTCGCGGCATCCGCATCCGACGACCACACCGACGCACCCAGGCCCTGCGACGACGCATTCGCCCTGCGCACCGCATCATCGACCTCGGAGTAGCGGATCACCGGGATCACGGGACCGAACTGCTCCTCGTCGACCAGCGGGGCGCCGTCGTCGATGTCGGCGACGACGGTCGTCCGGTAGAACAGCGGTCCGTGCTCGGGCGCGGCTGCTCCGCCCGTCACGATGCGGGCGCCGCGCGCCCTCGCGTCATCCACGAGCCGGCGCACGATGTCGAACTGCTTCTCGTTCTGCAGGGGGCCGAGCACGTTCGCCTCGTCGAGCCCGTTGCCGCTCGGCATCGCCGCGGCGAGGTTCGCGAGCGTCTCCACGACCTGCTCGTATTGCGAGTCGTGCACGTACAGCCGCTTGAGGGCCGCGCAGGTCTGACCCGTGTTGAGGAAGATGCCCCAGAACAGGTTCTCGGCGATGGCGGCGATGTCGGTGCCCGGCAGGATGATGCCCGGATCGTTCCCGCCCAGCTCGAGCGTGAGCCGCGCGAGGTTGTGCGCCGAGGCCTCCACGATGCGGCGCCCCGTCTCCGTCGATCCGGTGAACATGATCTTGTCCAGCCCAGGGTGCGCCGCGATCGACGCGCCCACCTCGCGGTCGCCCGAGACCACGGTCAGCACGCCCTCGGGCAGGTGCCGGTTGAACACGGCGGCGAGCGCGAGCACCGAGAGCGGCGTGTACTCGCTCGGCTTCACGACCACGGTGTTGCCCATGCGCAGCGAGGGCGCTATCTGCCACACAGAGATCATCATGGGCCAGTTCCACGGGCCGATCGCGCCGACGACGCCGAGCGGCTCGTAGTGCACCTCGGCCCTCGACTCGCCGGCCTCGAAGACGACCTCGGGCTCGATCGGGGTGTCGGCGGCGGCGCGGGTCCAGAGCGCGCACGCGCCGACCTCGAAGCGCGCGTTCGGGCCGTTGAGCGGCTTGCCCTGCTCGCGCGAGAGCAGCACCGCGAGCTCCTCCGCGTTCGCCTCGATCTCGTCGGCGATCGCGTGCAGGATGCGGCTCCGCTCGGCGTGACCGAGAGCGGCCCAGCCCGGCTGCGCCGCCCGAGCGTCGGCAATGGCCCTGTCCAGGTCCTCCGTGGTGTGCACCGGCGCGTGCGCGATCACCTCGCGGGTCGCGGCGTCGGGGATCGGCCGACCGATCCCCTCGGGCGCGCTGATCTCCTCCAGGAGCGTCGTCGTCGTGGTCACAGCATCCTCCTTCTCCGCGGACGGCTCCGTCCGATTGCGGCGAGCCTACGAGCCGGCCGCCGCCCGCGACAGGGGCCGCACCCGTTCATGCATCCGCGGCACAGCGGCGTACGTGTACGGCAGATCACGCCCGACCGACACCCGCTGAAAATGAAGATGCCGCCCCTGCGACGAAGGAGTCGACCATGACCTCAGTGCTTCCCGAGATCGGGACCGAGACCGAGCTGCACTCGCGCGATGCGCTCGCCGAGCTGCAGCTGCGCCGCCTGCAGTGGACCGTGCGCCACGCGTACGACAACGTGCCGCTGTACCGGCGTAAGTTCGACGAGCACGGTGTTCATCCCGACGACATCCGGGAGCTCGCCGATGTCCAGAGGCTCCCGTTCACGACCAAGGCCGATCTGCGCGAGACCTACCCGTTCGGCATGTTCGCCGTGCCGATGGCCGATGTGCGCCGCATCCACGCCTCGTCGGGCACCACCGGCAGACCGACCGTCGTGGGCTACACGGAGGGTGACCTGGAGCGCTGGAGCGACCTGGTCGCGCGGTCACTGCACGCCGCGGGCATCCGCGCGGGCATGAAGGTGCACAACGCCTACGGCTACGGGCTGTTCACCGGCGGCCTCGGCGCGCACGCCGGCATCGAACGGCTCGGCGCCACGGTCATCCCGATCTCCGGAGGCCAGACCGCGCGGCAGGTGCAGCTGATCACCGACTTCGAACCCGATGCGATCCTGTGCACGCCGAGCTACCTGCTCACGATCGCGGATGCTCTGGAAGCCGCCGGCCTCGACCCCGCCGCGACCTCGCTGAAGGTCGCCGTGCTGGGGGCGGAGCCGTGGACGAACGAGATGCGCCGGGAGATCGAGCGGCGCCTGAACATCGACGCCGTGGACATCTACGGCCTCAGCGAGGTCATGGGCCCCGGCGTCGCGAGCGAGAGCGTGCTCACGAAAGACGGTCCGCACATCTGGGAGGACCACTTCCTGCCGGAGACCATCGACGGCGACACGGGAGCCACCGTGCCGGATGGCGAGCTCGGAGAACTCGTGTTCACGTCGCTCACCAAAGAGGCGTTCCCGGTGATCCGCTACCGCACGCGCGACCTCACGAGACTGCTGCCCGGCACGACCTACCCTGCGGTGCGTCGGATCGAGAAAATCACGGGCCGCAACGACGACATGATCATCCTGCGCGGTGTGAACCTGTTCCCCACCCAGATCGAGGAGATCGTGCTCGGCATCGAGACCCTGACGCCGCACTTCATCCTCGAGCTGCACCGTGCCGGGCGAATGGACTCCCTGACCGTCCGGATCGAGCGGCATCCCTCGCTGAGCGCCGAGGAGTGCGAGGGCGCAGCCGCCGTGCTCAGGCACCGCATCAAGATGCACATCGGAACGAGCGTCGAGGTGCAGGTCGAGGAACCTGGCACGCTGCCCCGCAGCGAGGGCAAGTACAAGCGCGTGTACGACCTGCGCTGAGGTCTCCTGCGTATCCGCCCCGCGCTGCCGATCAGCCCCGCAGGGCCAGCACGAAGGGCAGCACCTCGGCGGCACCGGCCTGGCGGAGAGCGCGGGCGGCGATCGTGAGGGTCCAGCGGCTGTCGGCCTGATCGTCGACGAGCAGCACCGGCCCATCCGGCACGTCGAGTCCCTCGGCGCTGAACCGCTCCCAGAGCCCAGCGATGCGGAAGGCGCTGTTGCCGCCGGGCTGACCGGTCGGTCCTCCGCCGACCAGCCCCAGCTCGCCGAGGTACGGCAGCCGGCCGATCTCCGCGATGCCGCGGGCGAGGGAGTCCACCAGCTGCGGGCGGGAGCGCGACGGCATCGCGACGACGGCGACCGGCCGCTGCTCCCATCCCCACCCGGCGAGCACGCGCACGCACCCGGCGAGGAGCTGCGGCGGGACCACGGCATCCGCGGCCCCCGCGCCGAACAGGTCTCGCAGCGCTCCTCCCCAGCCGAGATCGGTGAGCCGCGCCAGCGCACGCCCCTCGGCCGCCTGCTCGGCCGGTGCGATGCGCCCCTTCACGGGAACACCCAGCCCGTCGGCGCCGGTCGGCCAGGCTCGTCGTGGCTCGATCGGCACGCCGACCCGATCGAGGGACTCGGATGCCGCGGCCGTCGCCCGCTCCTCGATGTCGCGAGGGAACCACGCGCCGGCGCAGTTGTCGCAGCGTCCGCACGGGACCGCGGTGTCATCGTCGAGAGCGCGCTGGAGGAACTCCATGCGGCAGCCTGCCGTCGTCTCGTAGTCGAGCATGCTGCGCTGCTCGGCGAGGCGCTCCGCCGCGATCCGCTCGTATCGTTCGGCGTCGTAGATCCACGGCTCGCCCGTGGCCACCCATCCGCCCTGCACCCGCCGCACCGCGCCGTCGACGTCGAGCACCTTGAGCAGGAGCTCCAGAGGTGTGCGCCGGATGTCGACCATCGCCTCGAGCACCGGGGTCGAGACCGGGGTGTCGCCGAGGGCGGCGATCACCCGTTCGGCACGCTCCCGGTCGGGCATCGACGCGGTGGCGAAGTAGTGCCAGATGTCGCGGTCCTCGACGCCGGGCAGCAGCAGCACGTCGGCGCTCTCGCTCGCACGGCCGGCGCGACCGACCTGTTGGTAGTACGCCACGGGAGAGGACGGGGCTCCGAGGTGCAGCACGAAGCCGAGGTCGGGCTTGTCGAAGCCCATCCCGAGGGCGCTCGTGGCGACGAGCGCCTTGACCTCGTTGCGCTTGAGCATGCCCTCCGACTCCTCGCGCTCGTCGGCGTCGGTCTGCCCCGTGTAGGCGCGCACCTCGTGACCGCGCTCGCGCAGCAGCCGAGCGGTGTCGACGGCCGCCGCGACGGTGAGCGTGTAGATGATGCCGGAGCCGGGCAGATCGTCGAGGTGGCTGAGCAGCCAGGCGAGACGACTGGCCGAATCGGGCAGCCGCAGCACGCCCAGCCGCAGCGACGTGCGTGCGAGGGCGCCGCGGATGGTCAGCACCTCGGCATCCGATTCGCCGGTGCCGAGCTGCTCGGCCACATCGGCGACGACGCGGCTGTTCGCCGTCGCCGTCGTCGCGAGCACCGGCACGTCGGCGGGCATCTGCGCGATGAGGTCGCGCAGGCGCCGGTAGTCGGGGCGGAAGTCATGACCCCAGTCGCTGATGCAATGCGCCTCATCGACCACGAGCATGCCGATGCGGCGCACAAGCGCGGGCAGCCGCTCCTCACGGAAGGACGGGTTGTTCAGCCGCTCCGGCGACACCAGCAACACGTCGACCTCGTCGCGGTCGAGCTGCGCGAGCACATCGGACCACTCGTGCGCGTTCGTGGAGTTGATCGCGACCGCGCGCACGCCCGCACGCTCGGCGGCCGCGATCTGGTCGCGCATGAGCGCCAGCAGCGGTGAGACGAGCACGGTCGGCCCCGCGCCCTGCCTGCGCAGCAGCAGGGTCGCCACGAAGTACACCGCCGATTTGCCCCACCCCGTCCGCTGCACGACGAGCGCGCGACGACGGCGTTCGACCAGGGCCTCGATGGCCTCGTACTGCCCGTTGTGGAACTCGGCATCCGCCCTCCCGACCAGTTCGCGCAGTGCGGAGAGTGCGGCGGTGCGGGTGTCGCCGGAGAGCGGAGAGGTCATGTCCCCACTCTGCCTCACGTCGCGGACATCGTCGGCGACGCGCGGATGTCGATGCTCTACCGTTGACCCATGATCGCCCGTGAGCTCGCCGTCGCCCTGCGCGAGGCCGGGCTGGTGTGGCACCCCGCCGAGGGAGACCGCTTCCAGCTCGATCTGCCCGATGAGGTGGAGCTCGAGGCGGAGGCCGACATCTTCACGGTGAGCGAGATGACGATCGAGGCGCGTCAGACCCCGAGCGGCACCGACCTCGCGTTCAACGGCACGACGGAGTGGGCGCTCGACGCCGTGACCCTCGCGGACGCCGTGTGGCTGCCCCGAGAGGATCAGCTGCGCGACCTCCTCCGCGGCACCTTCCGTCGCCTGACCCGCCTCAGCGACGCCTTCCTCGTCGAGATCGAGATCGCCGGTGAGACGCTGGCGTTCGAGCATCCGGATCCCGCGGAGGCGTACGGCCGGGCGCTTCTGGAACTGATCTCCCGCTCGCACTGACCCTCCCCTCCCGCTCCGGGACTCCGGAGATCGGGCGGCGCCGGCCATCCGGATACCGCTCGGCTCACGCACTGCGCAGAAGAGGCAGCTCTCGCATCTCCGGTTTCTCCGGAGTTCTGGAGCGCCGGCCCGAGCACGGCGGAGGGCTCTGTCTTGCGTGTGACGACGCGCCGTGTCAGAATTACCTAACGAACGGTCAGTAAAGAAGGCCGGACCCTGAGGAGTCGATGATGACCAGCCCCGCAGACCTCTCCCTCGTGAACGAGGAGCTCTCCGACGAGGAGCGCCTGTTCGACGAGCTCATCGCGAACGAGCAGCGCATCGAGCCCCGGGACTGGATGCCCGACGCCTACCGCAAGACGCTGATCCGTCAGATCTCGCAGCACGCGCATTCCGAGATCATCGGCATGCAGCCGGAGGGCAACTGGATCACCCGCGCGCCGAGCCTCAAGCGCAAGGCGATCCTCATGGCGAAGGTGCAGGACGAGGCCGGCCACGGACTCTACCTCTACTCCGCCGCACAGACCCTCGGCATCACCCGCGACGAGATGATGGACCAGCTCATCAGCGGCAGGGCCAAGTACTCCTCGATCTTCAACTACCCCACCCCGACCTGGGCCGACATGGGCGCGATCGGCTGGCTCGTCGACGGTGCCGCGATCTGCAATCAGGTGCCGCTGTGCCGCGCCTCCTACGGCCCGTACGGACGCGCGATGGTGCGCGTCTGCAAGGAGGAGTCCTTCCACCAGCGGCAGGGCTTCGAGATCCTGCTGACGCTCATGCAGGGCACCGAGGAGCAGCGGCAGATGGCGCAGGATGCCGTGAACCGCTGGTACTGGCCGAGCCTGGCGATGTTCGGGCCGCCCGACGACCAGTCGCCCAACTCCGCGCAGTCCATGAAGTGGAAGATCAAGCGCTTCTCCAACGATGAGCTGCGCCAGCGCTTCGTGGGGATGCTCGTGCCGCAGGCCGAGATCCTCGGCATCACCCTGCCCGACCCCGATCTGCGCTGGAACGACGAGACCGGGCAGTACGACATCGGCGAGATCGACTGGGACGAGTTCTTCGAGGTGCTCCGAGGCAACGGCCCCTGCAACGCCGAGCGACTGGAGCGCCGCCGCACGGCGCACGCGGAGGGCGCCTGGGTGCGTGAGGCCGCGGCCGAGTACGCCCGCAAGCAGGCACTGAAGACCGAAGGGATGGCGGCGTGATGGCGACCCCCGGCGCCGACGAGCGCGAGACCTGGCCTCTCTGGGAGATCTTCGTGCGCGCGAACCGCGGACTCAGCCACGTGCACGTGGGCTCCCTGCATGCTCCGGATGCCGACATGGCGATCCGCAACGCCCGCGACCTCTACACGCGGCGCGGTGAGGGCGTGTCGATCTGGGCGGTGCCCGCCGACGCGATCACGACGAGCGACCCAGACGCGAAGGGCGCGTACTTCGAGAGCCCCGCCGGCAAGAACTACCGCCACGCCGTGTACTACACGGCATCCGAGGGGGTGCCGCACCTGTGAGCGACGACATCCACGGCGACGTCCACGGCGACGTCTCCGTCGACGAGCTCCGGCTGAGCGACGAGCTCGCCGGATCCGGGGCGATCGCGGCATCCGCCGACATCGCCGAGTACGCCCTGTGGCTCGGGGATGACGCGCTGATCCTCTCGCAGCAGCTGGGCGCCTGGATCTCGAACGCCCCCGAGCTGGAGGAGGACGTGGCCCTCGGCAACATCGCCCTCGATCTGCTCGGCCACGCCCGCTCGCTGCTGCGCTACGCCGGATCCTTCGACGGCCGCAGCGAAGACGACCTGGCCTACTTCCGCGACGAGCCGGAGTTCCGCTGCGCCTGGATCGTCGAGCAGCCGAACGGCGACTTCGCACAGACCATCGCGAGGCAGTTCATCGTCGCGACCTACATGTTCGAGCTGTACTCCGCATTGCGCGGAAGCACCGACGAGACCTTCGCCGCGATCGCCGAGAAGGCGCTCAAGGAGGTCGACTACCACCGCGACCACGCCGTGCAGTGGGTGCTGCGTCTGGCCGGCGGCACGGAGGAGTCGCGGACCAGGATCGTCCGCGCGTTCGGCGACGTCTGGCCGTACGTCGAGGAGCTGTTCCGCGACGAGCCCCTGATCGACCGCCTCGGAGGCGCCGCGGTGCGTCCGTCGTCGCTGCGTGCCGGTGTCGACGGGGTCATCGACACCGTCTTCGCCGAGGCAGAGCTGTCGACGCCCGCCGTCGCCGCATCGTCGGCCGGCGGTCGGCACGGAGCCCACGTGACCCCGCTCGGCCACCTCCTCGCGGAGATGCAGGTGCTCGCCCGCCGGCACCCGGGGGCGACATGGTGACCGCGAGCGAGGCCCGGTCGCAGGCTCCCTCGCTCGACGGCCGGGATCACGATGCGTGGCGGATCGCGGCATCCGTCGCCGACCCGGAGGTGCCGGTGCTCACCATCGAGGACCTCGGCGTGCTGCGTGCCGTCGAGGTCGACGGAGACGCCGTGCGCGTCGACATCACGCCCACCTACAGCGGCTGCCCCGCGATGGACGCGATCCGCGACGACGTGATCCTCGCTCTCACCGCCGCGGGGTACGCGGAGGTCGACGTGCGACTCGTGCTCTCCCCCGCCTGGACCACGGACTGGATGTCGGATGCCGGCAAGCAGAAGCTGACGGAGTACGGCATCGCCCCGCCCTCCGGCCGCGCCGCCGTGTCGACCGGTCCCATCCGGCTCGCCCTCAGCGTGCGCTGCCCGCGATGCGGGTCGCTGGACACGCGTGAAGTCTCCCGCTTCGGCTCGACCTCCTGCAAGGCGCTCTTCGAGTGCCGTGCGTGCCTCGAGCCCTTCGACCATTTCAAGGTGCACTGATGTCGCTGTTCGCCTCCGCTCACACCGCCCCGGCATCCGCCCCCTCGCGCGGCGCCTCCGGCGAGCGCACGCGCGCTCGCTTTCACACGCTCACGGTGGAGGACGTGCGTCCGCTCACCGAGGACGCGGTCGAGGTCACGTTCGCCGTGCCCGCTGAGCTCGCCGACGACTACGACCACCTGCCCGGCCAGTACGTCGCGCTCAGGACGACCCTCGACGGCGTCGAGGTGCGGCGCTCGTACTCGCTGTGCCGCGCGCCGGAGCACAGGGGCGCGGGGCAGCCCACGCGTCTCAGCGTCGCCGTCAAGCGCGACGAGGGCGGGCTGTTCTCGACCTGGGCGCAGACCGGGCTGCATCCGGGTTTCCGCATCGACGTGATGAGCCCGCAGGGGACCTTCACCTCGGGTCTCGACGACCTCGACCAGCGCCATGTCGTCGGCATCGCCGCGGGTTCCGGCATCACGCCGCTCATGGCGCTCGCGCACACCGTGCTGACGCGCTCGGAGACCTCGCGCTTCACGCTCCTCTACACGAACCGGTCGACGCTCGACGTGATGTTCCTGGAGGACCTGGCCGACCTCAAGGACCGCTACCCCACCCGGCTCACGCTGCACCACGTGCTCTCGCGCGAGCAGCGCACGGCGCCGGTGCTCTCCGGCCGCATCGACGAGGAGAAGCTGCGGACGATCCTGCGGGTGCTCATCGATCCGACCGATGTGGACGAGTGGTTCCTGTGCGGCCCGCTGTCTCTCGTCGACCTGTGCCGCGAGGTGCTCGCGGATGTCGGGGTGGCCCGCGAGCACATCCGCTTCGAGCTGTTCACGACCGGCGACGAGCCGCTGCGCACCGCGCGCCCTGTCGAGGTGCGCAAGGGCGAGAAGACGTTCCGCATCGAGGTCAACCTCGACGGCGTCTCCTCGACCGTCGAGAGCCCCGTCGACGCGCACGAGTCCGTGCTGAACGCCGCGCTCCGGGTGCGCCCCGACGCCCCGTTCGCGTGTGCGGGCGGCGTCTGCGGCACGTGCCGCGCGCGGGTCATCGAGGGCAGTGTGACCATGACCGAGAACTACGCCCTGGAGCCGGACGAGCTCGAACGCGGCTACGTCCTCACCTGCCAGTCCCACCCCACGAGCGACCGCGTCGTGGTCGACTACGACGTGTGAAGCGGAGCATCCGATGATCGACCTGAGCATCCACGACGACGTCGCCACCATCGTGCTGAACGCGCCGTCGCGCCTCAACGCGCTCGACGAGCAGGCGCTGCACGGCCTCGGCATGGCCTACGACGAGGCGGAGGCCGCCGGCGTGCGCGCCCTGGTGCTCCGCGGCGAGGGCCGGGCGTTCTGCGCCGGCCGCGACATCTCCGGCGTGGACCCGAGGGATGACGACGTCATCGGCTACCTCGACGGCCTCGTGACCCCGCTGCTGCAGCGGATGTCGCGGTTCCCCGCGCCGACCTTCGCCACCGCCCACGGAGCATGCCTCGGTGTGGGACTCGGGCTCCTCATCGCCACGGATGTCGTGTACGTGGCGGAGTCCGCGAAGATCGGCTCGCCGTTCGCGGCTCTCGGCGCCACGCTCGACTCGGGCGGCCACGCGCTCTTCCTCGACCGCCTCGGCGCCCACAAGACGCTCGATCTCATCTACACCGGGCGTCTGATGAGCGGCACGGAGGCGGTGCAGTCCGGCCTCTTCTCCCGGGTGCTCCCCGACGACGAGGTGGCGCAGGCGACGACGGATGCCGCGACCACTGCGGCCCGCGGAGCCACGGCCGCGTTCCTCGCGAGCAAGCGGCTCGTCGCACGGATCCGCGACGAGCGCCTCGCGCTGTGGGATGCGGTGGGCATCGAGAACGCCGCCCAGGCCGCGCTCTGCGACACCGACGACTACCGCGAGGGCTTCGCGGCGTTCCAGGAGAAGCGGAAGCCGGAGTTCCGCGGCCGCTGACACGCCTGACCCCTGACCCACGCCTGGGATGGATCAGAGACGTCGCTGAGCGCGTCGTCTCGGGAGCATTTCTGATCCATCCTTGATCGGCACGAGTGGGAGGCTGGGCGACAGGGTTCGGTCGAGGGGCGGACGTCGGGCGCGGATGCGAGGGCGGACACCAGGTGCGCGGCACGCACACCAGGTGCGGATGCGGGACACGGACTGCGGATGTCGGATGCCGGTGGGATGATTCGGGGATGAAGCTCGGTGAGGTCGTCTCTGCGGCGGACGAGGCCGGCGCGACCGCGTCGCGCCTGGCGAAGATCGATGCCCTGGCGCGGGTCATCGCGCAAGCCGACCCCGACGAGGCGCCGGCGCTGATCGGCCTGCTGCTCGCGGCTCCGCGGCAGGGGCGGCTCGGCGTCGGGTGGCGCACCCTCATGGACCTCGACGTCGTGCACGCGGATGCCGCGGCGCTGACGGTCGGCGAGGTCGACACCGCCCTCGACGGGCTCGCCGCCGCGTCCGGAGCCGGATCCGTGTCGGCCAGGCACGACCTCCTCGTCGAGCTCGCCTCTCGCGCGACCGCGGCGGAGTGGGACTTCCTCGCCCGCTCCATGCTCGGCGAGCTGCGCACCGGCGCACTCGCGGGCGTCCTGCTCGATGCGATCGCGCGGGCATCCGACCGCCCTCCCGCCGCCGTCCGCCGCGCGGCGATGCTGTCGGGCGACCTCGGCATCACCGCGGTGATCGCCCTCACCGGCACCCCCGATGAGCTCGACGACGTCGGCCTCGTCGTGGGCCGCCCCGTGCTGCCGATGCTGGCCTCGACCGCCGCGACGCCGACGGCGGCGCTGGAGCTGACGGGAGAGTCGTCGGTCGAGTACAAGCTCGACGGCGCGCGCATCCAGGTGCATCGGCACGGAGACGAGGTCGGCGTGTTCACGCGCAGCCTCGCCGACATCACCCACCGCGTGCCCGAGATCGTGGAGATCGTGCGCGGCCTTCCGGCGCACGACCTCATCCTCGACGGCGAGACCCTGGCGCTCGATGAAGACGGAGGCCCGCGCCCGTTCCAGGAGACCATGTCGCGGTTCGGCGCCGATGCCTCGCGCGATCTCGCGCTGCGACCCTGGTTCTTCGACCTGCTCCACGTCGACGGACGCGACCTCATCGACGAGCCGCTCTCGGTGCGGCTGGCCGAACTCGATCGGGTCGCCGAGCGCTGGCGGATGCCCGGCATCGTCACGGGCGACGCCGACGCCGCGGAGCGGCTCTCCCGCGATGCTCTCGCCGCCGGCCACGAGGGCGTCGTGGTCAAGAGCATCGACTCGCCCTACGCAGCCGGTCGGCGCGGGAAGTCCTGGGTCAAGGTCAAGCCGGTGCTCACGTACGACCTCGTGGTGCTCGCCGCCGAATGGGGGTCGGGGCGCCGCCGCGGCTGGCTGTCGAACCTGCACCTCGGCGCACGCGATCCCGACGGCGAGTTCGGCGAGCCAGGGGGCTTCGTGATGGTCGGCAAGACCTTCAAAGGGCTCACCGACGAGCTGCTCCGCTGGCAGACGGAGACCTTTCCGCAGCACGAGGAGAGGCGCACGGCATCCGCTGTCTTCCTGCGCCCCGAACTGGTCGTCGAGATCGCGATCGACGGCGTACAGCGCTCACCGCGGTATCCGGGCGGACTCGCCCTGCGCTTCGCGCGCGTCAAGGGCTACCGACCGGACAAGACCCCCGAGGGCGCCGACACGATCCAGACCCTGCGCGCTCTGCTGCGCGGGTGAGTCCCGCGTGTCCGCGCGCGACGGCCCGCGTCAGGCGGAGGGAGCGAGCCCCAGGTCCTCTTCGCGCACCGTGCCCTGGAACGACCACGGGAAGTTGATCCAGAGATCGGTGTCCTTCCAGGCGTAGTCGGGCTGGATGATCGTCGACGGCTTCGTGTAGATGGTGACGGAGCGCACGTCGGCGCCCTTCTCCTTCAGCAGCTCGACGGCGAGCGCAAGGGTGCGCCCGGAGTCGGCGACGTCGTCGACGAGGAGCACGCGACGTCCGTCGAGGTAGGCCATGTCGAGCTCTGGGGGCAGCACCTCCGGAGCGTCGAGCACCGTGCCGATGCCCGTGTAGAACTCGACGTTGATCGCGCCGCAGTTCTTCGCACCGAGCCCATACGCGATGGCGCCGGCCGGGAGCAGCCCGCCCCGAGCGATCGCCACGACGACCTCCGGCTCGAAGCCGCTGTCGAGGATCTTGCGCGCGAGGTCGCGCGTCGCGGATCCGAAGCCGTCCCAGGTGAGCGTCTCGCGCTCGTTCGATGCATCAGTCACCGGTACATTCTCGCTCATGCACGGGCATCGCGCCGCCGGGTCGGAGGATGCGCTACAAACGAAGGACCATGTGCCGCCTCTTCGCCTTCGTCTCCCCCACCCCGTCGTCGGTGCGCCGCGAGCTCGGCGACACCGGTATGGAGCGCCTGATCTCCCTCGCCCGCCTGCACGGAGACGGCTGGGGCTGGGCCGGGGTCGAACGCCCGGGCGAGACGCCCGTGGTGCGCAAGTCCGCTCTCTCGGCGGTCTCCGACCCCGATTTCGAGGGCACGGCGACCACGATGGCCCGAGCTGCGATGGTGCACCTGCGGTGGGCGACGGCGGGCATCGAGATCGCCGACCGCAACGCTCACCCTTTCCTCCGCGGGGCCGTGGCCTTCGAGCACAACGGTTCGCTGAAGCCGATCGAGAGCGCCCGTGCCCTGCTCTCCCCCGAGAGCCTCGCCGAGATGACCGGGGAGACCGACAGCGAGATGTACTTCGCCCTCATCCGCGAACGGCTCGCGCTCGGCATCCCGCTCTCCGCGGCGACGGCAGATACGGCCCGCATGCTGCGCGAGGTCTTCCCCCTCGCGAGCCTCAATGCGATCATGCTCGACGGGGAGCAGATGGTCGTGGTGCGCGCGAGCGCACGCAGCGTGCTCTCCGACGACGACCTCGACGAGATCGCGCAGCATCCGCTTCTCCCCGAGGAGCACAACGAGGACTACTTCGCTCTGCGCTGGACGCGCACGCACGACGGCGCCCTGCTGATCGGCTCCACGGGGGTCTCCGGCTACGACTGGGAGGCCCTGCCGCCCGAGTCGGTCACGACGATCCGCCTCGACGACCTCACCGCCTCGACGGTGCTGCTGCACAGCGCCGAGTCGGACGTCACTCGAGCCGGGTGATCTCGACGGAGACGAAGAGTTCCGAGGCGCTCGGCCCCGCGTAGACCCCGCGCAGCGGAGCCACGTCGCCGTAGTCGCGTCCGTGCCCCACGTACACGTGAGACTCCCCGATCTCGACGAGGTTTGTCGGGTCGTATCCGCGCCACTGTCCCGAGTACCACTCCACCCAGGCGTGCGACTCGCCGATCACCGGCTGCCCGATCCCCGCTGAGGGGTCGGGGTGCAGGTACCCGGACACGTACCGCGCGGGGATGCCGGCCGCTCGCAGCACCCCGAGCGCGACGTGGGCGATGTCCTGGCACACCCCCGAACGCGTCGGCCAGGCGTCTCGCGCCGTGGAGCTCACCCCGGTCACCCCTCGCCGGTACTCCATCGCCTCCCCGACCGTCCGGCAGATCTCGAAGGCCGTCTCGTCGACGTCGCCGCCCTCCGCCTCGATGCGCAGGGCCAGGTCGCGCATCTCGTCATCGGGTTCGGTCGCCGGCGTCTGCGCCACGCACTCGGCGAGCGCGAGCGACAGCGGGATGCGGGCGGCCAGCTCGTCCCAGTCGATCGACGCCGTCGCGGCCGGGGCGGGCCGCACGTCCACCACGCTCGTCGCGGTGACCGACAGCAGCTGATGGGGCGTGAGCACTTCGAACGTGGAGACCCTCGTGTCCCAGTAGTCCGCGTAGGAGTGCTGAGTGGCGGTCGGCGTGATCTCCAGGCTCGCCTGCAGCACGAACTGCCCATCGCGCGAATGCGGCAGCATCCGCGCCTCGTTGTACGACGCGGTCGCCGGCTTCTCGTAGCGGAACCCGGTCCTGTGCACGATCCGCAGCCGGCTCACAGCGCTTCTCCGATCCACACCGGCATCGCGATCGACGGGAAGTAGCGCTCCCTGATCGCGTCGCTCGCCATCGACATCCCCACCTGCACCTCTTCCATGCTCTCCGACAGGCGATGCACGATGTCGCCGATCGGCCGGTACTCCAGCTCCGACCGCATCCGTCCGAGCACGCGGTGCGCGCGGTCGGGTGCTCCGAACGCGCCCGCCGGGTCGATGCCGCGCAGACAGTCCTCGGCCTGCAGGATGCTCGACAGCACCGACCGGGGGAACAGCCGATCCACCAGCAGGAACTCGAGGGCGGACGCCGCCGTCGGCATCGCCCTGTGACTCCGGAGGTGCGCCTCGTATGCCCCGCAGCTGCGCAGCAAGGTCGTCCAGCTGGGTCCTGCGGCGTCGGTCAGCGACCGGGTGGCGAGGAGGCGTGCGGTCATGTCCGCGCGTTCGATCGACCGCCCGAGCACGAAGAAGTGCCAGGCCTCGTCGCGGCTGGTCGACGAGTCCACCACCCCGAACGCGAGGGCGGAGCGGTCGCGCACCCAGCGGAAGAACGGGTGGGTCTTGTCGGAGGCGATGCGACGCGGCATCCGCGCGTTGGACTCGTTGAGCGTCTCCCACAGGTCGGTGGAGATGATCTCCCTGGCGCGCCGCGCGTTCTCCCGAGCGGAGGCGATCGAGTGCGCGATGGATGCGGTGTGCTCCCTGTCGAGGGCGAGCAGGCGCACGACATCGTCGCGGCTCAGCACGACGTCCGGCTCGGCGCTGGTGCCCATGACCGACAGGAGCGCACGGCACGCCGTGTCCTCCTCGACCCAGGGGTCCTCCAGCAGCAGCTGCAGGTGCACGTCCAGGATGCGCGCGGTGCCGTCGGCGCGCTCGACGTAGCGGCCGATCCAGAACAGAGCCTCGGCGATGCGGCTCAGCACGACGCACCTCCCTGCTGTTGCTGCTGTTGCTGCTGTTGCTGCTGTTGCTGCTGCTGGTGGTGCCGCGCCTCGACGTCCTCGTCCTGCGGGGACGAGAGGAACGGAGGGTGCGGGTCCTCGCGGGGAGGCGCGACCACGGCGATCGCTCCGGTGGCGAGCGAGACCTCGTCGGATGCCGGGTCCGGTGCCCCGGCGAGCGTCGTCGGCCCGGTGAACAGCGAGGGGTCGAGCACCCACGTGTCCTTCGAGCCGCCGCCCTGACTGGAGTTCACCACGAGCTGCCCCTCCGGCAGGGCGACCCTCGTCAGTCCGCCGGGGAGCACCCACACGTCGTCGCCGTCGTTCACCGCGAAGGGGCGCAGATCGACGTGCCGCGGACGGAACCCGTCTTCGACGAGCGTCGGGATCGTGGAGAGCTGCACCACCGGCTGGGCGATCCACCCGCGGGGGTCCGCGAGGAGGGCGCGGCGCAGCTCCTCCAGCGTGGCGCGGGAGGCATCAGGCCCGACGACGAGGCCCTTGCCCCCTGACCCGTCGACCGGCTTCACCACGAGCTCATCGAGCCGATCCAGCACCTCCTCCAGAGCGGCGGGCTCCTCCAGCCGCCAGGTGTCGACGTTGGGGATGATGGGGTCCTCACCCAGGTAGTATCGGATCAGGGCCGGGACGTACGTGTAGACGAGCTTGTCGTCGGCGACGCCGTTGCCCACCGCGTTCGCGATGGTGACGGTGCCGAGCCGCGACGCCAGCATGAGCCCCGGGGCGCCGAGCACCGAATCGGGGCGGAAGTGCTGCGGATCGAGGTACTCGTCATCCACACGCCGGTAGATCACGTCGACGCGCGTGGGGCCTGCGGTCGTGTGCATCCAGACCCGTCCGCCTGAGCAGAACAGGTCACGCCCCTCGACGAGCTCGACGCCCATCATCCGCGCGAGAAGGGTGTGCTCGTAGTAGGCCGAGTTGTGCACCCCCGGGGTCAGCACCACGACGTTCGGGTGATCGACGCCCTCGGGCGCGGCCGCACGCAGCGCCTGCAGCAGGCGCCCCGGGTAGTCGACGACGGGCCGTACGCGGAGGCTGGTGAACAGCTCGGGCAGGGTCTGCGCCATGACCCGCCGGTTCGCAAGGACGTAGCTGACGCCGCTCGGCACGCGGACGTTGTCCTCCAGCACCCTCCACGCCCCGGCCTCGTCACGGATGACGTCGATCCCGGCGACGTGGATGCGCACGCCGTTCGCCCCGACGATGCCCGCCGCCTGACGGTGGAAATGCGAGGAGGAGCTGATGAGGGATGCCGGGATGACCCCGTCCTGCACGGCGAGCTGCGGGCCGTAGACGTCGGCGAGGAACGCCTCCAGCGCCCTGACCCGCTGCTTCACACCGGATTCGACGTAGAGCCAGTCGTCCGCCGCGACCACGCGCGGCACCACGTCGAGCGGGAACGGGCGCTCCTCCCCCGCGAAGTCGAAGGTCACGCCCTGGGCGAGGTAGCTGCTGGCGAGCGCGTCCGTGCGCGCCCGCAGCTCGCTGTCGTCCATCCCGGCCAGGGCCGGGTACAGATCCCGATAGGGGCCGCGCACCTCTCCGTCCGGCGCAGCCGGGAACATCTCGTCCCAGGGTCCAGGCCCGGTCCGCACCGCGCTCCGTCGTGAGGTGTATCCGTTGAACAGCGACTCCATGACCGCATGCTTCCGCGTCGCGGTTTCCGCGATGTTACGGTCGCGAGACGGCGCCGAGTCGGGCCCTCTCGCGCTAGAATCGACGGGTCCGGCTCTGACGAGGCCGGTGCCTGAAAAAGAGGCACGAAGCACCCCGCATCGCAGCGGGGGCGAGACACATACGGAACAGCATCCTCCGTCCCTGTCTCGAAAGGCTTTCGCATGCCCACCGTCTCCGCGCACGTCGCCCTCACCCTCGCCCAGCACATCGACGCCGTCTTCGGCGTGATGGGCAATGGCAACGCCTACTTCCTCGACGCCATCGAGACGCAGACGGATGCCGTCTTCACAGCCGTCCGTCACGAGCAGGGCGCCGTCGTGGCCGCCGACGCGCACTTCCGCGCCTCGGGGCGCATCGCCGCCGGCACCTCGACGTACGGCGCCGGCTTCACCAACACGCTGACCGCTCTGGCCGAGGCCGTGCAGGCGCACGTGCCGCTCGTGCTCGTCGTCGGCGACGAGCCCACCTCCGGTCCTCGTCCATGGGACGTCGACCAGATCGCGCTCGCCTCCGCCGTCGGCGCCCGCACCTACACGGTCGGACGGGCGGATGCCGCCGCCACCACCGTCATCGCGATCGAGCACGCCCTGACCTACCGCGTGCCCGTGGTGCTCGCGATCCCCTACGACGTCGCCGCCCTCGAGGCCGGTGACGTGCCGCCGGCGCCCTCTCCGCGCATCCCCGCGCCGCTCGCTCCGCGCGGTGAGTTCGCCGAGGGGATGCTCGACGAGATCGCGCACGCCCTGCGCGGCGCCGAGCGCCCGTTCCTTCTCGCAGGGCGCGGCGCCTGGCTGGCCGGCGCCGGATCAGCGCTCGGCGAGCTCGCCGCCCTCACCGGAGCGCTGACCGCCTCGTCGGCGCTCGGCCGCGGCGTCTTCCCCGAGACGCAGTACGACCTGGGCGTGACCGGCGGCTTCGGCGCCGACGAAGCCATGGAGCTCGTCCGCACCGCCGACGTCGCCGTGGTCTTCGGCGCGTCGCTGAACCAGTTCACGATGCGCTTCGGCGAGCTGTTCGCGCCCGGAACCCGCGTCTTCCAGATCGACACCGCCCCCGCGGCCACCCACCCGCACGTCGGCGGCTTCGTACGGGCCGACGCCCGCGTCGCGGCGGAGCAGCTCGTGACGCGCATGGCCGCGGCATCCGCCACGTCCGCCGTGCCTGCCGGGCCTGCCGGGCCTGCCGGGCCTGCCTTCGGAGCAGAGACTGCCGGGCCTGCCGGGCCTGCCTTCGGAGCAGAGACTGCCGGGACTGGCGGGCCTGCCGGGCCTGCCGGGCACAGCTTCGGAGCGGAGACCGGACACGCCGGGCGGATCACCGATGCCCGCGGTGTGTTGGATGTCACATCCGAAGCTGTGCCCGGTACCGCATCCGAAGCTGTGCCCAGTGCCTCATCCGAAGCCATGCCCAGTGCCGCATCCGAGGCCGCGCCCGATGCCGCATCCGAAGCCATGCCCGATGCCGCATCCGACGCCGCGCCCGGTGTCATGCCCGCCCGCGCCTGGCGGGAGACGGTCGACGTGGCCGGCTCGCGCGCATACGAGACCGGCGACGACCTCGCCCCGGACGGACGGCTCGATCCCCGCTCGGCGGCACGACGCATCGCCGAGCTGCTGCCGGAGGACCGCGTGGTCGTGTCCGACGGCGGCCACTTCATCGGATGGGCGAACATGTACTGGCCCGTCGCTGCTCCCGACCGCATGATGATGGTCGGCACCGCCTTCCAGTCGATCGGTCAGGGCTGGCCGAGCGTCGTCGGCGCCGCGCTCGCGCGCCGGGAGTCGACCATCGTGCTCACGAGCGGTGACGGCGGCGGCCTCATGGCGATCGCCGACCTCGAGTCCGCTGTGCGCGCGGCGGCCGGACGGGGCATCGCCGTGATCTGGAACGACGCCGCCTACGGCGCCGAGGTGAACCTCTACGGGCTGAAGGGCCTCGCCGAGGGGCCGATGCGCATCCCCGAGGTCGACTTCGCAGCGTTCGGCGCGGCGGTCGGCGCGGAGGGCGTCGTGGTGCGCACCCTCGCCGACCTCGACCGTCTCGGCGAGTGGGCGCGGGAGGATGCTGCCAGCCGTCGCTTCCTGCTCCTCGACCTGCGGATCTCGGGCGATGTCATCGCGCCGTACCAGCAGGAGATCATCCGCGTGAACTCCTGAGGTCGCCGACGCAGGTCGCGTTCCGCATGGTGAGATGAAGCATGCGCTACGTGTTCCGCCCCAGCGTCCTGAGCACGCTCATCACCACGATGAAGGCGATCGAGGTCCGCACGGAGACCGGCGCCCTCGTCGGGGTGATCAGCCGAGGCACGATCACCGGAGCCGAGACGGCAGGGACGTTCTGTTTCGAGTCGGAGGGTGCGACGCCGACGACAGTGGGGATCGGCAGCTTCAGCCGGTCCTGGCTCAAGCGGCTCGTACGTCCTGACTACCTGGTGCGCCGAGACGATCGCGAGGACCGGCTGAGCGACCGGCTCGGCGAGAACCTGCTCTACTTCGCGGTGGACGGAAGGATCGACGGCCACGACTACCTCGCCCGACAGGACTGGGACGACTCGGTCGAGGTCAAGGTCGATGGCGCCCTCGCCGCACGCTGGAACATCGACGACCTGAGCGGGACGGTCACGATCGACGCAGATCCGGAGGGCATGATCGCAGACCCGGCCTCCACGCTCTTCGCCGTGACCGTGCTCCTGCCCTTCATGCAGATGATCCACTCCGATGAGTCGGAACTGATCGAGTCAATTCTCGACTGAGATCGACGCTCGGTTGAGTCGGTCCTCGGCTGAGTCGGTCCTCGGCTGAATCGGTCCTCGGCCGCGATCGGTCCTCGACTGAGCTCCATCCTCGGCTGAGGTCGGCCTTCGACTGAGGTCGAGCCTCGACTGAGTCAGTCCTCGACTAAATCAGTCCTCGGCCGCGATCGGTCCTCGACTGAGCTCCATCCTCGGCTGAGGTCGGCCTTCGACTGAGGTCGAGCCTCGACTGAGCTCCATCATCGACTGAATCGACCCTCGACTGAGGTCGAGCCTCGGCTGAGTCGGTCGGATGACCTCTGCGTTCCGGAACTGCTCACTGGACCGCAGAGGTCAACCGGTTCGAGCGCCCCTTCAACAGGGGACGAACCGCATCGGGCCGACGCGGCTGCTCTCAGGCCTGCTGGTTCGCCGCCGCGTAGTCGGGCAGCTCCTGCAGGGTCCACGTGTTGCCGTCGGGGTCGTCGAACCAGACGAAGCGACCCCACCCGAGGTCTTCGACGCCGCGCGTCGTGACGCCGACCGCTTCGAGCTGCGCCTTCGCCTCGTCGGCGTTCGGAACGACCACCTGGATCGTCTTCTGCTGCCCCGGCTCGAGCGGGATGTCGAGACCGGTGCCGAAAGCGATCGAACAGGCCGACCCCGGAGGGGTCATCTGCACGAACCGAAGCCCCTCATAGGGCACCTGATCGTGGTCGGGATTGAAGCCGATCTTCGTGTAGAAGTCCTTCGCGCGGTCGACATCGGTCACCGGCACGAAGATGAGCTCGATCTTCCAGGTCATCGCACACACCCTCCATCGCGGGCATCTCCCGCCTGCGACCAAGGTACGCGGGGCCTCCGACATAGCGACACCCCCTTCCGCGCGCCTCCACTGACCGTGCATCCGACGCCGCATCGCCCCTCCGGCGCCTTCTCAGCCCTCGACAGCTCACCCTCTCAGGCTGCGGCCCAAGACCTTCTGACCGCATCCCCTCAGCCCCTCAGTCCCTCAGCGCCCCGGTCGCAGGCCGCGCCCGCCCCGAGATCCTGACGCCGCCCCCGAATCCGGACACACCCGCCGACAGCATCCGTATCTCGGTCGATCCTCCGGACTTCAGCCACCCGCGCCCTCCACCACCGCACAGCTTCTCCGCCATGCCCCGCTCACACCCCTCCCCGCTCAGACCTCAAGCCGCGCCCGCCCCGAGATCCGGACGCCGCCCCGAGATCCGGACACACCAACCGACAGCATCCGTAACTCGGTCGATCCTCCGGACTTCAGCCACCCGAGCCACACACCGCTGCAACACAGCCCCCTCCACCCCCACACCCCGACTCCGCCGCGAGCCGCTCAAGCCCCGAACTCCAGTCCCAGGCGCCCCGAGATCCGGACGCCGCCCCCAGATCCGGACACACCAGCCGACAGCATCCGGATATCGGTCGATCCTCCGGACTTCAGCCGCCAAGGCGAACGACCCACCGGACGTCGACCGATCGGGCAAAAACTTCAGCCCCGGCCGGCTCCCTGCCCCGAGAACCGGACGACGCCCCGAGATCCGCACAACTGACCTGCATCCATCCGGGTCTCGGTCGATCCTCCGGATCTCAGCCGTCCGACGCGGGCCGGACCCGCCCCTGCCCCACCCGACACGAACGACCCACCCGATGCGGGCTCAGAGCCATCCCTTGTCGAGAGCGATCCGCACGGCCTGCGCTCTGTTCGCCGCCCCGGTCTTGCCGATCGCCGCGGAGAGGTGGTTGCGCACGGTCCCCGCCGAGAGGAAGACCTCCGCGGCGATCGCGGCGGCCGATCTGCCGTCTGCGGCGAGACGCAGCACCTGCCGCTCCCGCTCGCTGAGCGGGTTCGCCCCGTCGAACAGGCTCTCCTCGGCGAGGGCCGGGTCGAGCACGCGCATGCCCGCGTGCACGCGGCGCACAGCATCCGCCAGCTTCTCCGCCGGGCTGTCCTTGACGATGAAGCCGCTGGCACCCGCGTCCAGAGCCGAGCGCAGGTACCCGGGCCTGGCGAAGGTCGTGACGATGAGCACGCGGGTGCCGGTGTGCGCCGCGCGCAGCAGCCGGGTGGTCTCGATGCCGTCCATGCCCGGCATCTGGATGTCCATGAGGCACACGTCCGGCGCGGTCTCGGCCGCCAGGCGGACCGCGGTCGCTCCGTCGGCGGCGAGCCCGACGACCTCCAGATCGGGCTCCAGGTCGAGCAGGGCGCCGAGCGCTCCTCGTACGAGCGCCTGATCGTCGGCGATCAGCAGTCGGATGCTGTCGGTCACCAGGTCACCTCCACGCTCGTGCCGCCCGACTCCCCCGGGCCGAACGCGAACGAGGCCCCGGCCGCTGCCGCCCGCTCCCGCATGCCGCGGACGCCGTTGCCCTCGCGCGCTCCAGGGCCGGCGCCGTCGTCGACGATCCGTAGCCGCCCCGGCGCGATCTGCACGTCGACACGGGTGGCGTCGGCATGCCGCAGCGTGTTCGTCGTCGCCTCCCGGAGTATCCATGCCGCGGTCAGCGCCTGCGCGGCGGAGAGCGAGTTCGGCGTCCCGTCGACGGCGAGCACGACGTCGGCCGACCGCAGCGCGTCGCGGCTGGATGCCAGCTGCTCGGTCAGCGTCGTCGCGCGCGCTCCGGAGACCGTGGCACGCACCCCGGCGATCGCCTCCGCGGTGAGCGCCTCGATGTCGGCGAGCTCGGCCTTCGCCCGCTCGGGGTCGGTGTCGATCAGACGCCTGACCAGCTGGGCCTTCAGCCCGACGACGGTGAGCGAGTGCCCGATCAGGTCGTGCACGTCGCGGGCGACCGCTTCCCGCCCCTCGCTCGTGGCGAGCTCGAGCCCCAGCCTCTCCGCCTCGTTCGAGCGCAGGATCAGCCAGGTAGACACGGTGTTCACGACCCCCAGCAGCACGATGATCGCGAGCACCGTGAGGAAGTCCAGCCCGCCGGGCAGGAGGAACACGCACAGGGCGGTGATCGTGACGGACGCCGCGAACGTGATCCAGTGCCAGACGCGGGTGAGCCCGTACGAGGCGAAGGACATGATGAACGGGAGGAAGCTGAGCGCCGATCCGCCCTCCGCGGGGATCGACACCAGGGCGCAGACGATCAGGAGCCCGAAGGTGACCCACTGCCGCGGAGCGACCGGGCGCCCCAGGCCGCCCCCGCCGCGCATGCCGTACATGAAGCCGACGACGTACAGCACGATGAAGGCGACCAGGGCGGCCCAGCCGACCACCACCCAGGCGATCGGCGCCTCGGAGCGGAGCAGCGAGAGGACGGGGTAGATCAGGAAGATGAGCCAGACGACGGCCATCAGCCAGCCGAATCGCGCCCAGGGATCCGCCGGATGCGCGGACCCCGCCCCTGAGCCGGATGCCGCCCATGCCGCGGGCGGAGCACCTGCTGCGGCGAGCGCCGCCGCGTCGTCTCGCTGATCGGTCATGGAACCAACCTACTGACGTGCGCGGGAGCGCTTGGCTCCCGCCATCACCAGCGCCGCGAAGAGCACGACCCACACCGCGACGTTGAGGAGCAGCATCCAGAGCTCATCGGTCTGCCCCGTGGTGAGCCGTCCTTCGGTCAGCGGCCACCTGCTCAGGGCCACGAAGCCGTAGAGCGGGGTGAACCGGGCGATGTCGAGCATGACCCCGTCGAGGGGCATGAACACGTTGCCGAAGAAGGCGAAGAACGTCATCGAGATCGATGCCAGCGCGGTCGCGGAGTCGCCGTTGAAGAACAGGCCGACGCCGAGACCCCAGAGCCCGTAGATCAATCCGAGTCCGAGGACGATCCCGACGGTCGCGAGCCACCGCCACGCGCCGTCGGCCTCGGCCCCGGTGAGCATCCCCGCCACGAACACCCCGAGCACCGACAGCGCCGCGTAGGAGAAGGCCGTGAGCACCTTGGTGAGCGCGTAGCCGGTGGTCGTCAGCGGCGACATCGCCAGCTGGCGGCCCCATCCCTGCTTCGACTCCGTGGCGGCGAGGGAGGTCAGCGAGCTCATGGCGACGGCGGTGCCGTACGCGGCCATCGACGTCATGACGTAGAACGAGACGTTGCCGTGCCCTGCGGAGAGCGTGCCGTAGCTCATGCTCGCGCCGAAGAGCAGGTACATCGCGATCGGCATGGCCAGGGTGAAGGCGAGCGTGTAGGGGTTGCGCAGCTGGCGGACGGCCTCGATGCGCAGCATGGTGGGTGAGAGAAGCATCGGTCAGTCCTCCGTGAGGGCGGTGAAGGCGGTTTCGAGGGTGGGCGCGGCGATCTCCAGATCCCGGGCCCCGGCGTCGAGCAGGGTGCGCGCGGCCGCGTCGGAGTCGGCGGCCTTGAGGCTGAGGCGATCGGCGTCGACGCGGATGCCGACCACGCCCGCGATCGCGGCGAGCCGCTCGACGATCGACATCGACGACCCGGCCGGCAGCGTCGCCGACACGGTGCGCTCGCCCAGGCTCGCCCTGAGCCGCGCGGTGGGGGCGTCTGCGACGATCGTCCCCCGGTGCATGACGACGGTGCGACGGGCGAACTGCTCGGCCTCTTCGAGGTAGTGCGTCGCGAAGATGATCGTGCGGCCGGCGTCGGCGTCGGCGCGCATGACGTCCCAGAAGTGACGCCGGGCCGTGACGTCCATGCCAGCGGTGGGCTCGTCCAGCACGAGGATGTCGGGATCGGGCACCATCGCGAGGGCGAACTTGACGCGCTGCTGCTCACCGCCGGAGCACTTCGAGACCTTGCGCTTCGCGAGCGCGACCAGATCGGCGCGGCGCATCACCTCGGGCACCCGATCGAGCGCCTGGCGCCCGTGGAGCGAGGCGATGAGCTCCACCGTCTCGAGCACCGTGAGGTCGCCGAGCAGCCCGCCGGTCTGCAGCACGGCCGCGATCGCCCCGGACTTCGCCGCGGCATCCGGATGCCCGCCGAGCACCGACACCGTGCCGGAGCTCGGTTCGGTGAGCCCCAGCAGCATGTCGAGGGTCGTCGTCTTGCCCGCCCCGTTCGGCCCGAGAAGGGCTGTGACCTCGCCCCGTTCGATGCGCAGGCTCACTCCGTCGACGGCCTGCACGCGCCGGTCGCCGACGCCGAAGTGGCGGCGGACGTCGGTCAGCTCGATCACCGCGGATGCGGCACCTGATGTGTTCATGCCTCCAGCATCGCGACGCGCAGCCTGCTGCGCCGTCGTCCGCTGTCACGCGTTCGACGTGACACGTGTCATGCCGGACGCCCCTGGGGCCGGTTCAGGACGCAGGCAGGAACGCGCCCTCCAGGAACGACTCCAGTTCGGCCACGGCATCCAGCGGCAGGATCGCGGCGACGTACTGGTCCGGGCGGACCACGACGACGACGCCGTCTCGCGAGAGCTCACGTGCCTCGAAGATGTCGGCATCCGTCCAATGCGAGGGGCCGGCGGCGTACACCTTCTCCCAGTCCGTGAGCCCGAGCGGGCCGGTCTTCGGCTGGAACAGCTCGGGAGCCGACGTCACCTCGACGTCCTCGTACGACTGCTGGTAGACGGCCTTCGCGTCGAAGACGGCGTCGACGTCGGCATCCGACGGGGTGAACCGGGCGAGCACGGGCGTGGCCTGCGCGGCCCACGACTCCAGCGCGGTCCCGTCGCGGTCGCCGAACGCGTAGACGCGCCAGCGTCCGTCCGCCTTGGCATGGTGGCCGAGGTGGATGGCGTTGCCGTCGCCGACCCGGACGACCTCGGCGGACTTGAACCGCTTGCCCAGCGGGAACCCGGCGGCGAGCGACTGGTGCGCGTCGGAGCCCGTGATCATGGACGCGGTGTACTGCGTCATGAAGCCGGAGGGGAACTCGGCCGTTCCGAGGTAGAAGGTGGCGAGCTCGTTCGGGTCGGAGATCTCCTCGGGCTTGCGGGCCATGAGCGAGGACCATTCGCGGTCGAAGTCGATCAGCTGCTGCGCCACGGGGCGGCGCTCGGATCCGTATGTCGACAGCAGCGCCTCCGGGCTACGTCCGGTGAGCACGGCGCCGAGCTTCCAGCCGAGGTTGAAGCCGTCCTGCATCGACACGTTCATGCCCTGCCCTGCCTTCGCGCTGTGCGTGTGGCAGGCGTCTCCGGTGAGGAAGACCCGCGGCGTGCGCTCCACGCCGGGGTCGACGTCGTCGAAGCCGTCGGTGACCCGATGGCCGACCTCGTACACGCTGTGCCAGGCGACCTGCTTCACGTCGATGGAGTACGGATGCAGGATCGCGTTGGCCTTGCGGATGATCTCCTCGACCGGGGTCTGACGCACGCGATGGTCGTCGTCGTCGGCGACCTCGCCGAGGTCGATGTACATGCGGCTGAGGTACCCGCCCTCTCGCGGGATGTGCAGGATGTTCCCCGCCTCGGAGTTGATGGCGCATTTGGTGCGCCAGTCGGGGAAGTCGGTGTTCACGAGCACGTCCATGACACCCCAGGCGTGGGCGGCCATCGCGCCGACGTGAGTGCGTCCGATCGCTCCGCGCACGCCGCTGCGGGCGCCGTCGCAGCCGACGACGTACTTCGCGCGGACCGTGCGCTCCTCCCCCTCGCGGGGGCCTGCGACGTAGCGGATGCGCACCTCGACGGGGAGCTCGCCGTCGTCGTGGACGGTGAGGCCCGTGAACTCGACGCCGTAGTCCGGCACGATCCGCCCCGGGCCGTCTGCGGCGGCCTCGGCGAAGTAGTCGAGCACGCGCGCCTGGTTCACGATCAGGTGCGGGAACTCGCAGATGTCGTAGGCGTAGTCGGCCGTGCGCGCCGTGCGGACGATCTCGTCGCGCTTCTCGGGGTTCGGACCCCAGAAGTTCATCCAGCCGATGTTGTAGGCCTCGGCGATGATCCGCTCGGCGAACCCGAACGCCTGGAAGGTCTCGACGCTGCGCGGCTGGATGCCGTCGGCCTGGCCGAGCACGAGGCGTCCGTCGCGCTTCTCGATGATGCGGGTGACGATGCCCGGGTACTGCGACATCTGCGCCGACAGGAGCATTCCGGCGGGGCCGGAGCCGACGATGAGCACGTCGATCTCGTCCGGCAGGTCTGCGGGTCGGTCGGCGACTCCCGCCGGGAGCACGCGCGGGTCACCGGAGACGTAACCGTGGTGGTGGAACTGCATCGTCGTCGATCCTTCCGGACTTCTCTGTCGGGTCTTGCGGCGCGAACCAGAGTGTTCTATATTCGAACACACTGTTCTACTATTGAACACAGCTTAGACGCGCCCCTCTCCGACCGCAAGGGAGCACCATGGCCGACACCGCACCGGCGTCGCAGACCCTCAGCCGTGGCATCCGCATCCTCGAGGTGCTCGCCGACGCCCGCGGCCCGCTGTCGATCGACGAGATCGCCGCCGCCATCGGCGTGCACCGCTCCATCGCCTACCGACTGCTGCGCACCCTCGAAGACCACCGGCTCGTCGGGCGCGACGCCGCAGGAGCCGTCTCGCTGGGCGCGCGCATGGCGGCCCTCGCGGCCGGAGTCGCACAGGACCTGCAGGCCGAGGCCCTCCCCGAGCTCACCGACATCGCGAACGAACTGGGGATGACGGCTTTCCTCGCGGTACTCGACGGCGAGGACTGCATCACGCTCGCGAGCATCGAGCCCCGTCACGCGGTCGCCAGCGTGGCGCAGCGACCGGGTGCACGGCACCCCGTCACCGTCGGAGCGCCGGGCAAGGCGATCCTGATGCAGCTCTCCCCCGCCGAATGGCCGGCGGATGCCGCGGCGGCGCTGCGCGCGGAGGTCGATGCCTCCCGCGCGCACGGCTACACGACGAGCCACGACGAAGTGATCCCGACCGTGCAGTCCGTGGCGGTGCCCCTCGCGCTCCGGGGCCAGCGCCCTGCGGCGATCGCGGTCGTGCACGTGGTGACGTCGGTCGAGGATGCGGCGATCGCCGAGCGCCTGGAGCGCTCGGCATCCGCGATCCGCGAGGCGCTCGAGGGCTGACGCGGCTCACGCGTTTCGTCTCGTCGCTGCGCTTCCTCGCTCGACGACCGGGACCTTCGCCGGTCGTCGAGCCAGCGCGACGACCCCCACCCCACCGGTCGTTGAGCGAGCGCAGCGAGCGGTGCACTGAGCGAGCGCAGCGAGTCGAAGAGAAGAAACGCCCCAACCGACGCCGATCGACGGCTGAAGCGTGTCGACTCGTCGCTGCGCTCCTCGCTCAGCGACCGGCGATCAGGCCTTCGCGAGACCGTGGATCGGGCTGACGGACTGCTCGGCCTCGTGATCCGGCCCGAGGGGGATGCCGGAGCGGTCGCGCAGCAGCAGCGTCGCCACGAGCCCCAGAACGGTCATGCCGGCGAGGTACCAGGTGACGGCCTGCGTCGAGCCCGTGGCCTGCACGATCGCCGTCGCGATGGTGGGGGCGAAGGCCCCGCCGGCGATCGCGCCGATCGCGTAGGAGATCGAGACGCCGGAGAAGCGGATGCTCGCCGGGAACAGCTCCGTGTACAGCGCGGCCTGGGGGCCGTAGGTGAACCCGAGGCCGATCGTCAGGATCGCGAGACCGGCGAAGAGCAGGCCGATCTGCCCCGTGTTGACGAGCGGGAACAGCGTGAAGACACCCGCGAGCTGCAGCACCCAGCCGATGATGTAGGTGCTGCGGCGTCCGATGCGGTCGGAGACCCAGCCGGCCAGCAGCGTGGTGAGCAGCCAGGTCACGGCGGAACCGGCGACGGCCCACAGCACCGGCCCGCGCTCGAGGCCGATCGGACCCTCCGGGTTCGTCGCGTAGCCCTGGATGTAGCCGCCGGTCGTCATGTAGCCGACGGCGTTGTTGCCGGCGAACACCAGCGCGGCGATGATCACGAGCAGCAGGTGCTTGCGGAACAGCTGCACGATCGGCATCTTCGCCTTCTCCTTGCGCTCGGCGAGTTCGGTGAACACCGGGCTCTCCTCGACCTTGCGGCGCACGTAGTAGCCGACGAGGATCAGCACGACGCTGAGCAGGAACGGGATGCGCCAGCCCCACGCGGCGAACTGGTCTCCGGGGGCGATCGCGGTCATGAGCGCCATCACGCCCGAGGCGAGGAGCAGCCCGAGCGGGACGCCGATCTGCGGCGAGGCGCCGAAGATGCCGCGCTTCTGCCGCGGCGCGTGCTCGACGGCCATCAGCACGGCGCCGCCCCATTCGCCGCCGGCGGAGATGCCCTGGATGATGCGCAGGAACACGAGGAGGATCGGAGCCGCGAGGCCGATGGACTGGTAGGTGGGCAGCACGCCGATGAGGGCGGTCGCCGCGCCCATGAGGATCAGCGTCCACATGAGGACGGCCTTGCGGCCGAGCTTGTCGCCGAAGTGCCCGGCGAGGAAGGCGCCGAGCGGACGGAAGAGGAAGCTGACGCCCACGGTGGCGAAGCCGATCAGCGCGCTGTTCGCACCGAGCGGCTCGAAGAACAAGTGGCCGAACACGAGACCGACGGCCGTGGCGTAGATGAAGAAGTCGTACCACTCGACGGTGGTGCCGACGACCGTCGCGAAGATGACGCGCCGTCGATCGGCCTGCGAGGCGATGGTTCCGGTGGGCGTGAACCCGCCCTGTGATTGCCCGCTCATGGGGCCTCCTTTGCTGGTGACTGCACTGTCACGGCGCACATCCGAGGGGGAAACGAGTGCTTGCCGAGGGGTGAACCGATGATATATGATTTCAGATACGACGCACAAGGCGTCGTCGAAAGCGCGAGGAGGCGCATCCGTGACGGCATCCATCCCCCGCCCCGGCAAGATCATCGCGATCCACCTGAGCTATGCCTCTCGCGCCGATCAGCGCGGCAGGCGCCCCGCCTTCCCCTCCTACTTCTTCAAGCCGACCAGCTCCGTCGCCGCATCCGGCGGCACCGTCGAGCGGCCGGCCGGCACCGAGCTGCTCGCCTTCGAGGGCGAGATCGCCCTCGTGATCGGCACGGCGGCGCGCCGCGTCTCCCTCGCAGACGCCTGGTCGCACGTGGGATGGGTCACGGCCTCGAACGATCTCGGCCTCTACGACCTGCGCGCGAACGACAAGGGCTCGAACGTCCGCTCCAAGGGCGGAGACGGGTACACCCCGCTCGGCCCCGAGTACATCGACGCCTCCGCCGTCGACCCCGCAGCCCTCCGCGTGCGCGCCTGGGTCAACGGCGAGCTCCGGCAGGACGACACGACGGCCGGCCTCATCTTCCCGCTCGCGCAGCTCGTCGCCGACCTCTCGCAGCACTTCACGCTCGAGCCCGGCGACGTCATCCTCACCGGCACGCCGGCCGGATCCAGCGTGATCGTCCCCGGCGACGTCGTCGAGGTCGAGGTGGACGCCCCGACCGCGCACGGCGCCCCCTCCTCCGGTGCGCTCGTGACCACCGTGACGCAGGGCGACGTCCCGTTCGACGCCGAGATCGGCTCACTCCCCGCGGTCGACGACCTGCAGCGCACCGAGGCCTGGGGCTCACGTGAGGCAGCCGGCCTGCCCCCGGTCGCCGAGGAGTCGCAGAACGCCGCGTTGATCCCCTCGGATGCCGCACCTTCCGGCTCCTCGGCATCCGGTGCCGGGCTCTCCCCCGAGCTGCGCGCCAAGCTCCTCGAGGCGCCGACCGCCGGACTCTCGGCGCAGCTGCGCAAGCGCGGCCACCACTCCTGCTTCGTCGACGGCGTCGCAGCGAACATCGCCGGCACGAAGATCGTCGGCACGGCGAAGACGCTGCGCTTCGTGCCGTTCCGCGAAGACCTCTTCAAGACCCACGGCGGTGGCTACAACGCGCAGAAGCGCGCGTTCGATGCCGTGAACGAGGGCGAGATCATCGTGATCGAGGCCCGCAGCGACGCCACGACGGGCACTCTCGGCGACATCCTCGCCCTCCGCGCCCGCGCCCGCGGAGCCGCAGGGGTCGTCACCGACGGCGGGGTGCGCGACTTCGACGCCGTCGCCGAGATCGGCCTTCCCGTGTTCTCGCAGGGCGCCCACCCGTCCGTCCTCGGACGCAAGCACGTGCCGTGGGACGTCGACGTCACGATCTCCTGCGGAGGCGCGACCGTGCAGCCCGGCGACATCATCGTCGGCGACGGCGACGGCGTGATCGTCATCCCCCCGTCGCTCGTCGAGGAGGTCGTCGACGACGCTCTCGCTCAGGAGATCGAGGACGCCTGGATCGCCGAGCAGGTCGCCGCAGGGCACCCCGTCGACGGGCTGTTCCCGCTGAACGCCGAGTGGCGCGCGAAGTACGAGGCTGCGACGAGCCGCGCATGACCACCGTCGAGAACTCCAGCAAGTCGGAGCGCGCCTACGACTGGATCCGCTCGCGCATCTCGGCGCACGCCTTCGGGCCCGGGTACCGTCTCGTGCTCGGCTCGATCGCCGACGAGCTCGACATGAGCGTCGTACCCGTGCGCGAGGCGATCCGCCGCCTCGAGGCCGAGGGGCTCGTGACGTTCGAGCGCAACGTCGGCGCGCGCGTCACGCTCGTCGACGAGAGCGAGTACGCGCACACCATGCAGACGCTCGGACTCGTCGAGGGCGCCGCGACGGCGCTCTCCGCCCCGCTCCTCGACGAGCAGGCGCTCGCGGAGGCCGCGGAGGTGAACGAGCGGATGCACCGACTGCTCGACCACTTCGACGCCCACGCCTTCACCGAGCTGAACCGCCAGTTCCACTCCGTGCTGTTCGAGCCGTGCCCCAACCCGCATCTGCTCGACCTCGTCCACCGCGGATGGGCCCGGCTCTCCGGCATCCGCGATTCCACGTTCGCGTACGTGCCCGGCCGCGCCCAGCACTCCGTCGACGAGCACACGCAGATCCTCGAGCTGATCCGCGAGGGCGCAGAGCCCCTCGAGATCGAGCTCGCCGCCCGCAACCACCGTTGGCGCACGAGGGACGCGTTCCTCGATGCGCTGCACACCCGTTCCACCCACACCCCTGGAGAAGGCTCATGACCGATTCCCGCATCCCCGCCGACCTGCCGGACCACATCCAGCACTACATCGACGGCGCCTTCGTCGACTCGATCGACGGCGACACCTTCGACGTGCTCGACCCGGTGACCAACCAGACCTACACCACCGCCGCCGCGGGCAAGAAGGCCGACATCGAGCTCGCCGTCGCCGCCGCGAAGCGCGCCTTCGACGAGGGCCCCTGGCCCCGGATGCTGCCGCGGGAGCGCTCGCGCGTGCTGCACCGCATCGCCGACATCGTCGAGTCGCGCGACGCGCGCCTCGCGGAGCTGGAGTCCTACGACTCGGGTCTGCCGATCACCCAGGCCCTCGGCCAGGCGCGTCGCGCCGCCGAGAACTTCCGCTTCTTCGCCGACCTGATCGTCGCGCAGTCGGACGACGCCTTCAAGGTGCCCGGCAAGCAGATGAACTACGTCAACCGCAAGCCGATCGGCGTCGCGGGCCTCATCACGCCGTGGAACACGCCGTTCATGCTCGAGTCGTGGAAGCTCGGACCCGCGCTCGCGACCGGCAACACGGTGGTGCTCAAGCCCGCCGAGTTCACGCCGCTGTCGGCATCCCTCTGGGCGGGCATCTTCGAGGAGGCGGGGTTGCCGAAGGGCGTCTTCAACCTCGTCAACGGTCTCGGCGAGGATGCAGGCGACGCCCTCGTGAAGCACCCCGACGTGCCGCTCATCTCGTTCACGGGCGAGAGCTCGACCGGACAGCTGATCTTCGGCAACGCCGCTCCCTTCCTCAAGGGCCTGTCGATGGAGCTCGGCGGCAAGTCGCCCGCCGTGGTGTTCGCCGACGCCGACCTGGAGGCCGCGGTCGACGCCACGATCTTCGGCGTCTTCTCCCTCAACGGCGAGCGCTGCACCGCCGGTTCCCGCATCCTCGTCGAACGCTCCATCTACGAGGAGTTCGTCGAGCGCTACGCGGCGCAGGCGCAGCGGGTCAAGGTCGGCTACCCGCACGACCCCACGACCGAGGTCGGCGCGCTCGTGCACCCCGAGCACTACGAGAAGGTCATGAGCTACGTCGAGATCGGCAAGACCGAGGGACGCCTGGTCGCCGGCGGCGGCCGCCCCGAGGGCTTCGACGAGGGCAACTTCGTCGCCCCGACCGTGTTCGCCGACGTCTCCCCCGACGCGCGCATCTTCCAGGAGGAGATCTTCGGCCCCGTGGTCGCGATCACGCCGTTCGACTCCGACGAGGAGGCGCTGTCGCTCGCGAACAACACGAAGTACGGCCTCGCCGCCTACATCTGGACCAACGACCTCAAGCGCGCGCACAACTTCGCGCAGTCCGTCGAGGCCGGGATGGTGTGGCTCAACTCGAACAACGTGCGCGACCTCCGCACCCCGTTCGGCGGAGTGAAGGCGTCCGGCCTCGGCCACGAGGGCGGCTACCGCTCGATCGACTTCTACACCGACCAGCAGAGCGTGCACATCACGCTCGCGGAGAAGTCCCACAACCCCACCTTCGGCAAGAACTGACCTCACCTCTCCCGTTTCGTCTCGTCGCTGCGCTCCTCGCTCAACGACCGGTCCTGAGATCCGGTCGTTGAGCGAGCGAAGCGAGACGAAACGAACGCACGACACGAAAGCAAGGACGCTGACATGACCAACCGCGACGACATGACGCTGACCTCGTCTGGCTTCTACGTGAGCCAGGAGGCGCCGATCCATCCCGCCGACCCCACCCCCACGCCGACGAGCACGCCCCCGGACGTGCTGCGCTGCGCTTACATGGAGCTCGTGGTCACCGACCTCGCGGCATCCCGCCAGTTCTACGTCGACATCCTCGGCCTCTACGTGACGAGCGAGGACGACGAGGCGATCTACCTCCGCTCCACCGAGGAGTTCATCCACCACAACCTCGTGCTGCGCAAGGGCCCGATCGCCGCGGTCGCCGCCTTCTCGTACCGGGTCCGCTCGGCCGAGGACCTCGACCGCGCCGTCGAGTTCTACACGGAGCTCGGCTGCGACGTCCGCCGCAACCCCGACGGCTTCGTCAAGGGCATCGGCGACTCCGTCCGCGTGGTCGACCCTCTCGGCTTCCCGTACGAGTTCTTCTTCCAGACCGAGCACGTCGAGCGGATGTCGTGGCGCTACGACCTGCACATCCCCGGCGAGCTCGTGCGCCTCGACCACTTCAACCAGGTCACCCCCGATGTGCCGCGCGCGGTGAAGTTCATGCAGGACCTCGGCTTCCGCGTCACGGAGGACATCCAGGACGAGGAGGGCACCGTCTACGCCGCGTGGATGCGCCGCAAGCCGACCGTGCACGACACCGCCATGACCGGCGGCGACGGGCCCCGCATGCACCACGTGTGCTTCGCGACGCACGAGAAGCACAACATCCTCGCGATCTGCGACAAGCTCGGCGCCCTCCGCCGCTCGGACGCGATCGAGCGCGGACCCGGCCGTCACGGCGTGAGCAACGCGTTCTACCTGTACCTGCGCGACCCCGACGGGCACCGCGTCGAGGTGTACACGCAGGACTACTACACGGGCGACCCCGACAACCCCGTCATCACGTGGGACGTGCACGACAACCAGCGCCGCGACTGGTGGGGCAACCCGGTCGTGCCGAGCTGGTACACGGATGCGAGCCTCGTGCTCGACCTCGACGGCAACCCGCAGCCGGTGGTCGCGCGCACCGACAGCTCCGAGATGGCCGTGACGATCGGCGCCGACGGGTTCAGCTACACCCGCCCGGACGACGAGGACGCGATGCCGGAGTGGAAGCAGGGCGAGTACAAGCTGGGGCACCAGCTCTAGTCGCAGGTGGCGGCCTACGGGATGTTCTCTCCGGCCGCATCGTGCGGCGCATCAGCCGCAGCCTGTGTCGGTGAGAAGAAGAGAGAAGGAACGGATGCTGTCAGCAGAGGACATCGCGACGATCGCGGCTGAGCTCGCCGAGGCCGATCGCACGCACGGGGTGATCCCGCGCATCACCGCGCGCTATCCCGCCGCGACGGTCGAGGACTCGTACGCGATCCAGGGCGTGTGGCGCGACTCGCAGATCGCCGCCGGCCGCCGGCTGGTCGGTCGCAAGATCGGCCTGACGTCGAAGGCGATGCAGCAGGCGACGGGCATCACCGAGCCCGACTACGGAGTGATGTTCGACGACACCGTGTACGAGTCCGGGGCCGACATCCCCACGGAGCACTTCTCCAACGTGCGCATCGAGGTCGAGCTCGCGTTCGTGCTGAAGCATCCGCTCGAAGGCCCGGACTGCACGCTGGAGGACGCCCTCGCCGCGATCGACTACGCCGTTCCCGCTCTCGAGGTGCTGAACTCGCACATCGAGCTGGAGGGGCGCACGATCGTCGACACGATCAGCGACAACGCCGCGTACGGGGCGATGGTCCTCGGCGACGTGCGCAAGCGCCCCGATGAGATCGATCTGCGCTGGGTCCCGGGGCTCCTCTTCAAGAACGGCGAGATCGAGGAGACCGGCGTCGCCGCCGGCGTGCTGAACCACCCCGCCACCGGCGTCGCCTGGTTGGCGAACAAGTTCCACCAGCACGGCGCGCGTCTCGAGCCGGGGGAGATCATCCTGGCAGGATCGTTCACGCGCCCGATGTGGGTGACGCGCGGCGATGAAGTGCTGTGCGACTACGGACCGATGGGAACGATCGCATGCCGATTCGTCTAGACGCCTCCTTCCACGAGCAGCTCGCGGCATCCGACCGCTCGCTGATCGGGATGTGGGCCTGCTCCGGCAGCGCGATCGTCACCGAGGTGGCTGCGGGCTCCGGCCTCGACTGGCTGCTGATCGACATGGAGCACTCCGCGAACTCGCTGGAGAGCGTGCTCCTGCAACTGCAGGTCGCCGCGGCCTACCCGATCGCCCCTGTCGTCCGCGTGCCCTCCAACGACACGGTCGCGATCAAGCAGGTCCTCGATCTCGGAGCGCAGAACATCATCGTTCCGATGGTGTCGTCCGCCGACGAGGCCCGCGCGGCCGTCGCCGCGACCCGCTACCCGCCGGAGGGCGTGCGCGGCGTCGGCAGCGCCCTCGCCCGCAGCGCCCGCTGGAACCGCGTCGACCGCTACCTGCAGGAATCCGCGGCGCACACGTCGCTGACGGTGCAGATCGAGACGGCCGCCGGAGTGGATGCCGCGGCGGAGATCGCCGCGGTCGACGGCGTCGACGCGGTCTTCGTCGGTCCGTCGGATCTGTCGGCGTCGATGGGCCTGCTCGGTCAGCAGACGCATCCCGACGTCGTCGCCGCGGTGGAACGCGTGTTCGCCGCGGTGAAGGCCGCCGGGACCGCCGTGGGCGTGAACGCCTTCGATCCGACCGCCGCCGACGGGTACATCGCCGCCGGCGCCGACTTCGTCGCGGTCGGCGCCGATGTCGCGCTGCTCGCCCGCGCCTCCGAGGGACTCGCGAGCCGTTTCATCCCCGTCTCGGACGACACGCGGCGCGCCAGCTACTGACCGTCAGAATCGGAGCGGATCCGCCAGCAGCGGAGCGAAGGCGGCCTCGGCGGCGCCGATCAGCAGACGATCGGCGCCGAGCCCTGCGGCCGTCACCTCCATCTGCTCCGCCGGCGCCTGCAGTGAGCGCGCCCGCACCTCGGCGTCGAAGCTCAGAGCGTCGCGGGCGCGCAGCATGGCGAGGAAGCCGCCCAGGACCACGATCGACGGATTCAGCACGTTGACCGCGTTCGCGAGCGCGGCCGTGAGCACGCGGCGCTGCCGGTCGATCTCGGAGATCACCTGCGGATCGCTCGTCGCCGAGAGCACCGCCGCGAGGGCGGTGTCGTCCACGGGGCCGAGCTGGGCGGCCTGCAGCAGGCGCGAGCGGTTGACCTCGTCTTCGAGGACGCCGCCGTCGGTGCGGCGGTCGTCGTCGGACAGGATGCCGGGGCGCGTCTGCCCCCACTCCCCTGCGTAACCCCCGGCGCCGCCGATGAGCCGGCCGTCCAGGATGAGCCCCCCGCCGATGCCGCTCGATCCCCCGTTGAGGTACACGACGTCCTCGTGAGCGCGCGCGGCTCCGAACAGGCGCTCGGCGCTCGCTCCGAGAGAGGCGTCGTTGCCGACGAAGACGGGGAGTCCGAGCGCCGTCGCGAGCGCATCGCCGATCGGAGCATCCCGCCACTCCAGGTGGGGGGCGAGTCGCACGATGCCGTCCTCGGCCCTGACCAGCCCCGGCACGGCGAGTCCGATGCCGACGATCCTCGCCGCCGGCCCGGACGACTCCCGCCACCGTCGCACGAAGCCCTCGACCCCCGCGGTGACGTCCTCGACGGAGGGAGGCTCGACGCATTCGACCCGTACCCGCTCGCGAACGCTGCCGCCGAGGGCGATGACGCCGATCTCGATCGCGTCGACCTCGGGGTTGACCGCGATCGCGACGACCTGCTCGCTCGGCGCGACGATCGGCGAGGGGCGCCCCACTCGGCGGGTGGAGTCGGGCTCCTGCTCCACGACGAGTCCGTGAGAGACCAGCTCGGCGACGAGGTCGGCGACCGTCGACCTGTTCAGTCCCGTGTCGGCGGTGATGACCGCGCGGGATCGCGGGCCGTCGTGGTGCACGAGCCGAAGCACCTCGCCGAGGTTCGCCCGGCGCACTCCCTCGACTCCGGATGCCCGATCCGTCATCCCCCGCCTCCTCCGCGCGTCGTGCTGCTCCTGCCACGATATCCGCCCGACGGGCGTGCTCCGGTCAGGCCCGACCCGCGCGATCACCGGGGGACGTACTCGACGCGCTCGACGCGCATCGTCGAGTCGGTCGCCGCACCGTTCGACGTGCCGTGGACCCCGATCCAGAGTCCGAGGAAGCCGCCGGTCGCGATCGAGTCGAGCGTGCGTCCGTCCGCCGTGGCGACGGCGGCGAGGTCGTCGCCCGGCCTCCCCGCCCGCATCTCGTAGTCCTGACCGCGCGCCCGCAGCATGAGAACGAGGTCCTCGTGGGGCGCTCCCGCGACGACCGCCTCCCCGATCACGCGCTCCGTTCCGGCGCTCCGGTGGATAGCGACCACGCGTGTGCCCTCCTCCCCTGTGACGCCGATGGCGGACAGCCGCACGTGGTCGTCCTCCGACTGACGCACGACGAGTCCCGCTTCCTCGCCCTCGCGCAGAGCGCAGGCGATGGTCGCCGTGACGTCGACGTCTCGATGCTGCTGCCGCACGCCGAGGAAGGCGCTGCGGGTCGCATCGGCGAGGGTCGCCGGGAGCAGCGGGAGCACCCACCCTTCGCCGTCGGCCGCGGCGATCTCCGAGGGCAGGGCGCGCACGGAGGTCCAGCGCGGATCGTTCGACGCGATGACTCCGCCGACGGGCGCCGCCGCCCGCGGCTGCGCGAACGGCACCTCGACCTCGTGCTCCACGCGACCGATGCCCGGTGCGAAGACCGGCCATCCGTCCTCCCAGACCACCGGCACCAGGAAGGTCTCCCTGCCGAGGTTGCAGTGGTAGCCGCCGTACGGACGCATGCCGAGCAGCACCGCCCACCAGCTGCCGTCCGGCGCCTCGACGAGGTCCGCGTGCCCGACCGCCGTGATGTCGACGCCGCGCCCGAGGTGCCGGTGAGTGAGCACGGGGTTGCCCTTGCTGCCGCGGTACGGACCGGTTACGGCATCCGCCCTCGCCACGCTGATGGCATGGTGGAAGTCGGTTCCGCCCTCCGCGGCGAGCAGGTGGTAGGCCCCGACCACCCGGTAGAGGTGCGGGCCCTCGGCCCACACCGCGCCCTGCACCGCCCCGCGCCACAGGACATGCTCCTCGGTCACGAGGGTCATCGTGTGCGGGTCCAGCTCCCGCAGCCAGACCTCGGTCTGATCGTGCCATTCGGGCTGACGGGCCGGTCGCGTGCCGTGCACCCAGATGCGACCGTCGTCGTCGAAGAACACCGACGGATCGATCCCGTCGACGTCGAGCCAGACCGGGTCGGACCAGGGGCCGGACGGGTCCTCCGCCGTGACGACGAAGTTGCCGCCCCTCGCGTCGTCCTCCTGGTCCACGAGCGTGCACAGCAGCCAGAACCGGCCGTCGTGGTGCCGGAGGGTCGGAGCGTAGAGGCCGCCCGACGAGCGGATCCCCTCGAGATCCAGCATCCCCGGCCGATCGATGACGTGCCCGACGACCTCCCAGTCGACGAGGTCGCGGCTGCGGAACACCGGGAGACCGGGCAGGTATTCGAACGTCGAGGTGACGAGGTAGTAGTCCTCCCCGACACGGCAGATCGTCGGATCGGGGTGGCACCCGGGCAGGATGGGGTTGCTCACCACCGTCATCGCGACACCGCGCGATCCACGATCATCTCCCCCGATGTCGCCACCCGTGCGTCCGCCGTCGTGACGGGGTGCGGCGCCCCCGTGATCCGCAGGGTCGCACGGACCGTCGCCGTGCCCTCCTCGACGGATGCCGCGGCGTGCGCTCCCACCCAGACCTCGACGTCGCCCGGCTCGACCACACGGGTCATCGACCGGTCGCTGAAGGCGAGCCGCTGGGTGGGGACCTCGAAGGTCACCCGCACCGACTCCCCGGCGCCGAGCGTCACCCGGCGGAACGCCAGGAGCTGGGCGACGGGTCTCGTGACCGATGCCACCACGTCGTGTCCGTACAGCTGCACGACGTCGGCGCCCGCCCGGTCGCCCGTGTTCGTCACGGTGACCGCGACCCGGAACGCTCCTCCGGCGGCCACCTCGTCGTCGACATCGAGCCGATCGACCTCGAACCGCGTGTACGACAGGCCGAACCCGAACGGACGCACCGGAGTCGAATCGGTCGCCGTCACCTCCGAGGGGCCGCCCAGGCGAGGGTGCAGGTACGAGTACGGCTGGGCTCCCGCCGAGCGCGGCAACGACACCGGGAGGCGCCCCGAGGGCACGACCCTCCCGGAGAGGACTCCGGCGAGCGCCGCGGCGCCCTCCTCTCCGGGGAAGAACGCCTGCAGCACGGCGGCCGGTGTAGACACGGCATCCAGAGCCCAGCCGATCGCGTACGGGCGACCGGTCACGGCCACCATGACCACCGGCGTTCCCGTGCGCACCAGCGCCTCCACGAGCTCGCGCTGCACGCCGGGCAGCTCGAGGCTCTCGGAGTCGTTGCCCTCGCCGACCGTGCCCCGACCGAACAGCCCTGCCTGGTCGCCGACGACGACGATCGCCACGTCGGCCGCGCGCGCGACGTCGACCGCCTCCGCGAAGCCCGAGCGGTCGTCGCCCTCGACGTCACAGCCGTGCGCGGCGATCACCTCGACGCCGAGAGCATCCGCCTCCTCCGAGAACGCCTCGAGGAAGCTCGGGATGGAGAAGCCGATCGGATGCTCCGGATGATGCGCGAGCACGTGGTTGGCGAACGAATAGCAGCCCATCAGCGCTTCAGGGCGCGCGGAGTTGGGGCCGATCACGGCGACCGTCGCCAGGGGCCTCGCCGCATCGGCGAGGGGAAGGATGCCGTCGTTCGAGAGCAGTACCGCCGACTCCTCCGCGAGCCGTCGTGCGATGTCGCGATGGCGGGGCGAGTCGAGGTCGACCGCCGCGGGCGGATCGTCGTCGAAGGCGTCGGGCTCCAGCAGCCCGAGCTCCTCCTTCTGGTTCAGCGCGCGCAGGACCGCGCGGTCGACGAAGGCCTCATCGAGCGCCCCCGACAGAACGCGCTCCCGCAGCGGCGCCAGATACGCGTCTCCACTCGGGAGCTCGACGTCGACCCCGGCCGTGAGGGCGGCCTCTGCCGCTTCTCCCCTGTCGCGCGCGATGCCGTGCATCATCTCCAGGAAGGCGACGGCGAAGTAGTCCGCGACGACCACGCCGTCGAAGCCCCACGCCTCGCGCAGCAGGCCCGTGAGATGCTCGGCGCTGCTGCCCAGAGGCACCCCGTCGATCTCCGCATAGGAGTTCATCACCGAGCGCGCGCCGCCGTCGATCACCGCCATCTCGAACGGCGGGAGGAACACGTCGGCCACCTCCCTGGGTCCGGCGGAGACCGGCGCGTGGTTGCGCCCCGCGCGCGAGCCCGAGTATCCGACGAAGTGCTTGAGCGTCGCGTGCACACCGGCGGACTGCAGCCCGCGCACGTACGCGGTTCCGGTCACCCCCACCACGTACGGATCCTCGGCGATGCACTCGTCCACCCGCCCCCACCGGGGGTCGCGGATGACGTCGAGCACCGGCGCCAGCCCCTGGTGGATGCCGAGGTCGCGCATGGTCTCGCCGATCGACGCCGCCATCTCCTCCACCAGCTCCGGGTCGCACGAGGCGCCCCAGGCGAGCGGCGTGGGGAAGGTCGCCGCCTTCCACGCGGCGAGCCCGGTGAGACACTCCTCGTGCACGAGCGCGGGGATGCCCAGCCGGGTCTCCCGACGGAGGCGGCGCTGCTCCTCCCAGAGCCACGCCGCGCGCTCGGCGGCATCGACCGGGCGCGTGCCGTAGACGCGCGTGTAGTGGCCGATGCCGTCACGCGTGATCTCGGCCAGCGCCCCGGGGGCGGCCTTGCCTCCCATCTCGTTCTGCATGGGCGCCACCACCTCGCCGCCCTGGTCGATCCAGTAGCCGACGAGCTGCGCGAGCTTCTCGTCCAGCGTCATCCTGGCGAGCAGATCCCGCACCCGATCGGATGCGCGGGGGAATGCGGGGATGTCAGCGCTCATGTGCGCCTCCATTCGTGGTTCGTGGTCTCTCAGCCCTTGACCGCGCCGGTCAGACCGCCGACGATGCGGCGCTCGAACAGGCTGAAGAAGATCAGGGCGGGAAGCATGGACAGCGAGGTGTAGGCGAGCACACGGGCGGTGTCGACCGAGTACTGCGAGGCGAAGTTCTGCACGCCGAGCGGAAGGGTGAACAGGCTCTGGTCGCTCAGGATGAACAGCGGGAGCATGTAGCCGTTCCACGCGCCGATGAAGGCGAGGATCCCGACCGTGATGACTCCCGGCAGGCTCAGCGGGATGACCATGCGCCAGAAGAACCCCAGACGGGATGCGCCGTCGATCGACGCTGCCTCCTCCAGCTCCTTCGGGATCGCCTTGAGGAACGGCACGAGGATGATGATCGTGGTCGGCAGGGCGAACGCGATCTGCGGAAGGATGATGCCCGCGAGGCTGTTCACCAGCCCCAGGTTGCGGATCAGCAGGTAGAGCGGCGTGATCGCGACGGTCACCGGGAACATCAGCCCCGCGGCGAACAGCGAGTACATGACGCCCTTGCCCGCGAAGTCGTAGCGCGCGATGACGTAGCTCGCCATGACCCCGAGGATCACGGCTCCCGCGGTGGTGCCGACGGCCGAGATGGTCGAGTTCAGCATCGCCGTCCAGAACTCGGAGCTGCCGAGCACGTCGGTGTAGTTCGCGAACTGCCACGGGGCCGGCCAGCCCGACGGATCCGTGGTGATCTGCGAGTTCGTGCGGAAGCCGCCGATGATGATGTAGAGGATCGGCGTCACGCAGACCGTGATCAGCACGAGGGCGACGAGGTACACGCCTGGGCTGCCCCAGCGCACCTCGGGGGCGGCGCGGCGGCGGCCCCTGGGCCCGATCGTCTGGATCGCGACGGAGGTCTTCAGGGTGTCGGTCATCGTCTGCGCGCCTTTCCGCTGTCTCCGGTGAGTGCGCCCTCGGTGTCACGCCGCAGCACGAAGCGCTGGTAGATGAGCGCCACGACCATGGAGATGAGGAAGAGCATCACGGCCACGGCGTTGCCGAAGCCGTAGTTCCCCGCCAGATGGCCGTTCTGGTACATGTAGGTCGCCATCGTCGAGGTGCCGGCGGTCGCCGCGATGTACTGCCCCCAGATGATGTTGACGAGGTCGAACAGCTGGAGGGAGCCGATGATCGACAGGAACGCCCAGATGCGGATGGTCGGCCCGAGCAGGGGAAGCGTGATGCTCCACTGCGTCTTCCAGAATCCGGCTCCGTCGATCGCGGCCGCTTCGTAGAGCTCCTCGGGGATCGACTGCATCCCCGCCAGCATGAGGATGACGGCGAACCCGACGTACTTCCACGTGATGATGATCATCAGCGACCACATGGCGATCGCGGGGTCGGCGATCCACGAGTGCTGGAGCGCGCCGAGGCCCCACTTCTCCAGCAGGGAGTTGAGGGCGCCGGCATCCTGCAGCATCAGGCTCCAGCCCGTGCCGACGACGACCTCCGCGATCACGTACGGGGCGAAGATCAGGACGCGGATGACCGAGCGCCCGCGGATCTTCTGGTTGAGCAGCAGCGCGAAGAGGATCGCGACGGGCCCCTGCATGATCAGCGACAGGAAGATGATGATGAAGTTGTGCGACACGGCCGCACGGAACGTCTCGTCCTGCAGCATGAGCACGTAGTTGTCGAGGCCGACGAACTCGGTCGGCCAGCCGAAGCCGTTCCACTTGAAGAATCCGTAGAACGCCGCCATCAGCACCGGGAAGATGACGAAGCCGACGAACACGAGGAGGGCAGGGCCCGAGAGGAGGGCGATCTCGCCGCGCTTGCGCCAGTCAGGGCGCGGCTTCCGCCGCCGTGGGGCCGACGATGCGCCGGCCCCACGGGAGCTCCCCTCAGGCGCCTGAGCGAGCGCCTGGGTGATGGTCATGGCGCGGGTCAGCCCCTGGCCGCCGCGTTCGCGAGGCTGTCGACGAGCTTCTTCGGGTCTCCCTGACCCGCGAGCATCTCCACGACGCCGGTGTTGAGCGCGTTGCCGACGTTCTGGCCGAGGGCCGTGTCCAGCCAGAGCGAGACGTAGGGCGCCTTGCTGTACGCCTCCATGAGCGGGATCAGCGACGGATCGGTGACCGCGCCCATCGCGTCCTGAGAGGCCGGGATCGTCTGGAAGGCGACGGCGTACTTCTCCTGCCATTCCTTCGAGGAGACGAAGTTCAGGAACTTCTCGCAGGTGTCGGGCGAGTCGACGGAGCACGAGTATCCGTCCACGCCGCCCATCATGGCGCCCGGGGTTCCCTTGCCGCCGCTGACCTCGGGGAAGGGGAACCAGCCGAGGTCGGGAAGGGGCTTCTGGTCGGGCGTGAGGCTGGCGATCACACCGACGTTCCACGCCCCCATGAGCTCCATCGACGCCTTGTGGTTGGCGACGAGGCCCGCGGAGGAGTTCGCGCCCTGCTGCGCTGATGTCGTGAGGAACCCGTCGTTGAACGGCTCGGTCTCGGCGAAGTCGGCGAGGTTCTGTGCGGCGTCGAGCCAGCACTTGTCCGAGAAGTCCGGCTTGGTCGACAGGTTGGCGATCACGTCCTGGTCGCACGCGCGCACCGCGAAGAAGTAGTACCAGTGCGCGGCCGGCCAGGCGTCCTTCGCGCCGAGCGCGATCGGGGCGACGCCCGACGCCTTCAGCTTGTCGACGGCGCCCTCGAGCTCGTCCATGCTGCTCGGCTCACCCGTGACCCCCGCCGCGGCGAACAGGTCCTTGCTGTAGAAGATGCCGCCGGGGAGCACCGCGCTGGGCATGCCGTAGATCTTGCCGTCGACCGTGAAGGCGCTGAACGGCGCGTCACCGAAGGCCGACTTCACGTCGGCGTCGATGAGCTTGGTGAGGTCCTTCACCTTGCCGGCCTTGACGACGTCGGCGAGCTTGCCGCCTCCGCGCGCCATGAAGATGTCAGGCATGTCGCCGGAGTTGACGGCGGTCTGGAGCTTGCCGTCCATGTCCTCGTTCTGGATCGACGTGACCTTGACCGTCACCTCGGGGTTGGCCTTGTGGAATGCGGCCGCAGCGTCCTCCCAGTACTGCTTGCCCGCACCGGTGGTCGAGTTGTGCCACATCGTGAGCGTGCTGCCGTCATCGGCGCCGCCTCCCCCGCCCGCGCACCCGGTCAACCCGAGCGCCCCCAGCGTCACGATGGCCGCCCCCGCAGCCCACGCTTTGCGCATCTTCATGCTGTGTCTCCTCTTCATCGAGTTCCGTGCAGCAGAGCGAACCTATTTGTTGTCAGCCACACCAATGTGTTGTGCGCCCACTCTGGCACCTGGACGAGATCGTGTCAAACGATATCGATAACGTTTTCCATGATTAGTCTGTTCTGATGAACGCACGCACCACGATCACCGACGTCGCCCGCGCAGCAGGAGTGTCCGTGGCGACGGTGTCGAAGGCCATCAACGGCCGCGACGGCGTGTCCGCGGAGACCCACGCCCGGATCCTCCGCGTCGTCGCCGAACTCGGATACGAGAGCTCCCTGGTGGCGACGTCGATGAGGAGAGGGCGCACGAACGTCATCGGCGTGCTCGTCGCCGAGTTCGAGCCCTTCGCGCTGCAGCTGCTGCGCGGCGTCTCCACCGCGCTGCAGGACACGCCGTACGACGTGCTCGCGTATGCGGGAAGCGTCTCGGCGGGCGAGCACCTCGGCTGGGAGCGCCGCTCCCTCTCCCGTCTGGGCGGGACGCTCATCGACGGGGCGATCCTGGTGACCCCGACCACGACTCCCCCGCAGGCCGCGGTGCCGATCGTGGCGGTGGACCCGCACGAGGGGCCGCACGGAACGGCGACGGTCGCGGTGCACAACGTCGAGGGCGCACGCACGGCGACCGAGCACCTCATCTCCCTCGGGCACCGCAGGATCGCGCACCTGCGCGGCCGCTCCGATCTCGAGTCGGCGCAGCAGCGCGAGGCGGGCTACCGCTCGGCGCTGGACGCGGCCGGCATCCCGTTCGATCCGTCCCTCGTGGTCGACGGCGGCTACCGCACCGCGAGTGCGACCGCCGGCGCCCACGCCATCCTCGATCTCCCCGAGCGGCCGACCGCAGTGTTCGCCGCCAACGACCTCACGGCGCTCGAGGCGATGCGCGTCGCCGCCGAGCGCGGCCTGCGCGTGCCCGACGACCTCTCCGTCGTCGGGTTCGATGACATCCCCGAGGCGTCGTCGAACAACCCGCAGCTCACGACCGTGCATCAGCCCCTCGCGGAGATGGGGGCGGCGGCGGTCGGCGTGCTGCTGGGGATGCTGCGCGGCGAGGATCCCGCGCACATCAGGATGCACGCCGAGCTCGTGGTGCGCAGCTCGACGGCGCCGATCGGCGGCTGACCGCACCTCCGGCGCAGGATGCAGCGGACGGACACGTTGCGGAGGCCACTCGCCCCTGATATGTTCCTGGCAACAACAATTCGCCCTCACCGTGGAAAGCGATCCGAGCCATGTCCCTCACCCCCACCCGCGACGACAAGTTCTCCTTCGGACTCTGGACCGTCGGCTACAACGGCGCCGATCCCTTCGGCGGACCGACCAGGCCGCACCTCGACGTCGTGCACGCCGTCGAGCGACTCGCGGAGCTCGGCGCCTACGGCCTGACCTTCCACGACGACGACCTGTTCGCCTTCGGCTCCACCGACGCCGAGCGTCAGACGCAGATCGACCGCCTCACCGGCGCACTGGCCGACACCGGGCTGATCGTGCCGATGGTGACCACGAACCTCTTCAGCGCACCGGTCTTCAAAGACGGCGGCTTCACCTCCAACGACCGCCAGGTGCGCCGCTTCGCGCTGCGCAAGGTGCTGCGCAACCTCGACCTCGCCGCCGAGCTCGGCGCCAAGACCTTCGTCATGTGGGGCGGCCGCGAGGGCGCGGAGTACGACTCGGCGAAGGATGTCCGCGCAGCGCTCGAGCGCTACCGCGAGGCCGTCAACCTGCTCGGCGACTACGTGACCGACAAGGGCTACGACATCCGCTTCGCGATCGAGCCCAAGCCCAACGAGCCGCGCGGCGACATCCTGCTGCCCACGCTCGGCCACGCGATCGCGTTCATCGACTCCCTCGAACGCCCCGAGCTCGTCGGCGTGAACCCCGAGGTCGGGCACGAGCAGATGGCGGGACTCAACTTCACCGCCGGGATCGCGCAGGCCCTGTTCCACGGCAAGCTCTTCCACATCGACCTCAACGGCCAGCGCGGCATCAAGTACGACCAGGACCTGGTCTTCGGCCACGGCGACCTCCACAACGCGTTCTCCCTCGTCGACCTGCTCGAGAACGGCGGCCCGAACGGCATCCCCGCCTACGACGGCCCTCGCCACTTCGACTACAAGCCGAGCCGCACCGAAGACGAGACCGGGGTCTGGGACTCCGCGGCGGCCAACATGCGCACCTATCTGCTGCTGAAGGAGCGCGCGGCGGCGTTCCGCGCCGACCCCGAGGTACAGGAGGCTCTGGCCGCGGCGAAGGTCGCCGAGCTCGCGACTCCGACCCTGAACGAGGGCGAGTCCTACGACGATCTGCTCGCCGACCGCGGCGCCTACGAGGACTTCGACGCCGACGCGTACCTCGGCGGCAAGGGCTTCGGCTTCGTCCGGCTGCAGCAGCTCGCCACCGAGCACCTGCTCGGCGCGCGCTGATGGCATTGGTCGCGGGCGTCGACTCGTCGACGCAGAGCTGCAAGGTCGTCGTCCGCGACCTCGACACCGGTGCGGTCGTGCGCACCGGCCGTGCACCCCATCCCGCCGGCACCGAGGTCGACCCCGCCGCGTGGTGGGCGGCACTGCGAACGGCGCTGGCGGATGCCGGCGGACTCGACGACGTGTCGGCGATCGGCATCGGCGGGCAGCAGCACGGACTGGTCGCGCTCGACGAGTCCGGCCGAGTGATCCGCCCCGCGCTCCTGTGGAACGACACCCGTTCGGCGCAGGCTGCGGCCGATCTCACGGCAGAGGTCGGCGCTTCCGAGTTCGCGTCGCGCACGGGCCTGGTGCCCGTCGCGTCGTTCACCGTCACGAAGCTCCGATGGCTGGCGGACGCCGAGCCGCAGCACGCCGCCCGCGTGGCGGCCGTGGCCCTCCCCCACGACTGGCTGACCTGGCGCCTTCGCGGGTACGGCCCTGCCGACGAGTCCGAGCTCGGCCCCGCACTCGGCGAGCTCGTCACCGACCGCTCCGACGCGAGCGGGACGGGCTATTTCGACCCCGTCCGCGACGGCTACGACCGCGAGCTGCTGTCGCTCGCCCTTCGCAGGGACGCGTCGGATGTGGTGCTCCCCCGGGTGCTCCGCCCCTCGGAGCATGTACAGGGCCCCGACGGGCTCGTGGTGTCGGCGGGTGCGGGCGACAACGCCGCTGCCGCGCTCGGCATGGGCGCGCGCACGGGCGACGTGGGCGTGTCCATCGGCACGAGCGGCACGATCTTCGCCGTGACCGATGCGCCGATCTTCGACGTCTCCGGCACCGTCGCAGGGTTCGCGGATGCCGCGGGCGGCCGCCTCCCGATCGTCACGACCCTCAACGCCGCGCGCGTGTTCGACGTGACGGCCGCCCTGCTCGGCGTGGACCTCGAGGAGTTCTCGCGGCTCGCCCTGCAGGCGGAACCCGGTGCCGGCGGACTGTCCCTGCAGCCGTGGTTCGAGGGCGAGCGGACCCCGAATCGGCCGGATGCGACCGCGACCCTCTCGGGCATGACCCTCGCGTCGACCAGCCGTGAGAACCTGGCGCGGGCCGCCGTCGAGGGCGTGATCGGCGGTCTCGCGTTCGGCCTCGGCGCCATCCGCGACCTCGGCGTCCGCACGGAGCGCGTGCTGCTCATCGGCGGCGGTGCGCAGAGCCCCGCCGTCGCGGCCGTCGCCCGCGAGGTGTTCGACATCCCGGTCGTGGTGCCCGAGCCGGGCGAGTACGTCGCCCTCGGCGCCGCCGTGCAGGCGGCCTGGGCCCTCACCGGCATCCGTCCGTCCTGGTAGACGCCGCCCGACGACCCTCCTCGCCGCGCGTCGCGTGGCAGGATGGTCGGATGCAGAGACGCGAGGACCGCCGATGACGCGCGGGCTCGCCGCGATGCAGGACGCCGGATTCCGCTGGTTCTTCCTGGCGAGGGCGATCACGATGATCGCCGGGTCCATGTCGTCGATCGCGCTCGCCTTCGCCGTGCTGGAGATCGACAACGACGCCCGCTCGCTGTCGCTCGTGCTCGCCGCCTTCACGGTCAGCAACATCGTCTTCCTCCTGTTCGGCGGAGTGATCGCCGACCGGCTCCCTCGGGCGCTGATCATCCAGTCGTGCTACGTCATCGACATCCTGACCGTCGGGGCGATGGCCGCCCTGCTGTTCACCGGAACGGCGACCGTGCCGATGCTCGCCCTGCTCTCCGTGCTGAACGGGGCGTCCACGGCCTTCGTCCTGCCCGCCATGCAGGGGATCATCCCGCAGCTCGCCTCGCCGGAGCATCTGCAGCAGGCGAACGCGATGCTCTCCTTCGTGCGCTCGGCCACCACCATCGGCGGCCCCATCATCGCCGGCATCGTCGTCGCATCCGCAGGCCCCGCCTGGGCGATGGTCGTGCAGGCGATCGGGTGGGTGATCGCGATCCCGGTGTTGGCGATGGTGCGCCTTCCTCCGCCGGCGCACGGCGGAGGGACGACGCTGTTCCAGGATCTCCGCACCGGCTGGCACGAGTTCCGCACCAGGACCTGGCTGTGGGTGGTCGTGCTGGCGTTCATGGTGATGAACGCCATCCACGTGGGCGCGTGGGGAGTCGTCGGCCCGTACATCGCGAAGAACGACCCCCGTCTCGGCATCACCGGCTGGGGCTGGGTGGTCAGCGCGGAGGGCGTCGGCATCCTCCTGATGACCCTCATCCTCATGTGGTTCCCGCTGAACCGACCGCTCCGCTACGGGATGATCGGCATGGCCGCGTTCGCGATCCCGCTCACCGTGCTCGGCATCCACCCCGCCGTCGTCCTGCTCGCGATCGCGGCCTTCGTGGCCGGCGCCGGCGCCGAGGTGTTCAGCACCGGATGGAATCTCGCGATGATGGAGAACGTGCCGGGCGAGACGCTCTCCCGCGTGTCCAGCTACGACATGCTCGGCAGCTTCGTGGCCATGCCGATCGGCACGCTGATCTACGGCTGGCTGATCACCCACAGCGACGTCGAGACCGTGCTGGTCACGTCCGGCATCCTCTATGCGAGCATCGCGCTGATGACGCTGGCCGTGCCGAGCGTGCGACGCATGGGGCGTCCGGATGGTGCCGTGACGACATGAGCGCTCTGGCGGATTCATAGCAATCCGGGCGAGACTGGGGGCATGACCTTCGCCGCGCTCCAGCCGCTCGCCGACCGCTCCGCCCTCTTCACCGCGCTCCGTCAGGACGCCCTCGCCACGGCGACGGACGAGCTCGGCGACCACCGCTGGGATGCCGACATGACGGCGGGCACGATCACCTTCACCGCGAACGCCGATCCGTCGCGCACGCTGGTGACGACGGCCCATCTGATCGCGACGATCGCACCGGGGCCGCGGTCGCTGCTGTGGGCGTGGGCGCACCCGCAGGGAGACGCGCAGGGCGTCGCCGCGCAGCTCCGCGACTACGGCGTCGAGCACGGACTCGCCGAGCTGGCGGAGCCGGAGCTCCCGTTCCCGACAGACGCCTCCGGCGACGAGGAGTGGATTGCCGCAGCCGCGCACACGATCGCGGGCGTCGCGGTGGAGATCACCGGACGCTCGCCCTACTACTCCGCCCCGATCTCCGGCGGCACCAGGGCGGTCTTCCTCCTCGACGCGCCCGTCCCCGCATTGACCGTCGCATCGGCGACCACCGCTCTCCCCCGCATCCTCTCCGGTCTGGCTCTGCCCGACGCCAGGACCGCCGTGTGGGACCTCGCCCGCCTCGCCGGCTGGAACCTCGCCTGGACCGATGACGCCTACACCGGCGCCACGATCACCGACGCGACGGCATCGGTCACCTTCCGATTCGACGAGAGCGCGCGCATCACGAACATCGAGGGCACGCTGCAGCCCCAGAGCTGAGCACACGTGCGTGCGCGGCTAGCATGAGCGCATGAGCGACCTCGACCTCATCCCCGCAGGGCACGCCTTCACCGCCGACGAGATCACCGTCTTCGCGGATCCCGAGAACCGCACCCTCGATCAGGCGATCGCCGACGCGGACGTCCTCGTGAGCTGCCCCCACGCGGGCGCGCGCATCCCCGCGGAGCTCGTGCCCTTCCTGTCGCCGGCGCTCACGCGTCGACTCCAGTACGACTTCACGGATGTCGCGACCGCGGCGATCGTGCGCGAATGGGCGCGCACCGATCCGCGTATCGTCGCGGTGCTCAACCCGCATCCGCGCCTGGTCCGCGACCCGAACCGCGCGCGCCCCGCCGACATCGCCGCCGATCTCACAGCGGCCATCGAGCGGACGCGCGCGGCCGGCGCTTGGCAGAAGGTCGACCTCTCCGGTGTCGACGCCATCCGTCCCGTGACCTTCTCGTTCTTCCCGATCCTCGAAGTGCCCGAGAACGACGCGGAGCGCGACCGTCTCGTGCAGACGTTCGTCGAGGTCGGGGAGCGCGGACTCGGGGTCTACGAGCGCACTCGCGACGCGCTCACCGAGGCGTTCGTCGCCGCGAAGCTCCGCACCGGGGGACGATTCACCCGGCTCTCGTTCCACGACACCATGAACACGACGACGACGCGAGAGGGCGCCGTGAACGTCCCCAGGGAGCCGAAGGATCGCCTTCCCGCCGTGGTGGCCCTGTCCAACCGCGGCGGATCGCGCGGCGAGGAGCGCGATCCGTCCGATCCGCCGACGATGGCGCCCGATCGGATCCGGGCGCTGGCCGATGCGCACCGGGCCGGCTTCCGCGTGGACTCCCCCGATGCCGTCGCGTTGAACACGCCGTACCTGGGCAGCCAGGAGATCCTCGCCGCCGGACGCCGGTTCCGCGAGCTCTCCTCGGCTGCCGCGGAGGCCGCTCTCGAGCTGGATGCCGTGCAGGCCGAGTTCCTCCGGGAGTACCTGCTCGGCCCGGAGGCCGTCGCCGAGCTCCACCGCCCGGGAACCGGCTGGATCGATGAGGACCCCGCGCACATCGCCGCGGTGGCCGCCGCCTGCCGCCGCACCTGGGACCTCTATCGAGGACTCTGAGACTCAGCCGCCCCAGATCGCGCCGAACAGCGCGCCGAACGCGACGGTCGTCGCGGCGAGGATGAGGGTCGGGACGAAGAAGGAGTGATCGACGAGCTTCGTGCCGAGCTTGGTGGTGCCGGAGACGTCGAAGTTGGCCGCCGCGATCTGCGAGCCGTTCGTGGGGAGCAGGTAGATGCCAGCGAACGCGCCGGCCCACATTCCGCTGAGGAGGCCGAGCGGGATGCCCGCGGCGAGACCGATCGGGACGATCGTCCGCGTGGCCGTCGACTGGCTCGTGGTGAGCACGCAGACGAGAAAGACGCCGAGCGCGAAGATCCACGGGGCGGCGCTGACCCAGCCCCCGACGCTCTCCGCGATGAGCGCGGCGTGCGCTCCGAGGAAGGTGTCGGTGAGCCAGGCGAGGCCGAACAGCGCGATCGCCGACACCATCCCGGCTTTGAAGACCGTCATCGTGGGGATCTCCCCGACCTTGGGACGCGAGACGAGGAGGATCAGCGTTCCCACGACGAACATGACGATCTCGATGATCGGCGTCATCGACACGGGGTCGCCCGCGGCATCCGACGGGCGGATGCCCTTGAACAGCCCGAACACGACGATCGCGGCGACGCCGAGCAGGAAGATGATCGCGGCGTTGCGCCCCGCGGCGGTGACCGTCACGTCTGCCTTGATCTCCGCCGCATCCGCGCGGGGCGGGGCGAGCTCGCCACGCGCGATGCGCGCCTGCACGTCCGGATCGTCGGCGAGGTCCTTGCCGAGACGGTTCACGAAGAAGCTCGACACGACGATGCCGACGATCGCCGCGGGGATGGTGACCTTCAGGATGTCGATGAGCTCGAAGTCCCAGGGCGCGGTGTCCGTGAGGGTGACCATGGCCGCCATCGCCGCCGACACCGGGCTGCAGGCGAGGGCGACGCCGGTGGCGACCACCGACAGGGACAGCGGACGCGACGGACGGATGCCGTTGCGGTACGACAGGTCCTGGATGACGGGAAGCAGCGGGTAGAGGATGTTCGACGTGCCGGCGCCGACCGAGAACAGGAAGGAGACGAGCGGCGCGACGAGGGTGATCTGCCGGGGGTTGCGGGCGATCAGCTTCGCCGCGACGGACACCATCCAGTCGATGCCGCCCGCGGACTGCATCATCGAAGCCGCGAGCACCACCGAGAGGACGATCAGGAGCGCGTCGACCGGCGGCGACCCCGGAGCGAGCCCGAAGACAAACACCAGGATCGCCACGCCGGTGCCGCCCCAGAGTCCGAGGCCGACGCCGCTGGATCGGGTGCCCATGACGATGCACCCGAGAACGACGAGCAATTGGATGACGAACAGCGCGATGTCCATGCGGACCCCTCTCGCAATGGCGGTGCGGCCAGCATATTGGCCAGAGCCCCGATTGCCGAGGAGCCGACGCTAACCGCGGCGTCGCGTCACCGCCCGAGTCGCTGTCGGGCGGTCTTCATGCCGGGGCCGACGGGGACGTGCGTGGTCGCCGCGGCCAGCCCGAACGCGGGCATGTCGACGTACACGGCCTCGAGATCAGCGACGGGCACCTGATACGTCTCGTGCCAGACGCCGACGCTGCCCGACCCCTGCAGCGAGCGCATGAAGTCGCGCCACGGCTGCAGGTGCGGGGCGTCGCGGTCGGCGGCGAAGCGTTGCAGATGCTCGGGGCTCTCCCAGTAGGAGAGCAGGATGGTCGTGCGCCCGAACCAGTTGTGGGCGCCGAGCATCCCCGCCTCCGGATGGGTGGCGAGGTGCCGCAGCATCGGCGGCATCTTGCTGGCCGTCCACCACACCTTCCCCAGCTGCCACCAGCGGTTGGCGCGCATGCCGATGACGAAGACGGTGATGTCAGACCGGTCGGGTGCTGCCGTGTAGCGACCGGGGAAGACCTGCTGAGTCATGCGATTCTCCTTGGAACGTTGTTATGTAACTACGTTATGAAACAACGTTACGATAGACTTCATTCCATGGCAAGACCTGTCTCCTACGACGACGCTCTCCGCGACCGACTGCTCGACGTCACGGCGGAGATGGTCGACGCGAAGGGCCCGGAGCGCATCAGCCTCCGCGACATCGCCCAGTCAGCCGGCACCTCGACCTCGGCCGTCTACTCCCTCTTCGGCGGCAAGGCGCAGCTGCTGGTCGCCGTGATCGAGCACGGCTTCGCGTCGTTCGGAGCCGCTCAGGCCGCGACCGAGCCGGAGGGGCTCCGCGCCCTCGGATACGCGTACCGAGGGTGGGCGAAGGCCAACCCCGCCCTCTACCGTCTGATGTTCGGCGGAGCGATCACGACCGTCGAGGACTGCGCTCCGGATGCCGCTACCACCTCCACCGCGATGGCTCCGCTCGTGCGCGCCCTCGCGGCGCGCGTGCCGGAGGGTCAGGTGATGGCTGCCGCCGTCACGGTGTGGGCGCAGGTACACGGCGCCGTGAGCCTCGAACTCGCCGGAGTCGCGCCAGAGGTACCCGACTGGGATGCCGTCTACGACGCCGTGGTCGACGCGGTGGAGCGCTCCTTCCCGCGCGCGTGAGGTGCCGCACGGCGCGCAGATGTGGAAGTCTGGTCGCATGAAGAACGGAATCGTCCGGTTCGCCGCGCTCTACGTGTTCAACGTCGCGGTCCTCCTGCTCATCGGTCTGCTGTTCAGCGGCGTCCGCGTGGGTTTCAACGCGCTGTGGGCGGCCGTGATCCTCACCCTCGCCGCGCTGTTCGTGAAGCCCGTGCTCGGCTCCGCGTTCCGGAAGTCCGCCGCGAAGTCGTCGGCCAGCCGCACGAAGGTCGGCGAGAAGACCGTGCAGTACGCGCTCGTCTACGTCGTCGAGCTCATCGTCTGGGTGCTGACGGTGTGGCTGAGCGGGGTGCGCGCGTCGGGCTTCTGGGCGTTCGTCCTGCCTCCGCTGATCCTGCTCGTCGGCTGGATGATCTACGACCAGTTCGACGACAGGCTGCGTGCCAAGGCGGGCGAGGTGTACGACACCGTCTCCGCGAAGATCTCGAAGAGACCGGATGCCGCGGCATCCGCTCCCACCCCCGACTCCCCCGCGACGACCGAGGCGCGCCAGGAGCTGAACGACGGCCTCACCCCCGAGCAGCGCCGCATGCTCGACGAGCTCGGCTGATCCGCGCGGCGGAGCAGCCCGGTCGTTGAGCGAGGACGCGCAGCGACGAGACGAAACGCCCTACGGGATGCGACGCGTCAGACGAGCCGCTCGGCCGCCTCGACCACGTTCGTCATGAGCAGCGCGACGGTCATCGGTCCGACGCCGCCAGGGTTCGGGGAGAGGTAGCCGGCGACCTCGGCCACGTCGGGATGCACGTCGCCGAAGACGAGGCTCTTGCCGGTCTCGGCATCCGTCTCGCGCGTCACGCCCACGTCGAGCACGGCGGCTCCGGGCTTGACGTCTTCGGCGCGGATCAGGTGCTTGACCCCGGCGCCGGCGACGATCACGTCGGCCTGGCGGAGGTACGGCGACATGTCGGGCGTGCCCGTGTGCACCTGGGTGACGGTCGCGTTGATGTCGCGACGGGTGAGCAGGAGGCCGATCGGGCGGCCGATGGTGACGCCGCGTCCGACCACGACGACGTGCTTGCCTTTGAGGTCGTAGTCGTTGCGCAGCAGCAGTTCGATGACGCCACGGGGGGTGCACGGCAGCGGCGTGTGGATGGGGTTGTTCACGTTGAGCACGAGACGACCGAGGTTGGTCGGGTGCAGGCCGTCTGCATCCTTCGCCGGGTCGATGCGCTCGAGGATCGCGTCGGTGTTGAGGTGCTTCGGCAGCGGCAGCTGCACGATGTAGCCGTGGCAGTCGGGGTCGGCGTTGAGCTCGTCGATCAGCGCCTCGACGTCGGCCTGCGAGGCATCGGCGGGGAGTTCGCGCTGGATCGAGTTCATCCCGATCGCCTCGGACTGACGGTGCTTCATGCCGACGTAGAGCTGCGACGCCGGGTCGGCGCCGACGAGGACCGTGGCGATGCCGGGGACGATGCCGTTCTCCCTGAGCGCGGCGACGCGCTCAGTGAGCTCGGCCTTGATGGATGCTGCGGCGGCCTTGCCGTCGAGGATCTTCGCGGTCATGCTGTCTCTTCTCTTCCTTGCGTTCGCCGTTCGGGGCGGTGTCCGCCCTCGTCGAGTTCTCGTGCTTTCGCCGAGTGCACGGCTCGTTCGCGTGAACGGGCCGTGCACTCGGCGGCTTCTCGTGCACTCGGCAACATCCCGTGCAGTCGCGGACGGGATGCCGCGGGCTTACTGCTGCAGGTCGGGGTACAGCGGGAAGGCCGCGGCGAGCGCGTCGACGCGGGCACGGAGCGCCTCGACGTCGGCGCCGGGCTGCAGCGCGAGGGCGATGACGTCGGCGACCTCGGTGAACTCGGCGTCGCCGAAGCCGCGGGTGGCGAGCGCCGGGGTGCCGATGCGCAGACCCGAGGTGACCATCGGCGGGCGCGGGTCGTTCGGCACCGCGTTGCGGTTCACGGTGATGTGGATGTCGTGCAGGAGGTCCTCGGCCTGCTTGCCGTCGATCTCGGCGTCGCGCAGGTCGACGAGCACGAGGTGCACGTCGGTGCCGCCGGAGCGGACGGCGATGCCGGCATCCTTCACGTCCTGCTGAGACAGACGCTCCGCGATGATGGCGGCGCCGCGCAGCACGCGCTCCTGACGCTCCTTGAACTCCGGGGTGCCGGCGAGCTTGAACGCCGTCGCCTTGGCGGCGATCACGTGCATGAGCGGTCCGCCCTGCTGTCCGGGGAAGACGGCGGAGTTGATCTTCTTCGCGATCTCGGCGTCGTTGGTGAGGATGAAGCCAGAGCGGGGGCCGCCGATGGTCTTGTGCACGGTCGAGGAGACGACGTGCGCGTGCGGCACCGGGTTCGGGTGCAGCCCGGCGGCGACGAGGCCGGCGAAGTGCGCCATGTCGACCCAGAGGAGCGCGCCGACCTCGTCGGCGATCTCGCGGAACGCGGCGAAGTCGAGTGTGCGCGGGTAGGCCGACCAGCCGGCGATGATGACCTTCGGCTTGTGCTCGATGGCGAGGCGGCGGACCTCGTCCATGTCGATGGTCGAGGTCTCGGGGTTCACCCCGTAGGCGACGATGTTGTAGAGACGGCCGGAGAAGTTGATCTTCATGCCGTGGGTGAGGTGGCCGCCCTGGTCGAGCGAGAGGCCGAGCAGCGTGTCGCCGGGGCGGGCGATCGCGTGCAGCACAGCGGCGTTGGCGGAGGCGCCGGAGTGCGGCTGGACGTTCGCGAACTCCGAGCCGAACAGGCTCTTGGCGCGGGCGATCGCGAGCTCCTCGGCGACGTCGACCTCCTCGCAGCCGCCGTAGTAGCGGCGGCCGGGGTATCCCTCGGCGTACTTGTTCGTGAGCACCGAGCCCTGCGACTGCAGCACGGAGACGGGAACGAAGTTCTCGGATGCGATCATCTCGAGGAACGTCTGCTGGCGCTTGAGCTCCCGGTCGAGGACCTCGGCGATCTCGGGGTCGACCTCGGCGAGCGGGGCGTTGAAGTAACGGTCGGTCATGTGACGTGCTCCTCTGACAACGGATTCGAAAGGGGTGCTTCCATCGGCCCAGGCGCGCGGTCGAATTCCGTGGTCAGTCGCTCCCCGGTGGTAGTCCACCCAGACGCCAGTCGCGACGGTTACGAGCATAGCGGATGCCGCGGCTGTCGAGCGCGGAGATGACGTCAGGCCCTACCCCTGTTCGTGCGACAGAGGGACCCCGAGGCCGCACTCGCCGTGGCCGTATCTGAGCGCCAGCGGAATGGTCTGCTCGGACGACATCTCCCCGATGCCCCAGAGCAGGCTCAGGGCCACGATCTTCCCTTCCGATGCCGGAAGGTCGATGGCGGCGACGAGGGTTCCGCTCTCCGCCCCGACGACGCCGAACCGCCGACTCGCGTCATCCGCGTGGTGCAGCAGCGCATCGAGCTCAGCGTCCTCCAGCTCGTCGAGTCGGACATCGTCGAGCAGGACCGCCGCCGACTCGACCGAGCCCTGGGAGTCGCGGACCATCGACGTCTCGAACAGCGTGCCGTCCACGAGCGCGACGAGGCCGACGGCGACGTAGAGCCGCTCTCCGTCTTCGGCCATACGACACTCGCCGGAGGTGGGCGCAACGATGTCGAGATGCCCCGGCGTGAAGTACAGACGAAACGCCAGGATCACGAAGAATCCGACACCCAGAATCGTGAGGATGATGAAGACCTTCGCCGTCCGGCGCCAGAAGCGCAGACGTTCGACGAGGCTCTCGGACTCATCGTTCTGTGCTCGTTCCACCACCACGGCATTCCTCCGGCCAGGATCGCCACGCGACCTCTGAGCCCACGGTAACGACTGAGCGAAGCGAACGGTGCGTTCGGGACGCGACCGTTATGGTCGCGCGCAGTGTCGACACCATGGCCGCTGCGGGTCAGATGAGGCCGAAGAGGCTGCTGACGAAACGGCCCACGAGCACAGAGATCCACGTTTCAAAGCGATTAGTTAGTTGGGCCCGAGGTGTGACGCTGCTCGGAACGGAGGCTCTCCGTACTCGCATTCATGGCGTCGCACTCGGATCTGAGGCGACGCCCAACCATCCGTTGAGAGAACGAGCGATGTGATGGGCAGTTCGAATGGACATCTGATACATGCCTTTTCAACTACCTATCGCACGCCAGATTCCGCGCTCTTGGAGGCTATCAGCAGGGACCATCGGCGCTGGCAGCCCCTGCTCAGCACAATATTCTCTGAGTTGAAGTTTCGAGCGCTGTTTGAGAATAAGCAAAGCGTTTCCATAATATGGCCGATCGAAATGAGTATCTTCGACTTCGAAGGTGATACCTTTCAGAGCGCTCTTCGGATGCCATGCCCTGACGCTGCGCGCGAGTGTTGATGCGGCTTGATCGCGACTTTTTGCCATGATCGAGTAGCACTCTTCCATAACTTCTCCTCCCTCGTCCCACATGGCGCGACCCCCAAACAATCCCCCCTTCAAGAATGGCCCAATCTGCGCCGCGGCCTCTTGAACTACGTTAGAAAAGGGCCCCGGATACACCACCATTTCAGCAGCCTCATCTGGAACGACTAGTAGATCCTTTATTGCCGAACGCGCAATCAAGGCGCTTGGGTCCGTTGCGGACACAGCCACGTGGCGACGCGAAATCAGAGCAGGCCCCAACAGCTCGGGTGCTTCAAAAATCTCGTGGCTCAGGACATAGGAGTCCGGGACGCCCGCGGCCGAGTACGCATCTTCTACCGACAGTCCCGAAAGGTTGGCGAGAAAGAGTTGCTTATATACGAAAGAGGATACTCCTATCTCTCGCACGAGCAACCGAAGAATTCGACCACTGCGAAAATTGCGCGCGTCGAACCCTTGAGCATCAATGACGCGCCGCAACCGCAGTTGCTCAGACCCCGAGTAATCAGGATTCATCGACAGCTGTTCCTCTGACCTGGAGGGCATTTGCCAAACTTGACCCGATACGCCCGAATATATGTGTACTCGATTCTTCGCGCCGCGTTGAACCCTTTAACCCCTTGGGCGACCCAGCTGAACTTGCACGATTGCTTGAAATAGGCCGAGCAAGCAGCCACCTGAGAGCTTGGCCTTGACGCAAGCGGCAATGCGCTCGTGATTCCATACTTCCAAGTCTTGTTTCCTGCGGGCGCGTAGATGCGATAGACATTGTAGACACTATCAGGCCTGAAATTCGACCCTGTTGGCCGTGGAACGGCCATCGGTTCGGCCCTTGCGATTGCTTTCACTGTGGCGTCGACAAACGCAGCGGCGGCCAGAAGAGTAAATGCTCCGATTCCCAATGCTAGCCAGAAAGTGGGGTTGAGCAAGATGCCGAGCGCGATGATGAGCGGTATCGCTTCCCCAGAGAGGTCGGAGGTGTTGATCGGGTCCGTGGGCCAGACGTAGTCGTTGTCCACCCCACCTTCGATGGGGTCGACCTGCAGGAACCTCCCCAGCGCGGGGACGTACAACCGTGCCCCCATCTCGACCACCGTCGTGGACCCGACGGACTCGGCCTGCTTCAACGCCCCCTGATGCCAGAGCGTGTTCCCTGCGACCTGCCCGCCGTCATCCGAACTGATCGTTCCGATCGCGAGCGTGGTCGGGTCGAGGGGCTGCCCGAACGGGTCCCACAACAGCAACCCGCTCGTCGTCGTCCCCGTCCTCGTGACCAGGGCGTGCCCGCCGAGCCCGGGGAACGACCACGTCACCGTGCCGGCCTGGTTCGTCCACGACACCCCACCTGGCAACCCCACGCTCCGGGTCAGGTCCGCCCCCGACTTCTGCCCCCACGCGGCATCCCCACCCGCCGCGTACAGGTACGTCACCGTCACCGCCGGCGCCGCTCCCGCAGGGTCCGTGGTCCGCGATACGATCCGCCCCGTCGCATCCCGCACCACCTGCACCGACGAACCATCCGCATACGCCGTCCCACTGTGCCGGTTCGCCGCGTCGTAGAAGAACGTCATGTCTCCCAGGCGCTTCGTGTTGCCGCGGACGTCGTACTCGATCTCCGCCGCAGCCACCCCATCAGCGACACTCGTCGCCCCCGAGATCGCACCCGTGACCGTCGAAGAAGTCAACCGATCCGCCCAGTCATAGCAGTACGCCGTCGACGTCGTCACCGCAGCCTGCCCCGGCGCCGTCCACACATCCGTCAAGGCCGTACGATTGCCCGACATCCCCGCCGCGGTGTTCACACCACACCCGCCGGAAGACGCGAACCCGTACGTCAGCTGATGCCCCGGAATCACCGCAGACACCAACCGGCCCGCTGCGTCATACCCGTACGTCGAGGTGTTCGACACCGCACCCGACGCACTCGTCTGCTGCACCACACGACCCGACTGCGACAGCTTCACGCTGTCCGTCACCGTCTGCCCCGCCACCGACCACGTCTGCGACGTCGTCCGCTGCGCCTGATCCCTGCCCACACCGGTCAGCGCCGACCCGTCCGGATACGCGATCTGCTGCAACCGCTGCAGAGAGTCATACGTCACCGACGCCAGCTGCGCCCCGTCGACGGTGACGGTCTTCACCTTCCCGTCCAGGTCGTACGTGTACGCCATCACCGACGCGACACCACCCGCAGGAGTCGTGCTGATCTGCGTCACTCGCCCCGTCGCCGGATCGTACGTCGGCGTCGTCACCGTGTCGAAGACATCCGTGTAGCTCACCGTGCGACCCAGCAGGTCGGTGACCGTCGTCACCTTCGACCCGTTCGCCGACCCTGCAACCGTGACACCCGCCGACACGAAGGAGTACCCGCCGTTCGTCGCCCGCACCGCGCGCGTGGTCGTCGTCGAGATCGTCGCCGTCCCTGTCGGACCCGACACGCTCGACGCGACCACCACACCCCGGTCGTCGTACGTCAGGCACGACCAGGCCGTATCGCCACTGGTCTTCGTGCCCACCGTGCGACCCCACGCGTCATACGCGTACTCGGTCGTGACCGCACCGCCCGACGCCGGCGTCGCACCGGTCACAGACTTCGTCATGCCGAACTGCTTCGTCCCCGAAGGGATGCCGCACACCGCCGGAGCGGCCTCGAGATCGCCGTAATACGCCGACGTCGTCTTCGCCGTCGCCGGAGCACCTGCCGCACCGCCCGCAGGCAGAGTGCGCGTCAGACGGCGCAGCCACCCCGCTGCCCCCGGCTGCTCGTACGTGGTCGCGGTCTTCAGAGCGAGACCGTCAGGATCGACCGTCCCCTCCGTCGCCTGGCCGAGCCACGGATGCTGATACGTCATCGCCGACGATGTGGTCGGTGCAGCCGCCCCGGCGACTGTGGTGGAGTCGTCGGCCGTCGTGCGCGTGACCAGACCGTAGTCCGGCCGCAGCGCCGTGCCGGGCACGATCGCCGCCGTCGTTCCCGACGACGGGGTCCGCCACTTCAACTGCAGTTGCGCGGGTCCGCCGTCTTCCCAGTACTCCACGCGGATGCGCTTGCTCTCGCCTGCGGCGACGGTCACGGGGGCGCCGATCCTGTCGGCCGCGCTGTACGCCCAGCTGTCGAGGACCAGCGTGTCACCGATCCAGATGCGCACACCGTCATCGGCGTTGCCGACGAACGTGTACTGACCCGCTGTCGGGAAGGACACGAGTCCGGTCAGCCGCAACGACCACTTGTCCACCCCGACCCCTGCTCCAGGGCTCGCGGTCGACCAGTTGCGATCGATCGCTCCTCCGGCACCTCCCACACCGAGGTCGAACAGCACCGGCTTGCCGGAGAGGCTCGGGTTGGCGTAGTACGTCGCCTGGAGACCCTGCAGTCCCCCGTCGTACGTCGTCGACGAATGCGCAGGAAGGATGCCGCATCCGCTCACACCGACCGGATTCGGCTTGGGGCGCCCGTCGCTCTGGAAGCAGGCAGACGGAGCGGGGCCGTACGAGTCGGTCGCCCGATCGGTCGACGGGTCGTAGACCGTCGTCGACTTCTGCCCGAGCGAGTTCGTAGCCGACAGCACGAGGTCCTTCGACGGATGCCATTCCTGCGTCGCGGTGACCCCCATCGGACTCGTGCTCGACGTCTGCCGCCATGCCGCGTCGTAGCCCACGGAGCTCGTCATCCCGGCGACACCATCGAGAGAGGCGCTGGTCACTCGGGCGGCCAGGTCATAGCCGTAGTTCTTCTTCGTCCGAGGAGACGCTCCGCCGTCGGCGGACGGGAGCGTGATCGCGCTGACCCTCCCCCCGGCGTACGCGATCTGCGTGCTCACTTGTGCCGCAGGTGGCGGCGCAGCCGCGGTAAGCAGGAAATCGCTCGCTGCAGAATCCTGTACAGACTGGAGCAGACCGTTCGTGTCGTATCCGAACACCGTGCGTTCGCCGCCGGGATCCTCGATCATCCAGAGCCGATCGGACGCATAGTAGAGGTTCGTCGCGGGAGTGTTCGTCGACGACAGCGCCGGATAGACGATCCGGCAGAGTGTGCCCGCCCGCGGCGGAGTGCCGGTGGGAGGCAGAGTCGGGCAGACCGACTGTGCGGCGTCCTGATAGACGAACGAGACCTTGCGACCATAGGTCGATCCGTCTTTCGACAGCGGGTCGACGATCTCTTTCACGGTGCCGTCGCCGTTGTAGATCATGATCGGCGCCGCCGGCTTCTGCCCGTCAGCAGTGGACGTCGCAGACTCTACGAAGCCGTTCGCCGCGAACTGATAGACGACACCACCTTCATCCGTGAACACGACCCGACCGGAGCCGTCGAGCGACACCACGCCGTACTCGCCGGGCGGCGGCGTGTAGCCGCCGTTCGACGTGCGGGTGTACGTATGGGCTCCTCCGGTGGCATCAGTGAGGATCACAGCCTGCGGCTCGATCGTCGCGCGCGACCAAGCGGTCGCATCTCCCGCGATCGGCGTGGATGCCGACCATCCGTCCTGCAGTACCGTCCGCCTGGTCGTGAACCACGAAGCGGGAACGATGAAAGGGCCGTCCGCATCCGCAAGGTCGTCCGCCCACAGCTCGACGAACGCCCCCGAACCGACCTCGAAGTAGTCCAGTTGGAAGGGCACCTCTGCAGTCGACAGATTCTGGTTTCCTGACCAGCCCAGGCCGAAAGCCCCGCTCTCCCACTTGTCATAGATTGTCGCGTTGTTGACGCGAAGCCGAACACCGTCGTCGTGACGAAGGCCGAACTTCCACTGCGACGAGGCATGCGGCACTCGGACGTAGCCCGTCCACTGCGCCATGAAGTAGTCGTTCGGGACTCCGGGCCCGGGAGATCCGGTGGGCCAATCAAACGACACAGCGGAATCGGTCCTCACCATCAGCGGTGACTTGCCTGCGAACGTGTAGCCTGCCGCCGACGTGGGGATGTTACCCAGCGCGTCCTTGGCGTTGTAGTACGACCCGGTCAGTCCTCGATTCGAGACCCCCGCCGACATGGAGTTGTAGCTGAACGACATCCCCATGGGCCCGCCCAGCGTGCTCACGAGCGGCGAAGAGAAAGAAAGGCTCGCGTTTCCGTTCGCGAGATTGACTGCGACAGGACCGGTCGAATCGAAGGGCGACGGACCGGACGAACCGAGTCTCATGTCCACCTTGATCCTCTTCACCCACGCGGGCGTCGTGTTCTTCCCCACGCCGTCTGTCGGCTGCACGATCCACGAGTAGATGTTGCCGTCTCGCAGCGTCCCCTCTGGCACCGTCCACCGGACCTTTCCGTCAGGATCGGCGTTGACGAGTCCGGATGTGAAGATGGCGCCGGACTTGGCATCCGCTCCCGTGGCGATCTTGAACTCGTACTTGACGGTGCCGCCGACGGGAAAGTTGTCGGGGTCGGTGACGGTATCCACCTGAAGCGTCGGCGTGAGGGTCGTGACGGTCTCCGGCTGTCCAGCCGCGTTGCCCGGAGTCGCGGTGCTCTCCGGAGGAGTCGGCGGGACGAGCTGCGTCGTGAACGAGCGCGCTCCTGTCCACCTCACCGTGCTTTGGCCGGCCTCGCCGTCGTGCCCGTCCTTGATGTGCCCCTGCCAGTAGTACGTCACGCCAGGCTGCAACCGCCCTTCGGGCACCGTCGCCTGGTCGCTCGTGACATAGCCCGAATCCCACACAGGGTTGCTCATGTCGCTGTTCGGGGAGACGCGGAACAGATAAGCGACGTTCGAGTACGGTGAGGACCCCTTGCCATCGAACTTGAGCGTCGGAGTCAGTGACATCCCGGTCGCTCCGTTGGCCGGTGAGGCGTGCGAGATGGTCGGGAACGGCCAGTACTCGATCCAGATCGCGGAACTGAGCCTTTTGTGCGTATATGCACCGCTCTCCATGCCGCGGATCATGAAGGTGACTCCCGTGTCCCCCTGGCTCAGAGCCCAGGCGAGACGTGCCCTGATCCCATCGCCAGTGGTCCAGGTCTCGCCGGTGCCGATGCCGTAGTTCGCCACCCAGGTGCCGTAGCACTCGTAGCTCGCGCAGCTGGCGTGGCTTATGTCGCCGTTCTGAAAGTCCGTCGTCCCGAGTCCGTTGAAACCGAGCCCGATCTGCGCGCCTCCGATGAAGTTGCCTGGCACTCCCGAGTAATCGAACTTCACAAGTGAACGCCAGTAGAGGTTCTGATTGTTCTGGCGCGTGTTCCCGACGTGGATCTCCCCGTTGATGACGTTGCCATCGGACTTGTACGCCTTGAGGAAGTTCGGGCCTTGCTGGACGGTCGGGTCGATGTACACCGGGTACTCTCGCTCATCCGCAGTCAGCCACTTCCTGTCGATGCTGAGCGTGTAGCGCCACGAGGTGTCGCCAACGCGTTCGAGCTTCATCGAGGGGTTGACCACCGCGTCCGAGGACTTCTCCTCAACGCCGGAGGAATCCCACGCAACCGGCGCCGGGACGTGCATGACCACTGTTCCCTTGTCGTCGACGAAGTCGACGAGCCCGTCATCCCCTTCTCGAGGAACAAGAGAAGCCGACCGGATGAGCCAGGACCACGAGGAGGTGCCCGGGAGTCCCTTGAGCACCAGCGCTTCCTTGACTCCCGTGTTCTCGACGACGTACTGCAGGTCGGAGTTGAAGGCGACGCCTTCGTAGACCAGCGTGTCGGTGCTCGACTCGCCGTTGACTGCGCGGAGTTCGCCCCTCTCCGCAGCGGCCCCCTCGAAGGTGAATCCCACCTCATGCGAGCCTGATGAGACACGCAGTGCGTTCTTCTCGTCTGCCTTCTGTGCGAACTCAGGCATCAGCGGATGGTTCTCGACATCCCACCCTCCTCCGCGCACAGGCTCGAGCGTCGTTGAGATGGAGTTCCACCCATCCTCCGTCTCGACGTTGATCGGCTCTGCAGACTCCTCCCGGATGCGCGTGCCGTCCGGGCGCTCGTAGGTGGTGGAGAACTCATCCTGGTCGACGATCGGCAAACCTTCGGCCTGCTCTGCGAGCGGAACACCAGGCTTCTCGTCCGTCGTGATGTGTCGTCTCGCCTGCCGCGGAACAGGAAGTGGCGATGCGCTCTTCTCGGTCGTGAGCGTGCTGAATTCGCCACCAGGGATCTCCGAAACCCAGTCCTTCAAGGGCTCAGGCGCTCCACCGAGCCGCGCCACGTCGTCGGCTCCCAGATCTCCGTTGTCGGGGATCTCCCGGGAGTCGGCCGCTGCCGTCTGCACGGAGGCGCCCGCCGACACCAGCACGTCGCCGACTGCCGCCGACTCAGGTGTGATGAGCGCCAAGGCCCCGACGAGAAGACAGGCAAGACCAGCAGCAGGGAGTCGGCGCATGACCGCGGTTCCTTCCGAAGGAGTCGCGGTTCAGTCACCGCACAGCTAAGAGATAGCGGATTCCCAGGATCCTCGCAATATTTCGGTCGGATGGAAGAAACAACATTGCCTATATCCACGAACCACCCCAGACGATAGGTTTTGTTCATGGTCCTTCCCCATCTTCTGCCCCTCGTTCCAGCGCCCGTGACGGCCACCGCAGGAGAAGGACGGATGCCGCTCACCGCCGCCTCCACGGTGTCCGGACCCGCAGCCGACACGGCGCAGCTGATCGGCGCGGTCGCCCGGCGCAGCGGCATCCGACTGTCCTCCGTCGAGGGCGATGCCGACATCACTCTGCGCGTCGATGGCGCCGTCGCGAACCCCGAGGGCTACAGCCTCACGGTCGGCGAGCGCGTCGAGGTCGTCGGTGCCGATGACGCCGGCCTCTTCTACGGCATCCAGACCCTGCTGCAGCTGCTGCGCGAAGACGAAGACGGCTCCTGGGGCCTCCTCCGCGCCACCGTCGCGGACGCGCCCCGCTTCGCCCGCCGCGGCGTGATGCTCGACGTCGCACGCCACTTCTTCGGCGTCGACGACGTCAAGACCTTCATCGACGCGACCAGCGCCCTCAAGTTCAACCACCTGCACATGCACCTGAGCGACGACCAGGGCTGGCGCATCCACATCGACTCCTGGCCGAAGCTCACCGAGCTGGCGGCGACGACATCGGCGAACGGCGACCCCGGCGGCTTCTACTCGAAGGACGACTATCGCGAGATCGTCGCGCACGCGGCGTCCCGCCACATGATCGTGATCCCCGAGATCGACCTCCCCGGCCATACGCACGCGATCGGCGTCGCGTACCCGGAGCTCGTCGAGGCCCCCGTGCTGAACGACGGACTGATCTCGGAGTCCGCGCGCCTCGGCCAGCCGCTCCCCGTCGCCGGCGAGACCTACATCGGCTGGGGCGTCGGGCACTCCAGCGTGCGCATCCACGAGGAGCGCACCTACGAGTTCGTGCGCGACGTCGTGCGCGAGCTCGCCGAGATGACCCCCGGCCCGTACATCCACGTCGGGGGCGACGAGTCGCTCGGAACACCCCAGGCCGATTTCGACCTGTTCGCCGCACGGGCGACCGAGATCGTCGTCGCGGCGGGCAAGACCCCCGTCGCCTGGCACGAGATGGGCTCCGCGGCCGACATCGCGGAGGGCACCGTCGGACAGTACTGGGGCAACACCACCCCGCAGGGCACGCACGCCGAGGAGGCAGCGCACTTCGTCGCACGCGGCGGGGCGCTCATCATGTCGGCCTCGAACGTCGCCTACCTCGACATGAAGTACACGCCGGAGTTCCCGCTCGGACTCGACTGGGCCGCCATCATCGACGTCCGGGCCGCCTACGACTGGGAGCCGACAGCCGTGCTCGACGTTCCAGCCACCGCGATCCTCGGAGTCGAGACCCCGCTGTGGAGCGAGACGACCCGCACCATCTCCGAGGTCGAGCAGCTCGTCTTCCCACGCGCCGCAGCCCAGGCGGAGATCGCCTGGTCGCCGCAGACCGCGCCGGAGCGCACCTGGGACTCCTTCCGCGCACGGCTGGGTGCACTCGCTCCACTGTGGAAGGCTGAGGGGGTCGACTTCCACCCCAGCCCCGAGATCCCCTGGAGCGCACGATGAGCGTCCACACCTCCACGACGGGCTCGCTCGTCATCCACTCCGCCCGCGTCGTGGACGGCGGCGAGATCGTCGAGAACGGCTGGGTGCGATTCGAGCACGGCGCCGTGGCCTCGCGCGGCGCCGGATCGGACTGGGCGCCGGCCGACGAGATCGTCGATGCGTCCGCGGTCGCCGGAGCGGATGCCGTGCTCACGCCGGGCTTCGTCGACATCCATGGCCACGGAGGCGCAGGCGCCGCCTTCGACGACGGGATCGAGGCGATCCGCACCGGCAGGGCGCTGCACCGCGCGCACGGCACGACGCGCGCGGTCATCTCGCTGGTCACGGCCACACTCGACGAGCTCGCGCTCAGCGTCGCCGGCATCGCCGACCTGATGCAGACGGATGCCGACATCCTCGGCTCGCACCTCGAAGGCCCCTTCCTCGATCCCGGGCATCACGGCGCCCACGAACCGACGCTGCTGCGGCACCCGGATGCGGGCGACGTCGAGCGCCTGCTGGAGGCGGGGCGCGGCACGATCCGCCAGATCACGATCGCGCCGGAGCTCCCCGGAGGGCTCGACGCCATCCGGCAGATCGTCGCCGCCGGCACCGCGGCCGCGGTCGGGCACACCGATGCGGATGCCGCGATGGCTGTCGCCGCTTTCGAGGCGGGAGCCTCGATCCTCACGCACGCCTTCAACGCGATGCCCGGCATCCACCACCGCGCCCCCGGGCCGGTGCTCGCCGCAGCGGCCGACCACCGCGTCGTGCTCGAGGCGATCGCCGACAACGTGCACCTCGACCCGCACGTGATCAAGCTCGTGTTCGACTCCGCCCCCGGGAGGGTCGCACTGATCACCGACGCCATGGCGGCCGCGGGCAGCGCCGACGGCCACTACGACCTGGGCGCGGTGAGCGTCACGGTCGAGAACGGGATCGCACGCGCCGACGACACCGGGTCGATCGCGGGCTCCACGCTGACCCAGGACGTGGCTCTGCTGAGGGCCGTGCAGGCGGGCGTGACGCTGCCCGAGGCGGTGCGCGCATTGACCGAGACCCCGGCCCGCGCGATCGGGCGCGGCGAACGGCTCGGCAGCCTGCGGACCGGATCGGTCGGCGACGCCGTGCTTCTCGATGCACAGCTGCGCGTCGCGCGCGTATGGGTGGGTCAGCGGCTCTGAGAACCGCGCATCGCGCGACGACGCGCAGCTCTGCGCTCTCCGGTCGAAACATGTGCGGGGCGGGAGGCCGCCTTCTCCCCAGATCGGCGGCCTCACCCCCACAACAGAGCAGGTGGGCCGGGAACTCCTCCCCCGAGGCTCCCGACCCGCCAGCTGGTGCTGTTACCCCTCGCACCAGCGCCTCAGGACTCCGCCCCCCGGTGGAGCCCTTATGGCTGTCTCTACGTGATGAGACGAACTCAGCCGCCGTTCATTACGCGACTTCCCAGAAAATCTTCGAAAAACTTTCCCCCACACCGGGCCACAGATTCGGAAATAGTGAACGACCTGGACTTTTGGCCAAAACTCAAGATCTGCTTTGGACTTTCGTCAGGGGTGGCCTAGCTGAAAGAATCGGGAGAGAATGGAGAAGACGCGTGATGAAGAGCGGTCTCACGCGTCTCTTCATGTGAAGGCGCACCCGCGCCCCACGACAGATGGATGACTGTGGACGACGAGAACACACTGCACGACGACGCGATCGCGGACGCCGACCTGGTTCTGCGCACCCGCTCGGGTGACGCGACGGCCTTCGGCGAACTGTGGCGACGGCACTATCCGTCCGGCATGTCCGTCGCGCGCTCGATCACGTCTTCGATCGACCCCGACGACCTCGTGCAGGAGTCCTACACCCGCATCTACCAGGCGATCATCAAGGGAGGCGGCCCCAACGGCTCCTTCCGCGCCTACCTCTTCACCAGCATCCGCAACACCGCCGCCGCCTGGGGACGCTCGCGCCGGGAGTCCGCGATCGATGAGCTCGACGCGGTCGCCGACCCCGACAGCACCGAGCAGGCGGCGAACGAGGCCCTCGACCGCGGTCTCACCTCGCAGGCCTTCCGCAGCCTCCCCTCCCGCTGGCAGGAGGTGCTCTGGTACACCGAGATCGAGCAGATGAAGCCCAACGAGGTGGCGCCGCTGCTCGGCATGAAGGCCGGAGCCGTGTCGCAGCTCGCCTTCCGTGCTCGCGAAGGCCTCAGAGAAGCCTGGATCCAGGCGCACCTGCGCAGCGCGGCCCCCGGGTCGGACTGCCAGTGGACGATCGAGCATCTCGGCGCGTACACGCGAGGAAACCTGAGCACTCGCGACCACAAGCGCCTCGAACAGCACCTCGACGAGTGCGCACGCTGCATGATCGTCGCCGCCGAGGCCAAGGACGTCTCGAAGCGCCTCGCGCTCGTACTGCTCCCCCTCGTGCTCGGCATCGCCGGCTCGGCGGGCTACCTCGCCACCCTCCAGGGCGGCGGCGCACCCATCGTCGCGCTGGCGGCCATGCCCTCCAGCGTCGTCCAGGGCGGCGTCGTCGTCGCTGGCGGCGCTGCGGGCGGAGCAGCCGGCGGATCTGCAGGATCCGGAGCCGGAGGCTCTGCGGGCGGCGGCGGCGCAGCAGCGGCCGGAGGCATCTTCACCGGAGTCGGCGCGCTCGTCGGAGCAGGCTCCGCGGCACTCATCGTCGCCGGCGTCGTCGCCGCGGCCACCATCCTGCCGGGCCTCAGCAGCGCAGACCCGTCGACCTCGCTGTCGAACGCCGCGGCGAGCGACTCCTCGTCGATCGCCGCGGACATCGCCCCCGACGACTCGATGTCGTCCGAGGAGACGACCGTCGTCGAGCCGCCGGCACCGCCCGCTCCCCCGGCGCCGCAGCCGCCGGTCGAAGAGGCCTCCGCTCCGGAATCCGCTCCCGTGGTGACGCCGCCGGCGCCCCCGGTGACTCCGGAGAAGCCCGTCGACCCCGTGAAGCCGGTCGACCCCGAGAAGCCCGTCGACCCGATCGATCCCATCGACCCCGTGGACCCGGTTCTGCCTGCGGGGGCCCCGACTTTCGTCTCCGCCGAGGTCACCTGCGCCTGGGACCCGACGGAGTTCATCCCCGTCACGCACTACCGCATCCAGGTCGCCGGCGCGGCGGGCGCGACCGCACAGGTGCTCCTCGACGGATCGACCGCAGGCACGACCGGTGCGGTGCTCGACTCCGCCGGGAGCGGTGTGGTCGATGTGCGCCCGACTTTGTCTCAGATCCTCGACGACGTCGACGTCTCGTTCCAGTACACGCTCCTCCTCCCCGATGGCACGCTGAAGGTCGGCGAGCCCGGCGAGGCGACGGCCCTCTGGGACATCGGCCTCCCGACCGAGTGCGTCCGCATCGGCGACGCTCCCTCGGGAACCGACCCCGGCGATGGAGGCACGGCTCCGGCCGAAGACCCGCTCGCGAGCGACACGCCCGCGTCGATCGCTCCCGAGTCACCCGTGAGCGACCCTGCTCCGGTCGAGCCCGCCGCTCCGGTGGAGCCCGCGGCCCCCGTCGAGCCGGCTACACCGCCCGCACCGGTCGAGCCCGCGCCCGTAGAGACTCCCGCCGCACCTGCTCCTGAGGACTCCGCCGCACCCGCGCAGGCGAGCCTCCTCGGCGCCGCCATCGACACCGTCGCAGACGTCGCCGGCACCGCTCCCGCGCCGGCCGAGTAGCTCCCGAGCGGCGAATAGACTGGGGTCATGCCCCAGGAATCCGCACCCGTACCCGGCGTAGACCGCCCGAACATCACCGCGCTCGACGTGGTGCGCGCCATCGTCCTGGTCGTCGCCGTCGGCACGCTCGCCCTCTGGGGCTTCGCCACCTGGCCGCTGCCGTGGAATGTCGTCCTGGGCATCGGCGCCCCCGTGATCGTCATCCTCGTCTGGGCGCTGTTCCTGTCTCCCAAGCCTGTCCTCCGGCTGCACCCGTTCCTCCGTGCGGCTGTGGAGCTGCTGATCTACGTCGGCGTCACCATCGCCTGGTGGCTCATGTACCAGCCCCTCGTCGGCATCGCCTTCGGCGTCGTCGCCGTCGGCGCCGGACTCGTCAGCGGGCGCCGCAGCCTGTCATGACCGCGCTCGAGCAGCTGACAGCCGCTCTCGGCGACCTCGTCGACACCGCTCCCGCCGCGCTCGAGTCCGCACGGGCCGACCGCTCGGGTCACGCCGCTCCCGGTCTCCCCCTCGCCGTCGTGCACGCCGAGACGGTCGAGCACGTCCAGCAGGTCATGCGCATCGCCACGGCGACCCGCACGCCGGTCGTCGTCAGAGGCGCGGGAACCGGTCTCGCCGGGGCCGCGAACGGAGGCGCGGGAGAGATCGTGCTCTCCACGGCGCGCATGACCGCGGTCACGGAGATCCGCGCCGATGATCTGCTCGCCGTGGTCGAGCCGGGCATCCTCAACGCCGACCTCAACGACCTGCTCGCCGAGCACGGGCTCTGGTGGGCGCCCGACCCCGCCAGCCGCGCGATCTCGACCGTCGGCGGCAACATCGCCACGGGCGCAGGCGGGCTCCTCTGCGCCAAGTACGGAGTCGTGCGCGACGCCGTGCTCGGCGTCGATCTGGTCCTCGCCGACGGACGACTGCTCCACCTGGGGCATCGGAGCGTCAAGGGAGTGACCGGCCTCGATCTCACCTCTCTCGTGATCGGCTCGGAGGGAACACTCGGCGTCGTCGTCGGCGCCACCCTGAAGCTGCGCCGGCTCGTCTCCGGCACCACGTGCACGATCACCGCGACCTTCCCCAGCGTGCGGGCGGCAGCCGTCGCTTCCGCAGCGGTGACGGCGACCGGCATCCAGCCCGCCATCATGGAGCTGATGGATGCGGCGAGCCTGGCCGCGGTCGCCGCTCTGCTCTCCCTCCCCGCGCCGGATGCCGGCATGGCGCAGCTGACCATCCAGACCGACGGTCCCGCCGCCGTCGCCGAGGCGGATGCCGTGGCCGAGGTCCTCCGCACGAGCGGCGGCGCCGTGCAGGTCTCGCACGATCGCGAAGAGGGCGGACGCCTGCTCGCCGTCCGCCGATCCATGCACGCGGCCATGGCAGCGCTCGGCACCACGCTCATCGAAGACGTCTCGGTCCCGCGCAGCGCGATGCCGGCGATGTTCGACGAGATCGCACGCATCGAGCGCGAGTACGCGCTCACGATCCCGACCGTCGCGCACGCCGGAGACGGCAACCTGCACCCGAACTTCATCTTCGATGGTCCCGACGTGCCCGAGCACGTGTGGGATGCCGCTGGCGCGCTGTTCCGCGCCGCCATCGCCCTGGGCGGCACGCTCACCGGCGAGCACGGCATCGGCACTCTGAAGAGCCGCTGGCTGGCCGAGGAGCTGGGCCACGATCAGTGGGAGCTGCAGCGGCAGATCACCAGGGTGTTCGACCCCCTCGGCATCCTGAACCCGGGAAAGGTGTTCCATGCCTGACATCCACGTGAGCGCGGCCGTGATCGTCGACGACGACGGGCGCGTGCTCGTCGTCCGGAAGAACGACACCGTCCGCTTCATGCAGCCTGGCGGCAAGCCGGAGGAGGGCGAGTCCCCCGCGCAGACGCTCGTTCGCGAACTGCACGAGGAGCTCGGCGTGCTGCTCGACGAGGGCGACCTCGAGCCCCTGGGCACGTTCATCTCGGAGGCAGCGAACGAGCCGGGGCACCGCGTGGTCGCCGAGGCCTTCGCCGCGACGGTCGACCCCGCCGCCGTGACGGTCCAGGCCGAGCTCGCGGAACTGCGGTGGATCACCCGCGAGGACGCGGAGACGCTCCCGCTCGCCCCGCTGAGCGTGGAGCACCTGCTGCCGATCGCCTGGTCGCGCTAGGGGCGCACGAACCTCACCCCGTTTCGTCTCGCTCCGCTCGCTCAACGACCGACAGCGGACTCGAGTCGAGCGACCGAGACGAATGCTCCGGTCACCCGGCCGTTGAGCGAGGACGCGCAGCGACCGAGACGAAACGCCCCGTGATCCGCGCGACCTCCGGGCGAGACGACCCCGCCGGCAGGGCGGGTCAGATGCCCTGCCAGGCCGGCTTGTTCGCGAACGTGTAGCGGTAGTAGTCGGCGAGCTTCAGGCGCGACGCGGCGGCCTCGTCCACGACGACGGTCGCGTGCGGGTGCAGCTGGATGGCCGATCCGGGGAGGATCGCAGAGAGCGGCCCCTCGACGGCATCCGCCACCGCCTGCGCCTTGCCCTCGCCGAACGCGAGCAGCACGAGGTGCCGCGCCCGCAGGATCGTCCCGAGCCCCTGGGTGATGCAGTGGCGGGGCACGTCGTCGATCGAGTCGAAGAAGCGGGCGTTGTCCTCACGGGTCTGCTCGGTGAGGGTCTTGACGCGCGTGATGGAGGCGAAGGACGAGCCGGGCTCGTTGAACCCGATGTGTCCGTCGGTGCCGATGCCGAGGATCTGCAGGTCGACGCCGCCCGCCGCCGTGATGGCCGCCTCGTAGTCCTCTCCCGCGTGCTGGATGGTCGCCTCGGCGCCGTTGGGCACGTGGATGCGCTGAGGGTCGAGTCCGAGCGGCTCGACGACCTCCCGGGTGATCACCGAGCGGTAGCTCTCGACGTGCGCGGGGTCGAGGCCGACGTACTCGTCGAGGGCGAAGCCGCGCACCTGCGAGACGTCGACACCGGCGAGCCGCGAGCGCAGGGCCTGGTAGACCGGCAGCGGGGTCGAGCCCGTGGCGAGCCCGAGAACCGCATCCGGACGGCCGGTGATCAGCTCGACGATCTCGGCGGCGACCAGCTCCCCTGCGGCTTCCTTGTTCTCGACGATGACGACTTCAGCCATGGGAAACGATCTCCTTCGAAGGGACGGACGCGCCCACGAGGGCGGCGCCGAAAGCGGCCGCCGGAGACCCGGCGGGGAGCATCTCGATTCTCTCATCCAGGTGGAGAGAGCGCATGAACGGCGACGATGCAGCGCCGGCCAGAAGAGCAGAGCGGATGCCGTCTTCGAGACGGTCTCCGAGGGCGGTGAGGCCACCGCCGATGATGACCCTGTCGACGTCCGCCGAGAGGACGAGGACGCGCACTCCGGCAGCGCCCCCGGCGAAGAGGTCGGCACGGAGGGCGAGCGCGAGCGGGTCGCCGGACTCCGCGGCATCCAGGATGTCCCGCACGGGGAGCGCACCGGGGCGCCCCCAGGCCTTGGCCAGAGCACCGCCGCCGCAGAGCGTCTCCACGCAGCCGACCTGGCCGCATCCGCAGAGTCTGCCGTTCGGGTCGACGGAGAGGTGGCCGACCTCGCCGGCCGTGCCGCGGGAGCCGCGCCAGATCCGGCCGTCGACGACGATGCCGGCGGCGACGCCGGTGCCGAGGTTCAGGTACGCCATCGATCCCGCCGCTCCGCGCAGCACCGCAGCGCCGAGGGCGGCGGCCTTGACATCGTTCTCCACGCGGAATCCGATGCCGAGACGGGCGCTCGCGAGCTCCGCGAGGTCGAGGGACTCCACGCCGAGGTTGACGGCGTGCAGCACACGGCCGGACTCCTCGTCGACGAGTCCGGGGATGCCGACTCCGACCGACCCGATGTCGGCCAGGTCGAGGCCCGAGTCCGCGGCGAGCGTGGTGACGGCGTCGACGACGTTCGCGACGACCTCCTCGCCACCCCATCCGCTCAGGCGACGGACGCGTCCGATGATCTCGTCGTCCTCCCCCACCGCGACGGCGTCGATCTTGGTCCCACCGACGTCGAGGCCGACCCGGACCGGCCTCGCGGTCACGAGACTCCCAGCTGGCTGGAGAGCACCATCACCGCGGCTCCGCGCAGGACGATGTCGTCCTGCTGCGTCAGGCGGATCTCCACGTCTTCGAACACGCCCTCCAGAGTGCGGGCGTGAAGGGTCTCGATGGCGGCGTCGATGAGGGTCCCGGCGAGCAGTTCGGCCGGGCCCGACAGCACGACCTCGGAGAGGTCGAGCGCGGCGACGATCGGAGCGATGCCGATGGCCATGCGGGTGCCGGCGTCGCGCAGGATCTCGTCGCGAGACTCGGGGGTCGCGTCGATCGCGGCGCTGAGCCTGCTGACGCTCAGCCAGGCCTCCAGGCATCCGTCCTTGCCGCACGCGCAGCGCGGACCGCCGTCGGTGCCGACCACGACGTGGCCGATCTCGCCCGCGGCGAAGCGACTGCCCAGCAGCGGCTGGCTGCCGGTGATCAGACCGGCGCCCACTCCGCGGCCGATCTTGATGAGCATGAAGTCGGCCTTCGCCTCGCCGAAGGTGTACTCGGCGAGGACGGCGGCGTTGGCGTCGTTGCGCACCAGCACGGGCAGGTCGAGGTCGATGCCGAGCTTCGCCTCGAGCGGCAGGTTCGTCCAGCCGAGGTTCGGCGAGCTGAGCACGAGCCCGTCGGGGCGCACGACACCGGGGGTGCCGAGGCCGACTCCGAGCACCGGCTGCGTCGCCGCGGCCACGAGGGTGCGGGCGAGCTCCAGCGTCGCCGCATAGGCGGCGGTGCCGTCTGCGGCCTCGGGGCGCGGCACCTCACGGCGCTCCAGCACGTCGCCGTCGAGGCTCAGGACGGCGCCGACGAAGGCGCTCGGACCCGAGAGGTCGATTCCGACGATCTGGTGGCCGACGCGATCGATGTCGATCAGGATCGGAGGCTTGCCAGGGCCCACGGTCTCGCGGATGCCCATCTCGACGACGATGCCGTCGGCGATGAACTCGGCGACGAGGTCGGAGATCGTCACGCGGGTCAGTCCGGTCTCCCTGGAGAGGTCCGCCCGGCTCATCGCCCCTGCGTGGTAGAGCGTCTGCAGAACGAGGGCGCGGTTGTGCCCGCGGGCGTGCTCGGGGAGCACTTTGGAACGGGAGCGCAGGTGGCGTCCGGGCCCGAAGGCGTGAGTGTTCGCACCGGCGTAGTCTGACGACGATGGAGGACGCGTTTCATCCGATACGGACATGTTTGTTAGTAGACCTTACGAACAAAATTTACGCAACCCCCGCCACACGGTGCGGAACGAGGGTTACCAAAACGTTACATTACTTCGGCGATGATGTCGCCGCCGCTTCCGCCCTCTCTACGAGACGTTCGACCAGTCCCGCGACGATCTCCTCGCGCTGAGCGATCGTCAGCGGCTTCCCGGGGATGCCGGGTCGACGCTGTGCGGGAGTCGGACCGTCGAGGGGACGATACCGCACCCCCGCCTGCGCGAGGCGACGGAGATGGGTCGGCAGGCGTCGCGAGAAGTCCGCGACGTCACCGGAGTCCCCGCCCTCCCACAGCCGTTCGGCGATCGCCGACAGGCGGGGGAAGGCCGAGAAGTCCACGCGGTCCCTGGTCGGCAGATGCTCGGTCCAGATGTTCGCCTGGCCGCCCGCCGCCCCCGGCTCGACCCGGAGCGAGTACGCCCGCTCGATCGTGAGCGGCGGCCCCACCCTGATCGGCTCCTCCTCCGAGTCGGACTGCGGATAGTCGAGGTACACCTCCAGATCGGGGCAGGCGATCACGGGGATGCCGCGGCGGAGCGCCTCGCGCATGGCGGCGGGTCCGCGCCAGGCGAGGATCTCCACGCCGTCCGGGACATCCCCCTCCAGCACCTCGTCCCAGGCGAGCGCCGTGCGGCCGTTGCGCCGCACCCGCTCCACGAAGTGCGCCGTGAACCACGGCTGCACGTCGTGCGGATCGTCGAGCCCGAGCTCGCGCATCCGCTCCCCCGCTGCGGCGCTCTCCGCCCACTCCGTGACCGGCACCTCGTCACCGCCGATGCCGATCCAGGGAGAGTCGAACAGAGCGCACAGCGCGTCGATGGCCGCGTAGCCGAACGCGAGCGACGCGTCCGTCGGCGCGAGCGTGCGCGGATTCACCCCGAAGCGCTCCCACGCCGAAGACGGCGGCTCTCCGACGTCGAGGTTGCCGAGTTCCGGGTAAGCGGCGAGTCCCGCCTGGATGTGGCCGGGCAGCTCCACCTCCGGAACGATCGTCACGAACCGCTCGGCGGCGTAGGCGACCAGCTCGCGCAGCTCGGCATCCGTGTAGAAGCCCTCGTGCACGCCCGGCTCGACCGTCGCCAGGACGCCGTGACCGCGCTGCGTCGCCTCGCGGCGGGCGCCGACCTCCACGAGCCGCGGGTAGCCCGGCACCTCGAAACGCCACCCCTGGTCATCGGTGAGGTGCAGATGCAGCACGTTCAGGTGGTGGTCAGCGAGCAGATCGATCAGGCGGCGCACGTCCTCCGCCGGACGGAAGTGCCGCGCGACGTCGAGCATGGCACCGCGCCAGCCGTACGCCGGCGACCCCTCCCACGTTCCCGCGGGTATCCGCGCGGAGTCCGCTCCCGGCTCTCGCAGCTGTCGCAGCACGGTCGCCCCGCGGAACACCCCCGCAGGGCTCGCCCCGCACACGTCGATGCCGTCGGCGGCGACGACGACGCGGAACGCCTCCGCCCCGATGCACCCTTCTGCGTCCGGAGCCGCGGCGAGCGACTCGTCGATCCGCAGACGGATCGCCGGCAGCGCGCCGTCCGTCTCCCCGCCGAGGCGGGCGGCGCTCGATGCGAGATCGGGCGAGGCGATGATCGGCGTAACCGATGTCCAGACGAACGCCGGGGCCGACGGATCGATCACGCTGCGTACGAGCGGGACCGTCGCGCGGTGCGGAGCGGGCGGCATCCGCAGCGCCGCTCCGGGCGTCGCACCGGTGACGGCTCCCCGCTCGACGACAGGGACGCCGCCGACGAGCACCTCGACGACGCCGATCGGGGCCTCCCTCGGCGACTCGAAGGTCGCTCCGGCCGCCACCGTCTCGGGATCGAACAGGACCAGATCGGCGGTGGCGCCCTCGCGGATCACTCCACGCGGCGCATCGCCGCGGTCGAGACCGAGCCGGGCGGCGGGTGTCCCGGCGAGATGGCGCACGGCCTCCTCCAGCGTCAGCACGCCGAGCTCACGCACATAGTGCCCGAGATAGCGGACGAACGTCCCGCGCCCGCGAGGATGCGGCCGGGCGCCGATGAGGATGCCGTCGCTGCCCCCGCTGTGGCGCGGATGCGCCATGATCGCACGCACGTTGTCCTCGTCGCCGATGTGCATGAGGATGCCGGTCGCTCCGGCATCCTGCACGATCGTGTCGAGCACGACGTCGACCGGGCGCCGCCCGGAGTCCGCGGCGATCTCCTCCACCGTGCGCCCGACGAGGTCGGCCAGCTCCGGTGCGGTCGTGCCGGAGATCTGGATCGCGCTCCAGTCGGCCTTCTCGCCGTGGAACCCGTCGCAGCCGATGTCCTCCAGCTCGACGCGCACGGCCTCACGGCCCTCGTCGTTCAGCGCGGAGATCGTGGCGAGCAGATCGCCGCTCTCGGAGAGCCTGCTGGGGAGCAGGGCCGCCAGCGTGGTCGCCCCGGGGAGGTAAGGGTAGGTGTCGAGCGTCACGTCGACGCCGTCGGCGATCGCCGCGTCCACGAGCGCGAGCAGCTCGGCCGCCCTCCCCCGATTGGGTGCGAAGTTCATGGTGGCGTGGGTGAGGTGCACGGGGCAGCCCGTGCGGCGGCCGATCTCGATCGCCTCGCGGTAGGCGTCGAGGGCGGCGCCTCCGTAGCTGCGCGTGTGCGGAGCCCAGTATCCGCCGCGCTCGGCGACCACGCGGCACAGCGCCTCGAGCTCCGCGGTGTCGGCGTACATCCCCGGGGTGTAGGTGAGCCCGCTCGACATGCCGAACGCGCCCGCGTCGAGCGCCTCGCCGAGCAGATCCGACATCGCGGCGATCTCACCGACGGTCGCCCTCCGGTTCTCGTGGCCGACCACCATCATCCGGAGGTTGCCCTGCGGGACCAGGGCGGCCGCGTTCGCCACCGCTGCGGCGTCGATCGCATCGAGCAGGTCGCCCATCGTGCGCCACGGAACGGATGCCGGCGTGCCGTTCCAGCCCGCGATCTGCGCGGGGATCACGGATGCCGTCGCCTCGTCGAGCGGCGCGTAGCCGAGCCCGTCCTGGCCGAGGACCTCGGTCGTCACCCCCTGCAGGATCTTCGCATCGTGACGTGCGCCCTCGAGCACGGCGAGCTCGCTGTGCGCGTGCATGTCGATGAATCCGGGCGCGAGGACCAGACCGGTCGCATCGACCTCCACCGCGCCGGGTGGAAGCTCGACATCGCCGCCGAGACCGTCGCGCATCAGCGCGACCACTCTGGCACCCTCGATCGCGACATCCGCGAGGAAGCGCGGGGCGCCGGTGCCGTCGACGACCGTCGTGTTCCGATAGACCCGTACCGGCTTCTCCGAGCTCAGAAGCATCCCGCCACCGCCGCTCGCGCGCACAGGTGAACGGCGTTCGGAATTAGTACAGGCATCTAACAACGCTACTAGTCTTGAGCCATGACTGTGAAGACCCGCGTTTCCACCGACGCCGCCCCCGCTCCCGCACACACGTTCTCCCAGGGTGTCCGCAAGGGCCCGATCGTCCAGGTCTCCGGGCAGGGTCCGGTCGATCCGGTGACCAACGAGTACCTCTTCCCCGGTGACGTCGCCGCGCAGACCACGCGCACCCTCGAGAACGTCAAGGCCATCGTCGAGGCCTCGGGAGCGACCTTCGACGACGTCGTGATGCTGCGCGTCTACCTCACCACGCGCGAGGACTTCCCGATCATGAACGAGGCCTACGGCGCCTTCGTCACGGCGCACACGACCAGCGGAGTGCTGCCGTCCCGCACGACCGTCTTCACCGGTCTTCCGCGCGAGGAGATGCTGGTCGAGATCGACGGGCTCGCGGTCGTCGACTGACCCCTACGGGATCGCAGGAGACCTGGGGTTTTCCGTTGCCTCCTCGTTACCTGCGATCCCGTACAATTAGTGGACAAAAGAGCCACGTGAGAGCCGGGGGGTGAAGTTCGTGACCGATCTGATTTCAGCGCCGGACGCTGCGACCGGGAAGCTGGTGGATGCCACCGCGCCCGGCGAGGGTCCCGCGTCCATCTCGCCCGCCGACGACGCGCCCACGCAGGCCCTGCCGCCCACCGATGGCGAACAGCCTCTCGCCTGGGCTCCGATTGAACCTGCCCCGAAGAAGAAGCGCCTCGGACTCTGGATCGGCCTCGGCGTCGGCGTCCTCGCTCTCGGAGCCGGTGCGGCATCCATGATCCTCATCGCCCCCGGCACCACCGTCGCCGGCGTGTCCGTCGGCTGGATGACGCCGGGAGCCGCCGCCGACGCGATCAGCGCCCACGTCGCCGAGACGAAGATCACGCTCACCGGGGCCGGCGACGACGCCGTGCTGACCGGCGCCGACCTCGGGGCGTCGATCGACGCCCGCGAGCTCGCCGACAAGGCCTTCTCGTCGAATCCGATGTGGAACGTCACCGCGTGGGGCGCCGCCCTTCCCGGCACGATCACCCTCGACGAGGCGAAGTCCGAGGCCGCGCTGCGCGACGCCGTTCCGTCGAGCTTCATCGACCCGGTCGATGCGTCCGTCGCCTTCGACCCGGCCACCGGCGCCTATGCGGTCACCCCGGCCGAGGCGGGCACGGCGATCGACGTCGACGACCTCGCCGCCGCGATCTCCGAGACCGTGTCCGATGGCGGCAAGAACCTGGAGTTCTCCGGCGACCCGACGCCCGCCATGGCGGCGGTCACCGACGAGAACGCCACGACGATCGCGACCTCGCTGAACACGCTGCTCGGCACCATCGGCTTCTACGTCGGCGATGAGCGCACCGTTCCCGTCGACGCCGCCACCGCAGCGAGCTGGCTCAAAGTCGTCGACACCGACGGGAAGCTCAGCATCGAGGCCGACCCCGCGCTGATCCAGGCGACCGTCGACACCCTGCCCGGCCTCGTCGACCGGGCGCCGGTGAACGCGGCGAACGTCACCAACTCGGCCGGCAAGGTGCTGCGCGCTGAGACCGCAGGAGTCAACGGACGCACGATCGGCGACACCTCCGACATCGCGTCGGACTTCGCGACCCAGCTCGAGAGCGGCGACGGCATCTACCCGCTCACCGTCACCGAGACGCCGTTCCAGTCCGTGAACCTGGTGCGCACCGCCGACGTGAACCTCAGAACCCAGACGGCGAGCTTCTACGAGAACGGCCAGCTGGTCAACTCCTGGAAGATCTCCTCCGGGGCCGCAGGGCACGAGACGCAGACCGGCAACTTCACGATCCGGGCGCACGTGCGCATCCAGGACATGAAGGGCGCCGACTACGTCACGAAGGACGTCCCCTGGGTCACCTACTTCAACGGAGACCAGGCGTTCCACGGCACGTACTGGCACAACAACTTCGGACGGGTCATGAGCCACGGCTGCGTGAACATGCCCATCTCCGCCGCGAAGTGGGTGTACGACTGGGCGCCGGACGGCGTCGAGGTCTCGGTCCACTACTGAGCAGCTGAGAGAGCGCCCGTCGGTTCACCGGCGGGCGCTCTCCCGTATGTGCTCGCGCGACCTGGGGCGACGTCGACCGCTCGGGCACATCGGACGGCGACCGACCCCCTTGCATCCGAGATTCGGATGATCTGCCGTTTCTCGGAGGTTATCCCCCGGATCATCCGAAAAACGGCGCTGCGTCCTTTGGGCCCGCATCGACAAAGAGAGGGACCGGATGCTCTCGGCATCCGGCCCCTCTCGTCGTTCAGATCACGCCAGGGCGTCGACGATCCCGTTCAGCGTGGCCGACGGGCGCATGACGGCGGTCACGAGCGCGTCGTCCGGGCGGTAGTAGCCGCCGATCTCGACCTTCTGACCCTGCACCGCGTTCAGTTCGGAGACGATCTTCTCCTCGTTCGCGGCGAGCTCCGCGGCGATCGGGGCGAATGCCGCGGCGAGCTCGGCGTCCTTCGTCTGCGCGGCCAGCTCCTGCGCCCAGTAGAGGCCGAGGTAGAAGTGGCTGCCGCGGTTGTCGATCGTGCCGAGCGCGCGGCCCGGCGAGCGGTCCTCCTCGAGGAAGGTGCCGGTCGCGGCGTCCAGCGTCTCGGCGAGCACGCGCGCTTTCTCGTTGCCGGTGCGGTCGGCGAAGTGCTCGAGCGAGGCCGCGAGCGCGAAGAACTCGCCGAGCGAGTCCCAGCGCAGGTAATTCTCCTCGACGAGCTGCTGCACGTGCTTCGGCGCGGAGCCGCCCGCACCGGTCTCGAACAGACCGCCGCCCGCGAGCAACGGGACGATCGAGAGCATCTTCGCCGACGTGCCGACCTCGAGGATCGGGAACAGGTCGGTGAGGTAGTCGCGCAGCACGTTGCCGGTCACCGAGATGGTGTCGAGGCCGTGCCGCATGCGCGCGAGCGTGTAGCGCGTGGCCTCCTCGGGGGCGAGGATCGTGATCGTGAGGCCCTTGGTGTCGAGGGTCGCCAGACCCTGGTGCACCTTGGCGATGATCTGCGCGTCGTGCGAGCGGTTGGCGTCGAGCCAGAACACGGCGGGAGCACCCGTGGCGCGAGCACGACCGACGGCGAGCTTCACCCAGTCCATGACGGGGATGTGCTTGGTCTGGGTCGCGCGCCAGATGTCACCCTTGCCGACCTCGTGCTCGATGAGGACGGTGCCCTCGCTGTCGAGCACCTGCACGGTGCCGGCGGCGGCGATCTCGAAGGTCTTGTCGTGGCTGCCGTACTCCTCGGCCGCCTGCGCCATGAGGCCCACGTTCGGCACGGTGCCGATCGTGGCGGGGTCGAGCGGGCCGTTCGCGATCACGTCGTCGATCACGGCCTGGTAGACCCCGGCGTAGGAGGAGTCGGGGATGACGGCCAGGGTGTCGGCCTCTTCACCGGACCTGCCCCACAGCTTGCCGCCGTTGCGGACGAGCGCGGGCATCGAGGCGTCGACGATCACGTCGCTGGGAACGTGCAGGTTCGTGATGCCCTTGTCGGAGTTCACGTACGACAGACGCGGACCCGCGGCGATGGCCTTGTCGAACGCCGCGGCGATCTCGGCGCCGCCCGTGACGTTCGCGAGCCCGGCGAGGATCGAACCGAGTCCGTCGTTCGCGTTCAGGCCCGCGGCCGCCAGCTGCTCGCCGTACTGGTCGAACACGTCGGCGAAGAACGCCTTCACGACGTGGCCGAAGATGATCGGGTCGCTGACCTTCATCATGGTGGCCTTGAGGTGCACCGAGTACAGCACGTCGTCGGCCTTCGCCGTCTCGAGCGTCTCCGCGAGGAAGGCGTCGAGTGCGGATGCCGAGAGGAACGTCGCGTCGATGATCTCGCGCGGCAGGACCTTCAGCCCCTCCTTCAGCACCGTGACGGTGCCGTCAGCGGCCGTATGGCGGAAGCTGAGCACGTCGTCGTGGGCGGCGACCCAGGAGCGCTCGTTGTGCTTGAAGTCGTCGTGGCCGAGCGTGGCGACGCGGGTCTTCGAGCCCTCGGCGAACGGCTTGTTGCGGTGCGGGTGCTTCTTGGCGTAGTTCTTCACCGCGAGCGGGGCGCGGCGGTCGCTGTTGCCCTCGCGCAGCACGGGGTTGACCGCGGAGCCCTTGATGCGGTCGTAGCGGGCGCGCACGTCCTTCTCTTCCAGCGAGCTCGGCTCGTCGGGGAAGTCGGGGATGTCGTAGCCCGCGGCCTGCAGTTCGGCGATGGCGCCCTTGAGCTGGGGGATGGATGCCGAGATGTTCGGCAGCTTGATGATGTTCGCCTCGGGCAGGGTCGCGAGGCCGCCGAGCTCTGCGAGGGCGTCTCCCACCTGCTGCTCGGGAGCGAGCTTCTGGGGGAAGGCGGCGAGGATGCGACCGGAGAGCGAGATGTCGCGGGTCTCGACCTCGATTCCCGCCTGGCCGGTGAAGGCCTTGATGATCGGGAGGAGGGAAGCCGTGGCGAGTGCCGGAGCCTCGTCTGTGTGCGTGTAGATGATGGCGTCGTCGGTCACCGGGAGGTTCTCCGTTCACGGGGTGATTTGTCTCGATACCAAGATACCTGAGCGACCCTGCGCCCGCTGTCCGCCGGGTCCGGCATCCGTCCGCCGATGGGAAATGTGTCCCGGCTGCGTGTGCGTGCGCCCGCGAGGGGTTAGCCTGGGATCATGTCCGAACTGCGCATGGTCGAACTCTCCGCCGCGACGATCGTCGCCGTGAACAACCTGTCGCTCAAGCCCGGACAGGAGCAGTTCCTCGCCCCCGTCTCGTACGGGATCGCGGCGACGGTGATGAACCCGCAGACCTCCTGGCAGCGCGTGGTCCTCGACGGCGACGCCGTCGTCGGCTTCGTCAGCGCCAACTTCGACCCCGAGGCCCCGGAGGAGCACTTCCGCTCCGTGCTGTGGCGCATCAACGTCGACGCAGAGGGCCAGGGCAAGGGCGTCGGCCGCTTCGCGGTCGAGAGCCTCATCGAAGAGGCACGCGCGCGCGGATTCGACCACGTCAACGTGATCTACGAGGCCGGCGACGGCGGACCCGAGGCGTTCTTCCTTCGCGTCGGCTTCACTCCGGTCGGTGAGACCGCCTACGCCGAGGTCGTCGGCGAGATCCGGATCACCTCCTAGACCGGCGGCGGGGTCTCGAATCCCCTCCCCCATCGAGACTCCGTCGCCCTAGACCGGCGGTGACGCATCGTCCGTGCGTCGTCCTGCGCGCGGTGCTCGGACGGCAGGCCGGACCGGCTCAGCGGTCGTCGCGGCGACCGCGCGTCGTCCACGCGGCGATGACGGATGCCGCCGCCCCCGCCGCGCGATCGATCGCATCGGCGGAACGCGCGAGCACGTCCTGCGCTGCGTCCTGCCAGGCCGCTGCGGTCGGCGACTCCCCCGCGAGGACGTGGGCTCTGTGCTCTGCGGCCTCGAAGGCGCGCTCGAGATCCGAGACCGCCTGGCGGTAGGCCGAGAAGTCGGCCGGCGTCGCGCGATGCTCTACCGCACGACGCAGCTCGTTCGCCCGGCCGGCCGCGCGCAGGTAGGCCGCTGTCGACGGCTGCTTGACGTCGGTCATCGCAGGGTAGGTGATCTGCAGGGCGGGGTCGGTCTCGTAGCGCATCCAGCGGGCGACGATCGCGTCGTGCTCTGCGCGCAGGATCTCCAGCGGACGCGGAGCGGAAGCCGCCGGAACCGCCGCCTTCGCAGCGCTGAGCCGCACCCTGCTCGCCTTGGCATCGGCGTGGGCCGCCTTGAGGTCGCGCTCCCGCTCCCGCAGAATCCTCCGAGCGCCCGCGAGCTGGTCGGCGCTCGCGCGCTGGGCGCTCCGCTCGGCGGCGATGCGGGCGTGATCGGCACGGGCGAGCTTCAGAGCCGTCCGTCGATCGGTCACGGTCCGCTGGGCCGTCGTCAGGTCATGACGGGCGGCATCCACGGCGAGGCGGCGTCCGGATCTCCGCGTGCGGCGACGCATCCCGATCGTCCCGACCGCGGCGACGGCTCCCGCGCCGAGGGCTGACGGCGCGATCCACCACCACTCCGCCACGAACAGGAAGGGGTCCATGACTCGATCGTACCCAGCGACTCGCGCGCAGGTCCTGTGCGGGTGCTCCTTGTACCCGGCCGCGCCACGATCTTCGGACGGATGCCGGTTTCTCGGACGATCCCGAGAGAATCATCCTCGAAACGAGCATCCGTCCGAAATGCGGCCTCGCGACCTCTCGTTCACACTTCGGCGCAACGCCGGATCTCTCCACAATCGCCCATCGGCGCCCCGCCGCCGCGTCGGACGTCGCCAGAGTGATCCCCATGGATCTGATCACCTGGCTGCGGCAGCGCGATGGCATCGCCCACCGCGCGGACGCTCTGGATGCCGGCTTCACCGTGTCACGCATCCGCACCGCCATCCGAGCGGACGCCGTGCATCGCATCCGGGCGCGATGGATCGCTCTGCACGATGCCCCGTCCGACCTCGTGCACGCCGCTGAGGCGGGAGGGCAGCTCACGTGCGTGTCGCTCGCGCGACGCCGAGGCTGGTGGGTGCCGCCCGGAGCGGCGGAGCAGGTGCATGTGCACCTTCGCCCGAACGCCGCGACGCCCGGCATCCCGGTCGTCGCGCACTGGTCCGCGTCGCTCGGTCCTTCCCGCCCGCGCCGGGTGCTCGCACGCACGGAGGACGCGCTCGCCCATGCCGCCCGGTGCTTCCCGCTCGATCAGGCGGTTGCGATCTGGGAGAGCGCAGCCCGGGTCGAGCGCGTCTCGATCGACTCGCTGCGCCAGGTCCGATGGCGGGATGCCGTGGCAAGGCGCTGCGCCGCCCACCTGCGCCCCGGCACGGACTCCTCGCTCGAGACCATCTTCCACGTGCGCCTCAGCGCCTGGGGCGTGCGGCTGCGCATGCAGGTGCGGCTCGCCGGCCACACCGTCGACTTCGTCATCGGCACACACCTGATCGTGCAGGTCGACGGATGGAGCTTCCACTCCTCTTCGGCCGATCGCACGCGCGACATCGCCCACGACGCCGCACTGCGGATGCGCGGGTACACCGTGCTCCGCTTCTCCTACGAGCAGGTGATCAATCGCTGGTGGGAGGTCGAGGCGCTGATCGCCGAGGCCATCGCGCGCGGGCTCCACCTGGGCCCCTCCTGACGCCTCTCCAGCCCCCGATCACCTCTCCCCGGATTTCTTCTCCAACCCCCGACCCGGGTCATCACTCCGCCTGACGCCTCTCCACCCCCTCGGCCCCGGTCACCACTCCCCCTGACGCCTCTCCAGCCCCGCCCCCATCGGCGAACGAAAATCGGACGGATGCGCGTTCTTCGGACGATCCGAAGGGGATCATCCGAAAAACGAGCATCCGTCCGAAAACCGCGGAGCATCCGTCCGAACACGCGGCGCATCCGTCCGAAACACGCGGCGCATCCGTCCGAAATACGCGGGCGTCCCGTCCGAAACACGGGACGCATCCGTCACCGACACGCGGGCGGCCCGTCCGAGGATCGGATGCCGCGCCGGGCGGCGCCGACGATCAGACGAGCGTCTCCTGCCAGGCCGCGTGCAGCTGGGCGAACTTGCCCGTGCCGCCGATCAGCGCCGCGGGGGTGTCGTCCTCGATGATGCGGCCGTGCTCCATCACGAGCACCCGGTCGGCGATCGCCACGGTCGACAGACGGTGGGCGATGATGATCGCCGTGCGGTCCTTGAGCAGCGTCTGCAGAGCATCCTGGATGAGGCGCTCCGACGGGATGTCCAGCGACGCCGTCGCCTCGTCGAGGATCAGCACCGCAGGGTCCGCGAGGAACGCCCTGGCGAACGAGATCAGCTGACGCTGCCCCGCCGAGACCCGACCGCCGCGCTTGTTCACATCGGTGCCGTAGCCGTCGGGGAGGGACGAGATGAACTCGTCGGCCCCCACCGCCCGCGCGGCCGCGCGGATCTCGTCGAGCGTCGCATCGGGCTTGCCGAGCGCGATGTTGTCGGCGACCGTCCCGCTGAACAGGTAGGCCTCCTGCGTCACCATCACGATGGCGCGGCGCAGATCCTTGGGGTGGAGCTTGCGCAGATCCACCCCGTCGAGGGTCACCCGCCCCTGGGAGGGGTCGTAGAACCGCGAGATGAGCTTCGCCAGCGTGGACTTGCCCGCACCGGTGGTCCCGACGAGCGCGATCGTCTGCCCGGCGGGGATGTCGAGCGAGAAGTTCGGCAGGATCGTCTTCTCGCCGTTGTAGCCGAAGGTGACCTCGTCGAACTCGATGTGACCGCGGGACTCCCACAGGTCGACCGGCTTCTCGGGATCGGGCACGCTCGGCACCTCTTCGAGAACACCCGACACCTTCTCCAGCGCCGCGGTGGCGGACTGGTAGGAGTTCAGGAACATCGCGATCTCCTGCATGGGCGCGAAGAAGTTGCGCACGTACAGCACGGCCGAGAGCAGCACACCCACGCTCAGCGCGCCGTCGGAGACGCGGATGCCGCCCCACAGCACGACGAGTCCGAGCGTGAGAGCGGCCACGCCCATCAGACCGGGCTCGAACGTGCCGAACAGCAGCATCGAGCGACGGTTCACGTCACGGTAGTCGCCGGCCACCTTCTGGAAGGCGGCGTCGTTGCGCGGCTCCTTGCGGAACGCCTTGACGGCGCGGATGCCGGTCATCGTCTCGACGAACTGCACGATCACCTTGGCGCTGATCACACGCGACTCGCGGTACACGAGCTGCGAGCGGGTGTAGAACCAGCGCATCAGGAAGAACAGCGGGATGCCGGCGAGCGCGAGGATCACGCCCGACTGCCAGTCCCACACGCACAGGGCGATGAAGGTGAAGACGCCGAAGAGCACGCCGGAGACGAGCTCGTTCAGCCCGCCGTCGAGCAGCTCCTTGATCGAGTCGAGGTCGCTGGTCTGGCGCGAGATGATGCGGCCGGACGTGTACGACTCGTGGAACTCGAGGCTCAGTCGCTGCGTGTGCAGGAAGATCCGCTTGCGCAGGTCGAGGAGCACCGCCTGGGTGATCCGCGCCGCGATCATCACGTACCACGCGATGAGGACGGCGGCGAAGAGCCCGGCGAACAGGTAGGCGAGACCGACCATGAAGGTCGGCATCCAGTCGGCGTGGTCGAGCACGGCGGGCAGCGCCCTGTCGAGGCCGATGCTGATGAGGATCGGCCCCGCCACCTGCAGCGCGGTCGAGACGACCAGCACGGCGGCCGCGAGCACGATCTGCGGGCGCAGCGGCACGACGAGCGAGCCGAGCAGCCGCAGCGAACGACGGCGGATCGCCTGGCTCTCCTCTCGCGTGTAGCGGGAGCGGTCCTCATCCTGGGTTCCGGTGATCGCGGAGCTCATGCCTGCACCTCCTTCTCGCTGATCAGGTCTTCGTCGGCGGCGGCATCCTCTCGGATCCCCTCCTGCACGACCTCGTCGATCTCGTCCGCCGTGTCGCGGATGACGGGGATCGTCCCGGTCCGCGCCGCCTCCTCGGCCTCCAGGCTGGAGATGACGTGGCGGTAGTGGCGGCTCGACTTCAGCAGCTCGGTGTGGGTGCCGACGGCCGTGATGCGGCCGGCCTCCAACAGGGCGACCCGATCGGCGAGGGCGACCGTCGACGGACGGTGCGCGACGATCATCGCGGTCGTGTCGGCGAGCACGTGGCGCAGCGCCTCCTCGACCAGAGCCTCGGTGTCGACGTCGAGAGCCGAGAGCGGGTCGTCGAGGACGAGCACCTTCGGCTTCGCCGCGACGGCGCGGGCGAGGGCGAGACGCTGGCGCTGGCCGCCGGAGAGGCTCAGCCCCTCCTCGCCGATGATGGTCTCGACGCCCTCGGGCAGCGAATCGACGAAGGCCGCCTGCGCCACATCGAGCGCTTCCCGGAGCACCCGTTCGGCCTCCTCGCTGTGCACGTCGAGGTCGGCGCGACCGAGCAGAACGTTCTCCCGGACGGATGCCGAGAACAGCGTCGCGTCCTCGAACGCCATCGCGATGTGCTGGCGCAGCTCGGCGAGCGTGAGGTCGCGCACGTCGACGCCGTCGAGCGTCACGCGGCCTCCGGTCACGTCGTAGAGCCGCGCAGGCAGAGTGGTGAGCGTGGTCTTGCCGCTGCCCGTGAGCCCGACGAGGGCCATGGTCTCGCCGGGACGCAGCACGAGGTCGATGCCGTCGAGCAGGTCGCGCTCCGAGGCCCCCGCATCCTGGTACCGGAAGTGGGCCGCCTCGAAGGCGAGCTCGCCGCGCGGCTTCTCGATGCTCACCGGGTTCTCCGGATCGGTGATCGAGTTCGTCTCGGAGTAGATGTCGAACACGCGGTCGGTCGCCGTCCTGGCGTCGAGCATGAACGAGAAAAGGAAGCCGATCGACTCGATCGGCCAGCGCAGCACCACGGCCATCGCGAAGAACGCGAAGAGCTCAGGCACCTCGATGGCGCCCTGCGAGATCAGCCAGATGCCCGACATCAGGCTGAGGCCGAACGCGATCTGCGGCATGAGGTCGAGCCAGAACCAGATCGACGCGATCGCGCCGGCCTTGCTCATCTCGGTCTCGCGGAGCGTCTCGGCCTGACGGCTGAAGCGGCTCAGCGCGTGCTTGCCCCGGCCGAAGGCCTTGAGCACGCGGATGCCGTGCACGCTCTCCTCGACGCTGGTGGCGAGGTCTCCCGCCTGATCCTGGCTGCGGCGGGTGAGCGCGCCGTAGCGCTTCTCGAACAGGTAGCCGCGGATCCAGAGCGGGACGGCCGTGACGAGGAAGATCGTGCCGAGCAGCCAGTGCCAGCGGAACAGCAGCACCGAGCCGATGATGATCGTGAGGACATTGACGACGAGCAGCACGAGGCCGAACGCGAGCCAGCGGCGGATGAGGCCGATGTCCTGCATCATGCGGCTGAGCAGCTGTCCCGACTGCCAGCGGTCGTGGAAGGCCACCGGCAGCGTCTGCAGGCGCGAGTAGAGGTCGGTGCGCATCTTGTACTCGACCTCGGTGGCGGGGTTGAGCACGAACTGGCGACGCAGCCACACCATCACGGCCTCGCCGACGGCGAGACCGAACACGGCGAGCGCGCCCCAGCCGATGGCGCCGAGGTCGCCGGACTGCACCGGACCGCGGATGATCTGCTCGAGGACGATGGGGATCATCAGGGCGATGATCGCGGCGGCGAGCGCGCTCGCGGCACCGCCGGCGAGTCGCCAGATGACCGGCTTGACGAAGGGCTTGAGGCGCCACAGCGCCGCCGGCGTGGACAGGGAGGACGAGTGCGAGATGTTCTGCGATGAAGACGAGGAAGACATGTCTCTCAGACGAGTTTCGTATGGAAAGCGGTTGCTGAACGGGGCGGGCGCGTGAGACGGACTCTGAGAGTCCGGGCGTCCGATGCGGAGAGGCGGGTGGCTCTAGATGAAGAGCGGGCGCGCCGGGGTCGAGCCGAGAGCTGCGATCCGCGCGGTGGCGATCGTGGTCATGGTGTCCTCCTCAGGGGCTCGATGGCGTCGGCCGGTCGGCGCGAAGCCCTCCAGCCTATTCCTGTGAACAAGCTGAGCACAAGAGGAATTCCGAACTCTTCGAAAAGAACCTTTCATCCATCGAGCCCGACCAACGGAGGCCGTCGCGTTCGGTCGTTCCGACAGCCAGCTCACGTCGGCAGCGTCGCAGGATGGATCCGCAGGGAATCGGCATGCCACAGCAAGGGAGCAGCGATGCCAGAACGCACCGCCGCCATGATCGCGGACATCCAGCACCTGGTGCGGTGCGAGTCCCCGTCCGACGATCTCGTCGCGGTCTCCCGGAGCGCGGATGCCGTCGCCGCCCTGGGCGCGAGGCTTCTCGGCGCCGATCCGGAGCGCATCGTGCTCGACGGCTGCACGCACCTGCGGTGGCGCTTCGGCGAGGGCGCGAAGGTTCTTCTGCTCGGCCATCACGACACCGTCTGGCCGCTCTCCACGATCGTCACCCACCCTGCCGACGTCGAGGACGGCGTGCTCCGCGGCCCCGGCTCCTTCGACATGAAGGCGGGCCTAGTGATCGCCTTCCACGCGCTCGCCGCCCTCGACGACCTCGACGGCGTGACCCTGCTGATCACCGGCGACGAGGAACCGGGCTCGCACACGTCGCGCTCCCTCATCGAGGAGGAGGCCGCCCGGTGTGCTGCGGCCCTCGTGCTCGAAGCCGCCGGCCCCGGCGGCGCGCTCAAGACCGAGCGCAAGGGCGTCTCCCGCTACGAGGTGCACGTCACGGGGCGCGCGGCGCACGCCGGCCTCGAGCCGGAGCAGGGCGTCAACGCGACGATCGAGCTCTCGCACCAGATCCAGGCCGTCGCCGATCTCGCGGCGCCCGACCTCGGCACCACCGTCACCCCCACGCGCATGCGCGGTGGCACGACCTCGAACACCGTCCCCGCGCACGCGTCGTTCATGGTCGACGTCCGCGCCCGCTCCGCACGCGAGCAGCAGCGCACCCACGAGGCGATGCTCGCGCTCGCACCCCGCATCCGCGGCGCCGTCATCACGGTCGAGGGCGGCATCAACCGCCCTCCCCTGCAGGCCGACGCCTCCGCGGCGCTCTTCGACCGCGCCAGCGGGATCGCGGAGCGCCTCGGCATCCGCCCCCTGGAGTCGATCGCGGTCGGCGGGGCGTCCGATGGCAACTTCACGGCGGGCGTCGGCACGCCGACCCTCGACGGGCTCGGCGCTGTCGGCGGCGGCGCGCATGCCGACGACGAGCACGTGATCGTGGCCGAGCTGCCCGACCGCACCCGGCTGCTGACGGCGCTGGTCGCCGACCTGCTGCAGGACGAGCACGCCGTCCGCGCCGCAGAGACGGTCCGGCGATGACGATCTCGGAGCGGGCGGACGCCGACGCCCTCGCCGCGGAGCACGCGTCGGGTCTGCGCATCCGCCTCATCGACGACATCGACGAGCACGCGGCGGTGCGCTCACTGATCGAGCAGGTCTGGCGCACCGGGGAGCGCAATCCGCCGGTGACCGCCGACATGCTCAGCGCGATGCGCGCGGCGGGCGGCTATGTCAGCGGCGCCTTCGACGAGCACGGTCTCGCCGCCGCGTGCCTCGGCTTCTTCGCACCGCCCGCCGAGCGGCGCCTGCACAGCCACATCGCCGGCGCGCTGCCCCGCACCCGCGGCTCCGGCATCGGCTTCGCGCTCAAGCTCCATCAGCGGGCGTGGGCGCTGCACCAGGGCGCCGAGACGATCACCTGGACCTTCGACCCGCTGATCCGCCGCAACGCCTACTTCAACCTGGGCAAGCTCGGCGCCGGCGTCGGCGCCTACCTCCCCGACCTGTACGGCACGATGGACGACGCGATCAACCGCGACGACATCACCGACCGCGTGATGGCGAGGTGGTCGCTGACGGCTCCGGCATCCGTCGCCGCGGCGGGCGGGCACCCGCGGCTGTCGAGCATCGCGGACGAGACCGATGCCGTGATCGGCCTCGGCGCCGACCGCGACGAGCGCCCCGTCGACGGGCGCACGGACGCCGCGACCGTGCTCATCGCCGTGCCCGCCGACATGGAGGCGATGCGCGAGCAGGACCCGCGGAGGGCGGCCGACTGGCGCCTGGCGATCAGGCGCACCCTCGGCGCCCTCATCGCGGAAGGAGCGACCGTGCGCGGATTCGATCGCGCCGGCTGGTACATCGTCGACCGCGAGCCGGTCGACAGAACGGAGTCCTCATGAAGCTCGAAGGCGTGGAGATCCTCCACATCGCGATGCCGCTGGTGGGTGCCTTCCGCACCTCGTTCGGCACCGAGGCCGTGCGCGAGACCCTGCTGCTGCGCGCGGTCGCCGACGAGGCCGAGGGGTGGGGCGAGAGCGGGGCCAGCGAGGCGCCGCTCTACTCCGGCGAGCACACGCACGGCGTCGCGGATGTGCTCGCGCGGCACCTCATCCCCGCTCTCGCCGCAGCGCCCGACCTCGACGCGCACAGCGTCGCCCCTGCGCTCTCGGCCTTCAAGGAGAACCGCCTCGCGAAGGCCGCGCTGGAGACTGCGATCCTCGACGCGGATCTGAAGGCCCGCGGCATCCCCCTCTCCTACGCGCTCGGCGCGGTGCGGCGCTCCGTCGCCTCCGGGGTCTCGGTGGGCATCGCCGACTCGATCCCCGAGCTCCTCGACACCGTCGACGGGTACCTCGCCGACGGCTACCTGCGCATCAAGCTGAAGATCGAGCCGGGGTGGGACGTGGAGCCGGTGCGCGCGGTGCGCGAGCGGTTCGGCGACATCATGCTGCAGGTCGACGCGAACGCGAGCTACGAGCGCAGCGACATCGACGACCTCCTCGCCCTCGACGACTTCGACCTCTCGCTGGTCGAGCAACCGCTGCCGGCCGACGACCTGCTCGGCCACGCGATGCTGGGGCGCCGTCTCGCGACGCCCATCTGCCTCGACGAGTCCATCGTGTCGGCCAGAGCCGCGGCGACCGCGATCGAACTGGGCGCCTGCCGCATCGTCAACATCAAGGCCGGGCGCGTGGGCGGCTATCTGGAGGCCCGCCGCATCCACGACGTCTGCGCTGCGCACGGGGTGCCCGTGTGGTGCGGAGGGATGCTGGAGACCGGCGTCGGCCGGGCCGCCAACGTCGCCCTCGCCGCCCTCCCCGGCTTCACCCTCCCCGGAGACACGTCGGCCTCGGAGCGCTACTTCGCCGAGGACATCACGGAGCCGTTCCGGCTCGTGGACGGGCACCTCGCGGTGCCCACCGGCCCGGGGATCGGCGTGTCCCCCGGCCCCGACGCGCTCGCCCGCTTCACGGTGTCGCGGCAGTGGGTCCCGGTCCGATGAACGCCCGGTGCGCGGTGCTAGCCTCACAAGAATGCGAGCCGCGATGAACCACCGGCCCCAGGCGAGCCTCGTGCACGTCATGGAGGAGCTCGGCGGCACCCTGCTCGAGGTGGTCGCCGGAGAGGTCAGCGCCGACCGCACGATCGAGGCGGTGGCGATCCACGACCCCCGAGACGAACCGGAGGCCCCGCGCAACGCGATCGTGCTCGGCGTCGGCCTCGAGCAGAGCGACGATGTCGTGCAGGTGCTCACGCGGCTCGGGCTCAGCGGGGCGGCCGGTCTCGTCGTGCGCGCGCCCTTCGCCGCCGACGACGAGCTCCGTGCCGCGGCGCACCGCGCGGGTGTCGTGCTCTTCTCGCTCTCCCCCGGCACCACCTGGGCTCACCTGGCCGGTCTGTTCCGCGCCCTGATGACTCCCGGGGGTCCCGACGACGCGCGCCCCGTGACGTTCGGCGGCATCCTCGCGGGCGACCTCTTCGCGATGGCCAACGCGATCGCAGCCCTGCTCGAGGCGCCCGTGACGATCGAGGACCGCAACTCCCAGCTGCTGGCGTTCTCGCACGCGCAGGAGAGCGCGGCGCCCCGGGGCAGGCAGCTCCCCCCGCACTACACCCGCCTGCTGGAGGAGACCGGCGTCTTCCAGGAGATCAGCCGCAGCGACGACCCCGTGGAGGTGGCGCCATCGAGCGAGACCGCAGACAGCCGCCGCACCGTCATGGCCGTGCGCGCCGGCGACGAGGTGCTCGGGACGATCTGGGTCGCCTCTCCCGCGCCGCTCAGCGAGGAGCATGTGCGCGTGCTCCGCGACTCGGCGAAGCTCGTCGCGATGCACATGGTCTGGCAGCGCACGGATGCCGACGTGGAGCGGCGCCTGCGGGCCGATCAGCTGCGCAGCGTGCTCGACGGCGGCCCGACCGCCGCGGAAGCCGCCCGCCGGCTCGGCCTCCGCGAGGAACCCGCGGTCGTGCTCGCCCTCTCGCTGCACGCGCCGGCGACCGATCAGCTGCCCCACGCCGCTCTCGCCGCGGAGCGCAAGCGCGTCGCCGACGCCTTCTCCGTGCATCTGCTGTTCGCGCATCCCCGTTCGACGGTCGGGCTCATCGGCGAGGTCGCCTACGGCGTGCTGCCGGTGACCGCGACGACGACGGACGCCGAGGAGAGCGCCGTGCGCCTCGCGAACGAGTTCCTCACCAGGGTGCGCTCCTCGCAGCAGCCGTTCATCGGCATCGGCAGCGTGGTGCAGGAGACCGCGCAGCTCCCCCGCTCCCGCTCCAGCGCCGATCGCGCCCTCCGCGTGCTGCGGGCCGGAGTCGCCGAGCGACAGGTCGCCCGTCTGGAGGACGTGCACGCCGAATCGCTGCTCCTGGAGCTCGCCGGCTCGTCCAGGGACGTGCCGTCCGGTCCGCTCGCGCGCCTCATGGCCTACGACGATTCGCACCAGGCAAGCCTCGTCGACACGCTCCGCGCGTGGCTCGATGCGATGGGCGACGTGACGCTGGCGTCCGCCGCGATGTTCGTGCACCAGAACACGTTCCGCTACCGGCTGCGCCGCGTCGCCGAGGTCGGACGGCTCGATCTCGACGATCCGAACGCGCGCTTCGCCGTGCAGCTGCAGCTGCGCCTGCTGGCGATCACGACCGAGCGCTGAGTCCAAGCGCGCCCATCAGACACGCGAGCCACTCGGCGTCCTGCGCCCGCAGCACCTCGGGGCTCGTGCCCGCGCCGTGACCGGCGTTCTCGAAGACGTGCAGCAGGACGGGCGCGTCGCCGCGCTGCGCGGCCTGCATCCTCGCGACGAACTTGCGCGCCTGCGCCGGAGGACACCGCGGATCAGTGGCCCCCGCCTGCACGTAGACGAGCGGGTACTCCGCCTCGACCACGCGCTCGTACGGAGACGACCGGCGCAGCCGCTCGACGTCGACGGAGTCGTCGGGGTCGCCCCACGCCTTGCGGATCACGAACTCGAGGTAGGGGATGCGGATGCCGCCGATGAGATCGAGCAGCGGCGACCGCGGCAGCACGGCGCGCCACAGCTGCGGAGCGGTCGTCACGGCGACGCCGCACATCAGCCCGCCGTCGGATCCGCCCGTCAGCGCCAGCATCCGCGGTGCGCTGATCCCTCTGGCGATCAGGTCGTCGGCGACGGCGCGCAGATCGCCGTCGCGCACGCCTCTCCGCTCCCGGTCGGCGCCGCGGAACCAGTCGCGGCCGAACTCGCCGCCGCCGCGGAGGTACGCCTGGATCAGCGTGCCCCCCGCTGCGACGAACGCCGCGAGGTCGAGCTGGTACTTCGGCAGGGTGGGGATGCCCGCGGCGCCGTATGCGGAGATCAGCGCGGGGGCCGGTCCTGTCGCCGCGCCGGGCGGACGCACCACGTGGTACGGGATCGGCGTGCCGTCGGGGGCCGTCGCGCAGAGGTACTCGACGTCGGCATCGACGGCGACCAGCGGGGCGAGGAGCTGGTCGATCCCGGCAGCCCCAGGGCGGTGCCGGTACGCGCCCCACGACGTCGTGAGGGTCGAGAACGTGAAGAGGAACTCGCCGCTGCCGTCGTCGGGGTCGAGACCGGTGAGCGGGAAGAACGCACCGCCCAGAGCGCCGTCCGCCGGGAGCGGCACGGCGCCCGCGTCGGAGCCGTCGGCGCGCAGCACGCGCACGCGCGCCGCCGTGTCGGCGAAGCCGCTGAGGTACAGATGCCCTCCCACCGGGGTCAGAGAACGCAGCACCGTGTCTCCCTCGGGGACGAGCACGCGCCAGGTCGTCGGGTCCTCAGGCGCCGGTGCATCGAGCGGGATCGCGACGACCCGGCCGCGCGCAGCGCCGTGATCGGTGACGGCGATGTACTCGTCGCCGACGATGTGCCCGGCGATCGTGTCGGCGCAGTCGTGGATGAAGGCCCGCCACGGCGTGCCCGCGTGCAGGTCCCGCACGGCCACCGGGATCGGCGTTCCCACGCGATGGCTCGCGACCGCCCAGCGTCCCTCGGCGGAGAACTGGACGCGGGTGTACTCCCGCGAGCCGTCTGGAACGGGGATCTCCTCGACGGAGGACGCCCCTCTCTCGCCGAGCGCGCGACGATACACGACCTGACGGAAGCCCTCGGCGGTCCCGGCGAGCGCGAGGAAGAAGAACCCCGAGCCGTCGGGCAGCCAGGAGACCCCGCCGGCCCACGAGCTGTGCAGCACCTCGGGCGGAGCGTCAGCGCGCAGCGCTCCGGTGGCGACGTCGACGAGACGGATCGTGTTGTGCTCGCTGCCGTCGGTGCACACGCCGAGGGCGATCACCTCCCCATCCGGCGACGGCGCGAACCACGAGAGCACGGCGGGACGCCCCGGCTCGTCGAACAGCGCGAGCGAGACCAGCGCCCTGCCGGCGCCGTACGGCTCGTCGCTCACGACGACCGCCCCGCTCTCCACCCGGAACCATCGACCTCCGCCGTGCCGCGGAAGCTCCGGACGGGATCCGAGCTCGTACCTCTCGATCAGCGCCAGCGCGGCATCCCTCCGTCCACCGGCGTCGATCGTCGCGATCGCGAGCTCGGACTGCGCGCGCTGCCAGTCGTGCACCTCCGCGCTGTCCGCCTCGAGCCACCGGTAGGGATCAGCGATCGCGACGCCCGCGACCTCCTCGACGACGTCGACCGTGCGCGTCGACGGATACCGTCGGCTCATGCCTCCGACCGCCCTGGAGCATCGAACTCCGCGCGCAGCCGCTCGAAGGCGCCGGGGGTCGGGCGGACCCGGTGCAGGTGCAGCAGGGCGTCGAAGCTCGCAGGGAAGTCGTCGACCCGCTCCAGGCTCCCGCTCGCCAGCATCCCCTCGACGCCGTCGAGAAAGGCCGCGTCGGCGAGAGAGAGATCCACGAGCACGGCATCCGCTCCGATCGCGTCCAGCCGCTCCTCGATCGATCCGGGGAGGGTCCCGCGCTGACCGAGCGAGACGTCGCAGTCGAAGGGCCGCGGCGAGCGCTGCGTGAAGGTCACCACGGGGCCGGCGCCGTACGTCATGCCGATGACGCGGAGGTCCGCCCCGAGTGCGGAAGAGAGGAGGGCGCCCATCATGGGCCTCCCGTCGAGCGGGGTGCGGCGGACGTGGCCGTTGTGCGCGTAGACGAGGATCCTCTCCTCGCGCGCGGCGATCCACTCGACGGTCTCGGCCATGAAGGCCTCGCGGGGGTAGGGGCCCGCGTCGTCGTCCCCGTCGAGCTCCGCGAGGTACGCGTCGATCGACGCGGCGCAGCGCAGCGCGATCTCGTCGCCGTCTTCGCGGACCCGGGCGATCAGTGCGCGCAGGGACTCCGCGAACTCCGTGCGCTGCCCGTCCGACATCGAGGCGTAGGCGATGGCGGCCTCCGTGCGTCCGCCGAGGTCGGCGAGGCGCTGCAGCTCCTCGTCGCCGTCGCGCGCCGGGATCCGGGCGAGGCAGGCGCGCACGGCCGGCCCCGGCGAGGTGGAGGAGCCGGGCAGGTCCATTCCGTAGAAGCGGATGCCGCCGCCTGCGGCGTTCCACTCCCGCATCCACTCCAGCTGCCGCCAGAGCGACTCCGACTCCCCGAAGCGGTAGGTGACGCCCTCCCTGGCGATGTCCTGCACGGCGCCGGGGCCGCCGCGGATCCACTCGTCCACGAGCAGCCCCTCGGCGAAGCCCGACTCCATCACGAACGCCGTGACGCCGTGATCGCGCACGAGGGTGCGCAGGAAGGCGTCGCCGTAGGCCGTGAACTCGACGATGCTGTGGGCGCCCTCGCCGAGCGCGACCACCCTGGACGCGCCGATGAGCGCGCCGATCGCGGCGGAGCCGGGGAGCTCCGGATGCGCGAGGTCGATCTCGGGGATCGGCTGCGCGTACGCGGCGGTCTGCGCGCTCATCGGCGGGTCCCTACTGCTTCTCGGTGAAGTACCACTGCTCCGGAGAGTAGACGAACTTCAGGAGCGATCGGAAGGTCGAGGGAGGACCCGACAGCGTGTCCTTCCAGACGATCAGGTTGTCGGGCGTCGGGAAGAAGAGCACCGGAAGGTCCTTCGACAGCATCGTGACCTCGGCGCTGAGCGCGGTCGGGTCGGAGCCGAACGTGCTCGCCTCGATCAGCGCGTCGGCCTCGGGGTTGCTGTAGCTGCCCAGGTTGAAGCTGCCGCCCGTGTTGAAGGCGTTGTTGCTGGTCGGGTACGCGGTCTGCACGAAGGCGCCGAAGTCCTGCATGGCCCACTCGTCGGCGTTGTCCGGCGCATAGCTGTTGCCGTAGTTCTCGTACATGTAATTCAGCGACTTCGTCACGATCTTCGCCTCGATGCCGAGCTTCTTGAGCTGGGAGACGAACGCGAGATCCCGAGCGCCCACGTAGGCGGGCTCGTTGGCAGAGGCGATCGTGAAGGTGATCTTCTGCCCTTCGGGGATCCCCTCCCCGCACTCGTCGTCACCGGTGCCCGGCTTGACGCAGGTCGCGCCCTTCTCGGCATCCACCTTCCAGCCGTGATCGGTGAGCAGCTTCTCCGCCGCCTTCGGGTCGAAGGGGTACGTCGCCTCGTCGCCGAACTCCGGCGGGTACGCCGAGTTCAGGCCGCCCGTGCTGTAGTTCTCCGTGGCGGTGCCGCTGTGGATGCCGCGGCTCTTGATGTACCCGGCCTGGTCGATCGAGTGCTGCAGCGCCTGGCGGATGTAGAGCTGCGCGATGACCTTGTCGAAGTTGTCGACGGTGTTCGCGAAGTTGAGGACGAGGCCGTCGAACCGGGCCGGCGACGGGGCGCCGTACACGTTGTAGCCCTTCTTCTTCAGGTCATCGATCTTCGAGGCGTAACTGGCGTCCAGTCGGCCGACCGTGAGCGTGCCCGCCTCGTACTGGTTGTAGATCGCCGCAGCCGAGGTGAACGCCTTGAAGTCGACACGCTCGATGGTCGAGTCCCCAGGGCCCGCGTACTCCTCGTTCGGCGTCAGGGAGAACGACCCCGTCGTCGGCTCGAACGCCGACAGCCGGTACGGGCCGTTCACGACCTGCCACAGCGGGTTCGTGGCGAACGTCGACTGGTCGGACGACTGCGCGGTGAGGTAGTGGTAGATCGCCGTGGCGTTCGCGGGGTCGCGGAAGTCGAGCACGGGCCCGCCGGTCTCGGCGATGCTCCAGTCGGCGGACGGCATGACGTAGAGCAACTGCAGGAGCGACACCAGGTACGACGGGTTGTACGGCGTCTCGAAGGTCAGGGTGAGCGTGCGCGCATCCGCCGCCGTCGCCGTCACGCCGTCGGGGAACTGCCCCGGCGTGTAGAAGCTCCAGTTCGCGGGGCTGTCGGCGATCGCCGCCTTGAGGAGGTCGAAGGAGAACACGACGTCGTCGGCGGTGACGGGCTTGCCGTTGGACCAGGTGTAGTCCTTGAGCGTGATCGTGGCGGTGTGACCGTCGTCGCTGACGACCGGCGCCTCGGCGAGGCTGGTCGCCTCGTCGAAGGGCTCACCCTCGAGGCTCGTGCGGTACAGCGCACGCCACATGAGGTCGTAGCCGATCACCGTTCCGCCGGCCTCGGCGGGCGGGAACGGATAGATGTAGTTCGGGGTGAGGCCCGGCGTCAACGCGATCGTGACGACGCCCCCGTCGACGTGCGAGCTGCTCGCCTCGGGGATCTTGTCGTACGACGCCGTATCGACCTGCGAGCTCGTGCCGGTGCAGCCGGTCAGTGCGAGCACCCCGGCCGTGGCCAGGGCGAGAAGGAGGCGTCCTCGCCTCCGCGGAACCTGCGACATGTGCGGTGCTCCTCGTTCGGGTTGAGATGGTGGTCGGACCGATCGGGTGGTGCAGAGGTCCGATGCTCCGAGAGTGCAGCATCCCCGATGTCAGGCGTTCAGGGATCCCGACAGAATCGCGGGGCGTGATCCGTCGAGGCCTACACAGCCCCGCCGGGGTTCACAGGGAACGGTGCTCGATCGCGTCGCGGAGCGCGTCGCCGAGCAGGTTCAGCGCCAGCACGGTGAGCACGATGCACGCGCCGACCGGGTAGATCAGCCACCAGTAGTCCGCCGCGAGGAACGTCACCCCGCTGGAGAGCTGACTGCCCCAGTCTGTCACCGGATAGCTCAGGCCGAAGCCGAGATAGCCGAGAGCGGCGAGCACGATGATCGAGTCGGCGACCTGGAACGTCAGGTTCACGATGATCACCCCGAAGGTGTTCGGGATGAGGTGGCTGAAGATCAGGCGCCGGTTGCTCGCCCCCATGAGGCGCGCGGCCGACACGAACTCCCTGACGCGGAGCGACAGCACCTCGCCGCGGATCAGCCGCGCCGCGACGAGCCAGGAGAAGCCGCCGATCACGAGGCTGAGGGTGAGCGGCGTGGCCGTGAACCGCGCAGCGATGATGAGCACGAAGAACAGGAACGGGATCGACAGCAGCACGTCGACGACGCGCATCATGATGCCGTCGACGACACCGCCGACGAGGCCAGCGACCGCTCCGTAGATCGTGCCGAGCGTGGTGGCGAACAGCGCGGCGAGCAGTCCGATCTGGAGCGACACCTGGCCGCCCTGCATGAGCCGGCCGAGCACGTCGAAGCCGTTGCTGTCCGTGCCGAGCGGGAAGCCCTCCCCCGGGGCGAGCGCGGCGTTGAGGAGGTCGACGTCGGTCTGGTTCGTGGGGTACACGAGCGGTCCGAGGTAACAGAACAGCACCAGGCCGACGAGGATGAACACCCCCGCCATGCCCGGCTTGTTGCGCCACAGCGCCTTCAGCACCGCGGAGCGCGAGAGGGGGTTGCGCGTGGCGAGGACGGGGAGCTCCTCGGCGGCGATCTCCGCGCGTGCCGTGCTCATGCTCCCAGCTCGATCCGGCGGTCGGCGCGGGCGACGACGAGGTCGGCCACGAAGTTCCCTGCGACGGTGAGCGCACCGCCGATGAGCGTGTATGCCAGCAGCACCGGATAGTCCTCTCGGTGGAGGCTGTTCAGGAAGAGCAGCCCGAGTCCCGGGTAGTTGAAGACCGCCTCGACGATGAGATTGCCCGCGAGGAGGGTGGGGATCAGCACGCCGACGAGCGTGATGATCGGGGTGATCGCGTTGCGCAGCAGGTGCCGGGTGAGCACGATGCGCTCGGAGGCGCCCTTCGCCCGCGCGACCTTGATGTAGTCCATGCCGAGCTGCTCGAGGGCAGAGGAGCGCTGGTACTGCGCGAACACCACGATGTTCGTGATCGCGAGGGTGATCAGCGGCAGCGCCATCGCCCTCGTGTCGGTGAACACGACCCACGGCGAGGTCGACTGCGACGCCTCGGCGGGGAACAGCGGGACGGTCTGGCTGAAGACGCCGATGAGCACCAGGGCGATGAGGAACGACGGCGTCGCGTACAGCAGGTACGACACCGACGTCGCGGCCCTGTCGACGAAGCGCCCACGTCGGACGGCCTGCAGGATGCCGAGCGGGATCGCGATCACGAGGGCCAGCACCAGTCCGCACAGCGAGAGCATCGCGCTGCGCGGCGCGTTCTGGAGCAGGAGGGTGCCGACCTCCTCGTTGAGCTTGTACGAGCGTCCGAGGTCGCCCTGCAGCAGCTGCAGCAGGTAGTCCACGTACTGGATGAGCACGGGGCGGTCGTAGCCGTTCTCGCGGTTGAACGCGTCGACGGCCGCCTGCGTGGCCTGCTGACCGAGGACCGCGCGTCCGGGGCTGTCGGAGATCAGATGCAGCATGAGGAACACGACGAGCGAGATGCCCAGCAGCACCGCGAGGGACACCAGCACCCGGCGGGCGACGAACCAGATCATGCGTGCGCCTCCTCAGCGGGCGAACCGGTCTTCCGGAGCTTCGGCTGCAGGGGGAAGTGGCACGCGACCCCGTGGTCGGCTCCGACGGCCTCGAGCGTCGGCTCCACGCTCGCGCACAGTTCCGTCGCCAGGGGGCAGCGGGTGCGGAAACGGCATCCGCTGGGCGGATCGAGCGGACTGGGCAGCTCGCCCCGCACCCGCTCGACCGGCGTCTCCACGAGGTCGGGGTCGGCCACGGGGACCGCGGCGAGGAGACCGGCCGTATAGGGGTGAGCGGGGCGGGCGTAGACCTCCTCGGTCTCGCCCACCTCGACCAGGGCGCCGAGGTACATCACGCCCACCCTGTCGACGAGGTAGCGCACGACGGCGAGGTCGTGCGAGATCACGACGCTGGAGAGGCCGCGCTCCCGCTGGATCGTGCGCATGAGGTTCAGCACCTGCGAGCGGATCGACACGTCGAGGGCGCTCACCGGCTCATCGGCGACGAGCACATCGGGGTCGAGCGCGAGGGCGCGGGCGAGGCCGATGCGCTGCCGCTGCCCTCCGGAGAGCTCATGAGGGTAGCGCTCCATGATCGAGGCGCCGAGGCCCACGCTCGCGAGCGACGCCAGCGCCTTCTCCGTGCGCTCGGACGGAGTGCCGACGCCCTGGATGACCAGCGGCTCCCGCAGGATGTCGTCGATGCGCATCTTCGGGTCGAGGGACGCGTGCGAATCCTGGAACATCATCTGCAGCTTCGCGCGACGCGGTCCCAGCTGCCTCGACCCGAGACCCGAGACTCGGGCGCCGTCGAGCAGCACCTCTCCCGAGGTCGGGCGATCGAGAGCCACGAGCATCCGCCCGAGGGACGACTTGCCGCAGCCGGACTCGCCGACCAGGCCGAACGCCTCCCCCGCTCTCACCTCGAAGCTCACGCCGGCGACGGCCTTGACGGAGCGCTTGCGCCCGAACAGTCCCTGGGCCGACACCGGATGCTCCTTGCGGAGGTCGACGACGCGGAGGCGCGGCACCGCGGTCTCCTTCCGCGGCTCCTGCGCGGCGAATCGACGCTGCACGGCCGTCTCCGACACGGTCGTCACCGGGTTCCAGCAGGAGAACACGTGCCCCTCCCCCGGGCCCGCGACGGAGACAGGCGTGTCCGTGCGGCACTGGTCGGTCGCCGCGGCGCAGCGGGCGGCGAAGCGGCATCCGACCTGCGGTTCCGCCGGGTCCGGAGGCGAGCCGGGGATGCTGAACAGCTCCACGTCCTTGTCCTGCGCCAGCGAGGGGATCGACGACAGCAGCGCGTGCGTGTACCGGTGACGGGTGTGGCGGAAGAGATCGGGGGTGGCTCCGGTCTCCACCAGGCGCCCTCCGTACATCACGCCGACGCGATCGGCGTGCCGCGCGACGACGCCCATGTCGTGCGTCACGAGGATCATGGCCATGCCGAGCTGCTGCTTGAGCCCGCTCAGCAGCTCGAGGATCTCCGCCTGGATCGTGACGTCGAGGGCCGTGGTCGGCTCATCCGCGATGAGCACGCGTGGTTCGCAGATCAGCGCCATCGCGATCATCACGCGCTGACGCATGCCGCCGGACAGCTGATGAGGGAAGTCGCCCATGCGCTCGGACGGACGGGGGATGCCGACGAGTGCGAGCATCTCCTCCGCCCTCTTCCGCGCCGCCCTCTTCGAGAGCCCGCGGTGCAGCAGCAGGGGTTCGGCGACCTGGTCTCCGATGTTGCGCGTGGGGTTGAGCGAGGTCATCGAGTCCTGGAAGACCATCGAGATGTCGTTGCCGCGGATCGCCCGGTACTCGGCGGCGCCGAGACCGACCAGCTCGGTGCCGTCGAAGTCGATCGAGCCGCTCGTGATGCGCCCGCCGCCGGGCAGCATGCCCATCACGGCGAGACCCGTCATCGACTTGCCCGAGCCTGTCTCGCCGACGATGCCGAGGGTCTCCCCGCGGCTCAGCACGAGGTCGACGCCCGTCACGGGGCGCACGGTGCGACCCGACCGGTGGATCTCCACCGAAAGGTCTCGAATCGTCAGCATGCCGCGCTCCCTTGCGAACTACAGTGGCCTGCCCGCGGGGTCCAGGGCGGCCCTGCGTCATCCTCGATACTGCGGCAGAAGCCGCGCATGCCGTTCGTCGGAGCTGTCGAACGGAACCGGCCCCGTTCGTCGGGGCCGACGAATCAGGCGGGGCGTCCGGCGACGCCGAGCTCGGCGCGGAGCAGCCGCTGCACGTTCCCGCCGAGCACGGCGAGGATATCAGCCTCTCCCCACCCTCTGCCCAGCAGAGCCTCGGTCACCAGCGGCAGCCCTGCCGGGCCGTCGAGCCCCGGTAGGTACACGTCGGCAGGGACGCCCTCCACCGTGTCCTGCACGCAGCAGGGCGCCGTGGTGTCGGCCAGCACCTCGCGCACGAAATCCGGTCCCATGCCCACGTGTTCGACGCCTGCGACGCCGACCAGGTGCTCGAAGTGATCGAGCAGCGTGTCGATCGTGTACGCGCTCTCGTGCAGGTAGGCGGCGAAGAAGTTCACGCACACGACGCCGCCCGTGGCCGCGATCCCCCGCGCCTGCTCGTCGGTGAGGTTGCGGTGGTGATCGAACAGCGCCCGCGCCGAGGAGTGCGTGGCCATGACCGGTCGCGTCGCGAGCTCGAGCACGTGGTCGACGCCGCCGGAGCCGAGGTGGCTCACGTCGAACAGCATCCCGATGCGCTCCATCTCGGCGACCGCCCTGACGCCGGTCCTGGTGAGGCGGCTGCCCGCGGCGTCCTCGCCGCTGCCGTCGCCGAACGCGCTCCGGCCGAAGTGCGCGATGGACCCGACGCGCACGCCGAGACGGTGCACGGTCTCCAGCAGCTCGACGTCGTCGCCGATCCCCGGCATGCCCTCGAGGGCCAGCACCAGGGCGATGCGCCCCTCCTCGATCGCGCTGTCGACCTCCGTGCCGGTGAGACAGAGGGAGACGGCATCCGCGTTGTCCTCCGCGATCCGGTGTGCGGCCTCGATCATGCGGAGCGTGCGGCGCAGCGCCCCCTCCGGACGGTACTGGTCGTCGATGAACACGGGGAGGATCTGCAGGTCGACGCCGCCGGTGTGCAGCTGAGGCAGCCACTGCGCACGGAAGTACTCCGACCACTCATCGGGTTCGCGGCTCGCGACGGAGCACAGCAGGTCATTGTGCGCGTCCGCGACGACTGCGCGGCGGTGAAGGTCCAAGCTCATGAGTCCATCCTCCTGTCTGCGCGTCCGGTATGCAGGTGCGCCGCGCGCCCCGTGCCGTCGTCGCCCAGGAAGGCGATCGGCTGGCGCACGCCGCCCTCCGGGTCGACGGGCAGCAGCACGTCGACCCGCCAGGAGACGAGCTCGGTGCGGTAGGGCAGATCGCCGAGGTCGGCGACGACGCCCCGGGGCGTGCGGTCGAGCCAGAGCCGCCCGTCGTCGGTGCGGCTGATCGTCGTGATCGCCGTGCTGGACTCGTAGCGGCCCACGAAGCGCCTGGCGTCGTGCGGAGCGGGTCCGGATGCGGCGGGCGTCTCCTTCTGGCCGATGCCCGCGACCTCCCGCAGCACCTCATCGACCAGCTCGGCGAACACCGGATGGGGGTCCCCTCCGTTCGCGAGCACGGCCACCGCCACCCCCTCCTCCGGGAGCAGACGGAGGCAGGCCGACTGACCGATGGTGTTGCCGTCATGACCGGGGAGCACGCGGCCGTCGCGTGCGAAGAGCTCCCAGCCGAGACCCCAGGCGACGCCCTGGTCGATGTCCGGCAGCCGCACCTGGGGACGGCGCATGTCCTCGACGGATGCCGTGGACAGCATCCGGGATCCGTCCGCCGCGACGCCTCCGGCGAGATGGAGGCGTCCGAAGCCCAGCAGATCGCGCGCGCTCATCGCGAGTCGGGACCCCGCCGGACTCCCCGAGCGCTCCATCGACCACACGGTCGTCGGAGCGATGTCTCCCGCCGCGGTGCGCAGATGTCCGACCGCCGTGCGGTGGAGGATCGCCTCCTCCGCATCGACGGCGGCGTGCCGGAGTCCGAGCGGATCGAGCAGGCGCTCGCGGAGCACGCGGTCGTACGGCGCTCCCCGCAGCACCTCGACGAGGCGGCCGAGGGTCGAGAACCCCGCGTTGTTGTACGAGAACATCTCTCCGGGGGCGAAGAGCTGCGGAGTCTCGGCGAGGATGTCGACGTAGCGCTCCAGGTTGTCGTCGCCCGCCCCCGTGTCGACGAACACATCGCCCTCGAAGCCCGAGGAGTGGCTGAGCAGCTGGCGCACGGTGATCCGCGCCGATGCGTCGGCGTCGGCCACCCGGAATCCGGGCAGGATGTCGCGCACCGCCTGATCCAGCCCGAGCAGCCCCTCGTCGACGAGCTGCATCACGAGCGTCGCCGTGAACACCTTGGTGACGGAGCCGATCTGGAAGACCGCATCCGTCGTCGCCTCCACGCCGGTGGCGCGGTTCAGGATGCCGGTCGCGAACTCGATCGTCTCGTCGCCGAGGCCGATCGCGAGCGACAGCGCGGGGACCCGGTGCGCGGCGACGAGCTCCGGCATCCGCCGCTCGACCCAGGTTCTGATCGTCTCGACCTGCGCCATCGGCCCTCCTCGACCTCGTTTCTCGCGTCGAGCATACGAGCGGGGATACCGTGCCGGTTCGTCGCCGCGCACCACTCGCACGCCGCGGAGTCGTCGGATCGGCTCAACGAGCGGCGGCCTCCCGCGCCAGGAGACTCTCCTTGACGTGCACTCCCCACGCGAAGCCGCCGAACGTGCCGTCTGTACGGAGCACCCGATGACAGGGCACGAACAGCGCGGGGGCGTTGCGCGCGCAGATGGACGCGGCCGCCCGTACAGCACGAGGGTTGTCGAGACGCGCCGCGAAGGTCGTGTAGGTCAGCGGCGCACCGGGGTCGATGCGGCGCAGGAGCTCCCATCCTGCGAGCTGCAGGGAGGTGCCGGTCTGCATCACGGCGACCGTGTCGATCGCCGCGAGGTCGCCCCCGTAGTAGGCGACAACGGCGGAGGCGGCATCCGTCTCCCCCTCGACGACCGACTCCGGCCGACGGGCGACGGCGAGCCGGTCGAGGATCGCCTCCTGATCGGCGGTCCACCCCGAGGACAGCACGCGCTGCCGGTCGTCGGCGAGGATCGTGAAGGGGCCGTCCGCGGTGTCGATGGTCTGGATGAGGGCGTTCATGGGGTCTCCTTCTTCGTCGTCTTCGTGCGCGTCGGCCTGACCGGCGCCGCGCGCCACAGGTGCGCGCTGAGGTAGCTGCGCCAGGGCGCGACGCGCTCGGCCCAGTCCGTGAGGGGGCCGGGGTCTCCCGGCAGGCCGGAGGCCGCGGCGCCTGCGCGCAGGGCCACATCTCCGGGGAGCAGGATGTCGGGGTCGCCGAGCACGCGCATGCGCACGTAGTCGGCGGTCCACGGGCCGATGCCGGGCATCGCGAGCAGTGCGGAGCGCTGCTGCACGCCGTCGTCGCCGACGGTGAGGGTGAGGGTGCCGTCGGCGAGCGCGGCGGCTGCTCCCACGATCGCCCTGATGCGCGCGGCGGGCCCGCGGAGCACCTCTGCCCCGTGCGCGGCGATCTCCGACATCGTCGGGAACAGCAGCCCCGGCTCACCCGTTCCGTCGGGAACGGGGTGCGGCGTGCGCTCGCCGAGCGCGTCGGCCAGGGCCGTCAGCGCCGCGCGGGCCGCGACCACGGTGATCTGCTGCCCGATCATCGCGCGGATGAGCATCTCGTGCGGATCGGCTGAGCCGGGGACGCGGATGCCGGGGGTGCGGGCGACCAGCGGCGCGAGCTCAGGATGCGAGCTCAACGCGTCGTCGACGGCCAGCGGGTCGGCGTCGAGATCGAAGATGCGGCGGACGGTCGCCACGAGCGGGGCGAGGTCGCCGAGCTGGGTGACGCTCGCGCGCAGACGGAGCCGCGAGGAGGCGTCCTGCCGCACCTCGAACCACGCAGGACCTCCTGCCAAGCGCAGATGCCGAGCGAACGAGCTCGGCGTGACCGTCTCGATGTCAGGTACAGCCCGCGCAGCCATCCACGCGAACACACCGGCCGCGTCGAACGGACCGCGATACGGAAGCACGAGGTCGATCGCACCAGGGGTGGGCTCCGCCGCCGCGTCCCTGCGTCGGCGCGCGCGCAGCTCCCCCGGGGTGAGTCCGAACACCTCGCGGATCGTCTCGTTGCCCTGGCGGATGCTGGCGAACCCGGCCGAGAACGCGACGTCTGACACGGGCATGTCGGTGCCGACGAGGAGCATGCGAGCCGTGTGGGCGCGATGGGCCCTGGCCAGTGCGAGCGGCCCGGCACCGAGCTCGGCGGCGAGGAGGCGGGTCAGATGACGGCTGGAGTACCCGAGACGCGAGGCGAGCCCCGGCACGCCCTCGCGCTCCACGACACCGTCGGCGATCAGCCGCATCGCCCGCGCGGCGGTGTCTCCCCGGATGTCCCATGCCGGTGAGCCGGGCGCGGCCTCCGGCAGGCAGCGCTTGCACGCACGGTAGCCGGCCTCGTGCGCCGCGGCGCTGGTCGGGTAGAACGTGACGTTCTCGGGCTTCGGGGTGCGGGCAGGGCAGCTCGGTCGGCAGTAGATCCCGGTCGATCGCACGGCGGTGACGAACTGCCCGTCGAAGCGGGTGTCGCGGGCGCTGATGGCGCGGTACCGCTCGTCGAAGTCGATCACGGGGAGGCTCATGGATCCATGCTGTCACGCCCCGCCGACACGCACTGGCGGAAATCGGACATCGCTGTGGTCCCGCCTCACCGCACCGGAGTCAGCGGTCTCGTCTGATCATCCGGCTCGCCGCGCGCAGCGGCGCAGTGACCGCCCAACTCGTGCTGCCATGCAACGAGGCGATCGAGCGATCCTGGGCGGCGATCACCTCGGTGAGGCGCAGACGCTCGGTCTGCAACATGTCCACGACATCGTGCAACGAGGCGACCTCGGCCTCGAAATGCGGGATGCGCGCCATCTCGGCGATGACCGCCCCGAGTCGTTCGAAGTCGGTCCTGATGCGGTCGGCGACGCCGGCATCAGCGTCGAAGAGCACGCGAAGCGGCTCCTGCGCGATGTCGCCGACGGCGAGCACGCCGAGCCCGTGGCCGTGCTCGAACGTGAAGGAGCGGCCGGGCTCGGCGATCTCCTCCCAGAGCCTCCAGACGCCGAAGCCCTCGCGCCGCTCGGCGATGTCGTGGAAGAGGATCACCCCGCCGTCGCGGACAGTGTCACGCCACTGCTCGTAGTCCTCCCTGGCATCCTCATAGCCGTGGCGCCCATCGATGTGGAGGAGGTCCGCGGAGGCTGCGGCGAACTCCGGACGCGTCTCGGAGAAGTAGCCGCGGTGCAGCACGACCGAACCGGCGTAGTCGCGCTCGGCGGTCGCGCGCACCGAGAGGTAGACGGAGTCGTCGTAGAAGCCCGCCTGATCGTCGCCTTCCCAGCTGTCCAGCGCATGGATCGTGATCGAGTGACCCATCCGCTTCGCCGCCTCCGCGAACGCGAAACACGAGAAGCCGTTGTGGGTGCCGAGCTCGATGACATCCCGCGGTCGCAGCACGTCGACGATCCAGGCGGCGAACGACCCGTGAGTGGACCAGGCGGAGTCCACGAAGTGGGCCGGCAGCCAATAGGACGCGGGAGTCAGCCACGACGGCATCGACGTGCCGTCACCCGAAGTCGCACTCGTCTGTGCTGTCATACTGTCGCCCCGTCGCCCCAGTGTCCGTCCAGTATAGATTCCGCGGACGTGACCTGGAGCGACGGGGCCGGAGATCAGTGGAAGAAGTGGCGCTCCCCGGTGAAGAACATGGTGACGCCGGCCTTGCGGGCCGCATCCACCACCTCTTCGTCGCGCACCGAGCCGCCGGGCTGGACGATCGCCTTGATGCCCGCATCGATGAGCACCTGCGCGCCGTCGGCGAACGGGAAGAACGCGTCGGATGCCGCGACCGATCCGGTCGCGCGGTCGCCCGCCCGCTCGACGGCGAGACGGCAGGAGTCCACGCGGTTGACCTGGCCCATGCCGACGCCGACGGTGGCGTTGTCCTTCGCGAGCACGATCGCGTTCGACTTCACGGCGCGGCACGCCTTCCACGCGAAGATGAGGTTCTCCATCTCCGCGTCGCTCGGGCGCTCGCCCGAGACGAGCTCCCAGTTCTTCGCGACCGACCAGATGTCGTCGGGGAACCGGTCGGCGTCCTGCAGCAGCAGGCCGCCGGACACCAGGCGGACATCCATGCGCTCCTGCTGCCAGTCCTCCGGGAGCTGCAGCAGACGCAGGTTCTTCTTGGCTTTGAAGACCTCGAGCGCGGCGGGCTCGAACGAGGGAGCGACGATGACCTCGGTGAAGATGTCCTTGAGGTTCTCGGCCATCTTGAGGGTGACCGTGCCGTTCGCGGCGATGACTCCGCCGTACGCCGACACCGGGTCGCACTCGTGGGCCCGCAGGTGCGCGCTGGCGATCGGGTCGAGGGCGTTCGGCGCGGTGGTGGCGATGCCGCACGGGTTCGCGTGCTTGATGATCGCGACGGCGGGCAGCACCATGTCGTAGGCGGCGCGCAGGGCGGCATCCGCATCGACGTAGTTGTTGTACGACATCTCCTTGCCCTGCAGCTGCGTCGCCTGGGCGATGCCGTGGCCGCCGGCGCGCGTGTAGATCGCGCCGCGCTGGTGGGAGTTCTCGCCGTAGCGGAGGGTCGCGAGACGCTCGGCCTGGATCGTGAGGTGGGCCGGCAGGTCGCCCTGGTCGATCAGGGTCCCCTCGGCGAACCACGAGGCGACCGCCGCGTCGTAGGCAGCCGTGTGGGCGAAGGCGCGCGCCGCGAGCTCGCGGCGCTGCGAGAGGGACGTGCCGCCCTCCTTGATCGCGCCCACGATCGCCGGATACGACTCCGGCGAGACGACGATGGCGACGTTGGCGTGGTTCTTCGCGGCGGCGCGCACCATGGCAGGGCCGCCGATGTCGATCTGCTCGACGACGTCATCGCCCTGAGCGCCAGAGGCCACGGTCTCGACGAACGGGTACAGGTTCACCACCACGAGCTCGAACGGTGCGATGCCGAGGTGCTCGAGCTGTCCTTCGTGATCTTCCAGCCGCAGGTCGGCGAGGAGGCCGCCGTGGATCTTCGGGTGCAGCGTCTTGACGCGGCCGTCGAGCATCTCGTCGACGCCGGTGACGGCGGCGACGTCGGTGACCTCGAAGCCCGCCTCTCGGATCGTCGTGGCGGTGGAGCCCGTCGACACGATCTCGGCGCCGGATTCGGCGAGCGCCGCGGCGAGGGCCAGCAGCCCGGTCTTGTCGCTCACCGAGACGAGCGCGCGGCGGATCGGGACCGCATCGCGATCGCGGTACAGCGAGGGGTCGTGGCGGGGGCCGGCCATGGAGGGCTCCTTCGTGCGAGGGTGAGGGGTCAGGAAGCGGAGGACAGCGCGAGCTCGCCGGTCGCGATGCGTCGCACCACGTCGATGAGGAGTCGGCGCTCGACGGGCTTGATGCGCTCGTGCAGCGTGTGCTCGGTGTCGCCCTCGACGATCGGCACGCGCTCCTGCGCGAGGATGGGGCCGGTGTCGACGCCGTCGTCGACGACGATCACGCTGGCCCCGGTCTCGGCGGCTCCGGCGGCGAGCGCATCGCGGACGCCGTGCGCTCCGGGGAACTCCGGCAGGTAGGCCGGGTGGGTGTTGATCAGACGCGGCGAGTACGCGGCGACGAGAGACGGCGGCAGCAGGCGCATGAGTCCGCTGAGCACGACGAGGTCCGGCTTCCAGACGTCGAGCTGACGGCCGACCTCCTCGCCCCAGTGCTCGCGGCTCTCGTGCAGGTGCCACGGCACCGTGAAGCTCTGGATGCCGAACTCCTCGGCGTGCGCGAGCCCTTCGGCTTCGCGGTCGGCTCCGACCACGACGACCCGCGCGGGGAAGTCGGGGTGACGAGCAGCCTCGAGGAGGGCACGAAGATTCGAGCCTGTGCCCGAGATGAGAACGGCGACCGTGAGCACGCGCCCAGTCTACCGGGGCGCCGCAACGCGCCCGACCCGCATGTCAGCCCCCGGAGCCGCGCGGGGGGAGATCGTCCAGCGGCGTCGTGTCGAAGGAGGAACCGGCATCCGGCGCATCGTTCAGCGGCAGGTCGGATGCCGCCATCTCGGCGATCCACCGATCGGTGCGCTCCTCCGCGAGCTCGTCGCGGTGACGGGGCGCGAGCAGCAGGATCGCGGCGCCGATCAGCACCTCGCCGCCGAGCGCCAGCGCGAAGGGCAGCGCCGCGGGTCCGACCACTCCGAGCCGCCCCGGACCGATCGATCCGTTCGCGACGACAGCGGCCGTCGCGGCCACGCCGGCAGTGAGCACGGCGATCCCCAGCGCGATCGCCCCGCGCTGGGCCAGACCGAGCGGCGTGCCCTCCCAGACGAGACGGGAGCGCACCGCCCAGCCGGCGAAGGCGCCGGCCGCGATGGGGACGAGCACCACCACCAGCATCCACATCGAGCCGTTCTCGGGCAGCAGGCCCAGCACCGGGATGCCGGGCACCACGCCGAGCTGCGTGCCCGCCGGCGACACCGCGGTGCCGGCGCCGACGGCGAAGCCGGGACCTGCGAGCCAGGAGGCCGCCCAGACGATCAGCGTGGGCAGGTAGGCGAGGTGTCCGAGGGTGAGCACGGTGGCGCCGAGCACGTCGACCCTGGCGGCTTCGAAGAGCGCCACGACCTGCCCTCCGCGCAGCATCGTCATCACCGCGACGGCGAGCGCGGATGCCGCGACCACGCCGACGACCGCGAAGGCCGCTCCCCGCACCGCTGCGGCGGGCACCGGTCCCCACTCACCCCAGGAGTCGACGGCGTCGTGAACACGGTCGAGGATCCCGCCATCGCCGTCCTCCCACGCGATGCGCACCGCTCCGCACACGGCGCCGACGAGGTAGACGGCCGACGGCAGCAGGATCGCGAGAGCGAGAGGCGTGCGGGCGACGCCGAGGCTCGAGGTCAGCGCGACGCCGACGGCGATCAGCGCGAACGCGGCGGATCCCGAGAGCGCGCCGAGCAGCCAGGTGCCCGCGCGAGCCGCCCGCGCACCGGATCGCGCGGCGAAGAGCAGCGTGAAGACGAGGAAGGCCAGGGGCGTCACCGACAGCGTGAACGACGCCGCCTCCGGGGCGATCCCGGCGGCGGTCAGCACCTCGGCGGGGATCGTCAGATCCAACGGCACTCCGTGCCCGAACTGCCACAGGGTTCCCGTGAGAGGCCACAGGGCGCCCCAGTCGGCGCCGACGCCGAACGCGAGCGTCCAGAGCAGGGTGAGGGGCGCCAGCAGCACGGCGAGACCGATCGCGGCCGCGATGGCTGCGTCGACGGCCGCGAGGAGCGCGACGAGGAGGCGTTGCATATCCCTTCGAGACTACGACGAGAACCTGCGGCTCCCCTCGGGGCGCGCGCGACTCGGGCGACACGATATCGTCTCCACGGAGGTTCCCCCGATGACAACTGCCCCGTCCCCTGTCCGCGCGAGCGCAGAGCCCACGAACGCTCTCGACCGCTTCTTCGAGATCAGCAAGCGCGGATCCACGATCGGCACCGAGGTGCGCGGAGGCCTGGTGACCTTCGTCACCATGGCCTACATCGTGATCCTCAACCCGATCATCCTCGCCACCCCCGACGTCGACGGCCACGTGCTGTCCGGCCCCGCGGTCGCCGCAGCCACCGCACTGACCGCCGGGATCATGACGATCCTCTTCGGGCTCGTCACCCGACTGCCGTTCGCCTTCGCCGCCGGCCTCGGCATCAACGCGTTCCTCGCCTTCACGGTCGTCGGCACCGTGACCTGGCCGGAGGCCATGGCGCTGGTCATGATCAACGGCGTGATCATCGTGCTGCTCGCGGCGACCGGTCTGCGCAAGCTGATCTTCGATGCCGTCCCCGTGCAGCTCAAGCTCGCGATCACGGTCGGCATCGGCCTCTTCATCGCTTTCATCGGCTTCGTGAACGCCGGGTTCGTCACCTCGACCAAGAACGCCTCTCCCCCGGTCGATCTCGGCATCGGCGGCTCCGTGGCATCCATCCCCACCCTGCTGTTCGTCATCACGCTGCTGATCGGCGGTGTGCTCATCGCCCTGCGCATCAAGGGCGCCATCCTCATCGCCCTGGTCGGCGGCTCCGTGCTCGCAGCGCTGGTCAACCTCATCTGGCCCTTCGGCCAGGACTTCGGATTCAACGGCAGCATCGTGGGGCTCCCCGACCTGAGCCTGATCGGCCAGGTCGACTTCGGCTTCGACTTCGCGAAGGTCGGCGGCGTCACCCTGGTGATGTTCGTCTTCACGCTGCTGTTCTCGAACTTCTTCGACGCCATGGGCACCATGACCGGTCTCGCCAAGGAAGCCGACCTCGCCGACGAGAAGGGCGACTTCCCCCGGATCAAGTCGGCCCTCGTGGTCGAGGGCGTCGGCGCGATCGTCGGAGGCGGCACCTCGTCGTCGTCGGCCACGGTGTTCGTGGAGTCGGGCGCCGGCATCGGCGAGGGCGCCCGCACGGGCTTCGCGACAGTCATCACCGGCGCGATGTTCCTGCTCGCGATGTTCTTCACGCCGCTCACGTCCCTGGTGCCCAGCGCCGTCGCCGCGGCGGCCCTCGTGCTCGTCGGCGCCATGATGCTCTCGCAGATCAAGAACATCGACCTGAGCGACTTCCGCGTGCTGCTGCCGGTGTTCCTCACCGCCACGGTGATGCCGATGACCTACTCGATCGCCAACGGCATCGGAGCGGGCTTCGTCAGCTGGATCGTCGTGAACGCGTTCTCCGGCAAGGCCAAGACGATCCACCCGCTGCTGTGGGCGGTCGGCGTCGGCTTCGTGCTGTTCTTCGCCCGCGGCCCGATCGAGGCGCTGCTCGGCGCCTGACACCCGCACGACAGAGGGGCGGATGCTGCGGCATCCGCCCCTCTGTCGTCTCTGCCGCCCCCTCTGCCGTCTCTGCCGCCCCTCTGTCATCTCTGCCGCCGCTCTGTCATCTCTGCCGCCCCTCTGTCGTCTCACCGCCCCTCGGACCGTCGCACGTTCATCGGACGATCGCACGTTCCTCGGACGATCCGCCGCCGATCATCCGAAAAAGCGACAACCCTCCGAAAAACACAAGGCGAGCATCTGCCCGAGTGCACGAACGGGCGAGCGGATGCCCGTGCGGATGCCGCAGCCGGATGCCACGAGCGAGTACGCAGCATCCCCACCGACCCTCGGACCGTCGCACATTCATCGGACCGTCGCACGTTCATCGGACGATCCGCCGCCGATCATCCGAAAAAGCGACAACTCTCCGAAAAACACGAGGGCGAGCATCCGCCCGAGTGCACGAACGGGCGAGCGGGATGCCCGAGCGGATGCGCAGCCGGACATGCATGAAGGCCCCGGGGTGGAGCCCGGGGCCTTCATGTCAAGCGTAGCTCAGATCAGAGAGCTTCCACGATCGCGCGCATCAGGTCGGCGGTCTCGGACGGCGTCTTGCCGACCTTGACCCCGGCGGCCTCGAGGGCCTCCTTCTTCGCCTGAGCGGTGCCCGCAGAGCCCGAGACGATGGCGCCGGCGTGGCCCATGGTCTTGCCCTCGGGGGCGGTGAAGCCCGCGACGTAGCCGACGACCGGCTTCGTGACGTTCGCCTTGATGTAGTCGGCCGCGCGCTCTTCCGCGTCGCCGCCGATCTCGCCGATCATGACGATGGCCTTGGTCTCGGGGTCGGCCTCGAACGCGGCGAGCGCGTCGATGTGCGTGGTGCCGATGACCGGGTCGCCGCCGATGCCGATGGCGGTCGAGAAGCCCAGGTCGCGCAGTTCGAACATCATCTGGTAGGTCAGGGTTCCCGACTTCGACACGAGTCCGATCGGGCCCTTGCCGGTGATGTTCGCCGGGGTGATGCCGACGAGCGCCTCACCGGGGGTGATGATGCCGGGGCAGTTCGGACCGATGATGCGGGTCTTGTTGCCCTTGCTCTGCGCGTAGGCCCAGGCCTCGGCCGAGTCGCCGACGGGGACGCCCTCGGTGATGACGACGAGGAGCGGGATCTCGGCGTCGATGGCCTCGATCATCGCGTCCTTCGTGAAGGCGCCGGGGACGAAGGCGATCGACACGTCGGCGCCGGTCTCCTTCATGGCCTCGGCGACCGAGGCGAAGACGGGGAGCTCGACGGCGTTGCCGTCCTTGTCCGTGTGCGCGACCGTGGTGCCGGCCTTACGGGCGTTGACGCCTCCGACGACCTGGGTGCCGGCCTTCAGCATGAGCGCCGTGTGCTTGGTGCCCTCGCCGCCGGTGATGCCCTGGACGATGACCTTGGAGTTCTTGTTGAGGTAGATCGACATTTCTCTAGTCCTTGTGTCTCTCTGCGATCAGGCGTTGGCGAGCTCGGCGGCCTTGTCGGCGCCCTCGTCCATCGTGGCGGCCAGGGTGACGAGCGGGTGCGCGTACTCGGCGAGGATCGCGCGACCCTCGTCGACGCGGTTGCCGTCGAGGCGCACGACGAGGGGCTTGGATGCCGCGGCGCCCAGCGTCTCGAGGGCGCCCTTGATGCCGTTGGCCACGGCGTCGCACGCCGTGATGCCGCCGAAGACGTTGACGAACACGCTCTTGACCTGCGGGTCGCCGAGGATCACGTCGAGACCCGCGGCCATGACCTCGGCAGAGGCGCCGCCTCCGATGTCGAGGAAGTTGGCGGGCTTGACGCCGTTGTGGTTCTCACCGGCGTAGGCGACGACGTCGAGCGTCGACATGACCAGGCCTGCGCCGTTGCCGATGATGCCGACCTCGCCGTCGAGCTTCACGTAGTTCAGGCCGCTCGCCTTGGCCTTGGCCTCGAGCGGGTCTGCGGCGTCCTTGTCCTCGAGCGCCTCGTGCTCGGGGTGGCGGATCTCGGAGGCGTTGTCGTCGAGCGTGACCTTGCCGTCGAGCGCGATGATGTCGCCCTCTTCGGTGCGGACCAGCGGGTTGACCTCGACGAGCGTCGCATCCTCGCCCTTGTAGACGTCGAAGAGCTTCACGAAGACGTCGGAGACCTTCTCGACGAGGTCCTCGGGGAAGTTCGCCGCGCGGGCGATCTCGACGGCCTTCGCCTTGTCGATGCCCGTGAGCGGGTTGACCTCGACGCGGGCGAGCGCCTCTGGACGCTCGACGGCGAGCTCCTCGATCTCCATGCCGCCCTCGACCGAGCAGAGGCTCAGGTAGGAGCGGTTGGCGCGGTCGAGCAGCACGGAGAAGTAGAACTCCTCGGCGATGCGGGCGCCCTGGGCGACCATGACGCGCTTGACGATGTGGCCCTTGATGTCGAGGCCGAGGATGGCCTTGGCCGCCTCGTACGCCTCTTCGGGGGTCTTCGCGACCTTGACGCCGCCTGCCTTGCCGCGACCACCGGTCTTGACCTGCGCCTTGACGACGACGACTCCGCCGATCTTCTCAGCGGCTGCCTTCACCTCCTCGGGGGTGTCGGCGACGATGCCGGCGAGGACCGGCACTCCGTACTTCTCGAAAACGTCTCGTGCCTGGTACTCGTACAGATCCACTGTGGTTCCTTCACTGGGATGCGGCTGGTTTTTCTCTCGATGTCGAGACATCGACCAGTCCCCCAGCTTACTACCTCGCTCTGAGCGCCCCGCGCCGGGAAGCCGCCTCGCAGTTCGCCCGCGAGGTTCTAGGCTTTCGTCATGCGAGACTTCCCCGAACCGCGCTCCGCCGTCGTCGCCGCAGCGCTCGAACTGTTCCAGACCCAGGGTTTCGACCAGACGTCCGTCGAGCAGATCGCCAAGGCCGCCGGCGTCTCGCGATCGACCTTCTTCCGCCAGTTCGGCGGCAAGGAGGACGTGGTGTTCGCCGATCACGAGGTCCTCATCGAGCAGCTCAGGGAGTTCCTCGCCGAGGGGCACGAAGACCCGTGGGGCGCGGTCTGCGCGGCATCCGAGTCCGTCTTCTCGCATTTCGCGAACGATCCGGAGCTCGCGCGTCGTCGCTACCAGATCGTGCGGCAGGTCCCCGTGCTGCGTGAGCGGGAGATCATCACCGTGTTCCGCTACGAGCGCCTGTTCGACGACTACCTGCGCACATCCCTCCCCGGTATCGACCCGCTGGACGCGGTGGGCTTCGCCGCCCTCGTGACTGCGGTGCACAACCACGTGCTGCGCCAGTTGCTGCGCGGCAAGAAGAAGGTGCCGCTGTCGACGCTGCAGTCGGCGCTGGCCGATGTGCGGCGCCGCTACGGCGTGCCCGCTGAGGCACCTGCGGAAGCGCCGGACGACGTGGTGGTCGCCGTCTTCCCCCGTTCGATGCCGATCGCCGAGGTCACCCGCCGCCTGCGCACGCAGCTCGACTGAGCTCCCGGGCTCGCGCCCCTCACCCCGCGTCGCGACCCGTCTCGAACGGCGGGTTCTCGGCGCACGCACACGCCGTTCGCGACGGCTCGGCGGTCTCGCGCGCCCGGACTCGGCGGTCTCGCGCGCCCGGGGTCGTGAAACTGAGTATCGAGGAGTACGATACTTGGTGCCACGAAGGAGCCCTCCCATGAGCACTGCAGCTTCCCCCTTCCCCGGCGAGCGCGTCTCGTCGTACGACATCACCGGTCGCCAGGACAGCGACTACTACGCCGTCTTCCTCGACATCCCCGCCGCCGACCGCGAGGCGTGGGATCGCGCACGCGCGTACATCGACGAGGTCGGCCCGCAGATGGCGGATGCCTGGGATCGCGCGGAGTACCCGCTGGATGCCGCCCGCCGCATGGGCGAGATGGACCTCGTCGTCGACGGCATCGAGCATCCGTCGCTCACCCGCCTGTCTCCACTGGCCGCGGGGCTCGTGAACATGGAGATCTCCCGCGGAGACGGATCGCTCGGCACCGTGCTCGCCGTGCAGGGCGGTCTCGCGCTGCGCACGCTCGCGCTGTTCGGCTCCGACGCACAGCAGGAGAAGTGGCTGACGGGCCTCGCCGACGGCTCCGTCCTCGGCTCGTTCGCCCTCACCGAGCCCGATCACGGCTCCGACTCCGTGTCGCTCGAGACCGTCGCCCGTCGAGACGGCGAGGAGTGGGTCATCCGCGGCACCAAGAAGTGGATCGGCAACGGCGCCTCCGGCGGCATCACGTTCGTGTGGGCGCGCGTCGACGACCCGGATGCCGCCGAGCACGGCGCCGTCCGCTGCTTCCTCATCGAGCAGGACACCCCCGGCTACGTCGGCACCGTCATCCGCGGCAAGGCCTCGCTGCGCGCGATCTACCAGGCGCACATCGCCCTGGACGACGTGCGGGTGCCCCTGGACGCCGTGCTCCCCGGCACCCACAGCTTCAAGGACGCGTCGACCGTGCTCTACGCGACGCGATCCGGCGTGGCCTGGTCGGCTCTCGGGCACGCGACCGCCTGCTACGAGGCCGCACTCGCCTACGCGAAGGAGCGCGTGCAGTTCGGCAAGCCGCTCGCGAAGTTCCAGATGGTGCAGGAGCGGCTCACGCACATGCTCGAGGACCTCACCGCCATGCAGCTGTACTGCCGTCGCCTCGCCGACCTGGAGACGGCCGGAGAGCTGCGGCCGACGCAGGCGTCGCTCGCCAAGTTCCACAACACCCGCGCCGCCCGCCGCATCGCCTCGACGGCCCGCGACCTGCTCGGGGGCAACGGCATCCTGCTCGAGAACGGCGTCATGCAGCACATGGCCGACATCGAGGCGATCCACACGTACGAGGGCACCGAGAGCGTGCAGGCACTGCTGCTCGGCCGCGACATCACCGGGATGAGCGCCTTCGCCTGAACGGAGGTCGCCCGTCGCGCTCAGCCGCGCACATGGCGATCGCGCCCGGCCGCGGCCCCCGCCACCGTCTGCACCGTGAGCAGCAGGAGCAGCGCGACGACGGGCACGACCCATCCGCCGACCAGGGCGTGCAGCAGACCGAGCCCGATCGGCCCGAACCCGGCCAGCAGGTAGCCCATCCCCTGCGCCATGGTCGACAGGTGCGCGGTGTGCGCGGCATCCGGAGACCGCAGCACGATGTAGTTCAGCGAGAGGGTGATCGAGGCGCCCTGACCGAACCCGAGAAGCGTCATCCACACCCACACCAGGGGCTCGAACGGGGCGACGAGGAGTCCCACGAGGCCCGCCGCGCACAGGAGCGAGGCGATGAGCACGGGCAGCCAGCGGGGGCGGATTCGACGCGCGAGCGTCGGGGTGAGAAGAGCCGCGGCGATGCCGGGCAGGCTGGAGTACGACAGCAGCAGTCCCGCATCGGATGCCGCGACCCCGGAGTCCTGCAGCAGGGTCGGGATCCAGGTCAGCGCCGCGTAATAGCTGAGGCTCTGCAGCCCCATGAAGGCCGTCACCGCCCACGCCACCGGATCGCGCAGCAGCCGTGACAGGCGGGGTTCGTCTCGCGGCTCGATGATCGCATCCGCAGGCGCCGCTCCTCGCGGAGAGCCTGCTCCCCGCAGCGCACGCGGAAGCCAGAGCAGCAGAGCGAGCACGGCGGGAATCGCCCACACTCCCAGCGCACCCCGCCACGAGCCGTCGAACGCCGTCATGAACGGCACCGTCAGCGCCGCAGCCGCGGCCGCGCCGACGAACAGGGCCGTGGAGTAGAGGCCCATCATGAGGCCGACGCGGTGGGCGAAGTCCTGCTTGATCACCGCGGGCATGCAGACGTTGGCCACGGCGATGCCCGCGCCGATGAGCACCGTCCCGCCGAAGAGCGCGACGGGCGACGGCAGGAGACGGATGCCGATGCCGATCGCGACGACCGCCATCGTGAGTGCGAGCAGCCGGTGCAGCCCGATCCGCCGAGTGAGCGCGGGCGTGAGGAACGCGAACGCCCCGAAGGCGAAGACGGGGATCGTGGTCAGCAGACCCGCCGCCGCGGACGGGAGACCGAGATCGGCCTCGATCGCCGAGAGCGCCGGCCCGACGGAGACGACCCCCATGCGGAGGTTGAGGGCGATCAGGAGCAGTCCTGCGCCGACGTAGGCGCCGAGGAACACCCCGCCCCGCCGGTGAGACGGCACCGCCAGAGGCGTGGAGGCGGTGTCGGGATGCTGGTCGATCGTGCTCATGAGTCCACTCCAGCAGTGACGACCGTCGTCGCGAAACACGTAGACTGCCTTGTGATGTCGAATACCCGCCATTCTCCCCGCCTCGTCGATCTTCACCTCGTCGACTTCACGGCCGACGACCCGTTCCCCTCGGAGGGCGCGTACCGCTTCGCCCACGCGGAGACCTCGCCTCGCCACTCCCACCGCCGCGGGCATCTCGTGCACGCGGCATCCGGAGTGCTGTCCCTGATCACCGACGACGGCACCTGGATCGCTCCCTCGTCGCGCTTCGCCTGGGTGCCGGCCGGCGTCGAGCACCGCCACCGCGCACACGGCCGCACGGACATGCGGATCGTCCATCTCCCCGACGAGCTCGCCGCCGCGCTCCCCGCCGGCCCCGCCGTCGTCGTCGCCACGCCGCTGGCCCGCGAGGCGGTCCTGGCGATGACGGCGGGCCGACCGCGCAGCGCCGAAGCGCTCGATCACCTGCGCCGCGTGATCGTCGACGAGACCGTCGCCGCGCCCGAGCAGCCGCTGCATCTCCCGGAGCCCCGGGACCATCGGCTCCAGCGCGTCGCCCGCATCGTCGAGGACGAGCTGTCGGCTCCCGTCGGGCTCGGCGAGCTCGGGCGCCGGATCGGCGCATCGGAGCGGACCCTGAGCCGGCTGTTCCCGCACGAGACCGGCATGGGCTACCGGCAGTGGCGACTCCAGCTGCGGGTGCACCGCGCGCTCGTCCTGCTCGCCGACGGAGCCTCCGTGACCGACACGGCCGCGGCGTGCGGCTGGGCGACGAGCAGTCAGTTCATCGAGCAGTTCACCCCGCTCGTCGGGATGACCCCCGGCAGGTACCGGCTCTCACAGCATCCGGAATGACCCTGCGACTGACGGGTTCCGTCGCAGGCGCAGCGCCGAGAGCAGGCCCCGACATCACGGAGATGAGCGCCTTCGCCTGCTCCCGCGGCCGGTCACGCTGAGAAGCTCTCCGCGCCGATGACGGAGAGCAGGCGCAGCTTCTCCTGACTCTCGCTCCCTGGAGCAGCCGTGTAGACGAGAAGCGCGTGGGACTGCTCCGGTTCGACGAGCGTCTGGCATTCCAGCTCGAGAGCGCCCAGTTCCGGGTGGACGAAGTGCTTGACCGCTCGCGGGCGGAGCCCCACCTCGTGCTGCCCCCAGATCCGGGCGAACTCGTCGCTGCGATCGAGGAGTTCCTTCGTCCAGCGCGCGGCACGCGAGGCGGGTCCACGGCGCGTCACGACGTCGCGAAGGCCGGAGGCCCAGAGCCGGGAGAGGAAGTCGTGCTCCTCCTCCGCATAGGTCCGACGCGACGAGGGATCGACGAACCACCGGAATCCGATGCTGCGTTCCGGCCCCTCGAAGCGTGTGAGGTCGCCGACGAGCGCCGTGCCGAGCGCGGTCTGTCTGAGGGTCTCTCCGAGCTCCGTCACGACCTCCGCCGGGGTGTCGTACAGGCGATCGAAGATGCGCAGCATGCCGGGACTGATGTGGCTGCTCTCCCCTCCCCTCGGCGGGGGCGCGTGCCCGGCGAGAAAGAAGAGGTGATCCCTCTCGGCCAGCGTGAGATGAAGCCCCTGGGCGATCGCCGCGATCATCTGCGGCGAGGGCTGAGGACCCCGCTGCTGCTCGATCCGCGCGTAGTAGTCGGTCGACATGTGGCTGAGGCTCGCGGCTTCCTCGCGTCTCAAGCCGCCCGTCCGCCGGCGGCCGCCTCTGGCGAGGCCCACGTCCTCCGGCTGCAGCGCCTCGCGGCGCAGCCGGAGGAACTCCGCCAGCCCTGCCCTGTCGATCTCCATGCGCACCCCCGTCCCGTCCTTTGTACCAGCAGCCTTCTGGCGCATCCACGGACGGACGATCCCTGGATGCCGCACGGCGCGAGGAGGAGAGTCGGGAGGTCAGAAACGAGGAGATCATGCCCCGCACACCATCCATCGACGTCCCGCCCCTCGACGGCCGGCGCGCCGTCGTCACCGGCGCCAGCGACGGCATCGGCGTCGGCATCGCCGCACGGCTCGCCGCCGCGGGCGCCGAGGTCGTCATGCCCGTCCGCAACCGGGACAAGGGACGTGCGGCGATCGAGCGCATCCGCACGACGGTTCCCGACGCGCAGATCTCCCTCCGCGATCTGGACCTCTCCGCGCTCGACTCCGTGGCCGCTCTCGGCGCGTCGCTGCGCGCGGAGGGGACGCCGATCGGCATCCTCATCAACAACGCGGGCGTCATGACGCCGCCGGATCGACGCACCACGGCTGACGGCTTCGAGCTCCAGTTCGGTGCGAACCACCTCGGACACTTCGCACTCGTCGGCGGACTCCTCCCCCTGCTGCGAGAGGGTGGCGCACGGGTGGTCTCCCAGATCAGCGTCGCCGCGAATCAGGGCGCGATCAACTGGGACGATCTGCAGTGGGAGCGCGCATACGACGGCATGCGCGCGTACAGCCAGTCGAAGATCGCGTTCGGCCTCTTCGGGCTCGAACTCGACCGTCTCAGCCGATCGCGCGGCTGGGGTATCACGAGCATGCTCTCGCATCCGGGCGTGGCTCCGACGAACCTGCTCGCCGCCCGTCCCGACCTCGGCCGGGAACGCGAGACGAACGGCCGCCGCGTCATCGGAGCGCTCTCACGGCGCGGAATCCTCTTCGGCACCGCGGAGTCCGCCGGCCTTCCTGCGGTGTACGCCGCGATCTCCTCGACAGCGGTGAGCGGCGGGTTCTACGGCCCCCGCGGACCCGGCCACCTCGGCGGCGCCCCGGGACCGCAGCGGCTCTACTCCCGACTGCGCGACGATGATGCGGCGCGCAGGATCTGGGAGGTCTCCGAAGAGCTCACCGGAAGACCGTTCGCACGCCGCCCGTGACGAGGTGCGGCACCGCGGCGACGCAGACGGGCCGCGTCGACGGGTTCAGTCGCAGGCGCAGCCGCCGGCGGCGGTCTTGACCATGAAGCACACATCGCACACGCCGTAGTCGCGCTCGATGGGCTTCGGCGTGCGTTCCGTGCGCGGAGAGCTCGCGGTGCGAGGAACGCTGACGCGCGGGGTGCTCGGCCGCATCGACCGCGCGGTCGTGGTCACCTGGGGGTACTCGCTCGGGTGCGTGACGAAGAAGTACGGCTCACGCCCCTCGCTCGGCTGGAGCCGCAGCGGGGTGGAGCCGATCGTGATGACCTCGCCCTCCCCGAACCCGTTCGTGTACGTGCGTCCGATGTGCAGGGATGCGCCCTCCCCACGACGGATGGCCTCGATGTACCGACCGCGGTCGATGAAGGAGGAGATGCCCACGGCATCGGTGACCGCAGTGATGAACTCGTAGTTCTCCAGGGCGACCCGGTGCGCACGAAGCGCCTCCGTGAGCGAGCGATACGGACGGGAGGTGCCAGTAGGGGTGGGACCCTGTACTTCAGTCATCTCCTCAATGCTCTCACCCCGGAGGCGGCGCGAATACCACTTGTGCCGTGGAAGACTGGGCGCATGGCGCGCGCGACGATCATCGGCTCCGGTCCCAACGGACTCGCGGCGGCCGTGTCACTGGCCAGGGCGGGGTACGAGGTGCGCGTCCTCGAAGCCGCGGACACGATCGGCGGCGGCGTGCGCACCGCCGAATCCACGCTCCCCGGCTTCCTTCACGACGTGTGCTCCGCCGCGCATCCTGCGGCCCTCGCCTCCCCCTTCTTCCAGGCCTTCGGCCTCGCCGAGCGAATCGACTGGATCCACCCCGAGATCTCCTACGCGCATCCTCTCGACGGCGGCCGCGCCGGGATCGCCTGGCGCGACATCGAGCGCACGGCATCCACACTCGGCGAGGACGGCAGGGCGTGGCTGTCGCTGCTGCGCCCGCTGAGCACGCACATCGACGGAGTCGTCGACTTCACCGGCAACCAGATGCTGCGCCTGCCGCATGAGCCGATCACGGCCTTCCGCTACGCGATGCGGATGCTGGAGCAGGGCACCCCCCTGGCGCGACGCACCTTCCGCACCGACGAGGCGGCAGGCCTCCTGTCCGGGGTGCTGGCGCATGCGAACACCCCGCTCCCTTCCCTCGCCGGCGCGGCAGCGGGGCTCCTGCTCGCCGCACAGGCGCACGCCGGAGGGTGGATGTATCCGCGCGGAGGAGCACAGGGCATCGCCGACGCGCTGGTGGCGGATCTCGTCGCCCACGGCGGCGCGGTCGAGACGGGCGTGCACGTCACCGACCTCTCGACCCTGGACTGGGGCGACCCCGCGCAGGGCGATCTGCTGATGCTCAACACCTCGCCCCGGTTGGCCCTCACTCTCCCCGACATGCCGGCCCGTTACGCGAGCGCCCTGCGGTCGTACCGATACGGCCCCGCCGCCGCGAAGGTCGACTTCGCCCTCGACGGCCCCGTGCCCTGGACGAACGAGGAGGTCGCGCAGTCGCCCACCGTGCACGTCGGCGGCACTCAGGCCGAGGTGTGGGCCAGCGAGAACGCGGTCGCGCGCGGACGCGTCAGCGAACGCCCCTACGTGCTCACCGTCCAGCCCTCGGTGTTCGATCCCACGCGTGCGCCAGAGGGCAAAGCCGTGCTGTGGGCGTACATCCACGTCCCGCAGGGCTCGGATCTCGACGCCACCGAGCTCATCACGCAGCAGGTCGAGCGCTTCGCCCCCGGCTTCCGCGACCGCATCCTCGCGCACCACTCGGTACCGGCATCCGCCCGCGAGGCGATCAACCCCTCGGAGATCGGCGGGGACATCCTGGGCGGGGCCTTCACGATCCCCCAGGCGCTGCGTCGCCCCGTGCTCGGCACGAAGCCGTGGCGCACCCCGGTGCCCGGCGTGTACCTCGCCTCCGCCTCCACCCCGCCGGGACCCGGTGTCAACGGCATGGCGGGGTGGCACGCCGCGCGCACGGCACTGGGCGACGCCGGCATCCCGGCGACCCTCGCAGACCTGTTCTGATCGGAACCCGGGTCGCGGCCTCCCTGCCCCAGGTTCACAAGTCCTCAAGAAACGTGCGCCTCGACGCCTCGTCGGCCGCCGAACTGCGGTTTCCGGGTTCCGGAGCAGCCGAACGTGAGGAGTTGTGAACCGCGACCCGCGCGCAACTCCGGAGAAACGGCCCCCTCCGGGCCGAAGAGCCGCGCGCGTCCGCGGCACCTCCGCCGACGTCCTCCGATTCTCCGGAGTTCTGGCGCGTGTCCCCGCCAGTCGCCAGGATGGACCCATGCGCTACGACATCCCCGCACCGATGCTGGCGAAGGCCGCGGCATCCGTCCCCGACCCCGCGAAGAGCTCCGGCGGGCTCCTGTTCGAACCCAAGTGGGACGGCTTCCGCGGTCTGATCGCGTGGGACGGCGAGACCGTCGAGATCGGCTCCCGTGGCGCGAAGCCGCTGACCCGGTACTTCCCCGAGCTCGTCGAGGCCATTCCGAGCCTGCTGCCGGGGCCGTGCCTGCTCGACGGCGAGATCGTGGTCGCGACCGGCCCCGCGGGGGCGCAGCGGCTCGACTGGGAGGCCCTCAGCCAGCGCATCCACCCCGCAGCCTCCCGCGTCGCGAAGCTCTCGACCGAGACTCCCGCGATGTTCATCGCGTTCGACCTCCTCGCCGAGGGCGATGAAGACCTGCAGTCGTCACCGTTCTCCGTGCGTCGCGAGCGGCTGGAGCGGATGCTGGCCGGAGTGGCGCATCCGCTGCACATCACGCGCACGACCCGCGATCGTGAGGCCGCCGTCCGCTGGCTGGCCGAGTTCGAGGGCGCTGGTCTCGACGGCGTCGTCGCGAAGCCGCTGGACCAGCCCTACGCGCCGGGCAAGCGCACGCTGATCAAGATCAAGCACGCGCGAACCGCCGACGTCGTCGCACTCGGCTACCGCATCCACAAGTCGGGGTCGGGAGTCGGGTCGCTGCTGGTCGGGCTCTACGACGCCGACGGCACCCTGCGCCAGGTCGGCGGCGTCGCGGCCTGGAGCGACGTGCGACGACAGGAGCTCGTCGACGAGCTCGCGCCCCTCGTGGAGCGCGACGAGTCCGGCGGCGCCGTGACCGGGGAGGGCGAGCGCTCCCGATTCAGCGGCTCGAAGGATGTGTCGTTCGTGCGGCTGCGGCCCGAGCGGGTGCTGGAGGTGCGTTACGACCAACTCGAAGGCGCGCGCTTCCGCCACACCGTGCAGTTCGAGCGGTGGCGCCCCGACCGCGACGCTCGCTCGTGCACCTACGACCAGCTCGACACCGTCGCCGGCTACGACCTGGCCGACGTGCTCGGCTGAGCCCGGCGCTCTCCCGGCTCGCTCACTGCGCGGAGGGCTTCCCCTCCTCATCCCAGTTCGCCGCGACCTTCTTGCTCGGCTGCACTCGCGGAGGCTCCCCCGGCATCTTCGGGAACTCCGGCGGGAACGGCAGCTCGCCGAGGCCGTCGGCCTTGTCGCGCTCCCACCACTCCAGCAGGGTGTCGATGCGGCCGGGACTGCTCTGCTTGCCGGCCCACGGGTCGCCCACCTCGTCGAGCCGCTTCGGGATGCTGCGCACCGTGAACCGCGCCGGGTCGAGCCCGTCGAGCTCCTCCCAGTGCACGGGGGTCGACACGGTCGCTCCGGGGAGTGCGCGCGGGCTGTAAGCGCCCGCCATGGTGCGGTCGCGGTTGGCCTGGTTGAAGTCGATGAAGATGCGCTCGCCGCGCTCCTCCTTCCACCAGTTCATGGTGACCTGCTCCGGCATCCGCCGCTCCAGCTCCCGCCCCGCGGCGATCACCGCGTGCCGCACGTCGAGGAACTCGTGGCTGGGCACGATGGGGGCGAACACGTGCAGTCCGCGGTTGCCGCTGGTCTTCACGAAGGCGTCGAGCCCCGCCTCGCGCAGCACCTCCCGCAGCGCGTGGGCGGCGGTGACGGCATCCGCGAAGTCGGTGCCCGGCTGGGGGTCGAGGTCGATGCGCAGCTCGACGGGGTTGTCAGGATCGGACGCCAGCGACGCCCACGGATGGAACACGATCGTGTTCATCTGCGCCGCCCACACGATCGCGCTGGGCCTGTTCAGCACGATCTGCGGATGCTGTCGCCCGCTGTTGTAGGTCACCATCACCGCATCGACGTAGTCGGGCGTGCCCGCCGGCGGGTTCTTCGAGAAGAAGCCGCCGCCCTTGCCGACGCCGTCGCGGAAGCGCTCCAGCGACACGGGGCGACCGCCGTTCGCCTCGAGGAACGGCCCGCTGACGACCTGGAAGTACTCGGCGAGCTCGGCCTTCGTGATGCCCGGAACCGGCCAGACCGCCTTGTTCGGGCTGGAGAGCACGACCTCGCGCTCTCCATCAGGGTCGACGATGGTCAGTGTCACGCGCTCGGAGGCCATGACTCGACCCTAGAGGCAGCCTCGGACGCGCGAAAGCCCCGCCCGTCAGGACTCGATGTCGACCCCGAGCACCAGCACCGGGGCGAGCGCGTCACGCTCGACGAGAAGGGTCGGTCCCGCCGGATCGACGATCACTCCGGCCATCTCGGCGTGCCCCGTGAGCACCTTGGCGAGCTGCGTGGGCTCGAACGGGAGCGGGCGGTCGCCTCGTCCCATCGCGATGACCTCGAGCGGGTGCGAGAACAGCTGGAGGAACCTCTTGCCGTCGGGCGTCTGCGCCTCGGCGATGCCCACGGGCGTCCCGTTGCTGCCGTCGTTGACGGCGACCCACATGCGCGTGGAGGCGAGAGCCTCGGCGACCCTGGCCGCGGAGTCCTGCTCGCGCGGGGCCGCGAGGATCGTCTTGACGGTCATCTCGGGGTCGCCCTGCTCGAGTGCCTTCTGCAGCAGCTCGGTCGGGAAGACGACGCGATGCGGCGCGGAGGCGTTGTCGACGATGAGACCGGCGAAGTCGCCAGCCACGACCTGCTGCAGCACGGAGGTGACGGGCTGGGCGACCGCAGTGGTCGCGGCCGGATCGGCCTCGAGCTGCACCGAGTCGCGCACGGCACCGGCCGAGCTGAACGCGAGCATGAACTGACGGTCACCGTCGCGCACCACGGCGACGGACAGCGGCTTCCCCTCGCTGATCTGCGCACGGGCATCGCCGTTGACGCGGATGTACAGGTGCCCCTGCAGCGCCTGACGCATCACGCCGAGCAGCTGATCGTTCGACGCGCCCTGCTCGATCTCCTTGAGAGCGTCGCGGAGGAGGACGTTATCCTTCATGCCGGCGACGGTCTCGGTCTGCTCCGGGGGCAGCGCAGGAGCGAGCGGAAGACGACGTTCCTGAGGATCGGGCAGCGCTGCCGGGGGTGCGGACTGCGTCGGAGCAGGAGCGACCGGGGCGGCAGGCGCGGGAGCGGCGGGCTCGTCCAGGGACACCTCGGGGCCGGCCTCGGCCCCCACTCCGCGGAACGCCTGCACCGAGATGCCGATCGTCGGGGCGGGAGCGGCCTCGACCGGGGCGACGGACTCGGCGCCGGTCGACTCGGATTCGACGTTCTCGGAGGAGATGTCGGATGCCGGGACTGCAGCGTCAGCGGACTTCTTGCGGCGGGAGAACAGGGCCATAATGTGCCAGCCTAACCGGCGACGACGGCGGTTCCGTGCGCAGGACCCGCCGTTCGGGGTCGGCTCTCAGCATCCGCTCCCCGCACTCCTCGTCGCGCGGGCCGCAGCGCCGCGCCTCCTCGGCGCCGGAGCGTCGATGCGGCTCAGATCTTCTCGATCGGCGCGACCTTGATCAGGAGCTTCTTCTGCCCGGCGGTGTCGAAGCGCACGTGGGCGATGCGCTTCGCGCCCTCGCCGGTCACGGCATCCACACGCCCCTCGCCGAAATCGCTGTGGCGGATGCGGTCTCCGGCCGTCAGCTCGAGATCCCCGTTGTCGCGCATCTTCGCGGTGACCCGGTTGGGGAACTTGTCCATCGCGGTGGAGAGCGGCGTGAGCGAGTCGCGACCGGGGAGCGGCTTCACCGCGAACCTGTCGTTCGAACCGGCTCCGCCGAATCCGCCGGAGCCGCCGAACCCGCCGGAGCCCGAGCGGCGCGCGTTCAGCGCGCGCGACTGCATGCCGCCGCGCGAGTTCACGTCTCCCGGCGACTGGCGCCAGTCGATGAGCCCCGCGGGGATCTCCTGCAGGAAGCGACTGGGCATGGCGACCGAGACCTCGCCGAACTGCGCCCTCGTCATCGCGAGGGAGAGATGCAGGCGCTTGCGGGCACGCGTGATGCCCACGTAGAAGAGCCGCCGCTCCTCCTGCGGGCCTCCGGGCTCCCCAGCCGAGATGCGATGAGGGATCAGATCCTCCTCGACGCCTGTGACGAACACCGCGTCGTACTCGAGGCCCTTCGCCGTGTGCATCGTCATCATCGACACCGAGCCCGACTCGTCGTCGAGGTCGTCGGCGTCCGAGACGAGCGCCACCTCGGTGAGGAAGTCGACGATCGTGCCCTCGGGGTTGTTGCGCGCGAAGTCGCGGGCGACAGCCACGAACTCGTCGAGGTTCTCGACGCGCGCCTCGTCTTGAGGATCGCGGCTGGCGCGCAGCGCATCGAGGTAGCCGCTCTTCGACAGCAGCACGCTGAGGCCGTCGGCGACCGTGGTCGGCGCGGGCACCTCGCCCGTCGCGGGAAGCATGATCTCGGTCGCCTCAGCGAGCACGGCGTCGAGCTGGGCGATCGCCGCCTGGATCTTCGGCCCGAAGCCGAGCTGGTCGGGCACGGACAGCGCCTGCCGGAACGTGATGCCGTGCTCCTCGGCGAAGCGCGCGATGGCGGTCTCGGTGACGTCGCCGATGCCGCGACGCGGCTTGTTGAGGATGCGTCGGACCGCCATCTCGTCTGCCGGATTCGCGACGGCCACGAGGTACGCCAGCGCGTCCTTGATCTCGGCGCGCTCGTAGAACTTGGTGCCGCCCATGATCTTGTAGGGCACGGCCGAGCGGATGAAGATCTCCTCCAGCGCACGGGACTGCGAGTTGGTGCGGTAGAAGACCGCCATCTCGGAGTACGGGTAGCCCGCACGACGCAGCGCCTCGACCTCGTCGGCGACGAACTGAGCCTCGTCGTGCTGCGAGTAGCCGGTGAAGCCGATGATCTTGTCGCCGTCGCCCTTGTCGCTCCAGAGCTTCTTGTCCTTGCGGTCGAAGTTGTTGCCGATGACGGCGTTCGCGGCCGAGAGGATGTTCTGCGTCGAACGGTAGTTCTGCTCGAGGAGAACGACGCGGGCCCCGGGGAAGTCGCGCTCGAACTCGCTGATGTTGCGGATGTCGGCACCGCGGAAGGCGTAGATCGACTGGTCGGAGTCGCCGACCACGGTGAGCGAGGCGCCATCGAGCTCCGGTGTCGTCTCCGGCTCGAAGATCATCATGCCGTTCGAGGCATACGGGTCGGGGGCGTCGCCCGAGACGGGGCGGGTGAGCTCGTGGATCAGTGCGTACTGGGCGTGGTTGGTGTCCTGGTACTCGTCGACGAGGATGTGCCGGAAGCGCCGGCGATAGGTGTCGGCGACCTGCGGGAACGCCCGGAACAGGTAGACGGTCTGCCCGATGAGGTCGTCGAAGTCGAACGCGTTCGCCTTCTGCAGCTGGCGCTGGTAGTCGGCAAACAGCTCGACGAAGACGCGCTCTGCGGGGTCGCTCATGTTGGCCTGCCGCGCGTACGCCTCGGCATCGGACAGCTCGTTCTTGAGCTTCGAGATGCGCGACTGCACAGATCCCGGGGTCATGCCGTAGGCATCGGCCTCGTGCTCCTTGACCAGGCGCTTGATGAGCGCGCGCGAGTCACCGGAGTCGTAGATGGTGAACGACTTCGTGAAGCCGAACTGCTCGGCCTCGCGCCGGAGGATGCGCACGCAGGCGGAGTGGAACGTGGAGATCCACATTCCCCGGGCCGCATCTCCGACGATCGCCTGGACGCGCTCGCGCATCTCGCCGGCGGCCTTGTTGGTGAAGGTGATCGCGAGGATCTGGCTCGGCCATGCCTCTCGGGCGCGCAGCAGGGAGGCGATGCGACGGGTGAGCACGCTCGTCTTGCCCGACCCCGCCCCCGCGACGATGAGCAGCGCGGGGCCGCGATAGGTGACGGCCTCGAGCTGCTGGGGGTTGAGTCCGGCGAGGAGGTCGTCCTGCCCCTCCGCCCCAGTGGAGCGGGGGCCGACGGATCCGGGGACGATGAGAGGTGCTTCGGTCATGGCCTTATGAGTCTAGGCGTCGCCACCGACACCGCAGACGGGCGCTGGCCGTCCGTCGACTCGCACGATCCCGCGTCGCCCCGGGGGACGTGCGGGCATCGGAGGTTCAGGCCGCGAGTGCGAGAATCGAGCGGTGCGCACGATCCTGAACGTCATCTGGCTGATCTTCGCCGGCTTCGCCCTCTGGCTGGGCTACATGCTCGCCGGCATCCTGCTGTGCATACCGATCGTGACGATCCCGTGGGCGATCGCGTCCTTCCGCATCGCGGGCTACGCGATCTGGCCGTTCGGTCGAGAGGTCGTGAGCAAGCCCACCGCGGGCGTCGGATCCTTCCTCGGCAATGTGCTCTGGGTGATCCTCGCCGGCTGGTGGCTCGCCATCGGGCACATCGTCTCTGGCATCGCCCTGTGCATCACGATCATCGGCATCCCGATGGGGATCGCCGACTTCAAGATGGTCCCCGTGTCGCTGATGCCGCTGGGCAAGGAGATCGTCTCGACGAAGAAGGGCGCGTTCGACCGGACGCTGTGAGACGCGCCTAGACTGGCGCGGATGGATGCCGACCGCCTGATCGCCTGGGACGCGGAGCTCCGCAGCGCCCACGCTCGGCTCCGCGCGGCGCTCGCGGCCACGCGGGAAGCTCTCGATGCGGGAACAGCGGCGCCGGATGCGGCATCCGACCTCCTGCTGTACTGCATCGGCTTCTGCTCGGCGCTGGACGGCCACCATCGGGCGGAGGATCGGAGCCTGTTCCCCGCCCTGCGCGAGGAGCACCCCCGGCTGGGCGGCATGATCGACAAGCTCATGCAGGACCACTCGATGCTCACCCACCTGCTCGCCGGGCTCCGGCACGCGGTCGAGAGCGGCGAGAGCCCCGACTCGATCTCCCGTCATCTCGACGGCGTCGGCGCGATCATGGAGTCGCACTTCCGGTTCGAGGAGCGCGAGATCCTCGAACCGCTGCGCACGATGCGCCTCGACGCAGACGTCGCAGACGTGCTCGGCCCCCTCTGAGCCGCCGTCCGTCAGCTGCGGAAGAAGCTCACGCCGAGATCGGGGTGGTCGACGAAGACGCCGTCGACGCCGGTCTCGGCGATCACCCGCCACTCCGACTCGTAGTCGCCGTACGCGCCCTTGCCGCCGCTCCCCCGGTACTCCGCCGCGAGGAACGCGTTCTCTGGTCGACAGGTCCAGGTGAAGACCTTGAGGCCCCGCGCGTGCGCGTCGGCCACGATCGTGTTGCCGCGGACGAGCAGCATCTTCTTGCTCACGCTCACGCCGTCGACCCGGCCCACGAGGGCGTCGAGGCCCTGAGGGGTCACCGTCGACGCGTAGGTCGGGGCCTGCTTCCCCTGCGCGACCAGGAGGTCGTACGGACGCCCCGCGGCCTCGATCAGGTAGACGTACGAGGCCGGGATGCCGCGCTCGCGCAGCTCGCCGAGGATCGTCGACTCGAAGCACTCGATCACGAGAGGCAGCTCGCCATCGGCCCAGCCCGCGGCACGGAGGTCGCGTGCGATGAGAGGGGCGAGATCGATCCCGATGCTCGCGAAGTAGGTCGCGTGCTTGACCTCCAGCACGACGCCGATCTCCCGGCCGTGCTCGACCGAGCCCTCGCGTACGAGATCCAGCACGTCGACGAGCCGGAGGATCCCCTGCGCGTCGTCGAAGCTCGCGCTCGAGACGCGCATCGCGGGAAGGCGTTCGCGCGTACGCAGCACCGACAGCTCCTCCCACGTGAAGTCCTCGGTGAACCAGCCCGTCAGCGCCTGCCCGTCGACCCGCTTGGTCGTCTTCCGGTCGGCGAACTCCGGATGCAGCGCCACATCGGTCGTGCCCGAGATCTCGTTCTCGTGACGGACGACCAGCACGCCGTCCTTGGTGGCGACGACGTCGGGCTCGACGGCATCCACCCCCATGGCGAGCGCGAGCTCGTAGGAGGAGCGGCTGTGCTCCGGACGGTAGCCGGGCGCACCTCGGTGCCCGATGACGAGAGGGGATTTCCTGGGCACGCTCTCAGCGTAGAACACCCAGGTGACGCGCCCATCCGGGTATCGTGGAGGGAAGCGACCTACAACCACTTCGGAGTGAGGCCCACCATGAGTAATTTCGCATTCAACAATCCGGCGTTCCAGCAGCAGGATCCGCGCAACGTCGCGACCTACCCCGGGGCACCGCAGGCGGCTCAGGGTGCTCAGGCCGCCTCGTTCCAGCAGGCCGGTGTCGACGCCGCGGTCAACGCGCAGCTGGAGGGCATGTACGCCGCTCCCCCGGCCGGCGCGATCGAGACCGACCGCATGTCGGTCGAGGACACGGTGTGGAAGACCGCCGGTCTCTTCGGCATCCTCCTCGTCACCGCCGCGATCGGCTGGGTGTTCACGCTCGGCGGCATCGCCGCGCCCGAGCGCGACCCGTACAACGGCTTCGCGCCGAACATGCTCCCCTGGATCATCGGCGCGCTCGGCGGCTTCGTGCTCGCCATGGTCATCACGTTCACCTCGCGCAAGAAGGTCCGCCCCGCGCTGATCTTCGCCTACGCGGTGTTCGAGGGCCTCTTCATCGGCGGCATCTCGGCGTTCTTCGAGGTGCTGTGGCCCGGCATCGTCATGCAGGCCACGCTCGCGACCGTCTCGGTCGTCGCGGTGACGCTGGCCCTCTTCGCGAGCGGCAAGATCCGCGCCTCGGCGAAGATGACGAAGATCGTCATGATCGCGATGATCGGCTACCTCGTCTTCTCGCTGCTGAACGTCGTCCTGATGTGGACCAACGTGCTCCCCGAGGGCCAGGCCTTCGGACTCCTCAGCGCGAAGGTCGCCGGCATCCCGCTCGGTCTGATCATCGGCGTCCTCGTCGTCTTCATGGCGGCGTACTCGCTCGTGCTCGACTTCGACCAGATCCAGCAGGGCGTCCGCAACGGCGCTCCCCGCAAGTACGGCTGGCTCGGCGCCTTCGGCATCATGGTCACGGTCGTCTGGCTGTACGTCGAGATCCTGCGGATGATCGCGATCGCGCGCAGCAACTAGACGCAGAACACGCTCGTCCGAAGAGGCCCGTCCCCCTGGGGGCGGGCCTCTTCGCACACTCCAGCGGTCCTGCGCAAGGGGGTGTCGCAGAAACCCGGATGGGCGGATGGTGGTGTCTACGAGCCCTGGCACCCCGGGGCTCCTGACACAAAGGAGCTGACCATGAGCTTTCTCGGCTTTCTTCTTCTCGGCCTCATCGCCGGAGCCATCGCGAAGCTGATCCTTCCCGGCCGTCAGGGCGGAGGATGGTTCATCACCCTTCTTCTCGGCGTCGTGGGAGCGCTGCTCGGCGGTTGGCTCGGCAGCCTGATCCTCAACCGTCCGCTCACCGAGTTCTGGGACCTGGGCACGTGGCTGCTCGCGATCGCCGGCTCGATCATCGTGCTGCTGATCTACGGCCTCGTGGCCGGACGTGGACGTGCTGTCCGCGACTGACCCGCGCTGATACATACGCCCGTCCCCTTCGAAAGCCGAGGCTGTCGAAGGGGGCGGGTCTTTCAGTCTCCGGCGGCCTTTGACTGCAGCAGCGCCCGCTCGCGATCGTTGCCGGCGAGGGAGGCGGCCGTCGCGAACTCGCTCCGCGCCTCCTCGGTACGGCCGAGCCGCAGCAGCAGCTCGCCGCGGGTGGCGGGCAGGAGGTGGTATCCGCGCAGGGCACCCGACTCCGCGATCCGGTCGATGATCCGGAGAGCGGATGCCGGCCCCGTCGCCATCGCGACGGCTGCGGCGCGATTCAGCTCGACGACCGGTGAGGGCGCCAGCCGCCCCAGGGCCTCGTAGAGCACGACGATGCTCTCCCAGTCGGTCTCCTCGACGGAGGGCGCGACCGCATGGCGCTCGGCGATCGCCGCCTGCAGCCCGTAGGCGCTGCGTCCGCCTCCCCGCGCATCGGCGGCGGCGAGAGCGGCGCGTCCGCGCGCGATGCGTCCGCGATCCCAGCGAGACCTGTCCTGATCGGCCAGCAGCACGGGATCCCCGTTCGCGTCGATGCGCGCAGGGAACCGGGCCGCTGTGAGCTCCATGAGCGCCAGAAGGGCGTGCACGTCGCGCTCGCGCGGCATGAGAGCGGCGAGCACGCGGGTGAGCCTGATCGCCTCCACGCTGAGCTCCGGACGCATCCAGTCGGATCCGCTCGACGCCGCATGCCCCTCGTTGAAGATCAGGTACAGCACGCCCAGGATGCCCCCGAGCCGCGCCGCATGCTCCTCCCGCGACGGCATCTCGAAAGGGACGTTCGCCGCTGCCAGCGTCTTCTTCGCGCGCACGATCCGCTGCTGCACGGTCGCCGTGGGCACGAGGAAGGCGCGTGCGATCTCCTCGCTCGACAGGCCGCCCACCACCCGCAGTGTCAGCGCGACCTGCGCCTCCCTCGACAGCACGGGGTGGCAGGAGATGAAGATCAGGCGCAGCACGTCGTCATCGACGGCATCCGGGTCCCAGGGCAGCGCGTCGGCCGCCTCCCCCTGTTCGCGCTCCAGGTCGTGAGCGAGCACGGCGATGCGGTCGTCCAGCCGCTCGCGCCGACGCCAGCCGTCGATCGCCTTGCGCTTGGCGACCGCGGTGAGCCAGGCGGCGCCGTTGCGCGGCACGCCCTCGACCGGCCACTGCGCGAGCGCGTCGAGCAGCGCCTCCTGCGCGAGGTCCTCCGCGAGACCGAAGTCTCCGACCAGACGCGACAGCGTCGCGACGATCTTCGCCGACTCGATGCGCCACACGGCCGCGACGGCGCGCTCCGCCGCTCCCCTGTCGGGTGCGGAGCGCGCCATCGCCTCACCGGTCATCGTCGGCATCCCGCCCGGTTCAGGCCTCGGCGGCCTTGGCGGCGGCGTCCTCGATCCACTGCTTCTCCTTCTGCACCCACTCGTTGTCCTGGGGGAAGTCCTCGACACCGTGGATGCGACGGATCTCCAGCTTCGAGCCGGGGCCGAGGGGGCAGCGCTTCGCCCACTCCACGGCCTCCTCCTTGGACGAGACCTCGAGGATCCAGAAGCCGTTGAACAGCTCCTTCGTCTCGCCGTAGGGGCCGTCGGTGACGAGGGGCGGCTCGCTGGAGAAGTCGACGACGACGCCCTCAGCGGCGTCCGTCAGACCGTCGCCGCCCGCCATGACGCCGGCCTTGATGAGCGACTCGTTGTAGCGCCCCATCGACTCGATCATCTCTTCGAACGGGATCTCCTTCGACGCCTCGAGTGCCTCGTCGGTCGCGCGCATGATGAGCATGTACTTCATGATGTTCTCCTTGATCGTGGGGCCGTCTCTCGACCCTCTCATTGAAGACGTCGAACGGGAACGCATCGGATCGACATCCTCGCGAAAAAAAGTTCCCGAGATCCGTCGCAGGTCCGCTCTAGACTCGCTCCGTGACCGCCGCAGACCTCGTCGACAGCATCCGCCAGGCCCTCCGCGAGGGCGCGGATCCCACGATCGCGCCCGGTCAGCAGGCGTACATGAAGTCATCCATGCCGTTCCTCGGCGTGAAGGTGCCGCAGGCGCGAAGGATCGCGCGACAGGCCGCCCGCGGACGGAAGGATGCTGCGGAGCTCCGTGCCGCCGCGCTGGAGCTGTGGCGCGGGGCGACGCACCGCGAGGAGCGCTACGCCGCGACCGAGATCATGGGGCTGCGTCCGCTGCGCGGGCGGCTGGACATGCTCGACGTGCACGAGGAGATGATCCGCACCGGCGCCTGGTGGGACCACGTGGACGAGGTCTCGCACCGGCTGGCGGAGACGCTGGACGCCCACCCGGAGGACCTCACGCCCGTGCTCGTCGCCTGGGCGCGCGACGAGGACTTCTGGGTGCGACGTGCCAGCATCATCTCCCAGCTCGGACGGCGGGTCGACACCGACCTCGCGCTGCTGGTGAGCGCGATCCAGCCGAACATCGCCGACACGGAGTTCTTCATCCGCAAGGCGATCGGCTGGGCCCTGCGCGAGTACGCGAAGACCGACCCGGAGTGGGTGCGCACATTCGTCGCCGCGCACGAGGGCGAGCTCAGCGGGCTCTCGCGGCGCGAGGCGATGAAGCACCTGGGCTGAGCCGCGCCGCCCGCAGCGCCCGGGGACGCGAAAGGGCACGGACCGCGATGGTCCGTGCCCTTTCGACGTCAGGCGAGTGGGAGCGACGGCGTCACTCCCACTCGATGGTCCCCGGCGGCTTGGAGGTCACGTCGAGGACGACGCGGTTGACGTCGCGCACCCCGTTGGTGATGCGGTTCGAGATCTTCGCCAGCACGTCGTACGGCAGGCGCGTCCAGTCGGCGGTCATCGCGTCTTCGCTCGACACGGGACGCAGCACGATCGGGTGGCCGTAGGTGCGGCCGTCGCCCTGCACGCCCACGGAGCGGACGTCGGCGAGCAGCACCACGGGGCACTGCCAGATCTCCTGGTCGAGGCCGGCCTTGGTGAGCTCCTCGCGCGCGATGGCATCGGCCTCGCGCAGGATCTCCAGGCGGTCCTTCGTCACCTCGCCGATGATGCGGATGCCGAGCCCGGGGCCGGGGAACGGCTGGCGGCCGACGATCGCCTCGGGGATGCCGAGCTCGCGGCCGATGGCGCGGACCTCGTCCTTGAACAGCGCCCGCAGGGGTTCGATCAGCTCGAAGTCGAGGTCGTCGGGGAGCCCGCCCACGTTGTGGTGCGACTTGATGTTCGCGGTGCCCGCGCCGCCGCCGGACTCGACGACGTCGGGGTACAGCGTGCCCTGCACGAGGAACTTGACCGGAGCGCCGCCCGCGGCCTTGGCCTCGGCGACGAGGTCGAGCTGCACCTTCTCGAACGCCCGGATGAACTCGCGCCCGATGATCTTGCGCTTCTCCTCCGGGTCGGTCACACCCTCGAGGTGGCCGAGGAACGTGTCGGCCGCGTCGACCGTGATGAGGCGGACGCCCGTGGACTCGACGTAGTCCTTCTCGACCTGCTCGCGCTCGCCCTTGCGGAGGAGGCCGTGGTCGACGAACACAGCGGTGAGCTGGTCGCCGATGGCCTTGTGCACGAGGGCCGTGGAGACGGCGGAGTCGACGCCGCCGGAGAGGGCGGAGATGACGCGGGCGTCACCGACCTGCTCGCGGATGCGCTCGATCTGCTCGGCGATCACGTTGCCGCTGTTCCAGTCGGAGGCGAGACCCGCGCCCTTGTGTAGGAAGTTCTCCAGCACGCGCTGACCGTGGTCGGAGTGCTTGACCTCGGGGTGCCACTGCACGCCGTAGAAGCGACGCTCCTCGTTCGCGAAGGCCGCGACCTTGGTGGCGGACGTGGTGGCGAGGACCTCGAAGCCCTCGGGGGCCGTGGCGACCTGGTCGCCGTGGCTCATCCACACGTTCTGCTCGGCAGGCTGGCCGCCGAGCAGCGTGCCGCCGTCGCCGGAGATGACGGCATCCGTCGCGCCGTACTCGCGCAGGCCGGTGTTCGCGACCTCGCCGCCGAGGGTCTGCGCCATGTACTGGAAGCCGTAGCAGATGCCGAGGGTCGGCACCCCGAGGTCGAAGACCGCGGGGTCGAGGCGCGGGGCGCCCTCCTCGTACACCGACGACGGGCCGCCGGAGAGGATGATCGCGACCGGGTTCTTGGCGGCGATCTCCTCAGCGGTGGCCGTGTGCGGCACGATCTCGCTGTAGACGCCGGCCTCGCGGACTCGACGGGCGATCAGCTGCGCGTACTGCGCGCCGAAGTCGACCACAAGCGCTGGACGCTGCTGGGTCTCGGATTGTTCGGTCAACGGACACCTTCCGGGGAGGGGCGGGAATCGGGGTCTGCGGGGAGCGCATCGGGCTCCGGCTGCGCGGTCGCGGCCTCCCTGGTGGAGAGGTACGTCTTCACCTCGCGGGCGACGATGCCCTCCATGAAGAACGACAGCAGCGGGATGACGCCGCCGAGCGCCAGGGTGATGAAGCGCAGGAACGGCCAGCGCATCAGGCTCCACATGCGGAAGCACGCGAAGAGGTAGACGACGTAGAACCAGCCGTGGGCGACGAGGATGCCGAGGGAGAGGTTGAGGCCGTCGCCCGTCGACTCGAGGCCGTCCGGCCCCTCGACCACCGGCGCGAACCAGAGGAAGCCGCCCCTTCCGCCCGCGAAGAGCTCGAGGTGGATCGGCGTGTACTTGAGCACCATCTCCGTGACCAGCAGGAGCAGCATGACTCCGGTGATGATCGACGCGATCTGATAGAACTTCAGCGCACCGCGGATCGCCGGAAAACTGGCGACTTTCGGTTCTGGCATGGAGTCCAGTCTAGCCGGGCCGGGATCGCATCCGTTCCGGTGCTCGGGCACCCTGCGCTGCGGACGGCGAGGCGCGACCACGGCCGCCGGGGCTTCCCGGCGGCCGTCGTCATGCTCACTCCGCGTCGAGATCCGTCTCGAGCAGGGCGACGAGCTCGTCGAGCGCCTGCTCAGCGCCCTCGGCGTCGGATCGCAGGGTCACGACGGCGCCCTTCGAGGCTCCGAGTCCCATCAGCGCGAGGATGCTGCCGGCGTTGAGCTCGGCCCCGCCCGCGCGGGAGATGGTGATCGGGATGCCCTTCTCCTGCACCGCCGACACGAAGAGCTTGGCGGGGCGGGCGTGCAGCCCTGAGCTGCTGGCGATGGTGGCCTGACGTTCGGTCATGTCTGTTCTCCTTCGATGCGGTGTCTGGTGCGTGATCAGGCGGCGACGGTGACGGGGTCTCCCGCGCCGACGAACCTCTTCAGGGCGACGATGGCGAGCGCGCTCACGATGGTCCCCGCGGCGAGAGCGAGGAGGAAGCCCCAGATCGGATTGATCGCGAAGAACACGAAGATGCCGCCGTGCGGGGCCAGCGACTGCACGCTGAACACCATGCTGAGCGCACCGGTGACGGCCCCGCCGAGCATGGATGCGGGGATCACACGCAGCGGATCGGCGGCGGCGAACGGGATCGCGCCCTCGCTGATGAAGGAGGCGCCCAGCAGCCATGCGGCGACGCCGTTCTCACGCTCGACCGTCGTGAACCGGCGACGGGCCAGCACCGTGGAGGCGAGGGCCATCGCCAGCGGCGGGACCATGCCCGAGCACATGACGGCGGCCATGATCAGGTACGGCGCGGGGTTGTCCGAGGACGCGGAGGCGAGACCGGCCGTCGCGAACGCGTAGGCGACCTTGTTCACCGGTCCGCCGAGGTCGAAGCACATCATGAGACCGAGGATCACGCCGACGAGCACGATGCCCGAGGTGCCGGCGAGTCCCGTCAGCCACTCGTTCAGGATCTGCATGAGCCCCGCGATCGGTCGACCGAGGAACAGCAGCATCAGGCCGGACGCGACGATCGAGGCGAGCAGCGGGATGATCACGACCGGCATGAGGCCGCGCAGCCATCTCGGCGCGTCGATGCGCCCGATCGCCCAGGCGATGAACCCGGCGAGCAGACCGCCGACGATGCCGCCGATGAAGCCGGCGTTCATGAGCACCGCGATGGCGCCGGCGACGAAACCGGGGGCGATGCCCGGCCGGTCGGCGATCGCGAAGGCGATGTATCCGGCGAGCGCCGAGACGAGGAACCCCATCGACGTGGCGCCGATGACGAAGAGGACCGACCCGATGTACTGGCCGAGGCCGCCGTCGGGCAGCGCCCACAGCGCGTTGCCGAGCACGATGTCGAACGCCTGATCGTCTTTGTTGACGTTGAACCCGCCGAGGAAGGGCAGGAAGCTCAGCGCGATCAGCAGTCCGCCTGCGGCGACGAACGGGATCATGTAGCTGACGCCGGTGAGCAGGATGCGCCTGATCCGCGACCCCATCGACTGCGCCTGCGCGGGCGCGGCAGCGGACGACGACGCCGCGGCTCCCGACACCCGGGCGGCCGACGGATCCTTCGACGCGGCGATCGCCTCGGCGATCAGGCGTGCCGGCTCCTCGATGCCCCTCTTCACCCCGGAGCGCACCACGGGCTTGCCGGCGAACCGCTCCTGGGCGCGCACGTCGACGTCGACCGCGAAGATGACGGCATCCGCATCGTCGATCACGCTCTGCGGCAGGGCCTTGTACCCGCTCGATCCCTGCGGCTCCACCACGAGGTCGATGCCTTCCGCTCGCCCCGCCGCAGTGAGGGCGTCGGCGGCCATGAAGGTGTGGGCGATGCCCGTCGCGCACGCCGTCACCGCGACGATGCGGGCGCGACGCGGTGCACCGTCTGCGGCGAGCGCTCCCGCCGATTCGGACGGTGCGACGGCGGCGGATGCCTCGGGCTGCGGCTCATCGCTGATCGCCGTGGACACGATCGTCACGACCTCCTCGGCGGAGCGAGCCGCGCGCAGGGCACCGGTGAACTCCTCCTGCATGAGGCTCCGTGCGAGCTTCGACAGCATCGCGAGATGCGCCTCGGCGGCCGTGTCCGGCGCGGCGATGAGGAAGACGAGATCGGCCGGCCCGTCAGGGGCGCCGAAGTCGACTCCCGGCGCGAGACGAGCGAAGGCGAGGGTCGGGATCGTCACCGACGCGCTCTTCGCGTGCGGGATGGCGATGCCGCCGGGCAGACCCGTCTCGTCCTTCTCCTCCCTCGCCCAGGCGTCGTCGAAGAGCCCCTGCGCGCTGTTCGCGCGGCCCTGTGCGGCGACGCGCTCGGCGAGAGCGCGGATGACGGCGGACTTGTCGGCGCCGAGGGCCGCATCGATGCTGACCAGCTCGGCGGTGATGGTGTCGGACATGATGACCTCCAGTGGTCGTCAGGGTTACAGAGAGCGGACGATGATGTCGTCGTCGCCGAGATCGGCGGATGACGGCACCTGGGTGCCCGGAAGGGATGCCGCTGCCGCCCCGTAGCGGATCGCGGAGCGCAGACGATCGGCCGGCTGCTCGCCTGCCAGGTCCGCGAGAAGGTAGCCGGCGAGGGAGCTGTCTCCCGCGCCGACCGTGCTCACGACACGGATGCGCGGAGCCGCGGCGCACCAGGCGCCGTCTGCCGTCACCAGGACGGCGCCGGCCCCGCCGAGCGTGACGAGCGCCGCCGCGACGCGACCGGGGACGATCCCCCGCGCCACCGCGGCGACCGCGCCGTCGAGGTCGTTCTGATCGATCGGCCCCCCGACGAGATCGGCGAGCTCCTCGTCGTTGGGTTTGATGAGGTCGACGGCGGCATGCTCCACGACGTTGCGCAGAGCGGGACCGGAGGCGTCGACGGCGACCTTCGGAGCGCGCGTTCCCCATCGATCCCGCACCGCGCGGACGACGTCCGCATAGAACATGTCGTCGAGCGCGTCAGGGAGCGACCCCGCGAGCACCAGCCAGTCCGCATCGGCGCTGGTCTCGACCACGGCGGAGAGCATCGCGTCGGCGTCGGCCACGGCGAGAGGGGCGCCGGGGAGGTTCAGCTTCGTCGTGACGCCGGCGGGATCGGTGATCGCCAGATTCGTGCGGGCGAGCCGTTCGACGGGGACGGGGCGCACCGCGAGGCCCGCGGCGTTGAGCGTGGCGCGGAAGGGATCGTCGGCAGCCAGCGGGAGCACCGCACGCGTCCTGACGCCTGCCGCCGAGACGACCCGGGAGACGTTGATCCCCTTGCCGCCGGCGTCTTCCCGGGCGGACGCAGCGGTCTGCACCTCTCCGGGGCGCAGCGCGTCGCGGAGGGTGATCGTGCGATCCAGCGCCGGGTTGACGGTGAGCGTGACGATCATGCGACCCAGACCTCGACTCCGGCCTCGGCCAGCGCCTCCGAGAGCTCGGGTGACGGCTCGGCATCCGTCACGAGGATGTCGATGTCGCTCAGCGCGGCGAACGTGACGAGCAGCTCCCTGTCGTGCTTGCTCGAGTCCGCGACGACGACGACCTTCCGTGCCGATCGGACGATGGCCGCCTTCACGGAGGCCTCGTCGGGGTCGGGCGTGCTCAGCCCGAATCCCGCGGAGATGCCGTTCGCACCGACGAAGGCGACGTCAGGGCGGAGACGGCCGATCGCGCCGACGGTCTCGGCGCCGACGGCCGCCGCGGTGATCCCCCGGATGCGACCGCCGATGACGGTGAGGGACATCCCCTCCGCCGCCGCGAGGACGGGCGCGATCGTGAGAGAGTGCGTCACCACTTCGATGCGCTCGTCTCCGGCTGATGCGAGAGCGCTGCGCGCCGACAGGGCGTCCGCGACGGTCGCGGTCGTGGTGCCGGCGTCGATGAAGACGGAACCGCGGAAGCCGCTCCCCAGGGCGGAGAGGGCACGGGCGGCGATGGCCTGCTTGGCCGCTCCATGCCGGTGCGTCCTCTCGAGCACCGTCGGCTCGTCGATGCTGTCGGCATCCCGTGCGACGGCTCCCCCGTGCACGCGGACGAGGGCGCCGGCGTCTTCGAGTGCTCCCAGATCGCGACGGATCGTCTCAGTCGTGACATCGAAGCGCTGCGCGAGCTCGATGACGGCGACACGGCCCTCGTCGAGCAGAATGCGCTCGATCAGCTGCTGACGCTCCAGTGCATACATTGCAGACTCCGTTGTTGAGGGAAGATTCCCACACGATACAACAGAGAACAATACAAACACAATGATGGATCTGCGATCACCTGCGTTTCGTGAGCTCGTCCCTCAGCTCGGTTCACACGCCTACGGTGCCGGCGGCCGGGCGATCAGCAGCTCGCCGCGCCCGTCGACGACGACCTCTCCCTCATCGGCGGCGACGAGCAGAACGCTCCCCCGGTGAACGGCCTCGCCGCCCACCTCCATCCGCCCATCCGTCGCCACGACGACGGAGAAGCCCGCGGCGATACCGGTCGCGCCGTCGACATCGACCCGCTCGAGCCGGAAGTACCGGTCGGCCTCCGCCGGGAACACCGAACCGGTGCGCGGGGCCAGATGCACGAGCGACGCGATCTCGGGCTCCGAGCGTCTGACGGTGGAGACCGCGCTCAGGGCCAGATCGGAGCCGAGGCCGAGATGCCACACATCCGTCGCGTCCAGCTCGAACCCGCGCCACTCCAGGAGGATCGAGAGATCCTCCGGCTGCTGGAGCTCCAGCAGCAGGACGCCTGCACCGATCGCGTGCAGCTCCCCCGGCGGCACCCAGACCACGTCCCCCGCTGCGACCTCGATCTCGTGCAGCAGCGAGAGGAGTCCCTCGGAATCCTGCCGGGACACGAGATCCGCGAGCACCGCGGCCCCGGCGTCCTGGCGCAGTCCGACGTGGATGACGCCGCCCTCGAGGATGTACCAGGCCTCCGCCTTGCCGTGAGGCCGGCCGAGATGAGTCGCCGCGAAGTCATCGTGCGGATGCGCGTGCACGGGCAGGCGCTGACCGGCGTCGAGGAGCTTGACCAGCAGGCGGGCATCCGCACCCCACCTCTCTACGTGAGCCGCACCGAGCCAGGCGACGGGGTCGTCGGCGATCGCATCCCGCAGCATCCGCCCGTCGGGCAGCACCGTCAGGCCGAGGTCGCTCTCGCCACGGATCGTGGTGGTCGACGCGATCCAGTCCTCCGGCTCGCGTGCGGCCGCGGCGGCCTCACCACGGAACCGCGTGATCCGCGCCCCGCCACGGTAGAAGCGTTCACGAGGGCGGTTCGAGGGCAGTGCGATCGGCATCAGGATCGCCGCCCCGTCGCCCGCGCGGGTTCGACGTGGCCCGCCAGGAACCCGCCGACGAACGTGTCCCCCAGCCCGACCGTGGTCGGCGCGGGCACGTCGAGGTGGAACGCCGCGACGCCCGCCGCCTCGGGCAGAGAGCCCTCGACCGCCCTGACCAGCTCGCCGCCGCCCTCATGACGCGGGAGCCCCGTCGTCGCCGCCACGTCGTCGGCCGTGATGTCGTCTCCGAGCCGGTAGCGGGTCGCGGCGACGCTGACGGCGCTGTCGAGAGCCGTCCTGTGGCGCGCGGCCTGCGGGCCCACGGCGACGGCCCAGTAACGCGTGTGCACGACGAGAGCCGGGACCGGGATCAGCGCATGCACCTCGCGCAGCGCATCCGCGACCTCGTCCGCATCGAGCAGCCGCACGGAGCGGCCGACGTACTCCTGGAGCTCGTCCTCGTTCATTCCGTAGACGTCGATCCGCGGCAGCAGCCTCGCACGGACGGTCTCCGAGAACTCGCGGGTGTAGAACCCCGCGTCCTCGTAGTACAGCAGCGCGTCGGCGGGCAGCGTCCGCATCGCGGCCTGCAGCTCGCCGAGGCGCCGCTCCAGGAGAGCGTGGTCCTGCATGGTGTTGAACCCCGAGACCAGGAATCCGCCGGCATCCGTCAGCTCCGCGGAGAGCGCCGGGGCGATGGCCATCTCACGGTTGGGAGGATCGTTCGCGAAGATGAGACGGTTCGACGCGGGCGAGACGATATCGGCATCGACGAGCTGCACCTGAGCTCCGGCCGGGTACTGCACGATGAGGTGCGGGTCGAGGGTGTCGGCGTCGGCCGAGCACACGTACGAGACCGCGTCCGGCAGGAGCCTGCGCACCGTGTCGTCGATGCTGACCAGGTGCTGAGTGCTCGGGATGCCGAGTCCGGCGAGCGCGAGCCCTGCGCGCACTCCGGTGCCGCCGAGGGTCACGTCGTACGCGAAGTGCGCGCTGAAGCGCTCGATCACCGCGGAGTCGGACACGAACCGCTCCGCACCGGTCCCCGATGCGACGAACGCGAGGATCGACACGATCAGCGACCTCTCGTCGACGATCGGCGAGGTGGAGGTCACCTCGTGCCTGCGGATCCCGTGAGCCCGCGCCAGCCTTCCGAGCACGGCGGAATCCCACCGCAGCTCGTAGTCGACGGTCCCGCCGAGTCCCAGTACGAGTCTTCGCCTGCCCACGTCGCCGATCATCCTCCTGCCGCGCCCGTCCTACCGCTCAGTACAGCGGAGCTTTGCCGTCCGCCCCGAACAGCTCGATCTTCTCCGCCGCGGTGACCTTCATCGCCGCGATCGGCTCGGGCTGGATCGCGTTCGGCTCCCGAAGGCGCTCGTCCGTCCCCAGGATCTCGCGCATGCGGTTGTGGTACGACACCTTGATGTCGCTGGAGATGTTGATCTTGTTGACCCCCAGCTCGACGGCGCGACGCAGTTCAGCGTCGGGGTTCGAGGATCCGCCGTGCAGCACGAGCGGGATGCCGACGGCGGCCTTGATCTCTTCCAGCAGGTCGTGGCGCAGCTCCGGGTTCTTGTCGGCGGGGTAGAGACCGTGCGACGTTCCGATCGCGATCGCGAGGCTGTCGACGCCGGTCTCCTCCACGAACCTCACGGCATCCGCGGGGTTGGTGTAGATGATCTCCGCGGCACCCGACTCGCCGTAGCTGTCGTTGGCGCCGATCGTGCCGAGCTCGCCCTCCACCTGGATGCCGACGGCGTGCGCCGCCTCGACGACCTTGCGGGTGAGCGCCACGTTCTCATCGAAAGGCTGCAGCGACGCGTCGATCATGACCGAGGTGAAGCCGGAGCGGATGGCGGTGATGATCTGCTCGTAGGTGCCGCCGTGGTCCCAGTGGATCGCGACCGGCACGCTGGAGCGGTGCGCCCGCGCGTGCATGGCGGCGATGAGGTCGGTCGTGATGTGGGAGACCTCGTCGGGGTGGATCGCGATGATGACGGGGGCCTCCTTCTCCTCGCTGACGTCCATGATGCCGGTGAACATCGCCCAGTCGCTGATGTTGAAGGCGGGGATGGCGAAGTTGTTGGCGTTCGCGACGTCGAGGATGGACTTGCCGGTGTAGAGCACTTGATTCTCCTGTTTCGTGGTGGTGGGTGGCAGCGGCGGAACGGTCAGCTCTTCACGGACCCGGCCGTGAGCCCGCTGATGAAGTACCGCTGGAAGAAGAGGAAGAGGATGAGGACGGGGATCGAGCCGAGCACGCTCATCGCCATGATCTGGTTCCACTCGTACGAGTGCTGTCCCATGAGGAGCTGGATGCCGATGGGGACGGTGCGCATGTCGATCGACTTGGTCAGCGTCAGGGCGAAGAGGTACTCGTTCCACGCGATCATGAACGTGTAGATCCCGATGGAGACGATCCCGGGCACGGAGATGGGGACGAGCACCCGCCACAGGGCCGTCATCGAACCGGCTCCGTCGACCCTGACCGCCTCGTCGAGCTCGCGGGGAAGGGTGTTGAAATAGCCGGTCATCATGATGATCGCGTAGGGCAGGGTGAACACCATGTACGTGAGGATGAGTCCCGGGTAGGAGTTGTAGAGGCCGAGAGCGACCATGAGCCCGAAGTACGGGATCAGCAGCGTGATCGGCGGAACGGCCTGGACGCTGACGATCACCACGTTCAGGACGCGCTTGCCCCGGAAGTCGAATCGGCTGAACGCGTAGGCGGCCTGGATGGCGACGACGAGGGTGAGGATCGTGACGGCGCCCGCGACGATGTAGCTGTTGAGGAAGAACCTCATCGTCTCGGGGTTCGTGAAGATCGCGATGTACGCATCGAACGAGAACGTGTCCGTGATCAGCCGGGGCGGCAGCTCGAAGATCTGCGTGTTCGACTTGAACGAGCTCGACAGCATCCACAGCACGGGGCCGGCGGCGAAGACCGCGCCCAGCAGCAGGCCGAGAGTGACCGCGATCTTCGCGACCGTGCGTCGGCGGGTGGCGGTGAGAGCCATGATCAGTCCCTCGCTTTCTGGTGACGGACGTAGAAGACGGCGAGCACCATCGACATCAGCAGGACCAGCACGGCAGAGGTCGCCGCACTCGAGAAGTCGTACTTCGCGAAGGCGAGCTTGTAGGTGAAGGTGCTCAGCACCTCGGTGACGTCGATCGGACCGCCGCCGGTCGTCATCCAGATGAGGGCGAACTGCTGCGACGTCCAGATGAGGTCGAGCAGCACGAGGCTGACGATGATCGGTCGCAGCTGCGGGATCGTGACGTTCCAGAAGCGCTGCACGGCGCCGGCCCCATCGACCGTGGCCGCCTCGTTCAGCTCGTTCGGGATGCCCTGGAGACCCGCGAGCAGGCTCACCATGAAGAACGGGTACCCCGCCCAGATGTTGATGAAGATGATGGTGCCGAGGGCGAGCTGCGGGGAGGCCAACCACTCGATGTCGGTGTTGAGCAGGAAATTGATCACGCCGTTCGGGGCGAGGAGCATGCGCCACAGCACCGCGATGACGGCGACCGTGAAGAGCCACGGGAGGATGTAGAGGGCCCGGAAGACCGCCCGCGACACCCGGCCCAGCAGCGGACTGTTCAGCATCATCGCGAAGGCGAGGCCGAGCACGAGGTGAGCGACGACGCTCGCCACCGTGAACAGGACGGTGTTGCCCGTCGCCTTCCAGAACCGGGGGTCGGAGAGGATCCCCGTGTAGTTCTCGAGGCCGACGAACTCCGGCGACTTGTTCAGGATGACGTTGTCCTGGAAGGAGTACCCGATCACCATGATGATCGGCACGATCATCAGCACGAAGAGCAGGATGATCGTCGGCGAGAGGAAGACGTAGGACTCGGAGGTCTTGCGCAGCTGCCGACGTCGACGCGACAGCGGGGCTCCGGTGACGATCACCTCGGTGTCGTCGGTTGTTCTCAGGCTCATGGGAACCGGTGCTCCTTGGTTGGTCGGGTGCCGCATCGCATCCTGTGCGATGCGGCACCCCGTTCAGAGGGATGCGAGAGGGTCAGAACTCCGCTTCCCAGGCCTGCTGGGCCTTCTTGAGCGCGTCCGGAATGGACTGCTGCCCGTCGAAGGCGGACTGCAGCTGCTCTCCGAGCTGGCGCATGAGCTCCTCCGCCACGGGGAGTCCGGTGAACTCGTTCGCCGGGTAACCCGCCTGGTAGATGTCGAACGCCGTCTTGAACAGCTCGTCGTCGTTCACGAAGTCCGGGACGGACTTCGAGTTGCCGGGGAACGCCTTGGCCATCGTCGACAGCTCGGAGTTCGTCTTCTCGCTCATCAGGAACGACACCAGCTTGAACGCCGCTTCCTTGTGCTCGGAGTTCTCTGCGACGCCGATGCCCCAGGAGGCGTAGGGGATGCCTCGCTCGCCGTCGTATCCGTCCTCGGCGGGCAGTGCCGAGATCGAGAACTTCAGATCGGGGTTGGTCTCCCTGATCAGGTTGATGTGCGCGAGCGAGTCGATCATCATGCCGACGCGTCCGTTCGTGAACTCCTCGACCTTGTCCTGCTCCTTCATCGTGAAGGAGCCCGATGCGATCACCCCGTCGTCCCAGAGGCCGCCGATGTACTCGACCGCGGACGTGACGTCGTCGTTGGTGAGATCGGGCTTGCCGTCCTTCAGCATCGATCCGCCGGAGGCCCACACCCAGGACATGACGTCGTTCTGCACGCCGTTCGGCGCCTCGAGCGAGAGCGGGAGCACCCAGCCGGAGACGTCGCCGCCCAGGGCCGAGACCTTCGCGGCCGCGTCGGCGAACTCGCTGCGCGTCGCCGGCGGTGCGTCGACGCCCGCCTGGGCGAGCAGGGTGTCGTTGGTGAACATGGGGTAGACGAAGTTCACCACCGGGATCATGTAGGTGCTGCCGTCGACCTGGATCTGGCTGGCGAGCTCGCTGTCGTCGTAGTCGTACTCCTTCATGAGGGCCGTGAGGTCGGCGATGACCCCCTGCGACGCGAAGTCGTTGACCCAGGCGCCGTCGAGACCGACGACGTCCGGCATGGTGCCGGATGCCGCACCGGCGAACAGCTGCTCCTTCGTGGAGGCGTACGGGCCGCTGACGAGCTTGACGGTGATGCCGGGGTTCTCGTCCTCGAACTTGTCGATCAGCGCACGGAACTCGCCGTCGGGGAGTTCGGGCTCCCACCACTGGGCGAACTCGATCGTGACGTCTCCGCCTGCATCGCCGCCCGATCCGCTGTCGCCGGCGGAGCAGCCGGCCACGGCGAGAACGGTCAGGGTCGCGGTCACCGCACTGGCGAGCGTCAGAGCACGTCGCCGCCCTCGTCCCACTGTCATCATCACTTCTCCTCTTCGAGATCGTGCCGCATCACGCGCCTCAATGCTTGTTCATGCGGTTTTAAGCAATGTTATGCCGAGATATGCGGCCAGGTCAAGAGATTCTCTGCACGATTTCGCGCACAGCCCCGCCGACGCGCGGCGTCGAGGGCGCATGCGCGCATCCTCTTCTTGCTGTTTTCTGCCGCAACATGCGGGAAAAAGCACACCATGTGCTAAGAAGACTGCATGGAAGCATCCGGAACCGGCCGCAGACGCCGCCTCCCCGCAGGACGAAAGGCCGATCTCGCCGCGTACGTCGAGCAGACGGGTCAGGTCACCGTCGCCGACCTCGCCGAGCACTTCGACGTCTCGATAGACACCATCCGACGGGATCTCGATCAGCTCGACCGGGAGGGCGTGCTGATCCGCACGCACGGCGGCGCGGTGAGCGCCGCGGAGGGGCAGCTGAAGGATCGCGCACTCGACGTGCGGCTCCAGATGCAGACGGAGGAGAAGGAGAAGATCGCGCGCGTCGCCGCCGGCCTCATCGACGACGGCGCCGTCGTCATGATCAACGCGGGCACGACGACGCTCGCGCTGGCTCGAGCCCTCCGCAATCACAAGGACCTGACCATCGCGACGAACAATCTCCGCATCCCCGCGGAGATCTCCCCCTCGGCCTTCCGCGACCTCTACGTCTTCGGCGGGGCGGTCAGAGCGATCACCCAGGCGACCACCGGCCCGGTGACGTTCACCATGACCCCCGGGGGCCCCGAGGTCGACATCCGCTGCGACCTGGCTTTCATCGCGGTGGGCGCCGTGGACGAGGCGGGCTACTCGACATCGAACCTGGGCGATGCCGCCATGATGTCGGAGATGATCCAACGGGCGGAGCGGACGGCGATCCTCGCCGACACCTCGAAGCTGGGCCGTCGGCTGTTCGCCCAGGTGGCGCCCCTCGATCGCGCGGATTACCTCGTCACGGACGCGCGCCCGGAGACCGGCATGGCGGAGGCTCTCGCCCAGGCCGAGGTCGATGTCCTCACCCCCTGATCGTCACCCCGTGCCCTTCCGCCGTTTCGGTCAGGAATCGAGAAGCACACAGCATGCCGCGTCCGTAGCGTCGAGGGCATGAACAGCGCAATCGAATCCCTCACCCTCGACGTCTCCGACGTCACCACCGCCCAGGCCTTCTACGACGCAGCTTTCGGGCTCGGCGACAGGCTGCGACTCCGTGCAGCGGATGCCGAGAGCTCCGGCTTCCGCGGCTACACCCTCTCGCTCGTGGTCGCCCAGCCCGCGAACGTGCACGCGCTCGTCGACGCCGCCGTCGCGGCGGGGGCCACGGTCATCAAGCCCGTATCGAAGTCCCTCTGGGGCGTCGGCGGCACCGTGCAGGCTCCGGACGGTGCGATCTGGAAGATCGCCACGTCGGCGAAGAAGGACACCGCTCCCCCGAGCCGCGCCGTCGACGAGATCATCCTCCTGCTCGGCGCTGCGGACGTCCTCGCCTCGAAGACGTACTACACGGAGCGCGGCATCCGCGTCGCGAAGAGCTTCGGTCGCAGCTACGTGCAGTTCGACACGGGGACGAGCCCCATCGGGCTCGGACTCTACCGGCACGCGTCGCTCGCGAAGGACGCGGGGGTCGCGGCATCGGGTTCCGGCTCGCACCGGCTCCGCATCAACGGCGGGCTCGGAGCAGCCGTCGACCCCGACGGCTTCGTGTGGGCCCCCGTCGAGGCCGGCGCGAGCCTCTGACCTGCGGGCGCCTCTTGCCCGCCACAGACGACGGAGGCCGCCGGGATCACTCCCGGCGGCCGCCGCGCTGTTGTTCCTGAAGGTCAGAACCAGCCCTTGATGATGTCCCAGAGCCAGTCGAGGATCGCACCGATGATGCCGCCGATGCCACCCGCCTTGTTCACGGTGACCGTTGCGGTCGCCTTGTCGCCGTCGGCCTGAGCCACCGCGACGGTGTACTTGCCCGCAGGCACGCTCTTCGGCACGACGACCGACGTGCTGAACGTCCCGTCTGCGCGCACCTTGACCGTGCCGAGCGTGAGCGGCTGACCCTTCTTCGGCTGCAGCTGAACCGTCACGGTCTCCCCGGGCTGGTAGCCCTTTCCGGTGATCGTGAGCTTCTTGCCCGCGGTGACCTTCGACGAGTCCAGGGCGATGGTGCCCGCGAACGCGGGCTGGCCCGCGATCGTGAACGGCACCTGCGCCGTGGTTCCGGTGCCCGCGACCGAGACCGTGAGCGACTTCGCGCCGTACACACCGGACGGAACCGTGAACGTGAGCGCCGCGCGGCCGACCTCGTCGAAGGTGTCGACGATGGCCGGGTCGATCGCGCCCGTCGCGAGCACGGTGTCGCCGAGCTTCAGCGTCACCTCGCCCGGCGCCTGCTCGCCCGCGCTGAACGCCAGCGAGGAGAGGGACACGGTGACCTGGTCGCCGGCGCTGTAGCCGTCGGCATCCGGGGCGCTGACCGCGACGCCGACCGCACGCTGCGCGAGGTCGGGGGTCGCCGTCTTGTTCGCGTCGAACCAGTCGACCATGGACTGCAGGTCGATCTTGCCGGTGTCGCGCTTGCCCGTGCCGAGCTTGAACGAGGTGAAGTTGTCTCCACCCGCCGCAAGGAACGAGTTCGCCGCCACCGTGTAGTTCGCCGCGGGGTCGACCGGTGCGCCGTTCAGCGTCATCGTCGTGATCCGCGAGCCCTGGGCCGCCGTGGGGTCGTACGTGTACGACAGCTCCTTGGAGACGCCGAGCTTGAGGAACGGACGCGCCGAGCCGGCCGGCTGCCACTGCTCCTCGAGCACGCTCTTCAGCTGGGCGCCCGTGAGCGTCAGCGTGACCAGCGTGTTGGCGAACGGCTGGACCGTCGCCGCCTCGCGGTAGGTGACGTTGCCGTTCGGGTCGCTCGCCCCGCTCGACGCGTAGGTGAGGTTCGCGCGGATGCCACCCGGGTTCATCAGCGCCAGGTCGGCGCCGGTGGACCACTTCTGCACGTCGGCGACGAAGTTGCCGATGGTGGACTCGCCACCGCGGTTCTCCGTCTTGCCGTCGCTCTGGCGAGCGCGGTTGAGGTCGCCCGTGATGTCGCCGACCTTGACGGCGCCGAGGATGTCGGCCTCCGCCTTGGCCTTCGCGACGATATCGGCCACCTCCGGCACTGCCGGGTAGAGCGGCTTGCCGGCCGCGGTGAGGGGCTTGATCTGGTTGGTGATCGAGATCAGGTCCTTCGTCTTCGGGTCGACTTTGATGTTCATCAGGCCGAGGTTCTCGCCGTACTGACCGGCCGAGACGACCGGACGGCCGTCGATGACGTGGTTGTACGCGAGGTGCGTGTGCGCCGAGACGATGGCGTCCACGTCCTTGTCCACCCCGTAGACGATCTCCCCGAGCGGCGAGTCCGGCGTGATGCTGGACACGTCGACCGTGGCTGCGCCCTCGTGCACGAGGAGGATGACGACATCCGCCTCGCCGTTGGACTCGTCGCCGTCACGCAGGTCGTCGGCCACGGCGTTCACCGAGTCGACGATGCTGCGGACCTCGAGGTCCTTGATGCCGTCGGGGGACACGAGCGAGTCGAGGTCCTCCGTCACGGCGCCCACGAAGCCGACGCGCACGCCGTCGAGCTCCTTGACCCAGGCCGGGGCGAGCGCAGGCTGCCCTGTCTCGGTGAGGAACACGTTCGAGGAGATGTACTCCCAGTTCGCGCGCTCCTGCACGCGGTCGCGCAGGTCGGCCCAGCCCTGATCGAACTCGTGGTTGCCCGCGGCGCTCACGTCGAGTCCTGCGGCGTTGAGCGCGTCGATGGTGGGGTTGTCGTCGTTGATGAACGAGGTGAACGTCGAGGCGCCGATCAGGTCGCCGGCTCCGGCGAAGATCGTGTTCGGGTTCTCCGCGCGGAACTGCTTGACGGCGCCCGCGAGGACCGCGGCTCCGGCAGCGGCCCCGTCGGCCTCGATCCGACCGTGGAAGTCGTTGACCGTGACGACGTCGATGCTCACCGGCGGGGTCGTGGCCGAGACGCCGACGATGATCGGGTCGTGGTCGCTGGAGCGGTAGGGCGTGCCCGACTCGGTGGCGCCGAACGCGTAGCCGCGGTCGCTCCACTCGGGCGAGTTGATGCTCCAGACGCCGGCTCCGGTGATCGACGAGGCGAGCGACGGCGAGGCGATGACGTGGTCGAGCGAGCCGACCTCCCCGTCGAAGCTGTACGTGTGCTCGTCCGCCGCTTTCTCACGTGCGACGTCGCTCCAGCCCGCATCCGTGAAGACCCGGATCGGGTCCTCCTTCGCGTAGGCGTTGAAGTCGCCGATGAGCAGCATGTCGGCGCTGCCCGTGGTCTGCTCGATCTTCTGCGTGAACGCGAGGATCGACTTCGCCTGGGCGACGCGGTCGGCGTTGAAGAAGCCCTGCTCGTCGGCCGGCACCGGGGTGCCGTCCTTGGGGTCGGACTTCGACTTCAGGTGGTTCGCGACGACCGTGACGACACGGCCGTCGACGTCGAACGCCTGGGCGATCGGCTCGCGGGCGTTGCCCCAGACGGTCTCATCCGTGACGGTCATGCTGTCGCCCACCGGGGAGACGGCGCCCTTCTTGTAGATGATCGCGCTGGTGATGTAGTCGGTCGTCGCCGCGTTGTTCAGCGCCGCCGGGGTGTGCACGTAGGCCCAGACATCGCTGCCCGCGGCCTCGTTGAGACCCGCGACCAGATCGGCGAGGGCCGAGTCCAGCGTGCCGCCGAGCTTGACCGAGTTCTCGATCTCCATGAGCGAGACGATCTCGGCGTCGAGGCCGTTGATGGCCGCCACGATCTTCGACTTCTGGATCGCGAACTCCGCAGCGGTCGCCGCTCCTCGCGCGTTCGAGTTCTGGCTCTTCAGCGTCGTGAAGTAGTTGTAGACGTTGAACGACGCGACCTGCACGTCGCCGCCGACGACCGGAGCCTTCGCGGGGCGCGGGTTCGTGGCGGTGAAGCCCACCTTGAGGTCGGCCGAGGACGCGCTGTCGATCGGCACCACCGGCTGCAGACGCCAGTCGTCGAAGCTCCACTGCAGCACGTAGCCGTTGTCGCCGAAGTCGACGGTGTCGCCGTTGCGGACGACCGCGTCCTTGGTGAAGTACGGCTGGTCGTTCGGGTGGCCGTTGTTCGTGACCTGGATCGACCATCCGTCATCGAGGAGGATGCGGTTCGCACGGTTGGCGGCGGTGATCGCCGCGGCGTCCGGGCCGGGAAGAGCGGCCTCGGTGCTCTTCTGGGCGAGTCCGCCACCCACGTTCAGCCACAGCGCGCCGTAGTTGTACAGCTGGTGGCTGGACGCGACGCGGTAGGTGCCGGTCGGAGCGACGTACATGCTCTCGAACTGCTCGCGTGCGGCGCCGACCGCCGTGTCGGGCAGCGGAGTGGCTGCGGGGACGCCGACGCCCGCCTGCACCACGGAGATCGCGGAGGCGGTCGCGGGGTTCACCTGCGTCTGGCCGAAGTACTCGCTCACGGGGCCGGTGACCGAGACGAGGTCGCCGATCGCGAGGGCCGGGGTGAGCGCGTTCAGGAACACGAAGACGCCGTCGGACGCTCCGGGCGTCGCGTCGTTCGCGCCGCCAGAGCCCTGCGTCTGGATCGTGACGCCCTTGTAGCCGCCCGTGCGGTAGTCGGCGGTGACGACGCCCTCGACCGTGACGGTCTTGCCGTTCAGCGGCGAGACGTCGGTCGTGCCCTGGACCTCGGCGATGGTGGCCTTGGTGGGCTGCGTGCCGGGGTCGGTGCCCGGATCGGTGCCGGGGTCGGTGCCGCCGGAGCCCTGCGGCGTGACCGACGCCGAGAGGGTGAAGTCGACGCTGTTGTTGTCGGTGTCCGCGCCGCCGGTGCGGTTCAGCGACTTCACGTCGGTGTTCCCGGCCGGCGCAGTCGCCGCAGCGGTCTCGAAGGTGTTCGAGGTCCCGTAGCCGAGGACGTCGATGACGCCGGCGGCGCCCGCGGTCGAGCCGGGGGTGAGGTTCACCGCGGCGGTGCCGTCGACGAGGGCGATCGTGCCGGAGGAGCCGCTCGGGTTGAGGGTGCTGACGGCATCCGCCTTGGGGAGCGCCGCGCCGTTCGCGCCGTTGCTGCCTCCCTGCACGAGGTAGTAGCCGCCGGCCGGGATCGTGCCGGTCAGAGCGGCGACGCCGGAGAAGGCGCCCGTGCCGGTCGCCGAACGGTACTGCAGCGACTTGCCGTCGAGCGTGATCGGCGCGGAGGTCGGGTTGTAGAGCTCGACGAACTTGTTGGTGAAGGCCGCGCCGGCGCTGCCGCCGGAGAGGTAGGCCTCGTTGATCACCACCCCTGTTCCGTCGGTGCTGGCGAAGGCGGGCGTCGCGACCAGGGAGCCGAGGCTCAGGGCGGCGATGCAGGTCGCAGCGAGAGCGCCGATGCGCCCCCGCTTCCGGTGCGCAGACGAAGCGAGGCCCTCTCGGGCGCCGTCGTCGGGGGCGAAGTTCATTCGGCAGGTCTCCTCGGCGTTGCGGATCTCGTATGCGGAGAACTCTTGTGGAGCCTCCGATCGTGCTCGCCGGTCTCCCAGCCAACACATATGTGTGGGAGCTTACGGACGGGCCCGGACATCCTCAACGCTGTTTGCCGATTCGTCATGCATTGCTCATCCGATCGACAAAACCGTTCGGAGAGAGCCCACAATCATCGCGCAGATGCGCGCGAGAGGGTGCGCGGATGCGCGGAGTTCACGCGGATGCCGCGTCTTCGAACTCCTCGACCTCTCGCTCCCAGGCGTCCTTCGCGAGGCGGTACCAGAGGTAGAACGCGAAGCCGGCGAAGATCGCCCACTCGACCGCGTAGAAGATGTTCAGCCAGTTCACCGAGGAGCCCTCCTCCGGCGCCGGCGACGAGATGTCGACCAGCCCGTCGACGGCCGAGATCGACGCGAGATACGGGCGGTACACGCTCAGCTGGTCCACGTCGTGCCAGCGGCTCAGCAGCGCGGCCGGGGACATGCGGTCCAGCCTGTCCGGTTCGTCGCGGGGCGGGACGACCGGCCCCTCATCGGAGATGATGCGTCCTGTGACCGAGACCTCGGAGCCGTCGGCATCCGCTTCCAGATCCGCGACGGCGGCATCGGCCGACTCCCGATCCGGCGCCCAGCCGATCGCGACGGCGATCGACGTGCGCTCGGCGACGCGCAGCTGACCGGTCACCCAGTAGCCCTGCGCGCCGTCGTTGAAGCGGGTCGACACGACGATGAAGTCCCCGGGGATCCAGTGCCCCGTCGTCTTCACGCGCTGCCCCACGAGAGGTTCGTTCAGATACTCCCCCGGCTCCACGACATCCGTGAGCGGACGGACCTGCTCGGTCGCCCCTGGGGCCTGCGGCGACGTGTCGATCGCGCGCCCGAGCTGCCACTGCCCGAGCCAGGCGAACACGCCGGCGACGACGAGGCAGAGCAGCAGCATGCCGATCCAGCGTCCCCGGAGCATCACCTCACGCAGGGTGGGCGGGAACAGCGCAGGGGTGGTCACGGTGAAGAGCGGGGCCTCAGGCCTCGTAGGGCGCCAGGACGACCTCGACCCGCTGGAACTCCTTGAGATCGGAGTATCCGGTGGTCGCCATCGACTTGCGGAGCGCCCCGATGAGGTTCGCCGTGCCGTCCGCCACCGGGGCGGGACCGTACAGGACCTCTTCGAGCGTGCCGATGCCGCCGACCTCGACGCGACGGCCGCGCGGGAGCTTCGGGTGGTGGGCCTCGGGGCCCCAGTGGAACCCGCGGCCGGGAGCGTCGGTGGCACGGGCCAGTGCGACGCCGAGCATGACCGCGTCGGCGCCCATGGCGAGAGCCTTGACGATGTCGCCCGAGGTGCCGACGCCGCCGTCGGCGATCACGTGCACGTAGCGCCCGCCCGACTCGTCGAGGTAGTCGCGGCGAGCCGCGGCCACATCGGACACGGCCGTCGCCATCGGGGCGTGGATGCCGAGGGTCGCGCGCGTCGTGGATGCCGCTCCCCCGCCGAACCCGACGAGGACACCGGCGGCTCCGGTGCGCATGAGGTGCAGGGCCGCCGTGTAGGTCGCGGCGCCGCCGACGATCACGGGGACGTCGAGGTCGTAGATGAACTTCTTGAGGTTGAGCGGCTGATCGACGCTCGACACGTGCTCCGCCGACACCGTGGTGCCGCGGATCACGAACAGATCGACGCCGGCGGCGGCGACCGTGTCGTAGAACTCCTGGGTGCGCTGCGGCGTGAGGGAGCCTGCGACGGTGACGCCCGCGTCGCGGATCTCCGCAAGACGACGCGTGATGAGCTCGGGCTTGATCGGCTCGGAGTACAGCTCCTGCATCCGCGTCGTCGCGCTCTCGTCGCTCAGACCCGCGATCTCCGCGAGAAGGGGCTCCGGGTCCTCGTAGCGGGTCCAGACCCCTTCGAGGTCGAGCACGCCGAGGCCGCCCAGCTGACCGAGCATGATCGCGGTCTTCGGGCTCACGACCGAGTCCATCGGCGCGCCGAGCACCGGGATCTCGAAGCCGAAGGCGTCGATGGTCCATGCGGTGGACACGTCTTCGGGGTTGCGGGTGCGCCGCGAGGGCACCACCGCGATGTCGTCGAACGTGTACGCGCGTCGCGCGCGCTTTCCTCGGCCGAGATCGATCTCTGTGGTCACCAGACCAGACTACCCGGCACGCGGGGGCATCGACGGCTGGGAGACTGGAGCCGACCCTCAGGGAGGACGCATGAAGACGGATGCCGTGCAGATCGCGGTCGTGGGCGGCGGCGTGATGGGGCTGGCGACGGCGTGGGAGCTCGCGCGCCGGGGCCTCAGACCCGTGGTGCTCGAGCGCTTCGCCCGCGGACACCACGAGGGGGCCTCCCACGGAGCCACCCGCAACTTCAACAACGCCTATGACGACGAGCACTACCTCGATCTCCTCGTCCGCGCCCGCGAGGGGTGGGATGCGCTCGGCGCCGTCGGCGGCGAACCGCTGCTGCGCCTCCACGGCCTCGTCACCCACGGCCTCCTCGACCTCGACCCGATCGCCCGCCGCCTCGGCGAGCGCGGCATCCACGCCGTGATGCTGTCCGCCGCCGAGGCGACCCGCCGCTGGCCCGGCATGCGCTTCGACGACGACGTGCTGTACTCGCGCGACGCCGGCGTCGCCAGGGCGTCGGCCGCGCTGGTCGAGCTGGAGCGCCGCATCGTCGCCGCGGGCGGAGAGGTGCGATGGGAGACGCCGGTGCTCCGCATCGACGAGACGGATGCCGGGGTGCGGCTGACGCTGCCCTCGGGCACGCTGGACGCCGAGGTCGCGGTGGTCACGGTCGGCGCATGGACATCGCGGATGCTGCCGTCGCTCGACCTGCCGCGACTGACGGTCACGGAGGAGTCCCCCGCGCACTTCGCGCCGACCGGCGACGCCGCGTGGCCCTCGTTCAACCACTACGCGGACCCCGAGCGCCACCCGGCCACGGTGTACGGCATGCCGACGCCCGGTGAGGGCGTGAAGGTCGGTTTCCATCGCGTCGGCGACGTGGTCGACCCCGACGCGCGACCGCACCGTCCCGCTCATGCGGAGACCCTCGCCGAGTACGTGCGGGAGTGGATGCCCGGCCTCGACCCGGCATCTGCCGCTCCGATCAGCTGCACCTACACCTCGACCGACGACTCGGCGTTCGTGCTCGACCGGCGTGGGCGGATCGTCGTCGGCGCCGGATTCTCCGGGCATGGCTTCAAGTTCGCCCCGGGCGTCGGCGCCGTGCTCGCCGACCTCGCCCTCGACCCGTCGGCGCGCGCAGCATCCCCGTTCCGCCTGCCCGACGGTCGGTGAGGGGTCGAGCAACGTCGAGTGCAAGCGGTCGGATGCCGCACTTCTCGCCCCCTCACCGCGCCCGTCAGCGCGCTCGCAGGACCCGCTTCTCGTCCCAGACCGGGGCGTCGGCCTCATAGACCTCGCCGTCGGAGCCGAACACCAGGAAGCGGTCGAACGAGCGGGCGAACCAGCGGTCGTGGGTCACCGCGAGCACCGTGCCCTCGAACCGCGCGAGAGCATCCTCGAGCGCCTCAGCGGACTCGAGGTCGAGGTTGTCCGTCGGCTCGTCGAGCAGCAGCAGGGTCGCACCCGAGAGCTCCAGCAGCAGTACCTGGAAGCGCGCCTGCTGACCGCCCGACAGCGACTCGAAGGTCTGCTGGGCCTGCCGCACGAGGCCGTACCGGTCGAGCGCCGAGCTCGCCGCATCCCTCGGCATCCCCGATCTGCGCTCGTCTCCGCGGTGCAGGATCTCCAGCAGGGTGCGTCCGACGAACTCCGGATGCGCGTGCGTCTGCGCGAACAGCCCAGGCACGACGCGCGCGCCGAGCACCGCCTGCCCGGAGTGGACGACCTCGCTCAGCTGCTCCCCCGTCGACGTCACATGGCCGAGCGTGGGGTCGGGGTCGGTGCCCCCTCGGGCCAGCAGCCTCAGGAAGTGCGACTTGCCCGAGCCGTTCGAGCCCAGCACCGCGACCCGGTCGCCGTACCAGACCTCGGCGTCGAAGGGACGCATGAGGCCGGTGAGCTCGAGCCCCGTCGCCACGACCGCGCGTTTGCCCGTCCGTGATCCCCGCAGCCGCATGTCGAAGTCCTGCGCCGGCGGACGCTCCTCCGGAGGCCCCGCCTCCTCGAACTTGCGGAGTCTGGTCTGAGCCGCCTGGTATCTCGACGCGAAGCCGTCGTTCGCCGACGCCTTCACCTTGAGGTTCGCGACCAGGATCCGCAGCTTCTCGTGCTGCTCGTCCCACCGCCTGCGCAGCTCGTCGAGCCGATCCATGCGGTCGCTCCGCGCCTGGTGGTAGGTCGCGAAACCGCCTCCGTGCACCCACGCCGTCGCACCGGCGCCGCCCGGTTCGAGCGTGATGAGGCGATCGGCCGCCCGCGCCAGCAGCTCGCGGTCGTGCGACACGAGGAGCACCGTCTTGGGCGTCTGCCGCAGCTGCTCCTCGAGCCAGCGCTTGGCCGGCACGTCGAGGTAGTTGTCCGGCTCGTCGAGGAGCAGCACCTCGTCCGGCCCCCTGAGCAGGGCCTCGAGGGCGAGCCGCTTCTGCTCTCCGCCGGAGAGCGTCGTGAGCTCGCGGTACCGCGCCCGCTCGAAGGGCACGCCGAGCGCCGCGACGGTGCACTGGTCCCACACCGTCTCGTGCTCGTAGCCGCCGGCATCCGCGTACTCGGAGATCGCGGTCGCGTACGCCATCTGCGTGTCGTTCTCGTCGCGTTCGATGAGCGCGTTCTCGGCGGTCTCCAGGGCTTCGGCCGCCGCGCGGATGCGCCGAGGCGCCACGCGCACCAGCAGCTCGTGCACCGTCTGCCCCGGCTCGCCGTGGCCGACGAACTGGTCCATCACGCCGAGCCCGCCGTCGATCGTCACGACGCCGTCATCCGCCGCCTGATCACCGCGGATGATCCGCAGCATCGTCGTCTTGCCTGCGCCGTTCGGTCCGATCAGCGCGCTCGTCGAGCCTGATCCGACCCTGAATGTCGCTTCATCGAGAAGCGGTCTGCCGTCTGGGAGCGTCAATGAGACGCCGGAGACATCGATATACCCCACCGTGCGTGGCCGTCCTTCCGCCCGCATGGCGAGCCGACCAGGCTATCAGGACTCGGGGCGCACGGCGAACCGTCGCGGACGGCGGGTGCGGTGCGGGCGCACCCGTCATCCGCGACGGCTCGGTTCCGCGGCGACGATCAGACGAGAGCGCCCGAGGTCGGCACCGGGTTCGCGAACAGGTCGAGCACGGGGCAGTGCGCGTCGACGACCCGGCGCAGCTCCTCGTACTGCTCGGCCGTGTCGGGGCCCGTGATGTCGACCCGCACGCGCACGTCGTGGAACCCCGCACGACCGGACTCGTCGATGCCGAACAGCTTGCGCACGTCGAGGTCGCCCTCGGCCGTGATCTCGATCTCGTCGATCGTGAGCCCGAGCGCCTGGGCGTACAGGCGGAAGACGACGACCTGACAGGAGACGAGCGCGCCCAGGGCGTACTCGACCGGGCTCGCCGCCGCATCGTCTCCGGCGAGGGCGCCCGGCTCGTCGACGAGGAAGCGGTGCTTCCCCGCGCGGATCTCGGTCGCCACGGATCCGATGCCGCGACCCGTGACCTTGTAGGTGAGAGCGGCCGCGCCCGCATCGGCGGCGATGCGCTCGTTCCACGCGGTGCCCGCGGCGGTGAGACGCTGAGCGCGCTCCTCGGCGGTGACGTCGGCGATGATCGAGAGCTGTTCCTGGAGAAGAGTCATGCGGCGAAGGTACCCGCGCGCCGTGCGGCGCCGCACGGTCGGCGTCACCCGCGGTCACCCGCCGTCACGGCGCGACACACGGGGGCGCCGCCGGCGCCTCAGCCCAGGCGCAGCGCCTCGGTGCGGGGCGCGAGCGGCAGGGTGATGCGGAACTCCGTGCCGACCCCCTCCTGGCTGCTGACGTCCATCGATCCGCCGTGCGCGAGCACGATGGCACGCGTGATCGTGAGCCCGAGCCCGACGCCCGGCACCGCGTTCCTCGTCGCACTGGACGCGCGGAAGAAGCGGGTGAAGAGCATGCCCTGCTCGTCCTCCGGGATGCCGATGCCGGTGTCGGCGACCGAGAGCCGGATCACGCCGTCCCCTCGCTCGACCCGCGCCGTCACCCTGCCGCCACGCGGGGTGAACTTGATGGCGTTGGAGAGCAGGTTGTCGAGCGCCTGCCCGATGCGGCCGGCGTCGGCGTCGAGCCGGAAGGAGTCCACGGGGATCTCCGCGGCGAGCTCGATGCCCTCGCGCTGCGCGTGCGGCCGCGCCGAGGCCACGGCGGAGACGACGAGGGCGCCGATGTCGGCATCCGCCTTCTCCAGGGGGAACCGGCCCGACTCCACCTGCGCGGTGAAGAGGAGGTCTCCGACGAGGTTCAGCAGCCGTTTCGCATTGCGCTCGATCACCGTGACGAACTCGGTCTGGTCGGCGGTCAGCGGCTGCCCCGGGTCGTTCTGCAGCAGATCGAGGAACCCGATGATCGCGCTGAGAGGGGTGCGCAGCTCGTGCGAGATCATCCCCACGAACTCGTCCTTCATGCGGGCGACCTCGACGGCCTTCGTCTCGTCGGTGATGACGAGCAGATACCCTCGTCGCACGCCGGAGCCGTCGCGGTGCGCCGTGACGGTCAGGCGGGCGGGGACCGACGAACCCCCGGCCGTCCTGACGTCGAGGTCGGCCTCGACGAACTGGTCGGTGTCGGCCGCTGCGAAGAGGCGCCGCAGCCCCTCGGGGAGTCCGGGGGCGTGGCCTGCGGGAGCGGTGGCGGGGCAGTCCTCGAACGTCGAGAGCGAGGAGGCGGGGAAGAAGCGGTCGACCCGCACGTCGGCGAGCGCCTCCGCGGGGGTCAACCCGAGCAGGCGCACCGCGCCGGGGTTCCATTCGACGATCTTCCCGTCGAGGTCTGTCGCGATGACGGCCTGGGCGGTGATCGACTGCCACAGGCTCTGAAAGGAGTCGAGAAGCGTGCGGTACTGGGCCTCGCTCGCACGGAGCTGCTCGACCATGGCGAGGTTCTCGGCGAGGGCTTCGGTGCGCTCGGCCACCAGACGCTCGGCCTGCGCGATGCGCAGCCGCTGCTGCCGCGACAGCTCGTTGACGAGGGCGCCGACGGCCGCGAAGACGAGGGGCCCGATCACGCCGCGCAGCCACGACACCGTGTCGGGCGGCGGCGAGGTCAGGTACGGCATGAGCAGGGCGATCGAGGTGAAGATCGCCACGATGAACACGTGACGGATGCCGGGGGCCGCCGCGATCCAGACGACCGGCAGGAGCACCAGTGAGGAGAACAGCGACGAGGCGCCTCCGGTGCCGGTTCGCAGCAGGCCGATCCCGAGGATGTCGATGATCGGGATGAGGAGCACGACCCAGCCCTCGTGCACATGCCGGATGCTGAGGACGACGGCGAGGGCGGTGGTCGCCATCACGACCGCGATGCCGGCGATCGCCGCCGCGACGCTCGTGAGAGGGAAGCTCGGGATGATCGCGATGAGCACGGCGGCGACGAGGACCGCGATGGTCGTCGGCGCCTGCTTGACGAGCGGCGAGGGGTCGTCGAAGAACCGGCGCCACCCCTTCTCCGTCGCGGTCAGCTCGCTCACCGCCCGATCCTCCGGACGAGCTCGCGGAGATCGGCGCCGATGATCGGCTTCGGGAGCGCGGCGTCCGCCGGCGGGTAGTCCGCCGCGTCGAGGACCGAGCTGATCACGAGGAAGCACTCGGGGAAGCGCCGCTGCACTTGACGCGCACACTCCTGACCGGAGATGCCGGGGAGAAGCAGGTCGAGGACGGCGATGACGGGCTCGATCTCATCGAACGCGGCGATGGCGGTCTCGGCGTCCTTCGCCACGAAGACCTCGAACCCCTCGCGCTCCAGGTGCCGGCGCAGCAGTGCCGCTTGATCCTCGCTGTCCTCCACGACGAGCGCCAGACGTCGCGCGCTCATCGGAGGAACAGCTCTCTGACGATCACGATGACGACGACGACGCCCAGTGCGATCAGCGCCTGCGGCACCAGCATCCGCTCCTTCTCGGCGTCGCGCGCGATCTCCTCGCGCTCGTCGTTCTCGTTCGGCATCCCGGTCATGAGTCGACCCGCCCGATCTTCTCGGTCTTGATCCAGGTGGCGTCGGCCCGGCGCCACTCCTTGAGATAGGAATCCACGGTGACCGCGCACAGGAGCGATCCGTACCCGCAGATGTACACGAGCAGCCCGGCGAGGAACCGGCCTCCGGGCAGCGGCTCCACCGCGCGGGCGAGCCAGATGCCGAGCATCGAGATCGGCCCCCAGAGGAAGAAGACCACCGCCCAGGCGAAGCGGGTCTGCTCGGTGAGCGACCCGCCGAGCGCGCGGATCAGCGCGTCGAACGCCCAGGGGAACAGCGCGATCAGCATGAGCAGGAGCGCCCCGAGCCCCGGGAACATGATCGCCTCCCGCCAGGCGTGCCGTGATGTCTTCGGGTCGAGCTGCACCGAGAAGAGGATCGAGAACAGGTAGATGCACGCCGCCGCGATCCACATGAAGCGGAACACGAACTCGGCGATGTCGCTGTGCAGGATCAGGAGCACCAGGAGCGCCGCGGCCGCGAGGAGCATGAACGCGGGGAGCAGCAGGATCGTGAACCACGCGAGCCCGAAGGAGAAGCTGCCGAGCGCGTGCTCCTTGCTCGGCCGGAACCACAGCGAGCGGTAGATCGACGTGAGCTGCACGTTGCCGCGGGCCCAGCGCAGGCGCTGCTTCCAGAGGGCGTCGATGGAGCGCGGCTCCTCGGCGAGCACCCGAGCATGCGGCTCGAACACCGCACGACGGCCCTTGAGCTGGCCCTCGAAGGTGGTCATGGTGTCCTCGGCGAGGGTGCCAGCGGGGATCCGCCCGCCGATGGCCTCGAGGTTGGCCCTGGAGTGCAGCTGCGCGCCGCCCGCGAGGCAGGCCATCGCGCCCAGCACGTTCTGCGTCCGCCGGGCGGAGAGCTGCCCGATGATGTACTCGACCGCGATGAACCGAGTGAGGTAGTTGCGGTCGCGGCTGCCCTCGGCGATGTAGGCGGTCACCGCGCCGACCTTCTCGTCGGCGAGGTGCCGGGTGAGCTTGCGCAGCGAATCCCTCGCGAAGATCACGTCGGCGTCCATGATGAGCACCGCTTCGGTCCACTCGTCGGCGAGCACGACGTCGAGACCGTGGTTCAGGGTGTGGGCCTTGCCCTCTCCCCCGACCTGACGTCGCAGATGGACGACGCGTCCGGGGTGAGCGGCGGCCTTGGCGGCCACGACCTCCGGGGTGTCGTCGTCGGACGCGTCGTCGACGACGAACACGCGCAGGCGCTCGGCCGGGTACTCCAGCTGCAGCAGGCGCTCGATCGCGGGGCCGATGACCCTGCCCTCGTTCCACGCGGGGATCACGACCGCCACGTTCGGGTGGAAGGGCGCGGCCTTCCCGTAGTGGTTCGTGAATGCGTGCAGAGGCAGCGAGAGGAACTGCAGTCCGGTGTTGATGACGGGCAGGGTGCCGACGAGGACGCAGAGGAGGAGCAGGATCACGACGGCGGTCTGCAGCCAGGTCAGGTCGGCGGTCACTCCCCCGCCTCCTCTGCCAGCAGACGACGCACCCGCTCGTAGCGCCCGACGGTCGCCGCCTCATGGCTGTCGGTGGAGGCCACGATCATCGCACCCGCCGCACGGAGGGCGCGCAGGGTCCGCGGTTCGGGGCATCCCCACTTCTCGTTGACCTCCACGAGCGTGTCCGTCCGCGCGGCGGTCTCGGCCCATGCCGCGAGAGCCTCCTCGCCGAGGTCCTGCTCGGAGAGGCCGATCTTGGGCAGCAGGGAGAAGCAGTGGGCGAGCTGGTTGCCGGGGTGCCGCTCCATGGCCGCGATGAACGACGAGGTGAACTGGTCGAGCACGTCGCGGGGCGCCCATCCGCCGGAGATCCGCTCGCGCACGTCACTCGGGCTCAGCGGTCCGTCGACGCCGGGGTACTGATGGTCGGCGATGAGGATGCGGTCGACGCCGGTCGGGAGAACGGGGATGTCGAGGCGCCCGGACGCGTCGAGCACCTTCGCCTCCACGCCGGTGAGCACGGTGAGCCCCTCCGGCACGCGGAGCGCCGTGATCGCGGAGAGGTACTCGGGAACCCAGGTGGTGTCGCGGCGGACGTGGTCGACGAGGCGGAGGGTCGTGAGCCCCGCGGACACGGCCGCGGCGACGTTCTCCTCCGGAGTGGAGACCGCGTCATCCGAGAACGTCGAATGGACGTGATGGTCTCCCCGGAGCAGGACGTCGCTCACAGCTCCTCCTGGTGCCCCGCGTGATCGGAGACCAGCACCTCGTCGATCTCCACGATGATGTCCTCGAGGAATCTCACGAACGCGACCTCGCGGAACGGCACGCTCGCCGGCAGCTCGCGGCCGAGGAACAGGTCGACGACGAGCGACGGGATGTCGACGCCCGCGGCGATCGTCAGCGGCAGCGCGCCGGGGAACCTCGGGTTGACCTCGAGCAGCATGGCGCGCCCGTCGCGGCCACGGCGCAGCTGCACGTTGGCGACGCCGACGAGTCCGATGGCCTTCGCGATCGCCGACGCGGTCTCCTCCAGCTCCGGGTCGTGCACCGTGCGGCCGGCGATCGCGACCCCGGAGTCGACGCGGGCCCTGGTGCGCGGCACCGCGGCCACGACCTGCCCCGCGGCATCCGCGATCACGTCGACGGAGTACTCCTCCCCGGGGAGGAAGTCCTGCACGATGAGCCCCTCGTCGACGGGGAGCGCATCGAGCGCCGCCCGGTCGGGGACGAGCCGGATGCCGCGGCTGCCCGCCCCCTGGCGGGGCTTCGCGAAGACGGGGAACTCCCAGTCAACGGCCTGCGCCGCGGGGCCGGCGAGCACGGTCCGGGGAGCGCGCCCCGTGTCTGCGCATCTCTCGGCGAGCAGCAGCTTGTCGAGGGAGACCTCCAGCGTGTCGGCGGACGGCGCCGCGAGGACGGCGGGGGCCAGCTCATCGCGGCGCTCGGAAAGCGCGATGAGCTCGACGTCCACGGTCGACACGACCACGTCGATCGCGTCGTCCTCGACCAGTCGCGCAAGGGCGGGCACGAACTCCTCCGCCCGGCCGGGGGGCACCAGTCGCCGCTGCTCGACGGGGACGAGGTAGAGCCCTGCGGCCCAGCCGTCCATGTCGGCCGCGAAGACGGTCAGCTCCGGGCGCTTCAGGAGCGAGCGGATCACCACCACTCCCGCCGGCCCTCCGGCTCCCGTCACGAGTACACGGGGCATGTCAGCCTTCCTGTCGCACGAATTCGTGGGCGCCCACGAAGGCCGCGGTCTCCCGGACGATCTCCAGCGGCTCGACCGCCAGTCCGCCGCCGAACCGCGACCAGTACCGCGCCGTCGCGCGGACGAAGTCCGGTGCGAGGTAGTCGCGATTCGCCGTCTGCGAGTCGAAGCACGCCAGCAGACGCAGCTTTTGCTCCACGTAGCCGTCGATGCGGACGAACCGCGTCGGACGGAAGTCGATCGTCGATGAGGGGCTCTGGTAGCAGGCGACGGTCCCCACGGCGCGGGTCGCGACGGCGGTCGCCTCGTTCACCGCGCGGTGGTCCTGGTGCCGGTCGTGCGGCGAGTGGGTGTACACGATGGTGGGCTGAATCTCCTGGACCACCTCTTCGATGAGGCGCACCGTCGATCCTCCGCCCGACATCTCGGTGTCGACGAGGTCGTGCAGGAACAGCCGTGCGCCGAGGATGTCCGCGGCTGCCAGCGACTCCCGCTGGCGGCTGTCGGCATCCCCTCCCCGTGCTCCGCGCGAGAGCGTCAGGATCGTGATCTCGTCTCCGGCCGCCGCGTGCGCGGCGAGGAGCCCTCCGATGCCGATCTCGACGTCGTCGGGGTGCGCGCCGACGGCGAGCACGACCTCCCTGCGCCGCTCGGCCTCACGCCGGCGACGACCTTCGACGGCCAGGCGCTGGACCGACTCGACGAGGCGGACGTTGTCGAGGGGCTTGGTGAGGAACTCGTCGGCCTGCGCGCGGAGCGCCGAGACCGCGTACTCGACGGACACGTGCGCGGTCATCACCAGCACCGGGATCGCGGGAGCGGAGCGGCGCAGTTCCGCGAGGAGCTCCAGTCCGTTGAGTCCGGGCATCTCGATGTCGGTCACGACCACGTCGGGGCGTATCGTCGCGACGCGTTCGACGGCCTCGCGACCGTCGGCGGCGAGGTCGACGATGCAGCCGGCTCGTCGTTCGAGCACGGTCTTGACGAGCAGCGCGACGTCGGCGTCGTCATCGACGACGAGGACGCGAGTGGGGGTCTCGGTTGTCATTCAGCTCTCCTTGGGGAGATTCCCTGCCGTGGGGAACGGCGCTGCATCCTGGTGCCTTCATCACCGTGACGCGGGAAAGGGCGAGCGGGGTATGACGATTCTGGCATACGGGCATATGGGAGGGATGCTCGGCGCGCGAGCCGCTCGCACGAACCGGTGGTGGCCCGCTCCGCGCAGTCGCTACGCTCGGACTGACGGATTTTCCACCCCAGATCAAGGAGCGATCCATGTCGACCCCGGACCCGCAGAACCAGCCGCCCTCCTCCACGCCGCCACCCGCTCAGGACGGTGGGTTCCCCGTGCCTCCCGCACCCGGCCCGGCCGGGTACGCGGCCCCCGCCGCACCAGCCGCACCGGGGTACTCCGCTCCCGGCTACCCCGCCGCACCCCAGGGCTACCCCGCCACGGCGCCGGTCCCCGGCCGCACCCTGTCGATCGTCGGGCTCATCCTCGCCTTCGTCCTGCCGCTCGTCGGCATGATCCTGAGCCTCGTGGCCCGCTCGAAGCTGAAGAAGGCCGGTGCGCCGACGGGTCTCGCGACCGCGGGGTTCTGGGTCGGCCTCATCCTCACCATCGTCGAGATCATCGGCTTCATCGTGATCGTGATGCTGTTCTCGAGCCTGTTCTCCATGTGCTCCGACCTCGGCCCCGGAGTGTGGGACGTCAACGGCGTCACCTACACCTGCAGCTGAGTCGTCTCCACGAAGAGCGGGACGGATGCCGTGGCGTCCGTCCCGCTCTTCGTCTGCGCAGGGCCCGCCGTCACCAGCGCTCGGCGCCGCGCGGGAGCACGTCGAGCACGTGCGGCAGCTCGCTCGGGAAGCAGGAACGGAACAGCTCGGTGATCTGCGGGTCGGAGCCGTAGTCGTCGACGATACGGAGCCCGATCATGGTGCTGATGAGCATGCCCTCGGCGAAGAACGCCCTCGCCTCATCGGCGTCGAGCCCCACCTCGTCGCGGAAGAAGCGCCAGACCTGCGCGAACCCTCGGCGCGCGGCAGGGCCGATCACGGGGTGGCTGCCGAGCAGGTACGAGTGCGCGAGGGTCTGGTGGAGTCCGCGCACCTCGATGAGGTCGACGTACGCCTCGCCGATGCGCTTGCCCGCGGGGAGGTCGTCGTCTTCGCGGGCGAGGGCGGCGCGGAACGACGTCAGCAGTCGGGCGAGCGCCTCCTCCACTGCGGCGAGGAAGAGGTTCTCCTTCGAGCCGAAGAGGCGGACGACGTAGGGCTGGCTCACGCCGGCCGCCCGAGCGACCTCGTCGGTCTTCGCGCCCTCGTAGCCACGCGCGCCGAACACCGCGAGCGCCGCCTGGACGATCTGCGCGCGCCGCTCCTCCGAGGAGAGTCGCCTGCCCGAGTCGTCGGAGAGGACGTCGGATGCGGCGGCTGAGGTCATGTCGAAAGGTTATCAGCGAATCACTTGACTTTGTAATCATTCGATTACTACATTGCTTCCAGGACAAGTAATCATTCAATTACAACTGGAGCATCATGTCTCAGCCCACCTCCGCGATCAGGCGTCGCCCGGTCGCGCTCGTCATCGCCGCGGCATCCCTCCCGATGTTCATGGCCACGCTCGACAACCTCGTCATGACCAACGCCCTCCCCGTGCTGCACCAGGAGATGGGCGCGAGCGTCGAGGAGCTGCAGTGGTTCGTCAACGCCTACGCCCTCGCGTTCGCCGGCGCGATCCTCATCGCCTCCGCTCTCGGCGACCGGTTCGGCCGCCGCACCGTCTTCGCGATCGGCATCGCCCTCTTCGGCGCCGGCTCCCTGTTCGCCGCCCTCAGCTCCGACCCCGGCCAGCTCATCTCCGCCCGTGCCGTCCAGGGCCTCGGGGCCGCAGCGGTGATGCCCCTCTCGCTCGCGCTCCTCACCGGGGCCGTCCCCGCATCGCGTCGCCCGCTCGCCATCGGGATCTGGGGCGGCGTCTCCGGACTCGGAGTCGCGGTCGGGCCGCTCGTCGGCGGCGCCATCATGGAGGGCTGGAACTGGCAGGCGATCTTCTGGATCAACATCCCCGTCGCGATCGTCGCCATCCCGCTCGCACTGCTCGTGCTCCGCAACGACTTCGGCGCCCGCTCCCGCATCGACATCCCCGGAGCCGTGCTCGCGGCATCCGGCGTCCTCGCTCTCGTCCACGCGATCGTGCGCGGCAACGACGACGGCTGGGACTCCCTCGGCGTGATCCTCGAGCTGGCGCTCGGCACGGTGCTGCTCGTGGCCTTCGTGATCTGGCAGATGCGCGCGAAGGCCCCGCTGGTGCCGCTGCGCCTGTTCCGCGACCGCTCCTTCTCGATCACGAACGTGGTCGGCTTCGCCTTCAGCTTCGGCACCTTCGGCTCGGTGTTCATCCTCATCCAGTACCTGCAGGTCGTGCAGGGGTCGACCCCCTTGGAGGCCGCGGTGCAGACCACGCCCTGGACGCTGGCCCCGATGTTCGTCGCCCCGCTCGCCGGCATGATCGCCCCTCGCGTCGGCACGCGCGCGCTGCTCGTGCCCGGCCTGCTGCTGCAGGGCGTCGCCCTCGCATGGATCGCGCAGATCACCGCCCCCGACCTGCAGTACCCGAACCTGATCGCCCCGTTCATCCTCGCGGGCATCGGGATGGGACTCGTCTTCGCCCCGTCGGCGACGGCGCTGCTCGCGACCCTCGGACTCGTCGACCACGCCAAGGCATCGGGCGTCAACTCGACCATCCGCGAGCTCGGCGTCGCACTCGGCACCGCGGTGATGACCGCGATCTTCGTCGGAGCGGGCGGCCAACTGACGCCCGACCTCTACGTGGACGCCGCGAAGCCCGCCGTGTTCACGGGAGCCGCCGTGCTGTTCGCGGCGACGGTGATCGCGCTGTGGCTCCCGTCCGGGAAGTCGACGGACGCCGCCGCCGCCGAGGCCGTCGAGACGGAGCCGGCGCTCGCGCACTGAACCGGGGACGCAGAAGGGGGCGGATGCCGCAGCATCCGCCCCCTTCTCGCGCCTACGCCGGGCTCACTTCTTGTAGTTCGGCGCCTCGACGACGATCTGCACGTCGTGCGGGTGCGACTCCTTGAGGCCGGCCGCGGTGATGCGGACGAAACGGCCACGGGCCTTGAGCTCCTCGATCGTGCGCGCACCGACGTAGAACATCGACTGACGCAGGCCGCCGACCAGCTGGTAGGCGACGGCCGAGAGCGGGCCGCGGTACGGGACCTGACCCTCGATGCCCTCGGGGATGAGCTTGTCGTCGCTGGGCACGTCGGCCTGGAAGTAGCGGTCCTTCGAGTACGAGGTCTGCTTGCCGCGGGTCTGCATCGCTCCGAGCGAGCCCATGCCGCGGTACTGCTTGAACTGCTTGCCCGACTGGAAGACGATCTCGCCCGGCGACTCGTCGGTGCCCGCGAGCAGCGAGCCCAGCATCACGGCGTCCGCACCGGCCACGAGGGCCTTCGCGATGTCGCCCGAGTACTGCAGGCCTCCGTCGGCGATCACCGGGACGCCCGCGGGGCGCGCGGCGAGCGACGCCTCGTACACCGCGGTGACCTGCGGGACGCCGACGCCGGCGACGACGCGCGTGGTGCAGATCGACCCGGGGCCCACGCCGACCTTGACCGCATCCACCCCTGCGTCGACGAGCGCCTGAGCGCCCTCGCGGGTGGCGACGTTGCCGCCGATGACGTCGATGTGCGCGAACGACTCGTCCGCCTTCAGGCGGCGGACCAGGTCGATGACGCCCTGGGACTGGCCGTTGGCGGTGTCGACCACGAGCACGTCGACTCCCGCGTCGCGCAGCGCCTCTGCGCGCTCCCACGCGTCGCCGAAGAATCCGATCGCGGCGCCGACGCGCAGCCGGCCCTGGTCGTCCTTGGTCGCGAGCGGGTACTTCTCGCTCTTGTCGAAGTCCTTGATGGTGATGAGACCGGCGAGCGTGCCGTCCGCGTCGATGAGCGGCAGCTTCTCCACCCGGTGACGGGCGAACAGCGCGATGACCTCGCCCGCCGCGACGCCGACCGGAGCGGTGACGAGGTTCTCGCTGGTCATGACGTCCTTGACGAAGGTCGTCTGACGCTCGAAGCCGGAGACGAACCGCATGTCGCGGTTGGTGATGATGCCGACGAGCTTGCCGTCGGGGTCGACCACGGGGAGGCCCGAGATGCGGTACTTCGCGCACAGCGCGTCGACCTCTTCGACCGTCGCGTCCGGCGTCGTGGTGATCGGGTCGGTGATCATGCCCGACTCGCTGCGCTTGACGCGGTCGACGTGCGCGGCCTGGTCGGCGATCGACAGGTTGCGGTGCAGGATGCCGATGCCTCCCTCGCGCGCCATCGCGATCGCCATGCGCGACTCCGTCACGGTGTCCATCGCGCTGGAGAGCAGCGGGGTCGCGACCGAGATCCGGCGCGTGATGCGCGAGGAGGTGTCGGCCTCGCTCGGGATCACATCGGTGTGCCCCGGGAGGAGCAGCACATCGTCGTAGGTGAGTCCGACGAAACCGAAGGGATCGTGCTGGTCCATGGATTGTCCTCCTGCGGGGCGCGTGGTGGGGCGGCGGCGTGTACCAATTCTAAGCGTGTCGCGGCTGGAGATATTCCCCGCTTCTCCGCAGGAGGACGGGGATTCCGAGGCCGCAGCCGCATCGTCGGACGACACGGGCGGCGCGCCGTGAGCAGATCGTGCCTTGGCTGAAACAGAACCGACACATTACGCTCATACCGTCGTACATCAAGGCTGATGAACAACTCCGTCATCGCCTGCGTACTGGGGCTGGAGGATCTGTGAGTCTGACGATCACGGCGAGACGGAGCGGAACCCGATGGATCGTGGTGCTGCTCGGCGCACTCCTCGCCATCGCGTTCCTCTGGTTGCAGCCTCCGGCCACGGCATCGGCCGACACGACAGACGACGGCCAGGAGATCACAGACTTCTACTTCGCCGGTGTCATCACCTTCGATGACAAGCCCGTACCCGATGTGGTCATGACCATCAAGGGCAAGGGCTTCGACGGCGAGACCAAGACGGATGCCGACGGCAAGTGGCGGCTGTATGTGCCCGAGAAGGCCACCTACACGCTCACCGTCGACGAGGACACGCTGCCGAAAGGCGTGATCGTCGACGCCGCGCAGCTCCCCGAGGGCACGCAGCCCATCGCGGGGACGACGGCGTCGTTCGAGGTCGAGTTCGGGTTGACCGGCACGAAGATCATGAACCTCTTCCTCGGCGAGGGAGAGCGGATAACCGTCTCCTTCTGGGATCAGCTCTTCTCCCGACTCGTCGGAGGGCTCAACTTCGGACTGCTGCTCGCGCTGGCGTCGATGGGCGCGGCGCTGATCTACGGCACCACGCGCATGTCGAACTTCACGCACGGCGAGATGGTCACCTGGGGCGGACTGCTCGCCATGGTCACGACCACCTTCTGGCACCTCCCCCTGTGGGCGGGGCTCATCGCCGCGGTGGTCGGAGGCGGCCTGTTCGGCTGGGGCATGGATGCCGCGGTCTGGCGCCCGCTCCGCCATCGCGGTCTCGGCACCGTGCAGCTGATGATCGTCAGCATCGGCCTGTCCCTGGCCCTGCGGTACGTCTTCCAGTACTTCGTCGGGGGCGGCACCTACCAGCTCCCCGGCGCGAGCCCCGCACCGATCCAGCTCGGGCCGATCTCGCTGTCGTACATCGACATGATCGCGATGGGCGTGAGCATCGTCGCCATCCTCGCGGTGGCCTACTTCCTCACCCGCACCCGCATCGGCAAGGCGACCAGAGCCATCTCCGACAACCCTCAGCTGGCTGCCGCCTCCGGCATCGACGTCGACCGAGTGGTCCGGATCGTCTGGGTCGTCGCCGGTGTGCTGGCCGCGATCTCCGGCATCCTGTGGGCGTACTTCCGCCCCGGCGTGAAGTGGGACATGGGCACCCAGATGCTGCTGCTCATGTTCGCCGCGATCACGCTCGGCGGACTCGGCACCGCGTTCGGCGCGCTCATCGGCTCGCTGATCGTCGGCATCGCGGTCGAGGTCTCCACCCTGTGGATCCCCTCCGACCTGAAGTACGCGAGCGCCCTCGTCGTGCTCATCGTGATCCTCCTGGTCAGGCCGCAGGGTCTGCTCGGACGCAAGGAAAGGTTGGGCTGATCATGGACTTCGGAAGCATCTTCTCCAACACCGCCGTCTACCTCATCAGCCCGGTCACGATCGCGTACGCCCTGGCGGCGACGGGCCTGGCCGTGCACTTCGGCTACGCGGGCCTGCTGAACTTCGGCATGGCGGCGTTCATGGCGATCGGCGGCTACGGCTACGCCATCTCCGTGCTCTCGTTCGGGCTCCCCTGGTGGCTCGGCATGCTGATCGGCATGGCCGGCGGCGCCCTGTTCGCCGTGCTCCTCGGCATCCCGACCCTGCGGTTGCGCGCCGACTACCTCGCCATCGCGACGATCGCAGCGGGAGAGATCGTGCGGCTGCTGTTCACCACTCAGCTGTTCGACGAGTGGACGAACTCCGCAGACGGACTCGCCCAGTACAACGGCGGCTTCCGCGACGCGAACCCCTTCCCCGAGGGCACCTACGGGTTCGGCCCGTGGACGTTCTCGGCCGACGACCTGTGGAACCGCGTGTTCGGCATCCTGCTGCTGGCCGTGTCGATCCTGCTGGTCTGGTCTCTGATGCGCAGCCCCTGGGGCCGCGTGCTCAAGGGCATCCGCGAAGACGAGGACGCGGTGCGCTCGCTCGGCAAGAACGTGTTCGCCTACAAGATGCAGGCGCTCGTCGTCGGTGGTGTGATCGGCGCCGCCGGCGGCATCGTGTTCGTGCTCCCCTCGGCCGTCGTGCCCGGCAACTACACGACCTCGCTCACCTTCTTCCTGTGGACGATCCTGCTGCTCGGCGGCGCCGCCACGGTGTTCGGACCGACCCTCGGCGCCGTGCTGTTCTGGGTCGTGTTCGCGTTCCTCGCGAACCTGCTGCCCGGCATGGCGAAGGCCGGCGTGCTTCCGATGTCCGATAGCCAGGCCTCGACGCTCGTGTTCATCTTCGTCGGCGTCGCGCTCATGCTGCTCGTGATCTTCCGCCCGCAGGGCATCCTCGGAGACAAGAGGGAGATGACCTTTGTCAAGTGAACTGAACCCCGAGGGCTCCGCGGAGTCCGCCGCCCCCGCGACGGGAAGCATCCGCCGTCCGAAGACGACGGGCCTCGCGAAGGGACCTGCGGCGCCCGGCGTCGCGAAGGTCGATCCGATCCTCGTGGTCGACGCGGTGCAGCGCCGCTTCGGCGGTCTGACCGCGGTCGACGTGGACCACGTGGAGATCCCGCGCGGCGCCATCACCGCCCTGATCGGGCCGAACGGCGCCGGCAAGACGACGCTGTTCAATCTGCTGTGCGGGTTCGACCGCCCCAACAGCGGCTCCTGGTCGTTCGACGGGAACAACCTCGCGGGAGTGCCCTCGTTCAAGGTCGCGCGGATGGGCCAGGTCCGCACGTTCCAGCTGACGAAATCCCTGTCGCTGCTGACCGTGCTCGAGAACATGAAGCTCGGCGCCCCGCACCAGAAGGGCGAGGGCTTCTGGGCTTCGCTCTTCCCGTTCCTCTGGCGTTCGCAGGACACCGAGATCGAGACGAAGGCGCGCGAGCTGCTCGCGCGCTTCAAGCTCGACGCCAAGGAGAAGGACTTCGCGGCGGCGCTCTCCGGAGGTCAGCGCAAACTGCTCGAGATGGCTCGGGCGCTGATGAGCGACCCTACCCTGGTGATGCTCGACGAGCCGATGGCCGGCGTCAACCCGGCCCTCACCCAGTCTCTGCTCGACCACATCCTCGACCTCAAGGAGCAGGGTATGACCGTGCTCTTCGTCGAGCACGACATGCACATGGTCAGGCACATCGCCGACTGGGTCGTCGTCATGGCCGAGGGGCGCGTCGTGGCGGAGGGTCCGCCGGAGGACGTCATGGAGGACCCCGCGGTCGTCGACGCCTACCTCGGCGCGCACCAGGACCTCGACCTCGGAGCCGTCACCGGGCGCATCCCTGTGCTGGAGGATGCCGCGGCCGCACGGCTGCGCGAGAAGATCGAGGCTGAAGCCGAGGCGGAGCTCGCCGTGGAAGAGAACGATTCCCCCGAGGAGGGTCGCGCATGAGCGATGAGAAGGTGATCGTCGAGCTGAAGGACGTCCATGCCGGGTACCTGCCGGGCGTGAACATCCTCAACGGGGCGAATCTCGTGGCCAGGCAGGGTGAGCTGATCGGGATCATCGGCCCGAACGGCGCCGGCAAATCGACCCTGCTGAAGTCGATCTTCGGCATGGTGAACGTCCGCTCCGGCGACATCACCGTGAACGGCGAGAGCATCGTCGGCCTCAAGGCCGACAAGCTCGTCAAACGCGGGGTGGCCTTCGTGCCGCAGACGAACAACGTCTTCCCCTCGCTGACCATCGAGGAGAACCTGCAGATGGGGCTCTTCCAGAACCCCAAGATCTATGCCGAGAGGCTCGAGTTCGTCAGCGGCATCTTCGCGGAGCTCGGCAAGCGGCTCAAGCAGCGCGCCGGCTCCCTGTCGGGTGGAGAGCGCCAGATGGTCGCGATGTCGCGCGCTCTGATGATGGACCCGTCGGTGCTCCTGCTCGACGAGCCGTCTGCGGGCCTCTCCCCCGTGCGACAGGATGACGCGTTCATCCGCGTCTCCGACATCAACAAGGCCGGCGTGACCACGATCATGGTCGAGCAGAACGCCCGTCGCTGTCTGCAGATCTGCGACCGCGGGTACGTCCTCGACCAGGGCAAGGACGCGTACGAGGGCACGGGGCGCGACCTGCTGAACGATCCCAAGGTCATCGGACTCTACCTCGGCACGCTGGGCACCGACGCCGCCTGACGCGCGTTCGTCTCGTCGCTGCGCTCCTCGCTCTGCGAACGAGACGAACGCGCCGGGCACGGAGAAGGCCCCGGATGCGAGCATCCGGGGCCTTCTCGGCGATATCAGTTGGTGCGGGTGATGGTGTTGTCCGCGCCGTACTTGTAGATGCCGATCGTGGCGCCCTGCGGGTCGCCGTTCTCATCGAAGGTGACCTCGCCGGAGTAGCCGTCGTAGTCGGCCACCTTGCCGGAGTTGATGATCTTGGCGCAGTCGGCGAAGGTCGTGCACTTCTCGCCGTCGCCGGAGCCGCCCGAGACCTCCTGCATCTTCGCCGCGATGTCGGCGCCCTTGGTGGAGCCGGCGGCGAGCGACGCGAGAGCCACGAGCACGACAGCGTCGTACGCCTCACCCGCGTAGGTGAAGTCCTTCACCTCGGCATTGCCCTCGCCCGTCCAGAAGGTCTGCAGACGCTTCGTGAAGTCGTCGGCGAGCTTGGGGCCGGCCTTGGTGCCCTGTGCGCCCTCGAGCGAGACGGGGATGTCGGTGCCGTAGTCGGACAGGTTCCCGTCGACCATGTAGAACTTGTCGGCCGTGATGCCGGCGTTCACCAGCAGCGGGGCGATCGTCTTGAACTGGTCGAAGGACACGATGGCGACGGCGTCCGGGTTCTGCGCCTTGATGGTCTCGACCTGTGCGTCGAACTGCGCGTCGCCGACGTTGAACGACGCCTCGGCGACGACCTTGCCGCCGGTGCCCTCGAACGTCTTCTTGATGGCGTCGTTGAGGCCGGTGCCGTACGCGTCGTTCTGGTAGATGATGCCGAGGGTCTTGTGACCGTCTTCGGCGATCAGGTTTCCGAGCACCTCGCCCTGCAGCAGGTCGCTGGGGGCGGTGCGGAAGTACAGGCCCTTGTCGTCCCACGTGGTGAAGTCGGGGGAGGTGTTCGAGGCCGAGATCTGGAGGATGCCCGCCGCGACGTTGCCGTCGAGGATGAGCTTCGAGACGCCGGACGCCGCAGCGCCGACGATGGCGGACACGCCTGCACCCTGCAGCTTGGTGATCGAGGTCTCGTAGGCCTTGGTGTCGGTGTCGCCTTCGTCCTCGGCGGTGAGGTCGATGGTGATGCCGGCCTTGGCGTCGTTGATCTCCTTGACGGCGAGGCCGACGCCCGACTCCATGGGCGGACCGAGGAAGGCCAGGGCGCCGGTCTGCGGCAGCAGCGACCCGAGCTTGAGAGTGAGATCCGCGGACGGCTTGCTGCCGCCGTCGCCGGAGTCGGACGGCGTGCTGCTCGCGCAGCCCGAGATGACGAGTGCGGATGCGCTGACCAGCGCGATCCCCGCGAAGACCTTCGCTGTGCGCGAGCCCTTCAGTGCGTTCATGATGCTCCCTTGCGTAACTGAACGTGGATTGTGACCACAGTCGGGTGCTCTAACCCTAGAGCGTGGCAGGAGCGCGTAGTGGGTGCTTAGGTTTCGGTGCGTTAACGATCCGGCACCGGGTACCGCCGTCGATGCACCCGAGGTTCAGACGAGTTCTGCAGGTCCGCTTCCACGGCCCCGCCGCCCCGCGAGGAGAAGGTCGGCCACGAACACGCCGATCGCGATCCAGACGAGGATGAAGCCGGCCCAGCGTGCGGGAGGCATCTCCTCATGCAGGAAGGCGACGCCGATCACGAACTGCATGATCGGGGTGATGAACTGGATCATCCCGATGAGGGTGAGGTCGATCCGTCGCGTCCCCGCCGCGAACAGCAGCAGCGGCACCGCCGTCGCGACGCCGGCGAAGCCCAGCAGCAGTGCGTGGGGGACGCCGTTCGCCCCCATGGTGATGCCTGCGGGGGTGAAGGCCACCAGGATGAGCTGCACGATCGCGATGGGGATGAGCCAGAAGGATTCGAGGGTCAGACCGCTCACGGCATCCACCGCCGGTCCGATCTTCTTCTTGATGAGTCCGTAGATGCCGAAGGACGCGGTGAGCGAGAGCGCGATCCAGGGGAACTCCCCGTAGGCGACGACGATCACGATCACCGCGACGGCGGCGATGCCGATGGCCGCCCACTGCATCCGGCGGATCCGCTCGTGCAGCACGAAGACGCCCAGCAGCACCGTGGTGATCGGATTGATGAAGTAGCCGAGGCTCGTCTCCACGACCCGGTCGTTCAGGGTGCCGAGGACGAACACCTGCCAGTTCACGTAGATCAGCAGGCCCGCGAGCGCCGTGAGTCCGAGCAGCTTCGGTTGCCGGATGATGACGCCGAAGGCCGTCCATCCACGTGTGACGGTGAGCAGGATCAGGCAGAAGACGAAAGACAGCAGCACACGCCAGGCGACGACCTCCCACGCACCCGTGGGCACCAGCAGCAGGAAGTACAGCGGCAGCACGCCCCAGAGCAGGTAGGCGGCGACGGCGTAGACGGCCCCCGCGGTCTGGCCGGTGCGGGCGGGAGCGTCAGGGGTCACCGCACAACCCTATGCCCGTGGGCGCAGGCCAAGCGCGCGTTCACGCGCCACGACCGCGGTTCGGCAGGAATCGATCGCCGCGTGGCCGCTCCGGACATGCGAAAGGGGTTCGGATGCCGAAGCATCCGAACCCCCTCTGCGATGTGCGCTGGATCAGCGGACGACGACCGCGAGGACGTCGCGAGCCGACAGGACGAGGAACTCGTCTGCGCCGAACTTCACCTCGGTGCCGCCGTACTTGCTGTAGAGCACGCGGTCGCCCACGGCGACGTCGAGCGGGACGCGGTTGCCGTTGTCATCGATGCGGCCGGGGCCCACGGCCACGACCTCGCCCTCCTGGGGCTTCTCCTTGGCGGTGTCGGGGATGACCAGGCCACTCGCGGTGGTCTGCTCGGCCTCGACCTGCTTGATGACGATGCGGTCCTCGAGCGGCTTGATGGAAACCGACACGGTCTACCTCTTCTTTCTTGACGCTGACACGAAAGACTTGTTCGCACTCTCAACCCGAGAGTGCTAATCCAGTCTAAGCGCTCAGCTGGCACTCATGCAATGCGAGTGCCAGCCGGGCACGACCTAAGCTGAACGGGTGGAGATGTCCGAGCTGCGCGCCCTGCTCACCCCCGACGGAATCGAGCTCCTCGACGCCCTCGGGCCGATCGAGTCGACGGGCGAGGTCGCCAGGGCGGTGTCGCGGCTGCGCGCTGCGGGCCACTCCCCCGACCTCGTCTCGGCGGTCGTGGGGCAGGCCCACCTGCGCGCCAGGGCACGGACGAAGTTCGGTGACTTCGCCGAGCGGATGCTGTTCACCCGCGCCGGCCTCGAGCAGGCGACGAGACTGGGGGTCGCCGCACGGCACGCCCAGCGCATCCGCAGCGCCGGTCTGACGAGCGTCGCCGATCTCGGCTGCGGAATCGGCGGCGACGCCCTCGCCTTCGCCGGGGCAGGACTCGAGGTCACGGCCGTTGACGCCGACGAGGTCACAGCCGCGATCGCCGCGTACAACCTCGCGCCGCTCGGATCGGACGTGCGCCACAGCACGGCGGAGGATGCGTACCGGGAGCTGAGCACGGCGACCGCGCCCGCCGCTCGCGCGATCTGGATGGACCCCGCGCGACGCACCTCCGGGCACAGCGAGACCCGCCGCGTCTCGGCCGACGACTACTCACCGTCGCTGGACTGGGCCTTCGACGTGGCATCGCGCACGCCGACCGGCATCAAGCTCGGCCCCGCGCACGATCGCGACAGCCTCCCCGCCGACGCAGAGGCCCAGTGGGTGAGCGCCGACGGCAGCGTCGTGGAGCTCGTGGTCTGGACCGGCGTCCTCGCCAGAGAGGGCGTGCGCAGAGCGGCGCTCCTCATCCGCGGCGAGCGCTCCTACGAGCTCACCGCGGGCGCCGACGCCGAGGACGCGCCGGTGCGCCCGCTCGGCGTCTTCCTGCACGAACCGGACGGAGCCGTCATCCGTGCACGGCTCATCGGCGATGTCGCCCGCAGCCTGGAGGCGGGCATGCTCGACGAGCGCATCGCATACCTCACCTCGGATGCCGCGCTCACGAGTCCGTTCGTGCAGTCGTTCCGCGTGCGCGAGACGATGCCCGCCAATCCCAAGGCGATCAGTGCGGTGCTCAAGAGGAACGGAATCGGCACCCTGGAGATCAAGAAGCGCGGCATGGACGTCGACCCTGCGGCCTTCCGCAGGAAGCTCGCGTTGAAGGGTTCGGAGTCGGCGACGCTGATCCTCACCCGCATCGGTGACGAGCGTCTGGCGATCCTCGCCGACCGGGTGTCTGCGGCTTAGTCAGCCCGCCGGGTCCACGGGAACCTGGACCTCGATCGGATCCCCCGACTCGGTGTCGATGACCACGAGCGATCCGCCGGTCGGACCCTCGGTGATCGTCAGATAGGGCATGCCCCATCCGGTGAACTCCACTGTGAGCGACCACGGCGAGTCGTCCGCGTCGCCGGAGCTCAGCCGGATCGGCGCCTGATTCCCGCTGTTGTCCGGTGCGGCGCACTTCGATGCGTCCACGACGTCGACGATCAGGCATCTCTCCATCGAGCCCGTGTCGGTGAAGCGGTCGGCGACCCACACGGGCTCTCCGCGGAAGTGTCCGATCAGGGACATCCCCGGCTGGTACCCCTCGTCGATGAGCTCCTGCGCGCGCACCTTCTCCTCACCCTCGAACTGATCGAGCATCGAGGCGACATAGTCCCAACGGTTGATCGCGACCATCACCTCGCCGGACGTGGACAGCATGCCTACAGCATTGACGCTGGTTTCGCTTCCCGGTTGGTCTTCGCTATCTGACGGCACCGAGATCGACGCGTTCAGCGGGAACGTCCCGAACTCCTCGTCCGAGACGCAGTTGATGGAGGACTGCTCCCCCACATCGAGGGTCAGGCACGACTGCGGCTCTGGCGCGCTCTTGGTGGCGAACCAGACGAGGGCGTCTCCATCGCGCGCGACCGCGCGCAGCGAGCCGTCGTCGAACTTCTGCGCCGTGTAGAGCTCCAGCTTGCGCTCCACCTCCTCCGCGCTGAGCGGGATGTCGCTCGCACGCGGAGAGAACAGCGCCCAACCCGCGCCGAGTCCGATCGCCAGCAGGACGGCGGACGCAACGGCCACGGGCTTCCAGTGCGACCGCAAGGTCGTCCAGATACCCGGCGCCGCCTCACCTGCCACGCTCTCGGTCACGGGCTCCTCGGCCACGGGCGCCGCTGCGGTGCTCTCCTCGTCGACGACTCCCCGCGGAACGGGAGGCTGCGCCTCGCCCGTCCGCATGCCGTCCAGACGGGCCCCGTCCAGGCGGGCCCCGTCCGCCCCACCCCTGTCGGGGACCGCCGTCCGCGCGGAACGCTCCGCCGTGGCCTCGGGGCGGGCGCTCTCGCGGAGGGCGTGCTCGAGCTCGTGCAGACGCCGAGCCTCGGCATCCGTGAGCGACGCCTCGCGGCCATACGCCTTGCGCTGGAGCGCACGACGCTCCTCGCCGTCATGATCGTGCGGCATCGGCCCCCCTGATGACATCGATGTCCGGTCGGCGTCGAGCATCCGCTACCCGAACCTCTCGAACTGCAGACCGGCCCACACCAGCCAGCCCAGACTGTATGTCGTCGCCGCGAGGCCGAGCACGAGGGCCCACGTCGCGACGGCTCTGCTCTCGGCCGGACGCCGCAGCGACATGATCGCCGCGATCACGGCCACCACCGCGACCGGGATCACCCAGCCGACGAAGAACGAGGCGCACAGCGAGACGATCGCGGCGAGCAGCGCCCAGGGCGCGAGCCGCGTCTCGTCGACGGCCACGGGGGATGCCGAGGGCTCCCACCCGTCGCGTTCGTCGCCCTCGTCTTCGAGGTGCGGCCCGCTGGCGACGACCGGCTCCACGGTCACCGGCCCGGTGGGCAGCTTCGTGTACGCGTCACGTCTGGCGCCGGGGAGACGAGCAGACCCCGCCGGCCGCTCGACCTCGCCGCTGGGTCCTTCGATACGGGCACGCAGCCCGTCGTCCGGTGTGGTCATGAGCGCTCGGCCACCTGGATCTCCGTGACAGGGAGAGTCGAGTCGGCGCCGAAGGCGAGTGTCGACGGCCGCCGACCAGAGGAGATCAGCTCTGCGGCGAGCGCCGCGATCATGGCGCCGTTGTCGGTGCACAGCGACAGCGGCGGGATGCGCACCGTCACTCCCGCCTTCTCGGCACGGGCGAGCGCGACCTCGCGCAGCCTGCGGTTCGCGATGACGCCCCCGCCGAGCAGCAGCCGCGGGACCCCGAGATCGTCGCACGCCGCCAGCGCCTTCGTCACGAGCACGTCGACGACGGCCTCGCGGAAGCTCGCCGCCACATCGGCCACCGGCACCTCGACGCCATCGGCCTCGCAGCGCTCGACCCAGCGGGCGACGGCGGTCTTGAGTCCGGAGAAGGAGAAGTCGTAGCGGTGCTTCGCCAGATCGGACGCCTTGGACAGGCCACGGGGAAAGCGGATCGCGTTCGGGTCGCCGTCGACCGCGGCCCTGTCGATCTCGGGCCCGCCGGGGTAGGGCAGGGAGAGGAGCCTGGCCACCTTGTCGAAGGCCTCGCCCGCGGCGTCGTCCATGGTCTCGCCGAGCAGCTCGACGTCGGTCGTGAGGTCGCGGACGTGCAGGAGCGAGGTGTGCCCGCCCGAGACGAGGAGCGCGATGGTCGGGTACTCCAGCGGCGCGGAGTCCGCCGTGAGGATGTCGGCCGCGATGTGCCCCACCAGGTGGTTGACCGCGTACAGGGGCTTGTCGATCGACACCGCGAGACCCTTGGCCGCGCCGACGCCGACCATGAGCGCCCCCGCGAGCCCCGGCCCGCTGGTGACCGCCACCGCGTCGAGGTCCTGCAGACGGATGCCGGCCTCGTCGAGAGCCACGTCGATCGACGGCTGCAGCGCCTCCAGATGGGCGCGCGCGGCCACCTCCGGAACGACGCCGCCGTAGCGGGCGTGCTCGTCCATGCTCGAGGCGATCGTGTTCGAGAGCAGGGTGCGTCCGCGGACGATGCCGATGCCGGTCTCGTCGCAGCTCGTCTCGATGCCGAGCACAAGGGGGGCGGCGGTCATGCGGTCTGCTCCTTCGGCGTCGCGGTGCGCCGCGCATCCCACGCGCGCAGGTCGAGGCGCATCACGATCGCATCCACATCGTCCGGCTGATAGTAGCGGGGGCGGCGGCCGATCTCCTCGAAACCCTCCGAGAGGTACAGCCCCGCCGCGGCGGGGTTGTCGTCGCGCACCTCGAGGAACACCTCTCGTGCGCCCCGCCCGACTGCCGCCTCGAGCAGCGCGCGCAGCAGGGCCCGTCCTCGGCCCTCACCGCGGCGATCGGCATCGAAGGCGATGGTCTGGATGTCGGCATCCGACCCGCCCTGCAGCGCCCGCACACCGCCGTAGCCGATCGTCACGCCGTCGACCTCGTCGACGAGGTAGCGGGCGTGCGGGCTGGCGAGCTCGGACGCCATCGACTCGGCGCTCCACGCGTCGGTCGGGAACGCGCGGTTCTCGATCGCCATGATCCCGTCGAGATCGGCCGGAGTCGCGGGACGCAGCGTCATGATCCCACCCGCTTCGGCGCTCCGGGGAGCACGACGTCGGGGTGCCGCAGGTACAGCGGCTCGTCGTCGGCCAAGACGCGTCCTGCCGCGAGTGCGCGCGCCCCGACCCGCGCCAGGTCGGCGCCGGACAGCTCCGCGACGTCGATCCGCCGGATGCCGCCCAGGTGCGCATCGGCCTCGACCGCGGGCACGAGAACAGTGTCGGCGACGACGGCGGGGATGCCGGCGGCATCCGTCCCCTCGAACACCGTGACCGCGACCTCTCGACGACGCGCGTCGGTGACGATGGCGAACGGACCGTCGGCGGACACCGAGAGCGCCGCCGCGAGATGGCTCGGCACCGGGACCACGGGGATGCCGCGCCCGAGGGCGAAGGCACGAGCCGCCGCGATGCCGATGCGCAGGCCGGTGAAGGGCCCGGGGCCCATGCCGGACACGACGTGGGTGATCTCCCCCGCCCCCGCGTCCTTCAGGACGTCGGCGAGGAGATCGCCGATCACCTCGGCGTGCCCGAGCGGGTCGGCGGTCGCCGCCTCGGCGCGGAGGGCGCCGTCGGCGTCGATGAGGGCCACGGCGGTACCGAGGGAGGTGTCGACGGCGAGGATCACGCTTCCAGGGTAGCCGGGGATGCTGAGCCGTTCTCCTCCGCGCGCTTCCAGCGGTCGCCGCCATCGGCGCGGGCGGACGCCGATGCCGCGCCGGCCGCTGCCGCCAGCGCGTCGTAGTCGTGCCCCCAGGCCGACGCGCTCGCCCAGCCGATGCTCGCCGACACCCGGATCCCGGAGGCGCCCGCATCGTGCTCGATCGCCGAGATCCGCTGCAGCAGAGCGCGGATGTGGTGCCGGATCTCCTCTTCGCTCCCGCGGATGACGATGATCGAGCGGGAGTCATCGACGCGATCGGCGTCGGCACTCGCGGGGAGCACCTCCTCGATGTCGGAGTGGAAGCGCTCGACGATCGCCGCATATCCGGTGCTCGTCGACGCCTCCCTGAGGTCCAGCGGATCGTCCAGCCGCACGTCGAGGACGGACCAGGAGTGGTCGTTCTGGGCCTCCGCCTTGCGAAGCCTGCGCGCCGCACGTGCGGCCGCATCGCCCGTGGCCGGAGCGACCCGATCGGACCGCACGAGGAGCACGAGGGTGAACGCCGCGCAGATGCTGGTCACCACCGTGCCCACGCTGTTGACGCCACGGAGCACGCTCAGCTGCTCGCCCGAGCTCACGCCGTTGTCCAGCAGCACGGAGACGGCGCCGGCGATCGCGACGACGACGAACGAGCACGCGGCCAGGAGAAGGGGCATCGTGATGTCGCGCGACACCGTCCTCAGTCGGATCAGCTCCCACGCGACGAGCCCCGCGAAGACGCTCGCGCTGAGGAACGAGAGGCGGAACGTCACCTGGAACGCCGGTGTCCCCGCCGCGAGCACGAGCACGGTCGGGATGAGCACCATGAAGGCGAGGAGCGGCCACCAGAGCGGGCGCGCACCCCTGTGCATCCGCAGCCCCAGCCAGAGCAGCGGCTCGAAGCAGAGCAGCAGTCCAGAGGCTCCGGCCGTCAGACGCGGCTCCTGCAACTGGAGACCGCCGACCCACAGGTAGGTGCCGAGCATCCCCAGTGCGAACGCCGCTCCCCAGGTGATCGTCGCCCTGCTCGGCCGCGCGAGCGTCGCGAGCCCGATCACGACCACCGTCACGACCGTCACCACCGCGACCATGCTGGTCATGACGTCGACGCTGATCGCGGTGTGCGTCAGCTCCCTCATGATCCGTCCTCCTCGGTCAGCGGGAACCGCACCGTGACGCGGGTTCCCGCACCGGGAGCGCTGCCCACCTCGATGCTCCCGTCGTGGTCGCTCACGATGTCGCGGGCGATGCCCATGCCCAGCCCGGTGCCGGGGGCGCCCCCGACCACGGCCCGCGCGGTGCGGAAGTAGGGGTCGAAGACCCGCGCGACCTCGTCGGCCGTCATCCCGTCGCCGGTGTCGGCGATCGTGAGCACCGCCCCGCCGTCGTCGGCGCCGAGACTCACCCGGATGCCGCCACCACCCGGGGTGTACTTGACCGCGTTGCTCAGCAGATTGTCGAGCACCTGGCGCAGACGGAAGGCGTCTCCGCGCACCACGAGGCTGTCGAGTCCCTCCACGACGAGCTCCTGCCGGTTGCTCCTCGCGATCGCCGAGTACGACGCCGCCGACGCATCGACGACCTGGCGGAGATCGACCGGTTCCGGCAGCGACTCCGATGCGCGCCTCGCTTCGTCCTGCGTGCTCTCCACCAGCCGCTGCATCCGTTCGCTGGCGTTGGAGATGACCTCCAGCTGCGCGACGACGGATCCGGGCAGGTCGTCGCGCTCCCGCAGAAGGTCGACGTGGCCGAGGATCGCCATCAACGGATTGCGCAGCTCGTGCGACACGATCGCGGTGAGGGTGCGCCGCTCCTCGGCGGCCTCGATCAGCGCGGTGACATCGTCGATGATGAGCAGGGTGCTGCGGTCGCGCGCCGTCGCGTCGGCGAGGCGCTGCGTGCTCGCCTGCAGTGCGCGCCACCGCCCCTCCTGATCGAAGAGCCAGATCCGCTCGCTCCTGAGCTCCTCGCCACGTGCCGCGAGCGACAGGGTCGTCCGCTCTGGTGGCAGCGGTGCGCCCCTGCGCTCGTCGTACTCCACGGCCGTCGACGGCAGCGCGGCTCCGAACCGATCACGACCGTACAGCGTGCGATAGGCGTCGTTCATCTTCAGGATCCGGCCGTCCGCATTGACCACGACGAGCGCCACGTCCAGGGCGTCGATGACCTGGGTGACCCGCTGCTCCTGGGTCTGCGCACGCTCGGCAGCCCTCTCCGCCTGCTCGGACTGCCGCTGCAGGAGCCGTCTCGCGGCCCGCGAGCGCTGCGCGCCGATGCGGATCGTCGTGCCGAGGAAGCTCAGCGTCAGCACGACGATGAGCACGCGCACGAGCACGTCCGCGGGTTCTCCGCTGCGGCTCGTGAAGAGGAGAAGACACGCGCTGATGAAGCCGATGCCGGCGAACACCCACGGCAGCGCGAAGTACGACGCGAGCCAGGCGACCGGGAACACCCAGAGGAGCTCGATGCGCATCCCGGGAGCGCTCGTCGCAAGGCCCACGGCGAGCGCGTCGAGAAGCGGCACCGCGACGACGATCGACCGCGGAATGCGCGGCCACGGAACCATGAGCGTCGCCAGGGTGGTCGCAACGAGAACGACGAGCGCCAGCGCCACCAGCGGGCTGCCGAGGGTGTGCGGCGCGAAGGCGGCGATCACCACGACGACCGCGAGCATGCTGCCCGTGAAGATCAGCTGCCATCGCCAGATCGACAGCGTGCGGGACATCGTCGACCGCCTCTCCCTCGATCCTCAACGTTCTCGCAAGATTACTCAAAGAAGGCGGATGCTGCGTCCGCCGGGGGCGGCGCGGGCAATACGATCCTGATGGGGACGGAAACCGCGGCTGGGGAGCGCGGCTGGGGGCCGCGGTTGGGGAACCGCGGCCTCGACCGCCCGAGACCTCCGGGACTCAGCCGGTCGGGAGATCCGCGGACGTGAGGCGATAGCCGACACCGCGAACCGTCTCGATGAATCGAGGGTCGGCGGGGGTGTCGCCGAGCTTGCGGCGCAGATTCGTCATGTGCGCCTCGACGGTGCGCTTGTCGGGCTCGCCGACGTAGTCGGACACCCCTCCCGCGGTGTCGCCGCGGAGGACGAGGGCCAGTTCGGACTTGCTGCGCACACGGCGTCCTGAATCGAGCAGGGTCGCCAGGAGATCGAACTCGGTCGGGGTGAGCTCGACCTCTCCGCCCCCGACGAGCACCGTGTGCGTGTCGGGATCGAGGGAGAGATCGCGATGCGTCTGCAGGCCGGCCGCAGGCGACGGCATCGGCGCTCCTCCGGAGGGAGACCCGGGCGCGAGCGGCGCCTCGAAGCGCGGACGACGCATGACGGCCTCGATCCGGGCGCGCAGCTCGCGCGGGCGGACGGGCTTCACGAGGTAGTCGTCGGCTCCCGCGGAGAGGCCGAGGACGACGTCCGGCTCCTCCGACAGCGCGGAGAGCATGATGATGAACGTCGTGCTGACCTCGCGGATCCGTCGCGCGGCCTCGAAGCCGTCCATCCCCGGCAGGTTCACGTCGAGCGTCGTGATCACGGGGTGGTGCGCGACGACGGCGGCGATGCCCTCGGGCGCAGACCCGGCCAGCACGGTCTCGAACCCCGCAGCGCGGAAGACCTCGTCCAGCAGCGTCTGCACGTCGACGTCGTCCTCGATGATGACGGCGACGCGCGCGGACTCCGAGACGGTGCTCATCGACGCTCCTCCCGAGCGATCGTCACGATCCTGGGAGCGTCGGCGTCCAGCTCGGACGCGTCGAGGCCGTCCGCCCGTCCGACGGGTCGCTCCAACTCGACGTCCCACCACGCGTCGGCGAGATCCTCGGCCATCCCTCGTCCCCACTCGACGACCACGACGGAGCGTGCGAGATCGAGATCGAGGTCTTCCAGCTCCGCTCCGGAGCCGAGCCGGTAGGCGTCGACGTGCACGAGCGGTGCGCGACCGACGAGCGACGGATGCGTGCGTGCTATGACGAACGTCGGGCTCTGCACCGGTCCGCGCACCCCGAGCCCTTCGGCCAGCCCCCGGGTGAAGGTCGTCTTTCCCGCACCGAGCGGACCGGTGAGGATCAGCAGGTCCCCGGCCTCCAGAGTCGCCCCGAGCGTCCGCCCGAGCTCCTCCATGTCGTCCGCGGTCTCGATCTCCCGACGTCCGAGGAGGGAGGGGTCGACGCTCACGTGGTCCTCCGCGGAACCCTGGCGCCGATGCGCGTGACGATCTCGTAGCCGATCGTGTCCGCGGCATCCGCCCACTCCGCCGCCGACGGGACGCCGAGCGTGGGGTCGCCGAACAGCACGACCTCATCGCCGATCGAGACGGGGGTGTCGCCGACGTCGACGACGAACTGGTCCATCGCGATGCGTCCCGCGTTCAGGAAACGGCGCCCTCCGATCGACACCGGAAGCCGGCCGGATGCGTTCCGCGGGACCCCGTCCGCGTACCCGAGCGGCACCAGAACCAGGGTCGTGTCCCGATCGGTGCGGTGGGCGTAGCCGTACGAGACGCCCGTGCCGGCCGGCACCCTGCGCACAGCCGCGATGGAACCGCGCAGCGTCATGGCCGGACGCAGGCCGAGCGATGCCGGCGTGCGCTCCTCGAAGGGCGATACGCCGTAGATGCCGATGCCGATGCGCACCGCGTCGAGGCGCGTCTCCGGCAGGTCGATGGCGGCGGCGGTGGCCGCGATGTGCCGGATCTCTGGGCGGATGCCGAAGGAGGCCGCCGTCGCGACACCCTCCTCGAACCGGGCGAGAGCCGCCCTGTCGTCCTCGGGAGAGGTGTTGGAGAGATGGCTGAAGAGCCCCACGATCCGCAGACGTCCGATGCGCTCCAGCCGAGCGGCCTCCGCGAGCACGCGGCCCCAGTCGGCGGGGGCGATGCCGTTGCGCGACAGCCCGGTCTCGAACTTCAGATGCACGCCGACGGGATGGTCGACGTCGGCCGCCCTGGCAGCGGCCTCGAGCTGGTCGAACGACGAGATCCCCAGCTCGATGCCCTGCGCGGCCGCCTGCTCGAACCGCTCACCCGGGGCGTGCAGCCACGCCACGATCGGAGCAGTGATGCCCTGTCGTCGCAAATCGAGAGCCTCGGGGATCTCCGCGACCCCCAGTCGGGTCGCGCCCCCGGCCAGAGCGGCGACGGCCGCGGCAGCGGCGCCATGTCCGTAGGCGTTGGCCTTGACGACGGCGATGACCTGCACGCCGGTGAGCCTCGTGAAGTGGCGCACGTTGTCGCTGATGGCGCCGAGGTCGATGCTCGCCTCGCGGAACGGAACGGTCACAGCGGCTCTCCTTCGGCGACGACGAACGCGGCGGCGAGGCCTGCGTCGTGGGTGAGGGTCAGGTGCAGCGTGGTGATGCCGCGCTCGTCGACGACGGCGGCGGTCGTGCCGCTGAGCACGAACCGGGGTCGACCTGAGGCCTCGGATGCGATCTCGATCTCGGTCCAGTGCACGCCGTCCGAGCCGCCGAGCGCCTTGATGAGCGCCTCCTTGGCGGCGTAGCGCGCGGCCAAGGAGGGCAGCCGCAGGGTCTGCTCGCTCGGCGTGAAGAGGCGCTGCAGCAGTCTGGGCGTGCGCTCGATGGTCCGCTCGAATCGCGGGATGTCCACGAGGTCGATGCCGGTCCCGATGATCACCCGTTCAGCCTAGTAGGCGCCGGTTCCGGCATCCCCGCCGTGTTCCTCGCGCCCTCCGTTCGTCGGCGCGAAGGCCTTGCTGTCGGCTGAGAGGCCCGGGTTCCGCAGACACTCCGTGATCTGAGCCGCCAGAGCGTCGCTCGACTCACCTTCCACACGTCGCATGACTCCTCGTCCACAATCGCGAAGTTCCCGGAATCCGTCCACAACACCGCTCCGAGCCGCCACGGACACGGAAACGGACGGATGCTCGGAGGATGTTCGATCCTGCATACCTGCTCGAGCGCTTCGGCGGCATCAGCCACGGTTCCCGCATCCCGATGCGGAGAGCGGGCTGGAGTCGCTCCTACGGCTCCGGCTGCACCTGCTCGGCATCCGACTCGACTGCCACGTCGACATCGCCGGCGTCGGCCGCGTCGACTTCGTCGTCGGACGCCGACTGATCCTCGAGGTCGACGGCAGAGAGAATCACGCGGGCGTCGACCGGAGGCACCGGGATCTGATGAGGGATGCCGCAGCATCCGCCCGGGGATTCGAAACCCTGCGCTTCGACTACGCGATGGTCGTGCACGAGTGGCCGAGCGTGGTCGCCGCCATCGAGCAGGCCCTCCTCCGCGCCGCGCACTGACTCCGCGCCGCGCACGCTCCGCCTTGCGCACCGTCCGCCCCGCGCACCGTTCATACGCCTCTGACGCGTCGTTCTGTCGGCGCTGAGGCCACTCTGTCGGCGCGGTGGGCCCGGTCGGGCCGACAATCGGGGCTCCGAGCCGACAAGCAGCACGGGCCCGCGGCACGAAGCGACGCGGACCCGGCCTCAGTGTCGGGACGAATCCCGCAGGAGGTCTACTCGACCGTGACCGACTTCGCGAGGTTGCGCGGCTGGTCGACGTCGAGGCCCTTCGCGGTGGCGAGGGCCATGGCGAAGATCTGCAGCGGGACGACCGACAGCAGCGGCTCGAACATCGCTCCGGCCAGCGGGATGCGGATGACCTCGTCGGCGAACGGGAGCACAGCGGCATCCCCCTCTTCGGCGACCACGATCACCCGGGCGCCGCGAGCGCGGATCTCCTGGATGTTCGAGACGACCTTCGAGTGGATGAGCGCCGAGTGACGGGGCGAGGGCAGGAGCACGAACACGGGCTGCCCCGGTTCGATCAGTGCGATCGGGCCGTGCTTGAGCTCGCCGGCGGCGAAGCCCTCGGCGTGGATGTAGGAGATCTCCTTGAGCTTGAGCGCGCCCTCGAGCGCGATCGGGAAGCCCACGTGGCGGCCGAGGAAGAGCACCGAGCGGGTGTCGGCCATCCAGCCGGCGAGCTGCTGCACGTGGTCCTGCTCCTCCGCGAGGACGCGGGCGATCTTCTCCGGGAGCGCCTGGAGCTCGGCGACGTCGACGGAGGCGTCGGCGACCGTTCCGCGGACGCGGCCCATGTGCAGGCCGAGCAGCAGCAGGGCGGTGATCTGCGCGGAGAACGCCTTGGTGGACGCGACCGCGACCTCCGGTCCGGCGTGCGTGTAGACGACGGCATCCGACTCGCGGGGAATCGTCGCACCCTGCGTGTTGCAGATCGAGAGCGTGCGCGCGCCGCGTTCGTTCGCGTACTTGACGGCCATGAGCGTGTCCATGGTCTCGCCGGACTGGCTGATCGAGACGACGAGCGTGTCGGCGCCGATCACCGGGTCGCGGTAGCGGAACTCGTGGGCGAGCTCGACGTCGACGGGGATCCGCGCCCACTGCTCGATCGCGTACTTGCCGACGAGAGCCGAATAGGCGGCGGTGCCGCACGCCGTGATGATGATGCGGTTGATCCCCGCGAAGAGCTCATCGAGACCGTCGAGCTCGGGGATGACGACCTGGCCGTCGTGGATGCGACCGCGGATCGTGTTCGCGACGGCCTCCGGCTGCTCCGCGACCTCCTTGGCCATGAAGGACGACCATCCGCCCTTCTCTGCGGCGGCGGCATCCCACGACACGTCGAAGGGCTCGGCCTCGACCGGGGTTCCGGCGAAGTCGGTGACGGTGACGGCATCCGGCGTGATCGAGACGATCTGGTCCTGACCGATCGCGAGGGCCTTGCGCGTGTGCTCGACGAATGCGGCGACGTCGGAGCCGAGGAAGTTCTCGCCCTCGCCGAGGCCGATCACGAGAGGGGAGTTGCGGCGAGCGCCGACGACGAGGCCCGGGTGGTCCTGGTGCATCGCGAGGAGGGTGAACGCGCCCTCGAGGCGGTTCACGATGCTGCGGAAGGCGAGCTGCAGGTCTCCCCCGTTGCCCGCGTACTCGCGGCCGAGGAGCGCGGCGGCGACCTCGGTGTCGGTCTCGCTGCGGAAGACGACGCCGTCAGCCAGGAGCTCGTCGCGGAGCGTGGCGAAGTTCTCGATGATGCCGTTGTGGATCAGGGCGAGTTTGTCGCCGTCCGCGAGGTGCGGGTGGGCGTTGAGGTCGGTCGGTCCACCGTGCGTCGCCCAGCGGGTGTGCCCGATCCCGGTGCTGCCGTCGGGCAGGGCCGATTCGGCGAGCGAGTCGCGCAGGGCGCTGAGCTTGCCGGCCTTCTTGCGCATCCCGAGCGTCCCGGCGTCGTCGATGACGGCGACGCCCGCGGAGTCATAGCCGCGGTACTCGAGGCGAGCGAGTCCTGCGAGCAGGATGTCCTGGCTGGGGCGCGGGCCCACGTATCCGACGATTCCACACATACCCTCAAGGGTAAGCGCACACTTTTGGCAGGATTCCGAACGAATAGCGGATGTCGCGTGAGGCCGCGCTTCGACTCGTTGTGCTCGCTCAACGACCGGGAGGCGGATGCTCGACGACCGGAAAGGCGGAGGAAGAGTCGGTCAGAGCTTGCGGAGCAGCACGCTCTCGACGGAGTGGTCGACGCCCTTGTTCAGGACGAGCCGCGCTCGATGCTTCGTCGGCATCACGTTCTCGACGAGGTTCGGCATGTTGATCTCGTTCCAGTACCCGAGCGCCGTCGTGATCGCCTCGGTGTCGGTGAGGTGCGCGAACACGTTGAAGTACGAGGACGGATTCGAGAACGCCCCCTGGCGCAGCGCGAGGAAGCGGTCGACGTACCACTTCTCGATGTGCGCGGTGTCGGCGTCGACGAAGATCGAGAAGTCGAACAGGTCGCTCACGGCGACGTCGTTCGGCGCGGGCGGCGGCTGCAGGACGTTGAGGCCCTCGACAATCACCACGTCGGGGCGGCGCACCACGACGTGGGCGTCGGGGACGATGTCGTAGCGCATGTGCGAGTAGAAGGGCGCACGGACCTCCGGTGCACCGCTCTTCACCTCGGTGAGGAACTGGAGCAGCGATCTGCGGTCGTACGACTCAGGGAACCCCTTGCGGTCCATGAGGCCGCGGCGCTCGAGCTCGGCGTTCGGGTAGAGGAAGCCGTCGGTCGTGACGAGCTCGACGCGGGGCGTGCCCGGCCAGCGGCTCATCAGCTCGCGCAGCAGTCGGGCGATAGTCGACTTGCCCACGGCGACGGAGCCGGCGACCCCGACGACGAACGGCGTGGTGGAGTCGTCCTCCTGCAGGAAGGACGACGTCGCCGCGCCGAGCTTCTTGGTCGACGTCGCGTACAGGCTGAGCAGCCTGCTCAGCGGGAGGTACACCTCGCGGACCTCGGTGAGGTCGAGCCGGTCGCCGATGCCGCGCAGTTCGACGACCTCGGTCTCGGTGAGCGGCTGATCGAGACCTGCCGCGAGCCGCGCCCACTCGGCGCGATCGATCTCCCGGTACGGAGACAGTGGCAGCGTGGGGTCGACGGTGGTCACGCATACATCGTAACGGGGCACCGGTAGTCTCTTCCCGTGCGCTTGGGAGTCCTCGATATCGGATCGAACACCGTCCATATGCTCGCGGCGGACGTCCGCCCCGGCGGAAGGCCTCTCGCGACGACGAGCGACCGCACCGTGCTGCGGCTCATGCGCTATCTCACCCCGGACGGCGCGATCTCCGAAGAGGGCGTCCTGGCACTCGAGGCCGCGGTCACGCAGGCGCGCAGGGTCGCCGCGGAGGAGCGGGTGGACGAGCTGCTCGCGACGGCCACCAGCGCGGTGCGCGACGCCCGCAACGGCGCCGACGTGATCGCGCGCATCGAGAAGGCTCTCGGCCAGCCGCTGCAGGTGCTCGACGGAGAGACCGAGGCCGAGCTGACCTTCCTCGCCGTCCGACGGTGGTTCGGCTGGTCGGCCGGGCAGCTCCTGCTGCTCGACATCGGCGGCGGCTCGCTCGAGATCGCGGCCGGTGGCGACGAGATGCCGGATGCCGCGGCATCCGTCCCTCTGGGCGCGGGGCGGATGACCGTGCAGTTCCTTCCGAACGACCCGCCGGGCGAAGACGACGTCGAGCGCCTGCGCGAGCACGCCAGGGCGACGCTCGCCGAGATCCTCCCCCGGTTCGCGGCCCTCCCCCGCCCCGACCACGTGGTCGGCTCCTCGAAGGCGATCCGCTCTCTCGCGCGGCTCGTCGGCTACCCGGTCCCCGGCTGGTCGGGGATCGAGCGGATGCTGCTGCCCCGCGCATCCCTCGGGTCCTGGATCCCGCGTCTGGCGCGCCTCCCCGCATCCGCTCGTCAGGAGCTGCCCGGCATCACGCCCGACCGCACGTTCCAGATCGTCGCTGCGGCCGTCTCCCTGCACACCGCGATGACGGTGCTCGACATCGACGAGCTGGAGGTCTCGCCGTGGGCGCTGCGCGAAGGCGTGCTGCTGCGGTACATCGAGCAGCTCAACTGGAGCAGCGGCGCGGGGCGATGAAGGATCTCGACTCCTTCGACGCGCCGGCGGACCGGAGCGCGCCGCGGGGGCTCGACCGGTCCTCCGATGCGTCGGCGGACACCGGGACGCCCGTGATCCTCACCGTCTGCACGGGCAACATCTGCCGGTCCCCCCTGGCGGAGACCCTGCTCCACGCCCGCCTGCACGGGGTCGACGCGACCGTGCACAGCGCAGGCACCCACGCGCCGGTCGGCGCCGAGATGACGGGCATGTCGCAGGAGATCGCCGTGGCGCACGGAGCCTCCCCCGATGATGTCGTGACCCACCGCGCCCGGTGGTTGACCGAGCCGATCGTCGCGGGAGCCGACCTCGTCCTCGCCATGTCCCGCGAGCACCGGACCGCGTCCGTCGAGCTCGCTCCCTCGGCTCTGCGTCGCGCGTTCACCGTGCGGGAGTTCGCCGCGCTCTCCACCGCTCTGGACGACGACGCCATCCGTCGGACCGCGGATGCCGCGGGAACAGCCCCGCGTGCGCGCCTCGCCGCCGTGCTGGCGCTCGTCGCGGGTAGACGAGGGCAGATGCCCCCTGCCAGAGCGCAGGACGACGATGTGATCGACCCGTATCGTCGCGATCGCGCCGTGTACGAGGAGTCCGCGTCGCAGCTGATCCCCGCCGTGGACGAGGTCGCCCGAGTCCTGCGAGCCGCGCTGCTCTGAGTGGCCGGTCAGCCGAGCAACGTCCCGGCGACGATCAACCCGACCCCGCTCAGGTTGAACACGATGTGCACCAGCACCGCGGGCCAGATCCGCCCGGTGAGCACGACGAGCGCGCCGGTCGCGATGCCGAGGAGCGTCAGCGCGACCGCGGCATCCGGTGTCAGAGCCGACACGAGCTGATGCGTCAGGACGAACAGCACGGTGGTGACCGTGACCGATACGACGCCGGCCCTCCGGATGCCGGCGCCCCGACGATCCGGCGATGCTCTCCGCGCGCTCCGCCTCACCACGCTGAACAGGGCGACGAGGAGAACCCCGCGGAAGAAGAGCTCCTCGATCACGGGGGCCACGATCCCCCCGGCCAGGAGGTCCTCCGCCCACCAGAGCGCCGGCAGCGATCCGTCGAGCGATCCGTAGGACGGGAGGGCGCCGGAGCCTCCGAACGCGACCGCGGACCATCCCTGCACGACCCGCAGCACGAGGCCGAGGACAACGCCGTAGAGCAGGTCCACCGGACGGACGGCGAGCAGCCCCCGGGGGATCCCCCTCCGGAACGCGAGGATGACGGGTGTCAGCAGCGCCGCCCACAGCGCGGCCTGGCCCCACACGCCCCCTAAGAGCATCCCGAGCCACGCCCCCAGGAGCATGCCGGCGCCGAGGCCGATCACGCTCCAGCCGAGGAGCTCCCCGTTCCATGCGCGCACGGTCGAGCCGCCGCTCCACCACGCCCTCCGTCGAGGCGCGGGCGAGCGATGCGACGGGTCAACGGCGGAGTCGGTCATCGGGATCCACCGTAGCGCCAACCGGAATATCAGAATGCTGTTCCTATGCGACAATGAACCGCCAAGGGGAACCGACGAGAGGCGACATGGAGCTCAGCGACTACATCCGCATCCTGCGCAAGAGCTGGCTCGCGATCGTGATCGCGACGCTGCTCGGACTCGCCGCCGCCGCCGGATACTCCCTCACCCGCACGCCGATGTACGAGTCGCAGAGCGTGGTCTTCGTGCAGTCGCAGGCAGGCAGCACCGTGACCGAGCTGCAGCAGGGGTCATCCTTCGCGCAGTCCCGCATCACGACGTACGTCAGTCTGGTGCGCGAACCCGTCGTGATGAACCCCGTGATCACCCAGCTCGGCCTCGACACCTCGGCCGACGACCTGGCCGAGAACGTGAAGTCGTCGAGCCCGCTGAACAGCACGCTGATCCAGATCACGGTGCAGGACCCCGATCCCGTCATGGCGGCCGACATCGCGAACGCACTCGGTGCGAGCCTCGCCGCGGCCGTGGAGCGCATCGACACCCCCGCCGGCCAGGACCAGAGCGCCATCAAGCTCACCAGGGTGCGGGATGCCGCCGCCGCGTACGCCCCCGTCAGCCCCAACATCCCGCTGAACCTCGCCCTCGGCCTGCTCGTCGGCCTCGCGATCGGCATCGGCATCGCCGTGCTGCGGTCGGTGCTGGACAACCGCGTCCGCTCCCCTCGCGACGTGGAGGAGCTCACCGATCGACCGCTGATCGGCGCCATCCCGCTCGACCCGAAGGCGAAGGAGCGGCCGCTCATCATCCAGGCCGATCCGCTCAACCCGCGCTCCGAGGCGTTCCGCTCGCTGCGCACGAACCTACAGTTCCTGGAGATGGACGGCGGCCACACGTTCGTCATCACCTCCAGCATCCCCACGGAGGGCAAGTCCACGACGACGCTCAACCTGGCGATCGCGCTCGCCGACAGCGGCAAGCGCGTGGCCCTGGTGGACACGGACCTGCGCAAGCCGAAGGTCGCCGAGTACCTGGGCATCGAGGGCGGCACCGGCCTCACCGACGTCCTGATCGGCCGCGCCAAGGTGTCGGACGTGCTGCTGCCCTGGGGCAATCGCTCGATGTACGTGCTCCCCGCGGGCAAGATCCCGCCGAACCCGAGCGAGCTGCTCGGCTCCGCCCGGATGCAGAAGCTCCTCGACGCGCTGGCCGAGGAGTTCGACGTCGTGCTGTGCGACGCTCCTCCCCTGCTGCCGGTGACGGATGCCGCTGTGCTGTCCCGGGTGACGTCGGGGGCGATCATGGCGGTCGCCGTCGGCAGGACGACGACGCACCAGCTCCAGGGGGCTCTCGACGCCCTCGCGACCGTGGGCGCGAAGGTCGCCGGAGTGGTCCTGACGATGGTCCCGACGAAGGGCGCCGACGCGTACACCTACGGGTACGGGTACGGGTACGGCTATGGATACGGGTACGGTCACGGCCACAAGGCGGGCGCCTCGTCGGCGTCCTCGGCCGCGAAGAGGCGCTCGACCGGCAAGGCCGTGATGCCCGCGGAGTCGGACTCCGCCGACGCGTTCGACGACCTGCTCAAGCGCGGCTGAGCCGCCAGCAGACTGCGGTCTTGGTGGATTGTTACATCCACATGAAATCCGCGACCTCGAGCACCTTCCGGCATCCTCCGCTCTGCTACTGTTCACGCGGGGGAAATACCAGAATATTACGAGGTCACAGTGACGTCGACACACGACATCGACGCGACGAAGAAGACGCAGGAAGAGAGTGACACCGGGGCGGGCGCAGACAGGAGAGCGCTCGGTTCCGCAGCCGGCAGCATGCGGGCCGGCTTCGACTGGCGCGCGCGCTACGCACGCAACCTCCGGATCACCGATCTCCTCGCGCTCATCTGGGTCGTGTACGGCACGCAGATCGCCTGGCTGGGATTCGGCAACACCTCGGTGCCGACCGACAACCTGCTGGGCGTGGGCAACATCTCCTACTGGCTCTTCTCCGCGGGGCTCGTCATCGCCTGGGCCTGCGCGCTCGGCCTCGCCGACTCCCGCAGCCATCGCGTGATCGGCACCGGGACGACGGAGTACGTCCGGGTCGCGCGCGCCAGCCTCGGCGTCTTCGGCATGATCGCGATCGTCGCCTTCCTGACCAAGTCGGAGGTCGCACGCGGCTACCTGCTGATCAGCCTCCCCGCGGGCATCGTCACGCTCGCGCTCGTCCGATGGCTCTGGCGCCAGTGGCTGGTGTCCAACCGTCGCGCCGGAGGCTACTCGGCACGCGTCCTCCTCGTGGGGTCCGGCGAGTCGGTGACGGCGATCGCCAAGGAGCTCCGCCGAGTGTCCGACGCCGGTTACACGGTCGTGGGCGCCTGCATCCCGGGCGCACGGATCGGAGACCTGGTCCCCGGCACGGACGTCCCCGTCGTCGGCTCCGTCGACGACGTCGAGCTCGGCCTCGTCCGCACGGGCGCCGACACCGTCGCGGTCACCAGCACCGGCGACCTGCCGCCCTCGCGGCTGAAGCAGATCTCCTGGTCGCTGGAGGCCGGGCGACAGCACCTCGTGCTCGCTCCGAGCATCACGGACATCGCGGGGCCGCGCATCCACTCGCGCCCCGTCGCCGGCCTCCCCCTCATCCACGTCGAGATCCCCCGGTTCAGCTCGGGGCAGCGCATCGTCAAGCGCACCATGGACATCATCGGCGCGCTCGTGCTCATCGCGCTCTCCTCGCCGCTCCTCCTCGGTGTCGCGATCGCCGTGAAGGCCACGAGCCCCGGCCCCCTCCTCTTCGCCCAGGAGCGGATCGGGTTGAAGGGCACCCCGTTCAGGATGCTGAAGTTCCGATCCATGCGCGTGGGAGCCGACGCCGAGCTCCGCGCCCTGCTCGACGCCCAGGGCACGAGCGAGACGCCGCTGTTCAAGGTGAAGGACGACCCGCGGATCACACCGGTCGGACGGTTCATCCGCAAGTACTCGCTCGACGAGCTGCCGCAGTTCTTCAACGTGCTCGGCGGATCGATGAGCCTCGTCGGCCCCCGCCCCCAGGTGGCCGCCGAGGTCGCCCTGTACTCCGACGCCGCGCGGCGGCGGCTCCTCGCCAGACCCGGCGTCTCCGGCCTCTGGCAGGTCAGCGGCCGCTCGACCACGACGTGGGAGGAGACGGTCCGCCTCGACCTGTACTACGTGGAGAACTGGTCGCTCCTCGGCGACATCGGCATCCTGCTCAAGACGCTGAGAGCGGTGATCCTGCCGGGGAACAGCGCCCACTAGCGTGCGGCGATCGACCCCGTCAGACGCCCGTCACCGCGACCACGACGCCCGCGACGGCGAGCAGGGCGACGCAGGCGGCCACCGGGAGCGCGATCCTGTAGAGCATCAGCCGGGTGGCGTCCCGCGTGACCCGGTCGGGGTTGAAGGACCCCAGCACGGCGGCGACCGCGGCCAGCGTCACGGGAGCGATCGCGTAGACCCAGGACAGCCCCTGCAGGGTGTCCGGTCGCATCACGACGGTCGCGAGCGCCCACAGCACCACAGCGCCACCTGACGCGGTGAGCAGCCTGATCGCGGAGCCGGTCCGGAGCTGGATGGCCGACGAGGCGTAATACACGGCGAGCGCCGGCACGGTGAGGCCCAGCGGGGCGGCGACTGCGAGGGGCACGGCGACGCCCGACACCATCGGGAGCACGAGATAGAAGATCAGGGTGATCACGGTGCTCGTCAGAGCGAGGGCGCCGTAGCCGATCGATGAGGCCCGTACAGCCGCGGTCAGTTCGGGGTCGTCGGCCGTCTGCATCCGCACCGAGAGCAGCGCGTGGACGGAGTTGATCAGGACGCTGACCATCGTGACTCCGAGGGCGGCCAGATGAGCCTGCTCCAGCAGAGCGGGGGCGCCGGCGACGATCGCCGAGAGCCGGATGCCCTGCATGAGCACGGCGAACAGGGCCAGATGCGGCACCAGCACGGTCGCCATCGCGAGCGTCCTCGCGGCCTCTCCCCCCGGCGCGGACGGATGCGCGGACAGCAGCCCTCGCATTCCGAACCAGATCCCGGCGCACAGCACGGTCATCACGGCGACGGTCGCCGTCGCGGCGAGGTCGAGCGGAAGCCCGAGTCCGGCGAAGAGCATCCACGCCAGCGGCAGGATCGGGTTGAGCAGGCCACCCGCAGCCATCAGGAGAGTCGACTCGCGGATGCGGGCGACCTGCGCCGCGATCAGCCACGTCCCCATCCCCGCCGCGTAGGACGCGGTCAGCGCACCGGTCTCCACGGGGAGGCCCGCGATGCCGACGATGGAGAGCACGATCCCGACCCCGAGCGCGACGGCGAGGATGCCGCAGACGATCCGCAGAGGCACCGCCCACGCGCCGGGGCGCAGGTAGCTCCCGTCCGCCCCACGGCGAAACGCGTTGGGCAGCGTAACCGGTATACCGATAGTCAGGGGCAACGCTAGGATGGGGCCCAGCGCGAAGGCCACGATCGCGGGCTCCTGTTCCATCCCGCTCGCGATGCGCGGAAGGACCATCCACGCGACCATCCCCGCCCCCGCGGAGGCCAGCTGGATCGCCGCGAAGCGCAGCCTGTGCCACGCAGGACCGACGGTCGCCGATTCGCCCATAGCAGGCCCTTCCCGGAAGGAACGAAGCTTGACCCTCGCACTCCACTGGTGGCGGCCACTCGGCAATCCTCGCACAGCCGCCGGGGAGCTCCTGCGACACGGGTCGGCATGGGCGCACGCCGTCAGGATGGGCGGTGTTCCCCTCAACTTCGGCGACGAGGCCAGCCGCGTGGCCCTCGGCGAACTCAGCGGACGCCCGATCAGACGCAGCGAAATCGGCTCCGCGGATGTCCTGGGCGTCGGGTCGATCCTCAACAGGGCATGGAAGGCGCAGCCCGACGCGACGGTGTTCGGAAGCGGACTCCGCGAGCCCGACCACAGGCCGCTCCCGATGGCCGCCGACCGCATCCTCGCCGTCAGAGGGACCCTGACCCGCGACGCCCTGGGCCTGCCCTCGACGCAGACCCTCGGCGATCCCGCCCTGATCGTCGGCGACGTCTACGGAGGCGGCCCGGCGATCAGGAAGAGCGCCCCGCTGTTCATCCCCCACTTCACGATGCTCGCCGAGCGCGCCAGTCGCGCCCATCTCTCCGGCATCCGCGCCCGCGGTTGGGACGTGCAGCTGCCAACCACCACCCCTCTCGCCGTGGCGGAGGCCATCCGGAGCGCCCCGGTCGTCGCGACGAACAGCCTCCACGGGGTGGTGTTCGCCCATGCGCTGGGCACCCCGGTGGTCGCGGTCGACGTCGCCGGGCACGCCGAACCCGACTTCAAGTACGACGACTACCTGTCGGTGTTCGGACTGCGGCATCGTCCCACCGACGTCACGGTCGTCGCAGACCTCTCGTCCGCCGCGCTGATCGATCAGGTCGCCGCGCAGACCGAGATCGTACGGGCGGCCCTCCCCGCGCTCGTGACGAGCCTGCACAGGGCGGCGGCGCCGTTGCGGAGCACGTCATGACCATCGAGGCCGTCGTCGCCCTCGGGATCTGCGCGGTCGTGGCCGCCGCGATCGTCACGACGAGGATCGGACTCGTCGCCACCGTGGCGTACGCCGCCTTCTTCTCCCTCGCCCTCGTGCCGGTGTCGCTGATCTCCGACTCCGGCGCCTTCCACGTGGGGATCGCCGGCTCCTCCCCCGACCTGCGCACCTTCACCCTCGTCATCGCAGTCGGCGCCGTGCTCCTCACCTTCATCGCGAAACCCCCTCTCGTGGGGATCTTCGTCCCGCTGCTGCTCTGGATCGCGATCGGCGCCCTCTTCATCTGGCCCTCCGACCCTCCGGGCATCGCCGGCGTCGTGCAGCTCTGCATCGCCGTCCTCGCCTGGGGGATCGGGATGCGCGCGGCCCGCTCCGACCCGGACTCGAGGCTGCGCCGCGGCCTGATCGTGCTGATCGTCATCGTGGTGCTCGCGCACTCCGGAGTCGCGGTGCTGCAGGCGCTGGGTCTGAACATCAACGCCGTGGCCGCCGCCGACCAGGAGATCCTCGGCTCCCGTGTGAACGGGCTCTCGAACCACCCCAACAACCTCGGGAAGATCCTGGTCATCTCGATCGCGCTCCTGCTGAGTCTGCTGAACTCCACGAAGGACCGCGCCCGGCTCATCTGGATCACGATCGGCGTCGCCTTCGTCCCGCTGGTGCTCGCTCAGGGCCGGGCGAACCTCGCCGCGGCCGCGGCCCTCGTGACCGGCTGGGTCCTGCTGCAGCCGTCCCTGCACCTCTCCCGCAAGCTCTCGGTGATCCTGGGCCTCGGCGTCGCAGGTCTCGCCGCCTCCGGTGTGATCATCACCCGGTTCGAGGAGGACCCCACTGGTGGCGTCCGCGGCGAGATCCTCTCGTACGCGGCCCGCATCGTGTCGACGTTCTTCTGGACGGGCACGGGCCCGAACCGCTACACGATCGAGAACGCCCCGCTGACGGGCTCGTTCATCCCCGTCCACAACTCGTTCGTGCTCGCCCTCGCCGAGCTCGGCATCGTCGGCTTCGTCCTGCTCTTCGCACCGATCGTCGTCATGACCGTCGCCGCGTGGAGGCGACGCAACCTGGTGTCGGCGAGCGGGGACGCCGCCCGCGCGATCGTCGCCAGCGCCCTGCCGATGGTGATGATCGCCTACACGGGCTGGGGGATGCTCGCGACGTCAGTGCTGTCGCTGGGGATGTTCTGCTTCGGATTCATGTGGGGCCAGGTCACGTCGCGCCCTCCCGTCGGCGAGCGCGACGCGCAGGCTCTCTCCGATGGCGCGGCTGTCGTACGCGTCCGCCGCCCACGCCTGCGCGCGCACGCCTAGCTCCGCACGCAGCTGCGGCGATCCGTGCAGGCGCTGCACGGCATCCGCCCATTCCGTCGGCGACTCCGCGACGAGGCAGTGGATGCCGTCGACCAGGCCGGCGCGTTCCGCCGATATCCTCGTCGTCACGATCGCCCTGCCCAGCACGGCCGCCTCGATCAGCTTCATCTGCACGCCCGTGGCCATCTGGATCGGGACGATGCACACGTCCGCGGCGGCGTAGTAGGGCGCCACCTCGTCGACCGTGCCGATCAGCTCGACCCCGTCGGCGACGAGCGCACGGACATCGGGGCCGGCGCCGCGCCCGACGATGTACAGCGTTCCCGCCGCGCCGCGCCTGCGCAGCTCGGGGACCACGTGCTGGACGTACCACGCGAGCGCCTCGCGATTCGCCCGGTACGACAGCCGTCCGACGAACAGCGCCGATGACGGAGCCAGCCTCACCTCCGCGTCGTCGCCCGGCGAGAGGTCGAGAGCGTGCGGCGAGCGCACGAGGCGGACGACCCCGTCCGGACGCAGCTCCGCGGGAGACGAGACGAGAACCGCGTCGGCGTCGTCGACGACCTGCTCCTCCGCGCGGCTCAGCCGGCCGGCCTCGATCCTCGCGATGACACGCCACAGCGGATTGCGGCCGGTGGCGAGCAGCTGACGGTAGTAGTCGCTCCGGAACTCGTCGAGGTCGACGACGCGCATCCCCCGCGCCAGCGGCAGGAAGTTCGCCGAGCGGATGACGTTGAAGAAGATGATCTCGGGCGCGGTGTCGGCGATGGTGCGTCTGATCGCCGCGTCGGCTCTGCGCGCACCGGTGAACGCCTGCTGCAGAGGCCGCCGCGAGAACACGGCGCATGCGGCGCGGGCGAGCCCGCCGATCCTGCCGAGACGCACGACGCGGATGTCGGTGTGCTCGGGGAGGAGGGCGATCAGTTCGCGCACGTCCGCGGAGTCCTGGGCCGACCAGACGAGGAGGAGCGCGGTGACGTCGTAGTCCTCGACGAGCGCCTTCAGGATGCCGAGGCTGCGCGGACGCTGCCGAGACGGCACCCACGGCGCGACGAAGAGGAGCCGCTCCCGTCCCTGCGATTCCCCATCGTCCACACCCGCTCCTTCGATGCCGAGGTCACTCACCCTGCGAGACTACGCGGTGCCGAGGCATCCGATATACCAATACGACTATCGTGTCCCTGTGACCTCCGCGCCCCGCACCTCCCGTCGTCGACGCCGGGCCGGGCGCATCTCCGCCTGGGTGCTCGGCGGCATCCTGCTCGCCGCCGCCGTGTGCGCGGTGTGGATCGGCATCCGCGGTTCCCTCGCCTACCAGCACCTGGAGAGCGCGCGGGAGGCGGCGGCCGAGGCCCCCTCCGTGCTGGCGGATCCCTCGGCGGCGCCCGCCCTCATCCGACGCATCGCCGACGACACCTCCGCCGCACGCGCCCTCACGGGCGACGCGATCTGGAAGGCCGGCGAGCACGTGCCCTGGATCGGGCCACAGCTGGCCGCCGTGTCGACGGTGTCCGCAGCCCTCGACGACATCGCGTCGCACGCCCTGACCCCGCTCTCGCACATCGCGGCGACGTCCTCGCTCGACAGCATCCGCCCGAAGGAGGGAGTGATCGACCTCGCGCCGTTCTCGGAGATCGCCCCCGCCGCGGCGACGAGTGCGGACGCTCTGGCCGCTGCGCGCGAGACGATCGGCGACATCGATCCCGCCCCCCTGATCTCCCCCGTCCGCGCGGCCGTGGCACAGGTCTCCGATCTCGTCACCGGCGCCCACGAGGGCGTCGACGCCCTGCGTCGCGCCTCGGCTCTCGCACCGTCGATGCTCGGCGTCGACGGCCCGCGCGACTACCTGGTCGTCCTGCAGAACAACGCGGAGTGGCGCTCCCTCGGCGGGATCGCCGGAGCGATGCTGCAGCTGCACGTCGACAGCGGGCGCCTGACTCTCGTCGCTCAGAGCTCCTCGTCCGACTTCCCGATCTACGCAGAGCCCGTGCTCCCGCTCAGCGAGGAGGAGACGCAGCTCTTCGGCACGCAGCCGGGGCGCTTCGTGCAGAACGTCACTCAGATCCCCGACTTCACCCGCGGCGCCCCCGTCGCGCGGGAGATGTGGCTGCGGCAGACGGGCGTCGAGGTCGACGGGGTCATCGCACTCGATCCCGTCGCGCTGTCGTACCTGCTCGCGGCTACCGGCCCCGTGACGCTTCCGACCGGCGACGTGCTCACCGGCGAGAACGCGGTCGACCTGCTGCTCAGCGGGGTGTACGAGCGCTATCGGGAGCCCCGGGAGCAGGACGCGTTCTTCGCCGCATCCGCCGGTGCGGTCTTCGATGCGCTCACCTCGGGGGCGGGGTCGCCCGCAGATCTCCTCGAGGCCCTGGCCCGCGCCGGGTCCGAGCACCGGGTGCTGGTGTGGAACCAGGACCCTGCGGAGCAGTCCGTCCTCGACGGCACGACGCTGCAGGGCGCCTTGCCCGAGACCGACGCGACGACGACCGCGTTCGGGGTCTACGTCAACGATGCGACCTCGTCGAAGATGGACGTCCACCAGACGCTCGAGACGCAGACGTCGTGGTGGTGCGGGGCGGATCAGGCGCAGACCACCGTGACGATCCGCAACACCGCGCCCGCCGATGCCGCCGACCTCCCGAGCTACGTCACAGGCGGCGGCAGCCACGGCGTCCCGCCCGGTCACGTGAAGACCGCCGTCTACGTGTACCTGCCCCAGGGCTCGACCCTGCTGTCGACGGATGCGGCAGGAGACGCGGTCACCCCCGGCGTCGGAAGCGGGGTGGATGCCGGCCGTGACGTGTTGATGTGGACCGTTCAGCTCGCTCCGGGACAGACCGCGACCTTGACGGTGCGCGTGCGGACTCCGCACACTCCCGTGCTCCTCACCCGAGTGACCCCGACGATCGGCCAGGCATCTCAGACCATTGGCCAGACGACTCCGACGAATGGCCAGGAGGAGTCCTTGGCCATTGCACAGGGTTGCGATATTCCGGGATAGTGATATTTAGGAGGGGGGCTTCTGGTGGGAGACCATCGCGGCTCCCCGCCTCGCTTAACGCTCGGAACCCTCACAGCCCTCCGAGTTCTTGCCCCACTCCCCCAGAGAGGCCCCGCCATGAAGCGCAGTTTCATCAAGGCAGCCGCCACGACCGCTCTCGTCGCCGGCGCACTGCTCCTCACTCCGGCCTTCGCCGGCGCAACGTCGTACACCCCTCCGTCCACCGGAACCGTCAGCGCGGCGACCGTCGCACCGGGCGGCACGTTCACCTTCTCCGCCCCCGCGGAGATCTTCGCCCCCGGTGAGAGCGTCACCATCAGCCTCACCGGAGAGAACGCCCTGGGCGCCTCGCTCGGCTTCGTGAAGTTCGCGATCGAGACCAAGGCTCTCGGCACCGTGAGCGCCGGCAGCAACGGCGGCCTCGGAGCGGTCAGCATCACGCTCCCCTCCAACGCCTCCGGCCGCTACTCGGTGCTGGCGACCTCGGAATCCAACCCGACCGGCATCGCCGCGTACGTCAGCACGGACGCGGGCGCGGGCACGGGAACCGGCGATGACGGCCTCGCCGCCACCGGAGCCGACAGCTCCGCGCTCCTGCCCATCTGGATCGGCGGAGGCGCGCTCGTCCTGGCCGGCGGCGGCCTCGCCGTCGCGGCGACGGTTCACCGCAACCGCAAGCACGAAGCAGCCTGATCTGACGAGAGAGGGGGTCCGGTCGAGAGACCGGACCCCCTCTTCTCGTCAGCGCCAGAAGTCCGAGAGCCCGCCTGCGAGCTCGAACCCCTGGGAGTGGCCGAGCAGCGCCGCCTCCGGGCGCAGGGTCAGGTCCATCGCCGATGCTCCGAACAGATGCACGGCGCCGTCACCGGGGACGATCACCTCGACGCGACTCCCCGTGGAGCGCAGTTCCTCGACCTGAGTGACGAGGTCGCTTCCCCACTCGATCGGATGCCGCGACCGCCCGCCGAACGGTGAGAGCACGAGGACGCGCTCGCACCCGGCTGCCAGATCGGCGTTCTCATTTCGACGATAGCCGCCGTCCAGATAGCGCTCCTCGCCGATCGCGTACGCGAACCCGCTCGAGCAGCTCGCCGCGACGGCATCCGCCAGCTCGACACCGCTCCCCCGCGTGAACACCACCGGCTCGCCCGTGCGCGCGTCGACAGCGGTGATGCGCAGCTCCCGATCAGGCCAGTCCTGGCGCGGGAGCCTCCTCGCGACCATCTCGCGCCACCGCGTGGAGCGCGACCCGTCCTGGTCCATCGCCGAAGCGGCCTCACCGAGCCTGCGGCGCAGATCCTCGATGTCGGCGGAGGCGGCGATGATGTCGGCCGTCCTCGCCATGCCCCCCGCTGCCGCCCTGGTCCGGTCGGGCCCGGCGCCCTGCGGGATCGGAACCAGCGATGCCGCGTACAGCTCTCCCACAGCGCCCGACAGCGCCTGGACGGCCGTCGTCGACCCCGCGGATGTGCCGACGACCACATCCGCGTCCGTGACGTCGAGCCCGCCGTCCGCGAGGCCGGCGATGACGCCGAGAGCCCAGGCGTTGCCCGTGGACCCGCCGCCTCCGATGATCAGTGCCGTTCCGCTCATATCCCCTCCGCACCGCCTCGGATACGACGAAGCGGACGGACGCCTTTCGGCATCCGTCCGCTTCCTCTCATGATGTTCAGAGCGCGAGACGCTCGCGCACGACGTCGGCGAGGCGCTCGGCGTAGGTCTGCACCGATTCGGCATCCGCCGCCTCGACCATGACCCGCACCAGCGGCTCCGTGCCGGACTTGCGCAGCAGGACGCGCCCGGTGTCGCCGAGTTCGGCCTCCACCTCGCGAACCGCCGCCTGCACGACCTCGTCGCCCTCCAGGGCGTCCTTGTCGACGCCCCGCACGTTGATGAGCACCTGAGGGTAGACCTTCATGACGCTCGCGAGCTCGGCGATCGACTTCTTCTGCCGAGCCATCTCGCTCACCAGGTGCAGACCGGTCAGCAGGCCGTCTCCGGTGGTGGCGAACTCGCTCATGATCACGTGGCCCGACTGCTCGCCGCCGAGCGCGTATCCGCCCTCGTTCATGTCCTCGAGCACGTAGCGGTCGCCGACGGCGGTCTGCCGCACGGTGATCCCCTGCTCGCGCATGGCGACGTGCAGACCGAGGTTGCTCATCACGGTCGCGACGAGGGTGTCGTCGGTGAGGTGCCCGCGCTCCTTCATCGACACCGCGAGGATCGCCATGATCTGATCGCCATCGATGACGTTGCCCTGGGCGTCGACCGCGAGGCAGCGATCGGCGTCGCCGTCGTGGGCGATGCCGATGTCGGCGCCCAGCCGGACGACAGCCTCGGCGAGGTTGTCGAGGTGGGTCGAGCCCACGCCGTCGTTGATGTTCAGACCATCGGGGTCGGCCCCGATGACGGTCACGTTCGCGCCCGCGTCTCGGAACGTCTCGGGTGAGACCCCCGCGGCCGCACCGTGCGCGCAGTCCAGCACCACGTGGATGCCGTCGAGCTGATGCGGCAGCGAACCGAGCAGGTGCACCACGTAGCGGTCCTCGGCATCCGCGAACCGGATGATGCGTCCGACGCCCGCGCCCGTCGGACGGAGCTTCTCGTCGGCCATCGCGGCCTCGATGCGCTCCTCCACGACGTCGGGGAGCTTGACCCCGCCTCGGGCGAAGATCTTGATCCCGTTGTCAGGAGCGGGGTTGTGCGACGCCGAGATCATGACGCCGAAGTCGGCATCCCTGTCGGCGACGAGGAATGCGAGCGCCGGAGTCGGGATGACCCCGGCCTCGAGCACGTCGACGCCGGAGGACGCGAGCCCCGCGGCGACCGCCGCGGTGAGGAAGTGGCCGGAGACCCGGGGGTCGCGTGCCACAACTGCGGTGAGTCGCTTGCCTTCGGCTTTGCGAGCCTCCGCAGTACGGCCCTGGCCCAGGACGACAGCAGTCGCCTGGGCCAGGGTGAGCGCCAGATCGGCGGTGAGGATGCCATTGGCAAGTCCTCGCACGCCGTCCGTGCCAAAGATCGGCATCGGTCGGATGGACCTTAACGCTTCGAGTACTGAGGCGCCTTGCGGGCCTTCTTGAGACCGGCCTTCTTGCGCTCCTTGACACGAGCGTCACGGGAGAGGAAGCCGGCCTTCTTCAGGGTCGGGCGGTTGTTCTCGGCGTCGATCTCGTTCAGCGCACGGGCGATGCCGAGGCGGAGCGCACCGGCCTGACCCGAGGGGCCACCACCGGAGATGCGGGCGATGACGTCGTAGCCGCCGGCGAGGTTGAGGACCGTGAACGGGTCGTTGATCAGCTGCTGGTGCAGCTTGTTCGGGAAGTAGTCCTCGAGGGTACGGCCGTTGACCGTGATGGTGCCGGCGCCGGGGATCAGACGCACGCGGGCGATGGCCTGCTTGCGACGACCAACGGCGGCACCCGGGACGCTCAGCACGGGGCGGGGAGCCGCCTCGACTGCTTCGGTCTCGGGAGTCGACGTCGAGAAGTTCTGGAGGTTTTCGGTGGTGTCCTGGATGTCAGCCACGAGTATGTCCTTAAGTCTTTACGGCGCTTACTGGGCGACCTGGTCGAGGGTGTACGGCGTCGGCTGCTGCGCGGCGTGCGGGTGCTCTGCACCGACGTACACCTTGAGCTTCGACAGCTGCTGACGGCCCAGGCTGTTCTTGGGGAGCATGCCACGGATGGCCTTCTCCACAGCGCGGACCGGGTTCTTCTCGAGGAGCTCGGCGTAGGTGACCGACTTCAGGCCGCCCGGGTAACCCGAGTGGCGGTAGGCCAGCTTCTTCTGGAGCTTCTGACCGGTGAGCGCGACCTTGTCGGCGTTCACGATGATGACGAAGTCACCCGAGTCGATGTGGTTGGCGAAGGTCGGCTTGTGCTTGCCACGCAGGAGCGTAGCGGCGTGCGAAGCCAGACGGCCGAGAACGACGTCAGTGGCGTCGATGACGACCCAGTCACGCTGGACCTCGCCGGCCTTCGGGGTGTAAGTGCGCGTCACGATAGTGCTGCTTTCTTGTTCGAACGGAGAAGTTCGTGAATCCCACTCCGGGGTGGTTCTCTCCCCAGGGGGAGGAACACGCCAGTGGAGGGCTCACGTTCGCGGCACTCGGCAGTCGAGTACCAAAGTGACAGCTTACGTCATCCGAGCCGGTTCCCCAAAACCGCGCCTCCCTGCCGGAGAGCCCGTCTCCGGCAGGGAGGTCGGCGAGGCGCCTCGCCTCAGCCGATGGCGACGCGCTCACCCGGCGTGAGGATGCGCAGCCGACCGGCGCTCCCCGCGTGCTCGAACATGCCGATGAGACGGTCACGGGTCTCCGAGAAGTGGAACCATCCCTCTGCGTGCACGGGCACGATGATCGCGCCGGCCAGCGCCTCGGCCGCTTCGAGCGCGGTGCGGGCGTTGAGGGTGAGGTCGACGTCGCCGAACCTGCCGACGTTGGCCGCACCGGTGAAGAGCACGGCGACCTCGATGCGCGGGAAGCGCTCGGCGATCTCGCGCACGAGGGCGACGGAGGCGTTGTCTCCCGACACGTACACGGTCGGCTCGCCCGCCGCCTCGAGGATGAAGCCGGTGACGACGCCGGTGAGTGCCTCGGCTCCCTCCGGACCGTGCAGCGCCGGCACCGCCGTGATCATGGCGTCGCCGACGCAGTGCTGCTGCCACGGGTCGAGACCGGTGACGTGCGGGATGCGCTCGGCCGAGTCGGGCGTCCCGAGCACCAGGGGGACTTCGGCGAGCAGCGCGCGCCCCGCGGAATCCAGGTTGTCCTCGTGCTGGTCGTGGGAGAGCAGCACCACGTCGACGGGGCCGAGATCCGCGGCGGCGACCGCGGGGCCGACGAGCTTGTGCAGCGTGATCGGACCGGGGTAGGCGCCGGGCTCGTCGAACGTCGGGTCCGTGAGGATCGCGAGTCCCGCATAGGTGAAGTGGAGCGTCGGGCCGCCGATCAGAAGGGCTGGGATCTGTGTCATGGCATCAGTCTTCGGCATCCGTCGCGGGCGATCCAGTGGCCTTGAGGAATCTCTTCGATAGGATCAGGCCATGAGGAGACGAACCGTCGCGGTGCTCGCATTCCCGCAGATCAGTCCCTTCCACCTGTCGGTGCCTACGCTCGTGTTCGGCGGCGCGGGGCTCGACGGCGTCGAGGGCCTCTACGACGTCACCGTGTGCGCGGAGCACCCAGGGTCCATGCCCACCGGTGCGGGGTACGCGATCCAGGTGAACGCGGGGCTGGAGACGATGGCCGTCGCCGACCTCGTCGTCATCCCGAGCTGGCGCGAGGGCATGACGCCCTCCCCCGCCCTTCTCGGCGCCGTCACGTCGGCCCACGCCCGCGGCGCCAGGGTGGTGGGGCTCTGCCTCGGGACGTTCGTCGTGTCGGCATCCGGCATCGCCGACGGCCGGGAGGTCTCCACGCACTGGGCCGCCGCGGCGAGGCTCACCTCGGAGCAGCCGCAGGTCGAGGTCCGCGACGACGTGCTGTGGACGGACCTGGGCGACGTCATCACGTCGGCCGGCGCCGCAGCCGCCCTTGACTGCTGCCTGCACATCGTGCGCTCCGACCACGGCGCCGCGGCCGCGACCGCCCTGGCGCGGGCGCTCGTGCTGGCGCCGCACCGCACCGGCTCGCAAGCGCAGTACATCCCGGCGCCGGTGGTCGCGGCCTCCGCGGACGACCCGATCGGACGCGCGATGATCTGGGCGCGGGCCCGCCTCACCGAGGTCTTCGATCTCGACGAGTGGGCGGAGGCCGTGCACCTCTCGCGGCGGACGTTCACGCGGCGGTTCCGCGAGCGCACGGGCACGAGCCCGCAGCAGTGGCTGCTGGATCAGCGGGTGGATGCCGCCCGCACCCTGCTCGAGAGCTCGGACGAGTCGGTCGACCGCATCGCGGAGCTCGCCGGATTCGGAAGCGCGGTGTCGCTGCGCCTGCACTTCCGTCAGCGCCTGGGCGTCAGCCCGGCGGCGCACCGCTCGACGTTCCGGGTCGGGGCCGCATGAGTCAGTCGAGTCGTGCGGTCACCAGGATCGGGCGATGGTCGCTCATGCCCTGAGGCAGGGTCGTGACACGTTCGATCTCGAACCCTGAAGAGGTCGCGAAGTCGTAGTGCCCGCGGAACACGCGATACCGCGTGTACGTGTGATCGTCGCTGAGGGTGAGCGCGTAGCCGTGCTCACGCACGGCGTCGCCGAGGTTCTCCTTGAACACGGGGTAGTTGTAGTCGCCGACCATGAGCTGCGGGAGTCCGGCGCCGAGCGCGGCGAGCTGGGTGAGCGCGGCGCGGATCTGGTGCCGACGCAGCGAGTTCAGCGCGGTGAGCGGTGCCGCATGGAACGATGCGACGATCAGCTCGCGTCCCTCGTCGATCTCGAGCAGTCGCACCCCGAGAACCCTCTCGTGGGCGGGCTTCGCGATGCGGTCGTGCAGCGACTTCTTCAGCTCGAGGGTCTTCACGCCCAGCACCCGGAACGTGCTCGCGCGGTAGTACAGCGCGAGGCCGAGGCGATTGCCCTGGGTCGCCTCGGCGAGCACGAGGTCTCCGATGCGCTCGGGAAGCTCCTGCACATCGCACTCCTGCAGGCAGAGGACGTCGGGATCGTGCACGCCGACCAGCTCGACGAGCTCGCTCGCGGCGCGATGCTTCTGGAGGTTGTACGAGATGACCTTCATGACACTCACACGCTACCCGTCGGTGCTGAGCGGTCGCGATGAATCACCTGTCATAGCCCCAGCGGATGCCGAGCATCCCCGGGCCGAAGCCGTGCCTGGCGAGGTGCACCGATCCCGACCTCACCGCACGCGCCGTGGACGCGTACTCCTCCTCCGTCTCGATGAACTCCTCGCACCAGCTCGGCACGGCATCCGGATGGAAGCGCACCCAGATCAGCGTCTCCCTCGCGGCCCTCGACGTCGCGTGCCAGACGGACTGCCGTGGCGGATGCCCTGGCGGATAGGTCTCGGTGAACTCGATGAGCGTCGTGCCGCCCGTCGTGATGGGCTCGTCGAGGGCGATCACCACCCCGGAGAGGAGACGCCCCGGATGCAGGTACTCGCGGTCGACCCGACCGCCGATGACGTCGGAGAACACCGACATGACGTCGCTCTCGACCGGGGTCGCGTCGATGAGGGGGATCTCGGTGATCGTGCCCTTTGTCGACTGCACGAGGGCCCTCGTGACCACGCGCTCGACGGCTCCGTCGCGACCGACGTGCGCGACGTACTGGGTGGACAGATCCCGCAGCGACTCCTGAGGAGCCGATCGCAGCGCGGCGAGGGTCTCCTCCGCCTCGCGCTGCACCCTCTCCTCGTCGAACGGGAGCTTCGGGGGCGCCACCGTCCCGAGCCGCGCCGAGGGCCCGAGCAGGCTCGTCAGGTGGCCGCGGTCGAGGGCGAGGCGATCCTCGATGCCCTCGACGACGCTCAGCGACTGCGCGCCCTCCGGCTGCCGCGCCCCCGATCGCCAGTAGCTCAGCGTCGCCATCGACACCGGGTTGCCGTCGTCGTTCAGCAGCGCCTGCAGACGCGCGAGCGACATGCCGCGTTCAGAGATCGCGACGCGCAGTGCGGCCGCGAACGCCGATGTCCGATCCGTCACAGTTCTCCCTGCCGTCGTGTGAAGGAGCCTCGTCTACAGTCAGCATACGGATTCGCGCTCGCCTCCCCTCAGAGCGGCGGCCCGTCATCACCGTCAGACGGCTGGGGCCTTCGGGTGAAACGTCCGTTGCGGCTGCCCTTCTTTGGGGGAAGGACAGCCGCAACGGAGCCCCGTCAGTCGTCGGACGTGCGGCGTGCGCGCGTCTGCTCAGCCCGCGTCGACAGCAGCTCGTCGGCCGGATAGCCGACCTCGGTGAGGGTCAGGCCGCGCGCGGCGAGCACCTTGAACTCGCTCGTCCTGGCGAGGGCGTCGCGCAGCACGGCCACATCCGCCACGTCGAGTCGTCCCTCGCCGACCGCGGCGCACGCTCCGACGAGGGCGCGCACCATGCTGTGGCAGAACGCGTCGGCCTTGAGCTCCGCGACGAGCACGCCGTCGGCATCCCGCGCCCAGCGGTACTCGAGAAGGGTGCGGATCGTCGTGGCCTCTTCGCGGGGCTTGCAGTACGCCGCGAAGTCGTGGAGGCCGATCAGCGTCTGCGCTGCGGCATCCATCGCCTGCTCGTCCAGGACGCCTCGATGGGTGGTCGTGTTCAGCCGGCGCAGCGGATCGTAGCCGGAGGCCTCGTCGGCGAGCCGGTATCGGTACCGCCGCCACACCGCGGAGAAGCGGGCGTCGAAGCCCTCGGGCGCAGGTGAGGAGCGGGTCACCGTGACGTCCGGGTAGGCGCCGAGCACGCCGCGTATGCGACCGGCGAGGGAGCCGGCCGGATCGTGCGCCGCCTTCCCGTGCCGCGACTCGACGCGCGACCACTGCTCATCGTCGAGGTCGACGTGGACGACCTGACCGGAGGCGTGCACGCCGGCATCCGTCCGCCCGGCGACCACGAACTGCACCGGAGAGCCGACGATGCGGGCCAGTGCGTCTTCCAGCGTGCCCTGCACGGTGCGCAGGCCCGGCTGCTTGGCCCACCCGCGGAAGTGAGTGCCGTCGTAAGCGATGTCGAGCCGGATGCGCACGCATCAAGACTAAGACAGGCGCTCGACCAGGATGCCGTCCTCATCGCTGTACAGGTGCGCGCCCACCGCGAACTCCACGCCGCCGAACGAGACGGTGACGTCGACCTCGCCCGCGCCGAGCTTCGCGCTCTTGCGCGGGTTGGTGCCGAGAGCCTTCACTCCGAGGTCGAGTCCGTCGATCGCGACGCTGTCGCGGATGCCGCCGTTGATCACGACACCCGCCCATCCGTTCTGAACGGCCGACGCGGCGATCAGATCGCCCATCAGTGCGGTGTTCAGCGATCCTCCCCCGTCGATCACGAGCACGGCGCCGTCGCCCGGCGTGGCCAGGAGGGACTTCACGAGCGCGTTGTCCTCGAGGCAGCGCACCGTGCGGATGGGGCCGTCGAACGCCCGCCGCCGGCCGAAGGAGCGCAGCTGCAGCGGAAGCGACTGGATGCCGTCGCCGAGCTCGTCGTACAGGTCGGCGGTGGCCACCGCCATCAGATGCCGCCGTCGATCGAGCGGATGAAGTCGCCCGGCTCGTCGGGCACCATGACCTCCGTGTCACGGTTCAGGCTCTCGCCGCGGAAGAACCGCTTCGACCGCGGGAAGAGGAACCAGATGAACATCAGCACGATGCCGATCGCGAGCGAGCCGATGCCGACGACGAACGTGCCGCCGATTCCGAGGAGCACGGTGTTGCCGTAGTCCACGTCCCACATGTCGATCGCCGACTGCACGAAGGCCGCGGCCAGCATGAGTCCGCCCAGCAGCGGGAACAGCCCCTTGAAGAAGAAGTCGCGCGGCGAGCGCATGAGGTCCTTGCGGAAGTACCAGACGCACGCGAACCCGGTGATCGAGTAGTAGAAGGCGATCGCGAGGCCGAGCGAGAGGATCGAGTCCTGCAGGATGTTGTCGCTGATGAGCGTCATCCCGACGTAGTACGCGATCGCGACGATGCCCATGATGATGGTCGAGAACGACGGGGTCTTGAAGGTCGGGTGCACGTCCTTGAACTTCGCCGGCAGCGCACGGTACACGCCCATCGCGAGGGTGCCGCGGGCGGTCGGGAGGATCGTCGTCTGCGTGGACGAGATGGCCGAGATGATGACCGCGACGACCAGCACCCAGCCGAACGGGCCCAGCAGGCCGTCCTTGATGCCGAGGAAGAAGTCGTCGGCGTTCGCCTCGTTGCCCAGGCCCGTGCCCGTCTCGCCGAGTCCCGCGTACATCATGGCGGCGATCGTCACGGCGACGTAGGTGAAGAGCAGGATGACGCAGGTGAGCACAGCGGCGCGACCGGGGATCCGCTTGGGGTCCTTGGTCTCCTCGTTCAGAGCGAGGCAGGTGTCCCACCCCCAGTAGATGAACAGCGCGAGCAGGATCGCCTCGGTGAAGCCCGACCACGAGGTGAAGGCGAACGGGTTCATCCACTCCCACGAGAAGTCGATGGCGTCGGGGGCGTTGCCGCTGACGATCTGCCAGAAGACGGCGACGATGAAGACGACGAGAGCGAGGTACTGGATGCCGAGCAGGACGTTCTGGATGCGCTCGCCGATCTCGACCCCGCGCCAGCTGACCCAGGTCATCGCGGCGATGAAGAGCACCGCGACGACGATCACGCGCCAGTCGTTGTTCTCCAGGTCGACGCCGATCAATGACCAGAAGTAGACCGACGCGATCTGCGCGAGGTTGGCGAGCACCACCATGCCGGCCACGGCGACGCCCCAGCCCCCCATCCAGCCCACCCACGGGCCGAAGGCCTTGGTGCCCCACGTGAAGGTGGTGCCGCAGTCGGGCACGGCGTTGTTGAGCTCGCGGTACGCGAAGGCGATGAGCAGCATCGGCACGAAGGCGAGCACGAAGGCGATGGGCGCCTGCGCGCCGACGGCGATGACCACCCAGCCGAGCGAGGCGACCAGCGAGTACACGGGTGCCGTGGATGCCAGGCCGATGACGGTCGATCCCCAGAGCCCCAGTGTCCCCGCTGCCAGTCCCTTGCCGTCGGGTCGTTCCAGATGGATTGGCGTCGTTGACATGTTCAGATAGTAGGGCACCTACTGTTTTCGGGTCAACCACCTACAGATACCAATGGAATCCGTCTTCACGGTGGTGCCAAACAACAGAATCCGAAGGTTCAGTCCCGTCCGAGCATCCCATCGGAGTGCTCAGCCACCCAGGCGACCAGAGGGAGCATCCTCTCCATCAGGTCACGCCCCAGCGGAGTGAGGCTGTACTCGACGTGCGGAGGGACCGCCGGCAGGGACTCCCGGTGCACGATGCCGTCCTCGGCGAGGGTGCGCAGAGTGGAGGCCAGCATCTTCTCGCTGATGCCGCCGACCTCTCGACGCAGCTCACCCCAGCGACGCGTCCCGTCGGAGAGGCAGGAGAGCACCAGCACGCCCCACTTGCTCATGACGTGGTCGAGGACGACCCGCGTGCTGCAACCGGGGTCGAAGAGCATGGGAGACGATCCCTTTATCTGCGCAAAACTCCCCGTCATGTAGGTACCTTACTTCAAAGTGGGTACCCACACTCTGGAATGTAAGGCCTTCCCGAGCGGGTTGTGGCTGGTGTCACCTACGAAAGGACACCCCATGACCATCCTCGTCACCGGAGCCACCGGGAACCTCGGCCGCCTGATCATCGAGAGCCTGATCGAGCGCGGTGCGTCCGCCGATCAGATCGTCGCCGGAGCGCGCGACGTCGCGAAGGCCGCCGACCTCGGCGTGCGCGCCGTGCACCTCGACTACACCGACCCCGCCTCCGTCTCCGCCGCCCTCGACGGCGTCGACTCGGTGGTCCTGGTCTCGAGCTCCGAAGTGGGTCAGCGCTTCGCGCAGCACAAGGCCGTGATCGACGCCGCCGCCGCTGCGGGGGTGACGAAGTTCGTCTACACGAGCGCCCCGAAGGCCACCACGACCGATCTGATCCTGGCGCCCGAGCACAAGGCCACGGAGGAGGCGATCGCCGCGTCCGGTCTTCCGTCGGTGATCCTGCGCAACAACTGGTACACCGAGAACTACGTGCGCGACCTCGCCACCGCGGCGGAGAGCGGCGTGCTCGCCGCCGGCGTCGGCGACGGCCGGGTGGCATCGGCCAGCCGCAAGGACTTCGCGGATGCCGCGGCCGTCGTCCTCCTCGAGGACGGCCACCTCGGCCAGGTCTACGAGCTCGGCGGCGACGTCGCGTGGAACTACGACGAGCTGGCCGCGGCGTTCGCCGAGATCACCGGCCGCGATGTCTCGTACGTGCGTCTCGGCGCCGACGAGCAGGTCGCCGCACTCCGCGCCGCCGGTCTCGACGAGGGCACCGCAGGGTTCGTGGCCGCGCTCGACGCCGGCATCCGCGACGGCGCCCTCGCCGACACCGACGGCACGCTCGCGCGCCTCATCGGCCGTCCGACGACGCCGCTCGTCGACGGACTGCGCGCCGCGGCCTGACGCCGCGAGCACGGGTGGGCGGTGCGGTCGCGATCTCCCTCGCGATGAGCGCACCGCCCGCCCGCAGGCGATCGTCGTCGGCCTGCGGCGATCCACGGAGAGCTCTGCCGAGGGGACGGGTGCGATGAGAAAGTTGCCGTCATCCGAGCGGAAGTGTGCTAAATATCTACAACAGGATCTTTAACTCGCACCCTGCCCATCGGAATCGATCCGCGAGATCGAGCCACTCGTTCAATGATGATCGGAAGGCCGCAGATGAACACCCGACCCACGACCTCGTCGGCTCTCGCTGACGGCGAGCACCTCAAAGTCCTCGGATACGACGACACCTTCGACCGGTCGATGAGCCTCTGGGCCAACTTCGCCCTCGGATTCACCTACCTGTCCCCGCTCGTGGGCGTGTACTCGCTCTTCGCCCTCGCATTGAGCGTCGGTGGCCCGCCCTCGGTGTGGTGGATCTTCATCGTCGGCGCTGGCCAGCTCCTGGTGTCCCTCGTCTTCGGCGAGGTCGTCTCGCAGTATCCGATCCACGGCGGCATCTACCCCTGGGCGCGTCGACTGTGGGGACGCCGGTACGCCTGGATGGCCGCGTGGGTCTACATCTGGGCGATGATCGTCACCGTGACGGCGGTCGCCGAGTTCGGCTCCGGGTTCACCGCGAGCCTGTTCGGCCTGGAGCCGACCCCCACGACGACGCTGCTGCTCACGCTCGCGCTGCTGCTTCTCGCTCTGCTCATCAACTTCTCCGGAACCAAGTGGCTGGGACGCGTCGCCCGCATCGGGCTCGCCGCCGAACTCGCCGGCGTCATCGGAGTGGGCCTGTACCTCCTGCTGTTCCAGCGCAAGCAGGAGTTCAGCGTCTTCTTCGACACGATGGGAGTCGAAGGCGACGGCAGCTACGCGACCGCGTTCTTCGGAGCCGCGCTCGCCGGGCTGTTCCTGTTCTACGGGTTCGAAGCCTGCGGCGACGTCGCGGAGGAGGTGTCCCAGCCCGCCCGTCGCATCCCGCGGGCGATGGTGCTGACGATCCTCGTCGGGGGCGTCTCCGCCCTGTTCTCGTTCGTCGGCTATGTGCTCGCGGCTCCCGATCTGCAGGCCATCGTCGCCGGCGAGAACGCCGATCCGATCCCCGGCATCCTCGAATCCGCACTCGGAACCGTCGGTGCCAAGATCTTCCTCGTCATCGCCGTCACCGCCTTCATCTCCTGCGTGCTCAGCCTCCAGGCCGCCGCCAGCCGTCTCCTGTTCTCGTTCGCACGCGACGGGATGCTGCCCGGCCATCGCTGGCTGTCGAAGATCTCGCCCCGGAACAAGGTGCCCACCAACGCGCTGATCGTCGCCTGCACGATTCCGGCGATCATCGCGGTGCTCGTGTGGATCAATCCGGACCTGCTGGTGGCCGTCACCGCGTTCGCCGTGCTCGGCATCTACGTCGCGTTCCAGATGGTCGTGCTCGGCGCCCTGCGCCAGCGTCTGCGCGGATGGCGACCGGCCGGTCCCTTCTCGCTCGGCGCCTGGGGAATCGTCGTCAATGCCCTCGCCCTCGCCTACGGCGTGTTCGCGATGGTGCTCCTCGCGCTCCCCGGCTCCTCCGGCGATGTCATCACCGACTGGATCGTCCTGATCGGGCTCGGCGTCGTCGTGGTCACGGGAATCGCGTACCTCCTCATCGCTCGCCCCGACGGGAAGTCCAACGCCCCCGAGGGCGACGCGATCACCGTCGCCGAGGAGATCCGACGCCGTACCGGCGCGATCCCCCTCCCTCAGACCTCTCAGCGCAGGCCGCGCTGACGGCGGGAGCCGCGGCTACTCGTGCACGTGCACGACGGTGAGCCGGATGCCCGACGCCTCCAGCCCCTCCGCCTCGAGCATCGCCGCGACCGACCCGTGCACCGCGCGTACGGTGTCTGCGGCGCTCGCGGCGACCTCGACCGCGATCGAGACCTCGACGCCCACCCGGTCTCCGTCTCGGTCCACGACGACGAGCGGCTCGTCTCCGTCGCGCAACCCCAGGGCCTCCGCCGCGCGGCCGACGAGGTTGGACGCGAGGGATCCGGAGCGGTACACGCTCTGCACGCCCGGAACCCGACGCACGGCGGCCTCGATCTCGCCCGCGAGGGAGATGCGCTGCTCCTGCTCCTGCGTCATCGACCTGCCCCCTCTTCCCAGGATGCGACGTCTTGGATGTCGCGCACCGTGATGTCGATCCCCACCACGTTGAGCTCGGTGTGCCGTCGCAGCCGGTCTGCGACCTCGGCGCGCAGCCTCTCGACGAGGTTCGGGATGGGTTCCCCGTAGGGAACGCTGGCGTCGATGTCGATGCGGATCGGGGCACCGGGCTGCTCGGCGTCGCCGTCGAGCCGGCACCGGCCGACGAGCACGCCCGGGACGCTGCCCTCCGCCGCGCGCACGAGTCCGCGGACCGCGCCCTCGGTGATTCCGAGGTCGGCGCCGCCGACCTCGGACGCGATCGGGACGCGTCGTCCGGAGCGGGCGTCCAGGACGATCCCGCTGAGGATGCGGTCCACCCAGCTGTCATCCACCTCCTGCTCCTCCGCCGCGTCGGCGGCGATGAGCTGTCCGGTCAAGGAGCGCAGGCGAACCAGCGCATCGAGGGCGAGCTGGCATCCCGCGGATCCGTCGATGGACGGGTTCGCCGGAGTCCGATCGGCATCGAGGTAGTCGGTGAGCTCGTCGATCGTGTGACCGTCGAGATCCGCCGGTTCCAGCCCGAGTCGACGCAGTTCAGGCGCGTCGTGTTCGTCGCTCATCGCCACTCCTCCATCCGTACGATGATGTACTTCCGGGCGCGGGCCAGCAGGCCGCGCGCCGTGGTGACGGGAATGTCGAGCTCCTCGGCGATCTCGTCATAGGAATATCCGCCGATCTCGCGGAGCACCCAGCACTCGCGCTGTCCGTCGGGCAGTTCGCGCAGTGCGGCGGCGAGCGCCTCGACCTCCGCGCGTGTCTCGGCGATGCGCGGAGGCGATGCGTGCGACGGCGCCGGGTGCTCGACGTCGTCGATGTCGAGCACCGGCCGCTGGGCGCGCAGGCGGTCGACCGCCTTGCGGCTGACGATCCGCATGAGCCAGCTCTTCACCTTCGCGGGCTCGTCCAGCTCAGGGAGCCGCTGCCACGCCGTCACGAACGCGTCCTGCACGATGTCGTCCACGTCGGCGGAGGCGTTCAGCATCCGCTGGGTGTACGCCCTCATCATCGGCGTGTACCTGCGCACGAGAACGGCGAACGCCGCGACGTCTCCGTCCATCGCACGTCCGGCGACGATGCCGTCGTCGGCGCGCTCAAGGGCGCTGCCCGAACGCCTGTCGTCCATTCCCCGCCCTTCCCCCACCTGACCGTCGGCCGGTACGGGCCGGTGTCGCCACCGCCCCGGACCCAGCATCTCCCTGCGACGGGCATGCCTCGCCGAACTCTGTCCGCTTCCTCACGCCTTCGCGCGGCGTCCGACGAGCAATCCGTAGATCAGCAACACGATGAGCGAGCCGCCGATCGCGAGCACCCACGTGGAGAGCGAGAAGAACGAGTCGAGGCTCACGTTGAAGAGGAGCCCGCCCAGCCAGCCGCCGAGCATCGCGCCGACGATGCCGAGCAGGAGCGTGACGAACCAGCCGCCCGCCTGCTTTCCGGGCATGAGGAGTTTCGCGATCGCTCCGGCGATCAGTCCGAGGAGGAGGAATCCGAAGAAGCCCATGGTGTGTCCTTTCGATGAGATGGAGGCGGGGCCGTGTGGGCCCCGCCCGGTCCGCTACTTCTTGAACGCGTCCTTCACGCCCTCCGCGGCGTCCCTGATCTCGCCTTTGGCCTGCTCGGCCTTGCCCTCGGCGACGAGCTTGTCGTCGTTCATGACGTGCCCGACGGTCTCCTTGGCCTTGCCCGCGACCTTCTCGGCTGCGGCCTTGATCTTGTCCTGAGCGCTCATGGCGTCTCCCTTCCGTGAACGGCCCCGGATCTCGGGGCCGAGTCCTTGTCTGCCCTGCGCCTCAGCGCACGGCCTTCTGCAGCTTCCGCTGCGCGTCCTGGATCGACCGGCGCGCCTTCTTGGCCATCCGGGCGCGTGACTTCCGCGCGTCGGGGTTCGTCCACAGCCGCTCCAGCTGATGCCGGATGTCCTCGTAGTCCTTGCCCCGTGCCTTCGCCGTCTCCGCGCCCACGACGTAGGCCGCGATGGCGATGATCGCCACGATGATGATGTTCTTGCGCATGTCGTCCCTTCCTCGTCGTCGTCGTACTCAGCGCACGCGTGTGCGCCGCTTCAGCCCGTCGCGCCAGCTCCGATCGGACAGGTGCAGCAGGATCGGCCCGCGGGTGCCCAGCAGCGCGTCCCAGTCATCGACCGCGGACTCGGCGGCGGTCACGACCCTCCGGAGAGAGGCGCCACGCTGGACCGTCACCGCGAGCTCGATCGTCCGCGCCCGCCGGACGAGGTACGCGTTGGTGCGCGCGGCGAGGACGTCGGGCCGTTCACCCAGAGTCCCGGCGAGCACCGCCTCCGCGACGTTGCGATCGACGACGGTGCTCCCGTCGGCGGCCTCGGCGCGCAGGATGTTCCTCGTCCTGCCTCCGCCCCGTGTGAAGACGAAGACGATCAGCAGGATCGTCAGCAGCAGCGCGAAGCCCAGCGCGACCGGCAGCATCCCCGGAACGGACCCCGCCCCTGGTACGTCGACGCTCCACGAGCCGAACCGCGCCGAGAGGTCGTCGACGATCGCCGACGCTCGCTCCTGCCACGGGCTCAGCCAGGGAGCCCCGATGCCGACCGCGAGCGCAGCCGCTCCCGCGACGAGGAGGATCAGCCCGAACACGAGCAGCAGCGCACGGTTGAGCGCCCTGTTGGTGGAGGTCATGCGACCACTCCCCTCTCCGAGATATAGACCTTCGGCATCACGGCGAATCCCAGGTCGGACACGGTGTCGACCGCCGTCTGCGCGACAGCGGATTCGTCGATGCGGATGCCGCTGGTCGGCGTCACCCGCACCGTCACGCGACGACGGGCGAGCGTGACCGAGACCTGTCTGCGGTCGATGCCGCACCGGGCCGCGACGGCATCCGCCACCGCGTCCGCGAGCACCCCGTCGTCGACGAGGAGGGCGACCCGCTCTGTCGTGCGCGCCCTGCGCGCCCGACGCCCCGGAAGGACGGCGAGCAGCAGCAGGATCAGCGCGACGACGACGGCCACCGCTCCCGAGACGATGAGCGACACCCGGCCCGCATCGGGCGATGTCAGCTCTGCGATGCGAGCGGATGCCGCATCGCCGAACCGCGGATCGAGCAGACTCCAGACGCCTCCGACGAGCAGGGCGAGCAGCAGCACGACCGCGACGGATGCTGCAACCACCGCGGCGACGGACCGCGAAGAGTGCGTCTCCCGGCGCAGCACGCGCCGATACGCTGCCTGTTCGGTGGTCATGCGACCCTCGTCTCTGCGATCTTCCTGACACCCGAGTAGCGGATGTCGACGGTTCCCACGGTTCGCCCGGCCAGCTCCTGCATCCCGCTGATGAGTCCGTGGCGGAGTGCGGCCCCGCTGTCGACGACGGAGTCGCGCCGTGACCCCTGCAGGGCGACGGGAACCGTCACCGACACCCGGAGAGAACCCCGGTCGTCGGCCAGCGCGACCGAGACGTCGCGACGCGGAACGCGTGCGAGGTCTCGCGCCAGGCCGACGGCCAGGTGCTCGAGGGCACGGGCGCTGACTGTCGTCCGCCCCGGAGCGCCCCCCGGCGCCGGTGCGGTGCGATCGTCGATCATCATGATGATGAACGCCGTCCCCTGAACGCATCGGCGAGCGCTCGTACATCGAGCCGCCCGTCAACGATCCGGCCGATGATCGCGCCGACGAGCATCGCCACGGCCACCAGGACGAACGCCCAGAACCCGAGGACGACCCAGGTCAGCGCGAGCGCTGCCCCTGCGGCGGCGCCGATCACCGAAGTGCTCACTGGACTCGCGCCTCCTGCGGCTGCTCGGCGCCGTCGTCGTCGGAGGGGATGTGGACGTCGTTGACGGTGACGTTGACCTCGGCGACCTCCATGCCCACAAGCTCGACCATGGCGTGCACGATCGCCGCGCGGACGTCATCGGCCACCTTCTGCAGCGAGACGGGGTACTCGGCGACGATCGTGACGTCGACCGCGACCTGCGTCTCCCCGACCTCGACGCTGATGCCCTGCGCGAGATCCGTCGTGTTCAGCGCGTCGCGGATGGCCCCAACCATGCGCGCGGCGCCTCCGCCGAGCGCGTACACGCCGCTGACATCGCGTGCGGCGATGCCCGCGATCTTCGCGACCACGCCGTCCTCGATCGTCGTCTTCCCGGACGCCGACGCCTGCGGCGCCGAAACGACCTGAGCCTTGGGCTGGGTGCCACCAGTCACATTCGCCATCATGAGCTCCTTCTCCGTGTGTCCGCGGCCGTTCCCGGCTGCGGGTCGCAATCGTGCGACACCACTAGGACGGATGCCGGAGTCGAAACGTCACAGATTCGTCGGAAAAAGATCTTCGCGGGGACATGACGGCAGGGCCCGACCGGCATCCGATCGCCGCGATGCCGACGGAGTCCGGGGCGTGAGGCGACCGCATCCACCTCGCCGAGGACGCTCAGGCGCTGCGCGTGTCGCGCCCTTCGGCCTGCCCGAACGTCGATGCGCCGATGATCTCGGCGAGGTCGTCGGGCCTGACCTCGCGAGAGAGCGCCTTGGCGAGCCCCGATCGCGTGCCGTATCCGGTCGCCCGCGCGGCTCTGGTCATCGACTCCCCGCCGCGGAGGCGCGAGATGGCCATGTTCAACCGGGCACGCGACCGCCACCGCTGGAAGGAGAGGCCCGTCTCGTCCTGGAAAACGCGCTGGACGTGCCGCGCGCTCACGCCGTATCGCTCAGCCAGCCCGGCCAGCGTCTCCCCCGGGCGCACAGCGTCCCTGGCGATCCGTGCGATGACCGGATGAGACGGCGGCGCCAGGACGAAGTACGACGTGCCCAGCGCGGCGAGCGCCCGGTCGAGGGCTGCGCGGAACGGGGCGACCTGAGCGCTCGACTGCGGCGCGACTCCGAGGACCATCGTCATGATCGCGGTGATCTCGGGGACCACGCCCAGGCGGAGCATCCGGGCAGGAGGCGCGCTCTCCGGGGAGAGGAACGGGCCGAGCACCAGGCTCCCCTGTTCGTACCGCGCCGAGTGCGGCACCTCGGCGGCGAGCCAGACCGATTCGTGAGCGTGAAGGGTCATCGCGATGTCGTCGACGACGACATGGGCGACACCCGTGGCGACGTGGATGAGGTGCGGGACGTCGTGCGCATGAGTGCCGTGGCCGAGGAACCGGACCGCGTTCTCCGGGACGAGGTGCTGAAGACGGAGAGCCGAATCATCCATGCATCCCTCTCCTCGTCGCTCTCGATCACCGTTCGTGTCGTCTTGGTCGCGTCCCCATGTCGCCTGGGGATCATTTGCTGTCGCGATCCAGCTTAGCCTTGCCTTACCTACCCTTCTGCGGCGCTCATCGCGCCGCCCCGACTTCTGAGGTGTGCATGCGTTCGCGTCTTCTCTCGTCTTCGATCCTGGCCGCCGTGGTGGCCGCCGGGCTCGCCCTGTCCGGCTGCGCCGCACCCGCCTCACCCGAGAGCTCGCCGTCGGCGAGCGCCGAGGCGACGACCCGCGTCGTGGCGACGGATCAGGGCGACGTGACCATTCCTGCGGCCCCGAAGAAGGTCGTGCTCCTCAACTACGCACTGGCGGGGTACCTGTACGACCTCGACGTGCCTGTCGCCGCCATGACCCCCGAGGCGACCAACTCCGACCCGGTGTTCTCGGACTTCTGGGCGGACGACGCGGAGAAGGCGGGAACCGAGTTCCTGCCCTGGAGCGCGGAAGGGTTCGACCTCCAGGCGATCCTCGCTCTGGAGCCGGATCTGATCATCGCCGGCGGGCTGGGCTTCCCGCTGATGCAGGCGACCAAGGCGTACGACCAGCTCACCGCGATCGCGCCGACCGTCATCGTCTCCGGCTCGCTGACCGAATGGCAGCAGCAGTTCTCCTTCCTCGCGAAGGACGTCTTCGACCAGCCCGACGTGTACGACGAGGCGCTCGCCGCCTACGACGAGAAGGTCAGCGCGGTCAAGGGCGAGATCTCCGTGCCCTCGGGCGAGTCTGTCTTCCTGAGCTTCACGGCCGACCAGCGCCCGTTCGTGCTCATCGAGGACCGCGGACTGCCCAAGATGTTCTCCGATCTCGGCTTCCGTCCCGCTCCGCTGTTCGCGAGCGGCCAGTTCCAGCCGTACACCGCCGGCGGCGACTCCTTCGAGATCTCGACCGAGCAGGCCGGACAGCTCCTCACACAGGACTCGCTGTTCGTGTTCGGGTTCAACGCCGAGACGATCGACCTGGCGACGCTGCGTGCGAACCCCGTCTACTCCGCGCTCCCCGCCTTCCAGGAGGAGCAGGCGTACCAGTTCCCGTACTGGTCGCAGCGCGCCGACTACGACGAGTCGATGGCGCTCCTGGACCTCGTGCAGAAGCAGTTCGCGAAGAAGGGCCAGTAGCCCGTGAGTCACCGCCGGTTCACCCCGCACCCTCTCGTCCTGCGCCGCGTGACGGTCCTCCGCGCCGTCGACGTCACCCCGAGGATGAGGCGGGTAACCCTGGGCGGTGACGAGCTGGGGGCGTTCACGCGGGACGGCTTCTCGCTCCCCGCCTTCGCCAGCCCCGTGTTCGACGACCACGTCAAGGTGATGTTCGCCTCCGAGGGGCCGATCGAGGCCGTTCTTCCCGTGCAGCTCGCGCACGGAATCGACTGGCCTCCGTCGGAGACGCGACTCGGTCGCGACTACACCCCGCGCCGGGTGGCCGAAGGGGAGCTCGACCTGGACTTCGTCCTTCACGCCGATGGTGGGGAGCAGAGCGGTCCTGCGGAGGAGTGGGCTCGGCGCGCGACGGAGGGCGATGAGCTCTGGATCGTCGGACCCAAGTCATCCACGATCCTCCCGGCCGAGGCGGACCGGATCGTCCTCATCGGCGATGAGACGGCCCTCCCCGCGATCGGGCGCTTCTTCGAGGAGCGGCCGATCGCGGGGCCCGTGCACGCCGTCATCACCATCGCCGATCCGTCGGCCCGGCAGGATCTGTCCTCCCGCCCGGAAGACGACGTCCGCTGGATCGTCGCCGCCCCGGGCGACGGCGCCGCTCTCGAAGACGCCGTCCGCACGCTCGATCCCGCCGTGTTCAGCGGCACGCCCTACGTGTGGGCGGCGGCCGAATCTCGCGCCCTGCTCCCGGTGCGGCGTCTGCTCACCGCGCACGGGGTTCCGCGCTCGCACACCGATGTCACCGGCTACTGGCATGCCCGCTCGGTCGAGGAGACGACGGCCCCGGACGATGCGCGCGCGGCCGCCGTCCCGCCTCCTCTTCCGTCTCCGGTCGGGTGGTTCGCCGTGCGTGCCGCGCTCCAGACGGGGGTCTTCGACTCGATCGACGACGCCGGTTCGACTGCGGCCGACCTCGAACAACGCCTCGGGTTCGGTGCGGGCACCGCCGCGCCGCTCCTCTCCGTCCTCGCCGACCACGGGCTCCTCCTGCGTGACGACGACCGGTTCCGGATCACCGAAGCGGGCGCGGAGCTCGTGGCGGACGAGCACGAACGCGAACGCTTCGACGGCCTCGAAGCCGATCAGGTCCTCGCCCTCGCCGATCTCGCCCCGGCGCTGCGCACCGGGAGCACCGCGTGGGAGCACCGGAACGGACGGACGTTCGCCACCGACGCCGAGAGCGACGGCGAGGTCGGCGCGGAGCTCGCCGAGCACGCCGAGGGCCTCGCCTATCTGATGCCGGCCCTCCTCGCGGTGCAGCCGTGGGACGAGGGGGCGCTCCTCTCCCCGCAGGGCCCCGGCGCCGATGTCGTCCGCGACGCGCTCGTGCCGGGGAGCGTGGCGGGGCGGTGGACGATCACTGACGTCGCCGGCCCCTCCGTCGTGGCCATCCACGCCCACGCCCTCGCGCACCGCACCGACGCCGAGGCACATCGCTACCTCGCCGCCCTCGCGGAGACCGCGGAGGCCGTGCTCCTCCTCGAGGCGACGAACGTCGACGCGCTCAATCCCTCCGTCTCGGAGGACGAGCTCGTCCGCGTCGGCGTGACCGGAACGGGTCTCCGCTCGGCGGATCGCCTCGGCGAGATCGCCGCGTCCGCGGGCTGGGAGCGCACAGACGTCCAGGAGCTCGGCTGGGGCGTGTCCTGCCTCACCCTCCGACCGCGCACGATGGCGGTCCTCCCCGAGTCGGGTGAGCACGCCGCACCGTGATCTCCCGCTCCTCCGCGCCCGTCTCCGGGGCGACGTCCGCATCGCGAGCGGTCCGCAACGCCGTCGGCTTGACCGCCGCGCTCGTCATCCTCGTGCTCGCCTGTCTGGCGAGTGTCGCGGTCGGCTCGGCGCTGCTCTCTCCCGACACGGTCCTGCGAGCGCTCACCGCGCCGGACGGCTCGATCTCTCAGATCACGATCACCGACGTCCGGGTCCCCCGGACGCTGCTGGGCATCGGCGTCGGGATCGCTCTCGGTCTCGCCGGCGCGCTCATGCAGGCGCTCACCCGCAACCCTCTCGCCGACCCCGGCCTGCTGGGAGTGAACGCCGGGGCGGCCTTCGCGGTCTCCCTCGGCGTCGCCACGATGGGCGTCGTGCGCATGGCGGACTACGTGTGGTGGGCGTTCGGCGGCGCGGCGATCGCCGCCGTGCTCGTCTACGCGATCGCGGCACGGGGGCGCACCGGACCCACACCCGTGCGCTTGACGCTCGTGGGGACCGCGCTCAGCGCTGTCTTCCTCGGGGCGTCGACCCTGCTCACCCTGATCGATCCTCGGACGTTCGACCGCATGCGCTTCTGGGGGGTCGGATCCCTCGCCGACCGCCCAGCGGGGACGCTCGACGTGCTCCTGCCGTTCCTCGTGGTCGGCGCCGTGCTGGCCATGTTCTCCGGTCGAGCGCTCAACGCCCTCGCTCTCGGCGACGAGGTCGCCCGCTCGGTGGGCGTGCGGGTGGGGATCACACGCACCGTCGGATTCGTCGCGATCGTGCTGCTCTGCGGCGCAGCGACCGCGGCGGCGGGCCCGATCGCGTTCATCGGCCTCATGATCCCCCACGCGGTGCGCCGTCTCACCGGACCCGACCAGCGCTGGATCCTCGCCTATGCTCTCGTCCTCGCCCCCGCGCTCGTCCTGCTCGCCGACACCGTCGGACGCCTGGTGGTCTGGCCCGCCGAGCTTCCGCTCGGGATCATGACCGCCCTCATCGGGGGTCCTGTCCTCATCGCCCTCGTCCGCTCGTCCCGGAAGGCCGTCTGGTGACCCCGACCGCTCTCGTGTTTCGGGCAGGGCGGATGACCCTGCGGATCCGGCGCCGGTCGCTCGTCGTCGGCACGGTGCTGCTCGTCACCGCCGCCGCGACCGTCGTCCTCGCCCTAACCATCGGCGCCGGCGGCATCCCCCTCCCCTCGCTCCTGCACGCCCTCGCGCCCGATGCCGCACCTGCCGAACGCCTCGTGTTCGAGTGGCGAGGAGCCCGAGCCGTCGCCGCCGTGCTCTTCGGCGGCGCGCTCGCGATCGGCGGCGCCGTCTTCCAGACCCTCACCCGGAACCCGCTGGGCAGCCCCGATGTGATCGGGCTGGGCGCCGGATCGTACGCGGGGGTGATCGCTGTGGTCATGGTCGGCGGGTCGGGATTCCTGTCCACCGCGCTCGGCGCCTTCGCCGGAGGTCTCGTCGCCGCCGCCCTCGTCTACGGCCTCGCGTACCGAAAGGGGACCCACGGGTTCCGCCTCGTCGTGGTCGGGATCGCGGTCGGCGCGATCCTCCGCGCCCTGACCTCCTGGTTCACGGTGAAGGCCGACCTCGACGCCGCCCTCCGCGCGGCGATCTGGGATGCCGGCTCTCTGTACGGCATGACCTGGCCGAACCTGGCCGCCGCGGCGGCGGCGCTGCTCATCGTGACCCTGGCGGTTCCGCTCGCCGCTCGGCGTCTCCCGCTCCTCGACCTGGGCGACGACGCCGCCACCGCGCTCGGGCTCCGTGTGGAGCCGACCAAGGCGTTCCTGGTCGTGCTCGGCGTCGCGGCGACGGCGATCGTGACGGCGGTCGCGGGACCGATCTCGTTCATCGCTCTCGCCGCACCCCAGATCGCGCGCCGACTCACGAGCGGAGGGACGAGTCTGACCGCGTCCGCTCTCGTCGGAGCGGCGCTGCTCGGCGGCGCCGACCTGGTGGCGCAGCACCTGATCCCCGGCGTGACGCTCCCGGTCGGCGGGGTCACGGTGGTGATCGGCGGCACGTATCTGATCTGGCTCCTGATCCGCGAAGGACGAAAGACATGACCCCGACAGACACCCCGCCCGCCGCGCTCGTGGCCGAGGCTCTCACCGCGGGGTACGGCCGCACCCCGATCCTGCGCGACCTGGACGTGCGGATCCCGGCCGGATCGTTCACCGCGATCATCGGGCCGAACGCCTGCGGCAAGTCGACCCTGCTCCGGGCTCTGTCCCGACTCCTCCCCGCGCGCTCCGGACGCGTCCTCCTGGACGGGACCGACCTCCACGACCTCAGCGCCCGCGCCCTCGCGAGGCGCCTCTCCCTCCTTCCGCAGTCGCCGCTGACGCCCGAGGGGATCACCGTCGCCGACCTCGTCGGACGCGGTCGCTACGCCCACCAGGGCGTGCTGAGCCAGTGGTCACGCGACGATCAACGGGCGATCGACGCGGCCCTCGCCGCGGCCGGAGTCGCCGACCTCGCCGATCGTCCCGTGGACGAGCTCTCGGGCGGGCAGCGTCAGCGTGCGTGGATCGCGCTCACGCTCGCGCAGGAGACCGAGGTGCTGCTCCTGGACGAACCGACGACGTTCCTCGACATCGCCCACCAGATCGATGTGCTGGAGCTCGCCCTCGGCCTGCAACGCGAAGGTCGAACCGTCGTCGCAGTGCTCCACGAGATCGCGATGGCAGCGCGCTATGCGACGCACCTCATCGCGATGCGAGACGGACGCATCGTCGCCGAGGGCGCCCCGCACGCCGTGGTCACGGAAGAACTGCTCCGCGACGTGTTCGACCTCGAGGCGCGGGTCATCCCCGACCCCGACACAGGCGCCCCGGTCGTCCTCCCCCGGGCGGTCAGACGCCCAGAGCATCCGCCCCGTAGCTAAGACCAGGGTCTGACGGCTCACACTGCAGCCATCTCAGCTCAGATGCGAACTGGCCCGAATCCGAACGTGAGGAACCTTTTCAAGCTACCGGTTCGCGTGGCGAGCGTCTGTAGGTAGAAGAGGGGACAGCGCAACAGGCGAGTTCTTCAATACGGTGTGTGCATGAGTCCACCTCAAGAACCGCATCCCCTAGGCGCGAGCTTCGTGCAACGCCCCGTCTCGCGACGAACGCTACTCGCAGCCACTGGCATCGCCGCAGGCGTCGCGCTCGTCGGGCACGGCGTCCTGACCGGCGAATCCGCTTCCGCAACAGTCCCGGCCGCGAACGGGTACATCTATCCCACCGACCCCTTCAAGGCATCAACCGAAGCCGCGGGACAGTTCAACGCGCCGCGAGAGGGAACCCGGCGTCATATGGGTCTAGACACTTGGGGCTATCGCGGCATGCCCATCCTGGCAATCGCCGGTGGATATGTAACCGGAGGCGACTGGGAATCCACACCTGGCGATCCGCATGGATGGGGGCACTATGTTGTCGTGGACCACGGCAACGGCGTCGTCAGTCGCTACGCCCACTTCGAGGGCGCTCCTGCCGTTTCGCGGAACACGACTGTCACTCAGGGACAGACGCTCGGCTACATGGGCAATAGCCAACGAGGGCCACGCAACTCTGCGATGGGCGTGCACCTGCACTTCGAAGTCCTCGTGAACGGTGCCTTCGTCAGTCCCCTCGCCTTCCTGGCAGGAAACTCCTCCCCACCCGTCACCAACCCGAACCCTGAGCCCGGCTACGACCCGATTGGAATCGCTGACATGACCTTCCTCTGCATCACCCCCATCAACGGCGTGAACGCCGACGCCGGCATCTACCGCTGGATCATTGACCCCGCCGCAGGTGTCAAGCGCAACATAGACGGTGCAGAGTACGACTACCTGAAGGCCGTTGGCTACCGCGAGGTGGCCGGACTGCAGCCGCCTGTGACGGCGTCCCGCTACCAGCAGATCCATCCGGTTGCCACGACGCCCTAGCATCGCTGGAACGAAGTAAGACCCCACCCGGGCCCGAAGGCTAGGTGGGGTCTTATCGTTCCCGTGAGAGTCGGTAGAGGTCGCGGAGGAGCATCACGCGGTGCTCGGCATCCGAATCTGCGGAGTTTCTTCGGAGCGGGTGAACCCAGAATGCAAAAAGCCCCGGACGTATCCGGGGCTGATCTGGTGTTTCTGTAGCAGGAGCGGGGCTTGAACCCGCGACCTCACGATTATGAGTCGTGCGCTCTGACCAGCTGAGCTACCCTGCCGCACTGCATCCGCATCGCAGATACGAACACCGTGAGCCCCGAGTCAGGATTGAACTGACGACCCCTTCCTTACCATGGAAGTGCTCTGCCACTGAGCTATCGGGGCGTGCTGCCCCTCGCGGGGCAACCACACGAGAATACCATCACAGTGGCGTTCTCATGAAATCGAGGCGGTCAGTCCAGCGTGTACCGGCCCGCGTTCGCCTTGAGCCAGGGAAGCGGGTCGATCGTCTTGCCGTTGACGATGATCTCGAAGTGCAGATGGGCGCCGAAGGAGTGGCCGGTGTTGCCTGTCAGCCCCACGATGTCGCCGACCTTGACGGTCTGTCCGGCCTTGACCTTCAGCGAGCCGTACTGCATGTGCGAGTAGTGGCTCGTGATGACCTGACCGTCGATGACGTGGTCGATGTAGACGGTCACGCCGTAGCCGCCGCCCTGCTCCGTCGCGATGCGCACGGTGCCGTCGGCGATCGCCTGGATCGGAGCGCCCTCGCCCGGCACGAAGTCGATGCCCTCGTGCATGCGGCCCCAGCGGGGTCCGTAGCCCGAGCTCATGCCGACGCCGACGAGGAACGGCCACTGGATGGCCGCCTCGGGGTCGTTGGTGAAGACGGTGTCGGAGAACTTGATGCCCTGCTCGGACGCGAGGTCGACGAGAGAGACGGTCGAGAAGTCCTCGGCGCTGGCGAGCGTCTCGTTCTGCACGTCCGACGAGGTCACGAAGGCCTGGATCGGGGTGTCGGACTTCTCCGCGCCCGCGGAGGCCGCGACGAGTGAGGTCGAGGCGACGCCGTTCGAGCCGACGGCGGCCACCGCCTCAGCCGGCAGCGTCATCGAGACGGCGAGCAGTCCTGCAAGGCTCATCACGCCGACGGTCGCACCGACGGCCAGGAACTTGCGGGCGCTCGGACGGCGACGGGCCACGTGCTCGACGGTCGGAGCGTCCGCGACAGCAGGCTCCTCGTCGACCGGAGCGGATGCCGCGGCGTCTGCGGCATCGCCGGAGACGGAGCGGAACGTGCGGGCAGCCTGCACGAACGGGTCGGCGGAGGTCTGCTCCCCCGCCGTCGGCGTCTCGAGGACGGGCTCGGCAGCGGATTCTGCTGCGACAGGCTCGGCGGGTGCGGCTGCGATGTCGGGAGTCTTGTCGGCGGTGAGAGCGGCGACCATGGCGACCGCTTCGGCGACGGTCACGCTCCGGCGAACGGTGCGGCGCGTCATCGGCGCCGATGACACCGGTGCGCTGCCTTCGGAGACAGCTGCCGTCGCTCCTGCCGCGGGGGCCTCGGAGGCCGCAGTGCGGATGCGGCTGGAGCGGCGCGTGGGCGCAGGGGCAGCCTGGGGATTCTCGAAGGGCAAAACGATTCTCTCGGGTCAGACGTCAAGCAGGGGGGATGCTTGCACCCTCATCGCCTCGGGAACGACGAAGGTAACGATCGGATAAACAGTACCCTGAGCCGCCTGAGAAAGCCATGAGTTCGTCATGAATCCTCCAGAAGCTCCAGGAGCCGGGCGTGCACATCGATGCCGCCCGCGACGATCATCGGACGCGCCGAATCCACGTCGAGACGTGTGACCGCACCGCCGGCCTCCTCGACGATCAGGGCCCCGGCAGCGAAGTCCCAGGGCTTGAGACCCCGTTCGAAGTAGCCGTCGAGACGCCCCGCGGCGACGTACGAGAGATCGAGGGCCGCCGACCCCGCACGGCGGAGGTCGCGCGCCATGGTCATCACGCGGCGCACCGTGGCCAGGTCGCCGTCGTGCGTCGAGGGGTCATAGCCGAACCCGGTCGCCAGCAGCGCCCCCGCGGGGGTCTCCGTCGTGACGGACAGGCGCCGCTCCCCCAGCCGTGCGCCGCCGCCCCGACTCGCGGTGAACAGCTCTCCGACCACGGGCGCGAAGACGGCCGCGGCGAGAGCATCCCAGTCCTGCGGGTCGGCGCTTCCGCGCACGGCGGCGATGCTCACGCAGTACGCGGGGATGCCGTAGGCGTAGTTCACGGTGCCGTCGATCGGGTCGACGACCCAGGTGATGCCGGTCACGCCGGGATCGGCATCCGACTCCTCCCCGAGGAAGCCGTCGCCGGGGCGGGCCTCGCGGAGTCGCGTGCGGATGAGCTCCTCGACCTCGCGATCCGCGTCGGTGACGATGTCGGCCAGGCTGCTCTTGGTGGCTGCGAGATGCACACCTTCGTCTCGGCGACGACGTGCGAGCTCACCGGCTTCGCGAGCGATCTCCGCGGCGAGATCGACGAGTTCGAGGTCGGCGCTCACTGCGGCGGCAGCGGCGGCGCGGGCGGGAACGCCGAGGCGTTGGGAGCCGGCGGCGACTCCGGAGCGGCCGGAGCCGGAGGAGCGGCCTGCACCGGAGGAGCCGTGGGCGCGGGAGGACCCGCGGGCGCCGGAGGACCCGCAGGGACCTGCGGCGCCGCCTGCGGAGCCGAGAAGTCCGGGATGGCGGGAAGCTGCGGAGCCGCGTACTGCGCGGCCGGAGCGGCGAGCTGCGGCTGCTGTGCGGAGGGGTGACCGGTGTAGTAGGCGTTCCAGTCGGGGGTGCCGTCGGGCAGCACGGGCAGCGGCGTGGCCCCGTCGGCATAGGTGGGCCAGGCCGGAGCCACCGGTGCGTACGCGTGTGCGACGACGGGCTTCTTCGGCGCGAACAGCGCGTTCAGCAACGGGATCAGCGTGGTGCCGACCGCGGTGAGGATCGTCAGCGCCACGAGGATGCGACCGTACAGGTCGCCGAACTCGAAGTTGTGCGTGAACGTGAGGAAGAAGACGAGCATCCCCACGAGGCCGACCAGGAACACGATCGTCGCGATGTAGATCACGCGGGTGAACGACGTGACGTAGCGGTTGGCGGCCGGAGTGAACAGTCGCACGTGCAGCAGCGCGAGCTGCAGGATGCCGACGACGAGCAGCAGTTGGAAGAAGCGCTCCCCGCCGCTGAACACCTGGCCGTCCTCAGGGAGCCAGATCTTGAACGCGCCCACGATGAGGGCCACGATCCACGTGACCATGCTCGCGAGAGCGAGCCAGTCAGGGCGGTTCGGCGCCAGTCCCGCCTCCAGGATCGCGATGCCCGCGAAGCCCGCGAGCAGCAGGATCGTGAGGAACGCGCGCCCGATCAGGCCGTCCTGATCGCCGATCAGCACCCAGACCACGCACACCAGTGCGGCGGCGATGAGCGCGCCGATGGCGATCCAGATCGATCCCCTGATCAGAAGGGACATGTTCTTCTTCGGTTCGGCCTGCACGGACTCCGGCTGCGACATGACGGTCCTCTCGACGAGCGGCGGGTGTGTTCATCCTCGCATGCGGGGTCGCGGATGCCGCGAGCATCCGTGGCCCTGTGGAAACTTCAGGTCACCGATGCGCGTCAGACGGCCTTCTTCGTCGACGCCGCCGCGAAGGCCGCGATGCGCGCCTGAGCGTCGGGCGTCTCCATCGCCGCGCCGATCGAGCGCGCCTCCTCGCTCAGCTGCTCGACGAACGTGCGCTCGGGCTGAGAGCGGACGAGGCGCTTCGCCTGGCCGTAGGCCGCGGCGGCGCCGGCGAGCCAGAACCGCGCGACCTCCTCCGCCCTGGCGCGAACCAGGTCGGCCTCGGCGGCGGCATCCGCTCCCTCGACGGCCTCGGCGACGAGACCCCACTCGACGGCCTCCTGCGACGTGAGGAGGCGATCCTGCAGCACCAGCTGCAGTGCACGCCGCTGGCCGATCGCGCGAGCGAGCTGCGCGGAGACCGAGAGGTCGGGGGTCAGCCCGATGTTGGCGTAGAGGCTGCCCAGCTTGGAGCGCGCGCCGACGACCGCGTAGTCGGAGCAGAGCAGGATGCCGAGCCCTCCACCAGCCGTGGTGCCGTGCGCTGCGGCGACGACGGGAACGGCCGATCCGGTGAGCGACCGGATGCCCGCGTTGATGACCTCGGCGAGCGCGGTGATGTCGTCGCCGGACCCCATCGTCATCGACATCTCGATCACGTCGCCGCCCGCGCAGAAGGCGGGACCGGCCGCATCCAGGAGGATCGCTCTGACGTCATCACGGCTCGTGACCTCTGCCGTCGCGTCCCGCCAGGCGTAGGCGAGTTCGGCGTTGAAGGCGTTCAGCCGCGACGGACGGTTCAGCGTGAGCCGAGCCAGACCCTCATCGACGGACAACAGGATGGCATCGCTCATGGCGTCTCCTTCGAGCACAGGACGGATGCCTCCAGGGTAATCGCGATCAGGACCGCTCCCACACCCGCGCGACGAAGGCCTCCATGCGGCGGCGGGTGCCGTCGAGGCGATAGTCGACCTGCCCCGGTGCCCGCACCTCGTTCGGCGCGAGCGGATGAGCCAGCCGGACGCTCTCGTGACAGGAGAGATCGGCGCAGATGTAGGTGCCGACCGAATCGCCCCGCTCGCCCTCGTCGCCCACACGCCGGGCGGAGAACATCGCGACCTGGTTGCCCGGCTGCATCGTGTGGCAGATGTTGCACATCCCGGAGCGTGCGCGCCCCGGCTCGGAGACGCGCAGCACGACGCCCCTGATCTGACCTTCGTGCTGGATCAGCACGTACCCGCGCTTGCCAGCGCTCGGGTCGCGCCAGGCGAAGAAGTCGAGGTAGTCCCAGTCGACGAGCACGAAATCGTGCGGCATCTCCATGACCCGCAGCTCGTCGGCATCCGCATTGACGAACGAGGAGCGGACTTCTGCCTCGGTGAGCGCTCGCATCGCACCAGTCTAGGCAGAGCGATCAGAGCCGGATGCCGTCGATCTCCGACTGCCGGAGAGCGCGCAGCAGCTCTCGCGGAGGGTGCTCGGAATCGGGCAGCGCGGAGATCTGCATGATCGCCGCGACACCGGCGACGGTCGGCCGGACGCGGCCGTCCTCTCGGCGCGCCAGACTCTGGGAGATCAGCGTCTCGAGCCTGCGGGCCTTCCGCGTGGAGGGGAAGGGACCGCCGATCGGCTCGTTCTCGAGGAACTCCTTCTCGGTGAGCGGCTCTGCGGTCGCCAGTTCGTGCTCGACCAGAGCGGAGAGCGTGAGACGCAGCGCATCGGAGAGCTCGGCCCCGCGCAGCTCACCGCGCAGGAGCTCGTCGTCGATGCTCACATCGAGGGCGGCACGGCGACGCAGCGGCGCCGCCCCGCTCTGCTGGAGCGGGGTGGTTTCGGGCACGCCGGGTAGGCGCCGGTCGTCGGCGTTCATACTTGCAAGACGCGCGAGAACGCGTTCCATTACGCGGAATCGGTCGGAGAGTCGTCGGACGGCACCGGATCCGCGCGCAGATCACGCACCGATTCGCGCGTGATGAGCGGCATGGGAACCAGCTCATGGGCGAGTTCGTGGTCGCCGATGAGCATCTCGACGCCGAGGCGCGCCATCTCCTCATAGGGGAGGCGCGCCGTGGTGAGTCCGGGACGCTGGTAGCTCGCGAGCTCCTCGTCGTCGAAGGAGATGACCGAGAGGTCGTGCGGGATGCGCAGTCCCCGCTCGGCGGCGGCCTGGTACACGCCGAACGCGACGTTGTCGTTGCCCGCGAGGATCGCCGTGATCTCAGGATGGCGATCGAGCAGCAGATGCGTCTGCTCGTAGCCGATCGTGGGGTGCCACCCGTCGACGTCGACGTGGACGGGGTGGATGCCCGCGCCGCGGAACACCTCATCCAGACCGGCGAACCGGTCGCCGATGGTGACGGTGAGTCGAGGATCCGCCACGACGTGAGGGAGATCGCCGATCACGCCGATGCGCGTGTGCCCCGCATCGACGAGGGCGCCGGCGACAGCGCGACCGGCGGCGCGCTCGTCGGGGAGGATGCTGGGGTGATCGAGGGGCGTCCTGCCGTTGACGATCACGACGGGGACGTCGTGCGACAGCCTCGGGATGTCGACCATCCGCGCGCCCATGAGGCCGACGATCACACCGTCCACGCGACGGTCGAGCATCGCATCGAGCGCTTCCGACGCGCCCTCGAAGCCGCCGCCGGTCTCGGCCATTAGGACAGTGTGCCCGTGCTGCTTGGCCGCATCGAGGACGCCGCGGATCATGCCGGACGCGTAGCGGGTGATGGTGACCTGGTCGGAGAGGAAGCCGATCGTGCGGGTCTTGCCGAGCCGAAGACTCTGCGCTGCGGGATTGGGTCGGTAGCCGAGCTCGGATGCCGCTTTGCGGACCTTCTCCGCAGCCTCGGCGGAGAGCCGAGAGCCCGGCCGGTCGTTGAGGATCATGCTGACGGCGGCCTTCGACATGCCGGACCGCTCTGCGACGTCGGCGAGCGTCGGACGCCGCTTCTCCGCACGTGCCATGCGCACCCCTCTCCCCGGACGTGCCTCCATGTTACGAGATCTTTGCTGAATTAATTCAGCAGATCTCTTGTCGACACGCCGGGCTGGTGCTAACGTCCCTCTTGCTGAATCAATTCAGCACTCCGAACCCTCTGCATCACAGCTTCGAAGGAGAACGTCAATGAAGACCCGAGCACAGAGAGCCGTCATCGCCGCGACCACGGTCGCCGCCCTCGCCGCCCTGGCCGGATGCGCATCCGGCGGCGCCGCCGGCACCGACGGTCAGTCCGGTGAGATGACGCTCTGGACGCACAATGCCGGCAACAAGCCGGAACTGGACGCCGTCCAGAAGGTCGTCGATGCCTACAACGCCAGCCAGGACAAGGTGACCATCACCGTCAAGGCCTTCCCCCAGGACGCCTACAACGACTCGATCGTGGCCGCCGCGGCATCAGGCAAGCTCCCCTGCATCGTCGACATCGACGGGCCGAACGTCCCCAACTGGGCCTGGGCGAAGTACCTCACGCCGCTCGACGACGTCGACGTCAGCGCGAACCTCCCCAGCACCGTCGGGACGTGGAACGACAAGGTCTACTCGGTCGGGACCTACGACGTCGCCCTTGCGATGCTCGCCCGCAAGTCGGTCCTGGAGAAGTACGGCATCCGCATCGCCACGCAGGAGAAGCCGTGGACCGAGGAGGAGTTCGCCGACATCCTGAAGACCCTCAAGGATGCTGGCGAGTGGGACCACCCGCTCGACCTGCAGACGGCATCCACCGGCGAATGGCTGCCCTATGCGTACTCGCCCTTCCTGCAGTCCTTCGGCGGCGACCTCATCGATCGCAGCGATTACCAGAGCGCCGACGGTGCGCTCAACGGCGATGACGCCCTCGCCTTCGCCCAGTGGTTCCAGGGTCTGATCGACGACGGCTACGTCGCGAAGAAGAGCGGGGCCGATTCGACCCTCGACTTCCAGAACGGCGAGTCCGCGATCGTCTACACGGGCAGCTGGTCGTACACCCGCACGCAGGAGCTCCTCGGTGACGATCTCGTCGTGATGCCGTCGGTCGACCTCGGCGACGGCCCCAAGATCGGCGGCGGCTCCTGGCAGTGGGGCGTCACCACCGGTTGCGCAGACCCTCAGGCCGCACAGGACTACCTGAACTTCGCCCTCGAACCCGAGAACGTCGCCCTGGTCGCGAAGGCCATCGGCACGATCCCGGCGACGGATGCCGGAGCGGCGCTGGTCCCCGGCTACGAGGAGGGCGGAGCACTCGACGTCTTCCGTCAGTACTCGAAGGAGTATGCGGTGCTGCGTCCGGAGACCCCCGCCTACCCGTTCATCTCGACGGAGTTCGCGAAGGCCATGGCCGACATCATCGCCGGCGGAGACGCGAAGTCGATCCTCGACAAGGCGACGAAGAACATCGACAACAACATCACGTCCAACGGCGGCTACACGCAGAAGTAGCAGCTCAAGGCGGGGCCGTCGTCGCGGCCCCGCCCCGCCGCATCCGCACCTGCCCCACTCAACGGAGAGCATCATGTCATCAGGACAGTCACCGCTCGTCGCACCTCTCGAAGGCGTCGCGCTCGACGAGTTCGCCCATCGTCCGTCCGCACGACGGCGCACCGCCCGCGGCCTCCGCGTCGAACGTCGCGTCGGCCTCGCGATGGTGGCTCCGGCGGTTCTGCTGCTGTTGCTGTTCATCGTCGTGCCCGCGGCCCTCGCCTTCGGACTGGCGTTCACGAACGCACGGCTCATCTCCCCCTACCCTGCGACCTTCGCCGGGATCGACAACTTCGCCCGCCTGTTCACGGATGCGAGCTTCTGGCGCGCCCTCCTCAACATCGCCTACTTCGCGATCGTCGTGGTCCCGCTCCAGGGCGGTCTCGCACTCGTGCTGGCCCTGCTGATCAACTCGAAGGTCCGCGGCACCACGTTCTTCCGCACGGTCTACTTCCTGCCCGTCGTGACCTCGATGGTCGTCGTGTCCCTGCTCTGGCTGTTCATGTACAGGCAGGACGGTCTGATCAACATCGTGATCGAGCGGGTCACCTTCGGCCTCGTGCAGGGCCCGGACTGGCTCGCCGACCCCGCCACGTCGATGCCCGCGATCATCCTGATGTCCGTGTGGCAGGGCGTGGGATTCCACATGATCATCTGGTTGTCCGGTCTGCAGACGATCTCCGCCGACCTCTACGAGGCGGCCGATCTCGACGGAACGAGCCGATGGCAGCGATTCTGGTACATCACGTGGCCCGGTCTGCGGAACACCCGCAACCTCATCCTCGTCACGATCACGATCCAGGCGCTCGCATTGTTCACGCAGATCAGCGTGATGACCCAGGGCGGCCCGCTCGACTCCACCACCACCGTCGTCTATCAGGCCGTCGAATCCGGCTACAGCCAGCAGGAGACCGGGTACGCCTCGGCGATCTCGCTCGTCTTCTTCGTGCTGGTCCTCATCGTCTCCGGCATCCAGCGCTACCTCACCCGAGAGAAGGACTGATCATGGTCGATCTCAGCACCCGGGCGGCCGTCACCGCGACTTCGGGCCCCCGCGCCCGCCGCAGAGCAGCCCTCCGCACCCACGACCGCATCGGTGTCGGCGGATGGATCGCGCGCATCGCACTCGCGATCGTGTTCGCCTTCCCGCTGCTGTTCATGTTCGTGTCGTCCCTCAAGCCCGACAACCAGATCTTCGGCGATCTGTCCTCCCTCGCCGCGTTCCTCCCCATCGGCAACATCTCGCTCGACAACTATGCGGCCGTGTTCGACCGTGTGCCGGCAGCCCGATTCCTCATCAACTCGATCGGCGTCTCAGCTGTGACCGTCATCCTGGGCATCTTCGTGAACAGCCTCGCCGCTTTCGCGCTCTCCCGCATGCGTGTGCCCGCGAAGGGCCTCATCCTCACGCTCATCATCGCCACACTCATCATCCCGTTCGAGACACTCGCCCTGCCGCTGCTGTGGTGGGTGAACCAGCTCCCGAACTTCAGCGTCGGCCCCGAGGGCTTCAGCTATCTGAAGGGCTGGCTCGACACCTACCAGGTGCAGATCATCCCCTTCGTGGCGAACGCCTTCTCGGTCTACCTCTTCTATCAGTACTTCGACTCGATCCCGAAAGAACTCGACGAGGCCGCCCGCGTGGACGGCGCCGGGTGGTTCCGGATCTACCGCACCGTCATCCTGCCCCTGTCCGGCCCGGCCATCGCGACCGTCGCCATCCTCACGTTCCTGCCGGCCTGGAACAGCTACCTGTGGCCGCTCATGTCGGTGCAGAGCGAGGAACTGCGTCCGGTGATGATCGGCGTCCAGTACTTCTTCCAGCTCAACGTCTCGTGGGGCGAGGTGATGGCGTACTGCTCGCTGATCACTCTCCCCGTCGTCGCCCTGTTCATCGCCTTCCAGCGCTCGTTCGTGAACTCCATCGCCTCTACAGGGGTCAAGGGATGAGCCCGACCACCGAGGAGAACGACATCACGACAACAGCCGCCGCCGTCCGGCGACCCCGCCTGCACTTCACGCCGGAGCGCAACTGGATGAACGATCCGAACGGACTCGTGTTCCACAACGGGCTCTACCACCTCTACTTCCAGCACAACCCGCACGGCAACGACCACGCGCACATGAGCTGGGGGCATGCGACGAGCCCCGATCTCCTCGAATGGACGGAGCAGCCCGTCGCCATCCCGCACGGGGACGACGGCGACATCTTCTCCGGATCGATCGTGGTGGATGCCGGGAACACGAGCGGCTTCGGCACTCTCGAGAATCCGCCGCTCGTCGCCGTCTACACCCTCGCCGACCTCACGGCGGGGCGGCAGTCGCAGGCGATCGCGTACAGCCTCGACGGCGGATTCACCTGGACCGCGTACGAGGGCAACCCCGTCTACGATCGCGGGACCAGCGACTTCCGCGACCCGAAGGTGTTCCGTTACGAAGGCGCGGCGGGCTCGTACTGGGTGATGGTCGCCGTCGAGGCCCGTGACAGGCAGGTGCTGCTCGCTCGCTCGGACGATCTTCGCGAGTGGACGCCCCTCTCGGTGTTCGGCCCGTCCGGCGCGGTCGACGGCGTCTGGGAGTGCCCCGATCTGTTCCCGCTCGCCGTGGACGGCGATCCGGAGGACGTGCGCTGGGTGCTGCTGGTGAGCCTCAACCCCGGCGGCATCGCGGGCGGGTCGGGGACGCAGTGCTTCATCGGATCGTTCGACGGGGTCGAGTTCCGTGCAGACGCTCCGTTGGCGCCGCTTCCGGCGAGCGGCCTCGCGCAGAGCGTCTGGCTCGACCGCGGTCGCGACTGCTACGCCGGGGTCACGTTCTCCGGTCTGCCGCCGCATGACAGGGTGCTGATCGCCTGGATGAGCAACTGGGACTACGCCGCACAGGTGCCCTCCTCCCCCTGGCGCGGGTCGATGACGCTGCCTCGGCGGCTCGACCTCGTCACCGCTGACGGCCACCCGGTGCTGCGACAGACGCCGATCGTCGCGGCTGGCGTGCCCGCGACGGGCGATGAGCTGCCGACGGCGTGCCGCATCACCGTGCAGGTGAGGGTCGGAGACGAGGGCGGCTTCCGCCTGCGGCTGCGGACGGATGCCGCGGGAGAGGGCGGTGTGGTCGTCACGGCGGATGCCGTGGAACGCCGGCTCGTCGTCGACCGCACGGCGGCGGGGAGCTTCCATCCCCTGTTCCCCAGTGTCGAGAGCACCCCGCTGCGCATCGATGGCGGAGTCATCGGGCTCGACATCTGGCTCGATACGTCGTCGATCGAGGTCTTCGCAGACGGCGGCCGCACGACCGTGACGGATCTGTTCCTCTTCGAGGAGGACGCGCGCAGGCTCATCCTCGAGACCTGGGGCGACGGGGCCGTCGTCGAGCGACTGAGCGTCGAGCGCATCGGAGCAGACGCATGAGCGGTGCCGTCGTCATCGGCGAGGCGCTCGTCGATGTCCTGTCGGGCGGCGAGGCCCACCCCGGCGGCTCGCCGCTCAACGTCGCTGTCGGGCTCTCGCGCCTCGGCGTCCCGACCACCCTTTTCACCCGCATCGGCCACGATGCGGACGGGGAGCGGATTCGCCGGCACCTGGAGGCTTCGGGAGTGCGTCTCGGCGCCGGCTCCCAGGTCGGACCGCACTCGTCCACGGCCACGGTCACGGTGGCGGCCGACGGACGCGCGGAGTACCGGTTCGACCTCGTCGTGGAACTGCCCGTCGCCGACATCGGCGACGTCGACCTCGTGCACGCCGGTTCCTTCAGCGCTCTCCTGCATCCGGGCGCGGAGTCGGTGCGCGCCGCGTTCGCGGCATCCGTCGATTGCCTGCGCAGCTTTGATCCGAACGTCCGCCCCGACGTCATGGGGGAACCCGGGAGGGCACTGCCGCTGATCGAGGAGTTCGTCCGCCGGTCGCACATCGTGAAACTGAGCGATGAGGATGCCGAGTGGCTGTATCCCGATCTCCCCCTGGTCCAGGTGTTGGAGCGCCTCTCCGCCCAGGGCGCGGCGCTCTCGGTCGTGACGCGCGGGGCACAGGGATGCCTGGCGCTGTCGGGTGGAGCGCTCGTCTCGCGCGACGCGCTCCCTGTCGTCCCGGTGGACACCATCGGGGCGGGCGACTCCTTCATGTCCGGGCTGCTCGACGGGGTGCTCGGCTCCCCTTCCCTGGTGGCGGCGCTCCGCACGGGGAGAACACCGGGCCTCGACGAGGTCGAGCGAGTTCTCGACCGGGCGCTCTCCAGCGCGGCGATCACGGTGTCACGTCAGGGAGCAGATCCACCCTGGGCGGAGGAGCTGCGCGCCGCTACTGCGTGAGGACGCGGGGCTCGGAGTCGTCGAAGCCGCTCTTGAGCACGACCGTGGTCCACGGCACCGGCGCGTCCGCGAAGATCGGCTCGAGGATCTCCCACATCCTCTCGGCGTCTCCCCCGGTGAAGTAGAGCGCGTACTCGCCGTCTCCGACGTCGTTGCCGTCGATCGCGCCGGCCTCGGCGGCGGCGAGCGCCTCATCGGCGGCGAGCTCCGTGGCGAGCATCTTGTCCATGAGGTCGAGGTCGAACCGCTCGTCGCGGCTCTCGAACTTCACGACGACCCAGCCTTCACCCGCCGCCTCGGACTCCACAGCCGGTGCGCCGGCATCCGGCTCCTCTGCCACCGGCGACGCGTTCGTCGAGCAGCCGGTCGTGAGCAGCAGCAGGACACCCGCGGCGAGCGCCGCCGACCAGAACCGTGAGGCAGACATGCGCCCGATGCTAGCGGGTCGATCCCTGACCGCGGGGCTGCTATCGCCAGGCTGCGCGCACGACCTCGGCTGCCTCCTCGGCGTCCACCTCGGGGATGCACTGGTGATCGAGTGCCGTCGACCACTGCATCGCGTCCGGCAGCGCAGCGAAAGAGACACGGGCGCTGCTCGTGAACGGGCCGAACCTGGCGAAGAGGCGTTTCGCCTCATCATCGATGAAACCCCGGCGAGCGAGTGCCCACAGATCGTAGAGATCACGCGGCGCAGCGCGGTCGACCCAGGAAGCGAGCTTCGACGCCGCGAATGCGGGCGCGGTGAGCACCCGCATTCGGGCGGGAGGAGCGTCGGAGTACCGCTGCTCGAGATCGAGGATCTCCGTCGGCCATGCCGGATAGCCCTCGGAGGCGAGGAGCTGGACCTGTACGTTCAGCTCTCCTACCCGCATGACGCTGGGCTGAGAGTGGCGCGTGTGCACGATGTCCGGGATGAACTCGGGCGTACGGAAAGCACGTCTGAGACCGGTGCCGAGCGCGCGCTGGATCTCTTCGGCCGCATCCCGCCTCGGCACGAGAGCGATCAGGTCGATGTCCTCCGAGAGCCGGAGCCCCGGCAGGTGCGTCCGGGAGAGCGCCGTGCCTCCGAAGAACACGAGGTGCGTGTCATCGATTCCACTCAAGGCCGCGAGCGCGTGCGATATGACATGGTCGCGTCTGACCTGATCCTCGTCTACTCCGAACCTCGATTGAATGTCGAGCAGTTCGTCCTCATCGAGGACACCGGGAATCGGCGCCGGTGTCGCACGTCCGCCGACCGCCCCCGAGTCCGATCCGTCGTGCACCTCGCGGGCGCGCTCACGACGGCTCATGATGCTTCCATGTCTGCGATGGTCTTCTGCACGGCGAGCGGCACTCGCCGCGCGCGGCCGGCGATCCCGCGCAGCTCGTCAGCGTCGACACGCACCCGCAGATTGACCGCCGCCTCGCGAGCGATCTCAGGGGCACCGCCCTGCATCGGTCGCGCCAGCACGTCGTACAGGGTCTGCGCGGGAGTGGTGATGAGCGCCTCGCCGAGGGGCGTGCGCTCCAGCACCAGATCGAGGGCGTCGAGATCCCGGGGAATGAGATGCACGGTCCCTCCCGTGGTGAGGGTGACGGGCGGCCGTCCGGCCACAGGTACCGCGATGGTCGTCGTACCGATGGCCCGAGGTATCGCCCCCCAGAATCGCGCGGCCCCCAGCCCCATGAGAGCCACACGTCGCTGACCGAATCGCGCCGTCGCCAGAGCCAGCCCCGCCGCTTCCAGGGGCGGCTTCCAACGACGTCCGTCGGCTCCGTCCGGTGGGGCCGTGTAGACCCCCTGGGCGATCTTGAGGACGACGCCCTCGTCTTCCAGCCGGGCCAGATCCCGGGGGGCGTTCGTGGAGGTCTGCGCGACGTCCTTCCATCGAACCGTTCGCATCGGGGCGCGCTCCACCACGCGCGCAAGCGTGATCGGCTTCATCAGAACCTCCTAGCTAAGACCCACAGTACAGAAAGTGTACTTTCAGTCTCAACTATCCAGTCCTACACACGGCGATCCGCTCAGGCGATCGCCAGCGCCGAGTCAGCGACGCTGACGGGCGAGCTCGGCCTGACGGAGGACGCGCAGCAGCTCGCGCGGCAGACGCGGCCCCTCCAGCGACGACGGCCGCAGCACCGCGGAGATGCCGGCGACCGTGGCATGCAGGCCGCGGCCCTCACGACGGACGAGGTTCATGCCAGCGAGAGCATCGAGCCGGCGACGGTAGCGCCCCGCTCCGAACAGGCGGCGCGTGCGCACGGTGGCGAGCAGCTCAGCCTCGGTGAGCGGCTCCTCCTGCTTGAGCTCGTGCTCGACGACCAGCACCAGCGCCGAGCGCAGCGGCTCCTCGAGAGTGGCCCCGCGCAGGTCTCCGCGCACGATCTCCTCGTCGATGCTCAGGTCGAGCATCGCCCGTCGCTGCAGACGAGTCCCGACCGCGGTGAAGGCGGCATCCGACTCAGGATCACGGAACAGGCGCGGCTCGATGATGCTCATACCGATGAGATGCAGACAGGGGCCGTTTCATTACGCGAATCCGACCGATCTCATGCCGGACCCGGCATGTAGGCGGGGAGCGCCGACCGCGCGGCTACACTGGGCGCACTCGATCGCGACCCCACCGGAGAATCATGCGCCTCACCGACTTCACGCCACCGGACACCGCGGCCGCACGAGGCGCGCTGGCTCTGCTCGACGACTTCCACACGCCGGCGATCGCGAACCATGTGGTGCGATCGTGGCTCTGGGCCGAGGCCTTCGCGATCGTCGAGGGCCGCACCGACGTCGATCACGAGCTGCTCTACACCGCTGCGATCCTCCACGACATCGGCCTGGTGCCCGCCTACGACAACCACGCTCTCGGCTACGAAGAGGCCGGCGGCTTCGTCGGCGAAGCCCTCACCGCGGGGGCCGGGTGGTCGCCCGACCGGCGCCGGCGAGTGAACGAGGTCATCGTCCGCCACAACTGGCCCGAAGTCGACCCTGACGAGGATGTCGAGGGCTACCTGCTGGAGATCGCGACCGGCCTCGACATCTCGGGTCGACGCGACGAGGAGATACCCCTCGACTTCCGCCGCGAGGTGCTCAAAGCCTACCCGCGGCTCACGCTCGCCGAGGAGTTCGGCACGTGCGTGCTCGACCAATCGGCGCGGAAGCCCCGCAGCGCCGCGCGGCGCCTCGTCGACGGCGGCCTCATCCGCAAGCTGGCGGAGAATCCGCTCGAGAGCGTGTGAGCGGAAGGCAGCGCGTCCGCCGACTCCGACCGGCCGTTGCGGGATCCTCCTGGGCATGCGAGCCTGGTGGCACTGGTGTGGACAGGGTCGTCGAGTGGAGTGAATGTGAGCGTTCCGGAACAGCGAGTCGAGCGCATGATCGAGCCGAGGCAGGTGACGGCCCGCCTGTCGCCCGCCGCTTTCGCCGCCGGGCTGGTGCTCTTCGCCGGTGTCGCGACCGCAGCGGGGCTCCCCGACATCACCATCCGCTACGTGAGCTTCGCGGCGATGATCGCCGCGATCGTCTCCGGCGTGGTCGCGGTGCGATACGGCCCGGCGTGGGTTCGGGCGGTCAGCGCCGTCGTCGCCGTGATCGCCCTCATGCTCGGGTCCACGTTCTTCGGACTGACCTACTCCTGACGTCCGGCGCTGCAGCGCGGACGGTGATCAGCCGACTCTGACGACGCGAGCGAAGGCCCCCAGGGTCTCCCTTCGGTGCGATGCGGCGATGACCGTGCCGGGGAACGCTCCGAGCACGTCGGAGATGATGCGCTCCGACTCGGCGTCCAGGCTCGCCGTGATCTCATCGACGATGAGGATGCGGGGCTCCCGGCACAGCGCCCGCGCCAGCGCCAGTCGCGCCCGCTGCCCTCCGGAGAGGCGCACTCCGTGCTCTCCGAGTTCGTCGTCGAGGGCGATCCAGTCGTCGGCGCCGACCCTCGTGAGGGCGTCCTGCAGCTCGTCATCGCTGCGGACGCCGTCGCCGCGCAGCAGGTTCTCGCGCACGGTGCCGTGGAAGAGCCTGGCGTCCTGCTCCACGACGGCGACGACGCGTCGGAGGTCGGCGTCGCGGACGCGGCCCAGCGGATACGCCGCCCCCGAGTCGTCGGTGAGCGCGACCGCACCGGCATCCGGATCCCACAGGCGAGCCGCGAGGGCGATGACCGTGCTCTTGCCCGCGCCCGACGGGCCCGCCAGCCCGACGTGCTCGCCCGGTGCGACGTCGAGAGACCAGTCGTGCACCACCTCGGACCGATCGTCGTAGGAGAACGAGACCCTGCCGAACCGCACTCCCAGCGGTCCGTCCGGCAGGGGGATCGGATCGTCGACCGGCGCGACGACCGGCGGACGACGGAGTCCGGCGCCCACGCGGTCGGCGCTCGCGATCAGCGGATGCAGCTCCGACACGGTGCGCGCGGCATCCGCGACCCCGGCGACCCCCGCGACGGCCAGTGCGACGAGCGCGGGGAGCAGCCCCGCGTGGGCGTCGTCCGTGCTGCGCTGCACCAGAGCCACCGCGATCACACCGATCACGACGACGGCCAGGATCAGCTCGCGCGTCCCGTCGACGAGGTGCGAGATGGCCTCCCGGCGACGGCTGATGCGCGCCGACCGCCGCGTTCCCGCGACCGCCTCCCGCACGACACGGTCCTGCAGACCGTAGGCGAGGATCTCGCGCAGCGCGCCGAGCGCGTCCACCAACCGCTCGGACTGCGTCTCCCGTTCCCGCTGCTCCTGAGCCCCGACGCGACGCGCGGGACCCGCTCCCGCCCAGGCCGCGAGCGCGACGGCGAGGGCTCCGCCGAGCATCACGAGCCCCACAGCCGGCATCACCGCGACGGCGCACACCAGCGCCCCGACGAACAGGGTGAGCGCCGCGCCGATCTGCGCGACCGTGTGCGCATAGAAGAACTCCAGCTTCTCGATGTCGGTCAGCGCCACGGATGCCGCGCGACCTGAGTGCTCCCTGCGGCGGCCGGGCACACTGCGCGAGTAGGCGTCGAACAGCGCCATCCGGAGTCGAGCGAGGACCCGATATGCGAGAGCGTGCGAGACATCCATCTCCCGCCAGGTGAGGACCGTGCGCACGAGCACGAGAGCGCCGAGAGCGATCCACCACGCCGCAGGCGGCCAGGATCCGTGCACCACCGCCCCGCCGACGCCCAGGGCGGTGAGCACGCCGATCGACGCGAGGGCGCAGAGACTCGCCGTGGCGATCGCGTAGCTGCTGACGATCCTCCGCCATTCCGGCCGCAGGGGCGGGAGCAGGCGGGCGAGCACGACGACGGCGGAGGTCATGACGTCTCCCTCACGAGCATCCCGTCGCGCAGGACGCGCACGTCGGCGACCCGCGCGAGGGCCTCGGGGCGGTGGCTGATCATGAGCACGATCCTCTCTGCGGCGACACGTTCCAGCGTCTCCGCGACGGTCAGGGCGCTGCGGTCGTCGAGGGCGCTGGTCGGCTCGTCGACGAGGAGCACGGGGCGGCGCGCGAGCAACGCCCTCGCGAGGGCGAGCCGCTGTCTCTGCCCGCCGGAGAGGCTCGTCCCCGCCTCCGCCACCATCGCGTCGAACCCCTCGGGGATCGCTCTGATCTCGTCGAGCACGCCGGCGGCGGCGCAGGCCCGTTCGAGCGCATCCTGCCCCGCACCGAACAGATCGACGTTCTCCCTGATGGTTCCCGCGAACAGGACGGGTCGCTGCGAGACCACGGCGACGTCGGAGGCGCGGAGCGGACGTCCGTCGAGCTCCACCGTGCCCGATGACGCCGGGAGGAACCCGAGCACCACGTCGAACAGCGTGGACTTGCCCGCACCGGAGGGCCCGGCGATCGCGTGCACCTCACCCCGCTCGGCACGGAGGTCGACGCCCCGGAGGACGTCGGCGGCGGCGCCGGGGTAGCGATACGAGAGCCCCGTGATGCGCAGCACCTCCCCCGCGGGCGCCGCGGGGTGGGCCGCGACGGGCGACGGCTCGACGTCGGCGCGTCGGAACGCCCCCAGCGCGACCAGCCCCGGCACCGCCGTGAGCCCGAGGAACCCCGCATGCCAGTGCCGCGAGAGCTCGCGCACCGGGCGGAACGCCTCCGAGGAGAGCAGGAGCAGCGCGTAGACCTCGACGGCAGGGGGCTGCCCCGTCATCACGGAGACGACGGCGAGGCCGGCCGCGACGACCACCCCGGCCTGCACGGCGAGATCGGTGATGGCCGTCTCCGCGAGAGACGACCGCATGACCCGCTCGGTGGCGAGGCGCAGGGCTTCGGATCTCGCATCCAGTCGGGAGCGCGTCGCGGGCACGTCGCCCAGCGCACGCAGCGTCGACATTCCGCGGAGCGATTCGAGCAGGTCTCCGCTGAGCGCTTCGTAGCTGTCCCAGTGCGCGAATCCGCGCCGCGCGAGCATCCTCTTCCAGAGCAGCGGACCGAGCACGGCGAGCAGGATGCCGAGCGACACGCACAGCGCGGCCAGGGGCGACAGCATCCCGACCAGTGCGACGGCGATCACGCTGCCGACGGCGAGCTGCACCACGGCGGGGATGTACTTCGACACGTAGGCGTCGGTCCCGTCGATCCCGTCGCCGATGGTGAGCTGGGTGGACCCGTCCCGGAGCGCCGCGTCGTGCAGGCGCGACGGCACGAGCACCGCCCTGACGGCGGCATCCCGCAGATCCTCCCTGACCCGCGCGCCGAGTCGCGCGGCGACGTCGCCCTGAGCGAGCGTGAGCAGCACCCGGGTCGCGCCGATCGCGACGATCGCGCCGATGCCGGCCAGCGCCCCTGCCACGTCCGCGCGCACGAACGCCGCGAACGCCCACGCGAGGGAGAGCGCCTGCAGGAGGTGTGAGGCGAACACCAGGAGCAGGAGCACGACGCTTCCGCCGAGCAGCCACGGATGCCGTCGCGCTTCGCGCCACAGCGGGGGGACGATCATCATCGTGGACCTCCAGGGGTGTCGAGGAGGGCGACGGCGTGGAGGATCCAGCGGTCGCCGGTCGAGGGGAAGCCGGAGACGGGGCGGGCGCCCGCGTCTCCGGAGAGCGCGGCCTCGTAGCAGAGGCGTGCGGCGGAGAGGTGAGACTCCCAGAGCGCGGCGGCGACAGCATCCGGAGCGCCATCCACCGGCACCGACCAGGAGGAGATCGCCGATGCGCCGCGCACCCACGCCTGCCCAGAGGCGCGCGCGATGCGCTCAGCGTCGGGCCGAGGCGCCGGTCCGATGCGTGCGGAGAACTCCTCGACCGATGGTGAACGGCGGCCGGCGAGCGCCGCCCGGCGGGCGGGGAGCGACGCCGGGTCATCGGCGATCTCGACGGCGGCGAGAGGGATCTCCGGTGCCAGCCCGAGCGCGAGCCAGGCCCCCGCGTCGGCCGCCCGCGGAGCCCCCAGAATCTCACGCAGGCGGGCGGACGGGCCGAGCTCGACCCGTCCGGTCTGCGAGCCCAGCAGGAACTGCACGGCAGCGAGTGCATAGGCGGCATCCGCGATCCACAGGGGCCAGGCCCGGTGACGATAGCGCCCGAACGATCGGCCCGGCTGCACGGTGAACACCAGCCTCGCGCCCGCGGTGCCCCGCTCCGACGCGGGCCACCCGGAGGCACGCTCCGCCTCGGCATCCCGCCGGAGGACGACGCCGCGCTCGTGGTCGAACGCGCGCCTCGCACCCGTCTCGTCGATCACGTGCGTCTGCACCGGATAGCAGGCCCCCGCCGAGGGAACGGGGCGGCGGGGTATGCGGGTCGGCGTGCCGTCCGCTGCCCGATGGAGGGGCCCGGGGCGCCACAGGTCGTCGAGGAGATCCCGCACGCCCCGTGACGGCTCGTCGACGACGGCGCCCGCGGCGGCCCAGTCGTTCACCCTCGGTCCGGGCGGAAGCGGACCCGCCGGCGCGCACGACGACATCGCCTCGGCGAGCGGACCGAGGATGCCGAGGCGCGCCTGGCTCATGACACTCACCGCGGCCTCACATGTGCGGGGCCGGGAGGAGCGTGAAGTCCTCCGGTCCCCCGGTCCAGGTCGTGCGCCAGCCGCGCTCCTCCGCGGCAGCCCTGAACCGCGGCATCCCGAGATAGGAGAACGCGGCGGGCGCGTTGGGCACGAGCCCCGTGACGATCGAGCGCACCACCCGCAGGTGCGTTCGCCGTACGTCGGAGGTGGTGAGGTCGCGCGTGAGCACCCGATGCCCCCGCTCGCGCAGTCGCCGATAGACCTCGTCCATCGTCACCGCAGACATCGCGCTCAGCGGGCGCACTCCCTGCACGGGCGCCTGGAACCGGCGCGCCTCGCCGTGCACGGAGGGGTCGAGCCACACCTGCACGTGCGCGCCGAGATCGATCACGTTCTCGTACTGCGGGCCCGCCGCGGTCGTGTAGTCCGCGTCGGGGCGATGGTCGAGCGTGAGGCCCTTCGCCATCAGCCCCTCGGTGACGGCGCGGAACACCCACCCGTCGGCCGCAGTGCAGCCCTGCGTGTAGATCCACGTGTGCACGGCCTCCAGCACCGCCTTGCGTGCGGCGCGCTCCGGCTCGAGGGCAGCGGAGAACCCGGCCGCGTACAGGCCGCGCTCCTCGTCGTGCACGAGCGCACCGATCGCGGGGGCGAACTCCGACGGCATCGCGACGAGCCACACGCGCAGGCTGCTGCCCCGCAGGTCGTCGAGCAGACCGGGGACGGTGGCGGGGTCGATGCCGAACGCGGGGCCGTCGAGATGCCACCAGACCTCCAGCGCATCGCGCTCCACGACCTCGAGCACTCCCCTGTCGCGCGCGTCGTCGACCCCATCGCCGGTGGCGATCCCGGCGTAGTTCAGGTGGTGCGTCCGGGGCAGCGTGCGGAACCGGGACTGCCGCCAGTTCAGGTGCACGAGGGCGTCCGGCACCCAGACGGATCCGCCGCCGAGCTCGTCGCACCTCGCCCACAGCGTCGGAGTCTCGGGGAGCAGCCGCTGATACGGGAACCCCGGCCGTTCGAGCTGCCAGTCGGCGAACCGGGGCAGCGCGGACTCGTCGAGGACCGCCTCCCCCTGCGCTCGCAGCTCCTGCGCCGTGGTGACGCGCAGCTCGCCGGGTGGAAGGACATCCGGCAGCCAGTTGCCGCAGTACCGCTCGACGCCCTCGCCGATGGCGGCGATGCGCGCCTGAGCGCGGTCTCCGAAGGACGTGCCGAGTGAGACGCGGTCGGCCGGCCACTCGCCGAGGATGCGCGCGTCGGCGACGGATGCCGTGAGCGCGAGGTACCGGTCCGGTGCACCGGACGGATGCGGGACCTCCCGCAGGGAGCGGATGATCCCGGTCTCCTGGTCGACCAGGGCCTCGGCCGTCAGGGTGGGTCGCCCGGGGGTGCGGTGCAGGGTGTCGCTGGTCATGCTGTCCTCTCGTGTCGCCAACGACCGGCGTCGGCGTCGAAGGCGGATCGGGTGCGGCGGGCTCGATGCCCGTCGGGTGCGGCGGGAGCGGGAGACGCCGAGGGCAGGCCGTTCTCGGCCAGCCAGTCGTCGAGCACACCGCCGATCCCCCCGGCGCTGCGCAGCCGGGATCGCACGTCGTCGTCGGCGATGTCGTCGGCCAGCCGATGCCCCCACGGGCCGTCGACCACACGGATGCGGGCGCTCCAGGCGTCGGCGAGTCGACCGGCGTCGGCGAAGAAGAAGTCGTGGTCGCCGCGGACGAGGAGCAGGGGCGACTCGATCGCACCGTAGGCGCGATCGAGGTCGATCGGAGGGGCGGACCAGAGGCGCCGCCATCCCGACAGGACGTCGTGCGTCCACCCCCATTCCTCGGCGGCGCGATGCACGCCCACCTCTCTCGCCCTGTTCACGCGCGCGGCGAGCTCCTCGTCGGCGAGCGGCGGCAGAGACCGGGCCCCACGCCCGTGCTGGTGCCACCAGCCGATGCGGTGGAGGAGCTGCGGCTCGCCGCGTTCATCCCATGCGGTCTCGGCGAGGCCGAGGGCGGGGACGAGGAGCACCAGCGCGTCGACATCGACGACCCTGGCTGCTTCGAGCGCGGCGTGCGCGGCGTAGGAACCGCCGGACAGCACGACGGGGAGCCCCGGCTCGTCGCTTCTGATCGCCTCGACGACGGCTCGGCCGTCGCCGCGTTCGGCGAGATAGGGGTGCCAGTCCCCCTCGGAGGAGTGGCGGCCGCGGACGTCGTGGATGACGCAGCGGTAGCCCCGCCGCGTCCAGGCCTTCGCGGTGGCGCCGTGCCGCCAGGCGCCGTACGGCGTGCGGATGAGCACCGTTCCCCTCGGCTCCTCCGGCTCCCAGACCCATCCGCGCAGGAGCACGCCGTCGGGGGCGACCACGTCGTGCCTGCGGGCATCGCGCGGCGGCGTCATCGGATCACGCGCTCAGGGGCCGCGGGATACGCGAGCACCGTGTGCTCTGTGACGGCGCCGAGCGCGGGCACCAGCTTCCACAGGGTCGTGCGCAGCAGGTCGAGCGAGGGGTCGTCCTGCGCCCACGCGGCCGCGATCTGCAGCAGTCGCCCCAGCACGAGCACCCGCGTGGCCTCATCGACGGGTGCACTCGCCGGCGGCGCCGCCCGATGCCAGGCCTCGGTCGCGGTCGGCGCGCTGCTCGCCGCCGCGCGTCTCGTGGCGACCTGCACGGAGGTGGGGTCGTCGCCGTCGAGGGCGAGAGGTTCGATGAGGACGCATTCGCCGTCGCGGTGCGCGCGGAGCCAGGCCACGCCGCGCCGCGGCAGCAGGTCATGACGCGGCCACCGCCGGCGGCCCCGCGCGTCGTCGGCGTACGCGATCACGAGGGCCGCGTCCTGCGGGGGATCCTCATCGGCGTCGAGACGGGTGACCGCCGCTCCCCACGCGGCGAGGGCGCCGCCGAGGTCGTCCAGGATCGGGTCGGAGCCGAGGAGGCAGACGGCACGACGCGCGGTCGGCCAGCGACGGCGCTCATCCTCGTCCTCCCGCGTCCGCACCTCTCCGGTCAGTCGATGGAGGTAGTCCGCGGCGTCTCCGTCGGGTGCGCTCTCGATGGCGGCGACCAGTCCGTCGGGCGGTGCATCGAGAAGCGTGAGGCGCCCGGTGCGCAGCCTGACCCGGTGTCGGCCGTCGGCGCCCGAGACGAGGTGCGCCCCGGTGCCGGGGAGCGGATGGATGCGGGATTCGACGGTCATGGATCCTCTCGAGGGTGGGCCCGGCCGGGCGAGGACGCCCGGCCGGGGTTGAGTGCGCTCGGAAGCGCGGCGGAAGGATCCGCGGTCAGTCGAAGGGGTTCTCGACCAGCGCGTTCGAGTGCGTCGCCGACAGGTGCGCCAGCTGCTCGGACTCTTCGATCTCAGCGAGGATCTGCTTTTCCATTTCGTGCTCCTTCTGTGAGGTGGTCCGCTCCGCGATCTGCGGGGCGGGGTTCACGAGGTGTGAACACTGACGACCCTAAATGATAATGATTCTCAATATCTACTAGGCTGACCCCCATGTCCTCTTCGCTCCCCCTCCTCGCCGCTGATCACCGGGCCGGAATCGTCTACGAGATCCAGAACAGCTCTCGGCGTGTCGTCGTCGCCGACGCCTGGCTCGCCGAACATGCGGGTTTCCTCCGCCTCCCCGCCGGCGCATCAGGAAGGTGGGCCTTCGCGGACGATCGCGGAGGCGCCCTCGTCGTCGGAGGCGCCGGGGAGGTCCGCCGCATCCCAATCGCCATCCCCGCCGAGCACCTCGCCTGCGACGCATCGGGTCAGCACGTCGTTGTCACGACGGGCCTGGGGATGAACGAGGCAGCCTGGAGCGACCTCGTGTCGGTCGTCGACCTCGCGGCCGGATCCTCTGCGCGATTCCGCGTCCGCACCGGAGAGCCGGGCGTCGTCATCGCGCCGGACCAGGCATCGGGCGACTCGATGATCGTGCTCCGCCACCGCGAGCCCGGCGCCGTCGAGGCGCTGCCGCTGGCCTCGGCGCTCGACGTGGGGCCGCACGCGCCGGTGCTCCGTGGTGCGATCCTCGACGACCTCGCACCCGACGGTCACGGCGATGTCGTCGACCCCGTGTCCGGCGTCGTCGGCGTCGCGACCGGCCGCGGCCTCGAACGCTTCATCGTGGACCGCGGGGCGCCCCGGGCGATCGGCATCATCCCCTGGCCCGTCGAAGGTCGCGCGTTCTACCTGCGCCTCGCCGGCGACACGGGGCGCGTCACGGGCATCGTGCGCGGTGGGCCGTCGTCGCCAGGAGCGTGGCCCGAGTGGACCAACACCTTCGTCGAGATCGACCTCGCATCCGGAGCATCCACGACGGGCGCCCTCCCGCCGGGGCTCGCGTTCCGGTTCGCCCTCGCCTCGGGTGTCGCCGCCGTCGCCGTCATCCACCCCGACGGCGACACACTGGTCGTGATCGATCGGGAACAGGCGCGCATCTCCCGGATCGTCCCGCTTCCCCCGATGACGCACCCGCCACAGGCCGGACGGATGCCGTGGGACGGCGTCGACGGACAGGCGGCGCAGCGCCGATCGATCGCGATCGATCCGCTGACCGGCGCCATCGCGGTCACCAGCGGCGGCGACGGCGTGATCCTCCTGATCGACGATCACGAGATCACCACGATCGCGGTCCCCACCCCCCTCGACGAGGGCGGTCACCTCCTGTGGGCGGGCGGCGACGACCGCGTGAACGATCTGGTCGGCCGATGAGCGCACACCGTGCGGTGCTCGACGCCGCCCTGTCCCGCGCCGAGCACCACGGGCGGCCGGGGCTCCCCATCGGAGGCTTCGTGCTAGGCCGCCGAGACGGCAGCCCTCGACGCGGCATCCATCGGCTCGACGGCACCCCGGTGATCGAACCCGACGGCCACGTGCATCGGATCCACCCCTCGCCCGACGGCCGCCTCATCGCCGTCGAGTGGGCTCCCTCCGCCGACGAGAACGCCGTCCTCGGCATCGTGGACGCGTCCTCGGGCACGATGCATCCGCACCCCGGCATCCGTCTCCGCTACGACACCGTGCTGTGGGCGCCGGACTCGCGCTCCCTCGACGTCGTCGCGAGCCGGGACGACGCTCTCGTCACCCTCGACGTCGAGACCGGGGCGGTGCAGTCGACCCCCCTCGCCCCCGGGACGCGCGTGCGGCTGTTCCCCGGCGGCACGAGCGGCCTGCTCGCCCGCAGCCTCGCCGGGGGCGCGACGCTCAGCGACCGCGCGACGGAGACGACTCTGGGCCGTTGGCCGGCGCTGCGGCGCGCATCGCCGCTCGCCGACGCGGTGCTGGTCCATCACGACGGAGGGCTCGACGCCGTGGGTCTCGACGGGTCCGCGCTCTGGCGCTGGAGCGATCCGCTGGTGCAGATCATCGACGCCACGGTGCACGGCGACCGGGTCGTCGTGCTCGCGGTCGCTCGGGGGCGCAGCGTGCTCATCGACCTCCACGACGGCGTCGAGGTCGGTCGTACGGAGGCCGCATCGTCAGACGCCGACGCCCTCACCGCCACGGAGATCGGCGTCGACGACGGCGTGCTGCGCCTCTCGGTCGAGGGCCCGCTCACCCCGCCGCGGATCGTGGAGCGGACGCCGCAGGGCCGCACGAGCCTCCCCGCTGTCACCGCCCTGCCCGGGACCACCACCCGGTACGACCTCCCTGCCGACGACGGCGAGACCCTGTCGGTCCACGTCACCGTTCCGGTTGGCGCGGAGGGCCCGCTGCCGCTGCTCCTCACCTGCTACGGCGGCTTCGGCATCCCGCATCTCCCGGTCTACGAGCCCACCGTCTCCGCCTGGATCGCGCACGGGGGAGCGTATGCGACGGCGCAGCTCCGGGGCGGTGGCGAGCGCGGAGGTGCCTGGCGCGACGCGGGCCACGGCGCCCGCAAGACGCGAACGGTCGCCGACCTCGCCGACATCGCGCGCGGTCTCATCCGCAGCGGTGTCACCCGCCCCGATCTGCTCGTCCTCGTCGGAGCCTCGCTGGGCGGTGTCGTCGCGGCCGCGTGTGCGCTGCGGCATCCCGACCTGTGCGCAGGAGTCGCGACCACCGCTGCTCCGCTCGATCTGCTCGCCCTCGACGAGCATCCGCTCGGGTCGCGCTGGCGAGCGGAGTTCGGCGACGACGGCACCGCGGAGGCCCGCGAGCGGCTCCGTGCGCTCTCGCCCCTCGCCCGAGCCGAGGCGCTGCAGATCGGCGCGACGGTTCCGGCGTACCTAGGGATCGTGCTCGGACAGGACACGAGAGTCCTCGCCCGCGACACGCATCGGATGACCGCAGCGCTGCGACGCGCGGGCGGATCCGCCCGGACCTGGACGGCGGCGGATGCCGGGCACGGGGCGAACGAGCAGACCGTGCTGCACGAGCTGGGCCTCGCCGTGCTCGAGTTCGCCGCCGACGTCACGACAGGAGACGCACGATGACCGCATCCCCCGGCACCACGATGGAGAGCGCCGGTCGGCGCACCCCGCCCTCCCGCCCTGAGCCGAGACGGCGTCGTCGCGGTCGGACCCTCCCCGTCGGTGCGACGGTGACGACGACCGCCCTGCTCTCCCTGCTCGTCCTCGTCCTCTCCGCGGCCGTCGGCCCCGTCTCCGTCGCCCCCGTCGACGCAGCGAAGATCGTGGTCGGCCATCTCCTCCCCGGCATGCCGTGGATGACCGACGGCACGCTCACGCCGCTGCAGGATCAGGCGGTGTGGCAGTTCCGGCTGCCGCGCTCGCTCCTCGCCGGGCTCTCGGGCGCTGGGCTCGCCCTCGCCGGGGCGATGATGCAGGCGGTGGTGCGCAACCCGCTCGCCGAGCCGTACATCCTCGGCGTCTCCTCCGGGGCGAGCGTCGGCGCCGTGCTGGTGATCGTCTCCGGCGGCGCCACCTTCCTCGGCCTCACGATGAGCGGAGCGGCGTTCGTGGGCGCGGTCGTCGCGTGCGTGCTCGTCGCCGCCCTCGCCCGTATCCGCGGAGAGCTGTCGCCGACGAGGATGATCCTCGCGGGCGTCGCGCTCGGCTCGCTGCTGAGCGCCGTGACGAGCTACCTCACGCTGACCACCGACGCCCAGAACGTCGTCAGCGTCATGTTCTTCCTCCTCGGCAGCGTCTCCGCCGCCGACATGTCGTCGCTGGCGATCCCCGCCGCCGCCCTCGCGGTCGCCGCCATCGCGGCGTTCGGACTGTCGCGGTCGATGAACGCTCTTCTCGCGGGCGACGAGTCGGCCCTGGCCGTCGGCGTGCGCACCACACGGGTGCGCGGACTGCTGCTGATCTTCGCGTCGCTCCTGACCGGCGCGATCGTCGCGGTGAGCGGGGGCATCGGCTTCGTCGGTCTCGTCGTGCCGCACATGGCCCGCCTCCTGGTCGGCTCCGACCATCGACGGATGCTCCCGGTCACGATCCTCGGCGGCGCGCTGTTCCTCATGGTGGCCGACCTGCTCGCCCGCACGGTGGCGGCGCCGACGGAGATCCCCCTCGGCATCCTCACCGCGTTCGTCGGGGCGCCCTTCTTCCTCTGGCTGATGCGGAGCGGCGGCGAGCGGGCGGGGTTCGACCGATGACCGTCCTCTTCGACGACGTCAGCGTGGTGCGCGGCGGTCGCACAGTGCTCCACGGGATCGACCTCGAGGTCGGCACCGGACGCATCGTGGGGCTCCTCGGCCCGAACGGCAGCGGCAAGTCGACCCTCCTGCGCACCCTGTTCAGCGGGCGGCGTCCGCACCGCGGGCGGGTGCAGATCGACGGCGCCGACGTCTCGCTCATGGCCCCGCGCGCGCTCGCCCGCACCGTGTCGGTCATGCTGCAGGATTCGCCCTCCGAGTTCGATCTGACCGTGCGGGAGACCGTCCTCGTCGGGCGCTCGCCGCACCGGCCGCCGTTCAGCCGCGACACTCCTGACGACCTGCGCATCGTCGACGACGCCCTCCGTACGGCCGACGTGCACGAGCTCGGCGACCGCCTGGTGCGCCGGCTCTCCGGGGGCCAGCGCCAGCGGGTCATGCTCGCGCGCGCGCTCGCCCAGAGCGGAGAGATCCTCGTGCTGGACGAGCCGACCAACCACCTCGACATCGCGCACCAGCTCGACCTCATGCGCGTCGTGAGCGGGCTCGGCACCACGGTCATCGCGGCGCTCCACGACCTCAACATCGCCGCGGCGTTCTGCGATGACGTCGCGGTGCTCGACGAGGGAAGGATCGTGGCCTTCGGCCCTCCGGATGCCGTGCTCACCCCCGCCCTGGTCGACGAGGTGTTCCACGTCACCGCGCGCATCGCCGTCGAGGTCGACACCGGCGCCAGGGCGATGACCTTCCACCCCCGCGGGCCCAGCGACCGCTGAACCCGCATCCGACCCCTCAGAAGGAGAAGAAGAGAGAATGACACCCCGAACCCGAAGCATCCGCCTGCTCGCCGCCGTCGCGGTGGGAGCAGGATCCCTCGCACTCGCCGCCTGCGGCACCGGCGTCACGTCGGGAGCCGCGCCGACCACGTCGACGGATGCCGTCACGATCGAGAACTGCGGCCGCACGGTCGAGATCCCGTCGACGCCCACCGCGGTCGTCGGACTGCACCCGTCGCAGACGGAGCTGCTGCTGCGGCTCGGCCTCGCCGATCGCCTCGTCGGCCAGGCCCAGGCCACGGCGCAGGAGCTGCCCGACGACGTCGCCGGCCTGGCGGCCGATGTGCCCGTCATCGGCGGAGACACCCCGCCGAGCCGCGAGGAGCTCCTCGCCGTCCAGCCCGACTTCGTGTACTCGCCGACCACGTACGAGTTCACCGCCGAACAGGGCTTCGCCAGCATCGAGCAGCTGACCCAGGCCGGCGTCGCCGCCTACACGGCCACCGGAGGATGCTTCGATCGCCGCATGGAGGGCACGGTCGACGACCTCTTCACCGACCTGAAGAACCTCGGCACGATCTTCCACGTGGAGGGTGAGGCCGACGACCTCATCGCCTCGTCCCGGGCCGAGCTCGCCGCGGTGGATGCCGCGATCGACGGCCGCGACCGGCCCCGCGTGGCGCAGGTCTTCGTCGAGGGCACCACCCTGACGGCCATCGGCGCCGGCATCGAGTACGACATCCTGCACCGTGCAGGGGCCGACAACGTGTTCACCCCCGACGACCCCGCGTTCGCGGACTTCTTCGCCGCCGAGATCACGCCGGAGTCGCTCGCCGCCGAGGCCCCCGACGCCCTCGTCTTCGCGGTGTCGGACCCCGCGCACGAATCGGCTGTCCGCGCCTACTTCACGGCGACCTTCCCCGACATGCCAGCGGTGCGCGACGGACGACTCATCGCCGTGTCGGCCACGGACATGTTCCCCGGCACGCTCGGCAACGTCTCCGCGGTCAGGCAGATCGCCGAGGGCCTCTACCCCGACGCGACCTTCGAGACGCCAGCGTCGTAACGACTCAACCGAGACGCACCAGACCCCGCACCCGTCCTCTCGGACAGGTGCGGGGTCTGCACTGCGACAGCGCCAGACACTACATCGTGGACCAGCTTCCGAAGGTGCCCCCGGGACCGCTCTGACAGGTGCCGACGACGGATCCGTTGCTGGCGGCGTACACGCAGTTCACGCCGCCCGAGGTTCGGATGCCGACGGGCACCGTGGAGAGAAGCGCACCGGTGCCGATCTGGGACCAGGCCGCAGCAGTCGTCGGGGGGCTGAGCACGCTCGTCCCCCAGATGAGACGGTCGCCCGCGATGGTGTAGATCGAGTGGTATCCGCCACCGACGATCGCGAACGGCGTCGCGCCCCCCAGGCTCGCAGAGCCCGATCCGAGATTCAGCCACGCGTGGAAGGAACCGCCCGGAGCGTCCTGGGTCACGCTGGACACTGTCGAGCCGGCGGCCGCGTAGACGGTCACGCGACCCTGATCGTTCACCGCGATCGGCTCGGAGTTGATCTGCGCGCCTCCTGTGCCGGTGACGCTCCAGGCCGTGAATGCCCCGCCGGCCGCAGGCTGCTCGGACGCGTGGACGAACCCGTCAGCGGAGGTGGCGAAGAGCATAAGGCGGTCATCGGCCAGATGCACCAGCGCGGGACGTCCGACGAGCGCGGTCGTCGTGGAGCCGATGGGGACCCAGGAGCTGAAGGCGCCTCCCGGCCCGCCCTGCGCGGTTCCCGCCACATACCCCGCGTCTGTCATGGCGTACACGCCGATCGCGCCGTTGTTGAACTGAACGGCAACCGGATCACTGGCGATTCCCGCTCCGCTCGTACCGATGGACGTCCACGGAGTGAACGACCCACCGGGCGCGGTCTGGTTCGTGCCGACGACGTACCCTGCCGATGTTCGCGCGTAGATCGCGATGACTCCACTGGCCAGTTGGACGACGGCCGGCCGACCCATGAGGGATCCGATCGACCCGCCCAGGGTCTGCCACGCGGAGAAGGAGCTGCCGGCGCTCGCCTGGCTTGTTCCCCAGAGGTTTCCATCCGAACGAATCGCGTACAGCGAGATCCTGTCGCTGCCGTCGATGATCGACGAAGGCGCATCGTTCGCGGTCGCGGGAGACCCAGGGATGGTCACTCCGGTTCCTCTGTACTCGAAGTGGTTGTGGTTGCAGGAATCGCTGAACTGCACCCAGTTCGTCGGAACGGACACAGGAGTCGACCGGCAGTTGCTCTGCCCGAGCCCCGCGGGCCCAGGGAGCGCCGTCGTCATCGACTGGATCAGAGCCCTGTCCTGTGAGGTGCTGCCCGTCGCCCCCACACCGTTCACGCGGTCGATGTCCACCGCATGACCCCCGCCGTTGCGCCAGTGATAGCTGCCAGTGCCTGAAGCCGTGAGTTCGCCGGTGCAGTATCGGTTGAGGGATGACACTCGGATGTTGAACCCCCGGTCGACGACGACGGTCTTCAACGCCTGCAGGATCGCCGTGTCGATGTAGCAGTCCCTGCCGGTTGACGGATGCTGTCGCATCACCCCGTTCGCATACGCCTGGACCTGAGCGCCGGTCTCGGCTGTGCCGCTGAATCGTCCGCTGGCGATCAGTTGCTGGGCAAGCGCCTGGGCTCCCGCCTGTGCGGAGGTGGCCGACGCGCTCGACGTCGGTAGAAGCACCCCCAGAGCGACGGCCAGCGCCGCCACGATACTGAGGAGTCTGCGGAAACGGTCGCGCCGAGAAGGGTCAGGACGCCCATCGAGTGGATTCATATGCACACCGTATTGACGAACAGCGGCTGTCCGCTGTCCCCTCTTCGGCCTACAGACAGCTCTGGTTTCGATGACTATGGTGAGGCGTTTGAGGCTCGCTGACCTGATGCGAAAACGTGTCTGGATTCGGACGAGAACCCTCCAAGCTATCGATCACCGTCGGCCGTGTCTGTAGGTAGAAGAGGGGACAGCGAGCAGCCGGGTCTTGTCGATACGGTGTGGCGCATGAGCCCACCTCAACTGGAACCACCTCCTGGATCGTCGTTCTTCTCCGCGGCCCCTATGTCTCGGAGAACCCTGCTCGCCGCCACCGGAATCGCAGCCGGAGTCGCGCTGGTCGGAACAGGCGTGCTCCACGGCGAATCAGCAAGCGCCGCGGTGCCGGCCGCCAACGGATACATCTATCCCACCGATCCGTTCCGCATGTCGACCGAAGCGGGCGGCCAGTACCTGGCGCCACGCGAAGGCACCCGTCGGCACATGGGCATCGACACATGGGGATACCGCGGCATGCCGATTCTCGCGATCGCCGGCGGTCGCGTCTCGGGCGGCGACTGGCAGTCGACGGGGAGCGACGGCCACGGCTGGGGCCACTACGTTCAGATCGACCACGGCAACGGGGTGACGAGCAGATACGCCCACTTCAATGGCGCGCCCACGGTGAACATGGGCGCAAGCGTCAACCAGGGGCAAGTGATCGGCTACATGGGCAACAGCCAGTACGGACCGACCAGCGGAATGGGCGTGCACCTTCACTTCGAGGTGCTCGTCGGCGGCAGCTTCGTCAACCCGCTCTCCTTCCTCCAGGGCAACTCGATCCCTCCCACCACAGAACCGAACCCATCTCCCGGCATCGACCAGGCCGCAATTCACCGAAGGAACAACAACATGAGCTCGCTCTACTACTCGACGATCAACGGGACCACCGTCTTCGCTCTCGCCGGTGACGGCGTCGGAAATGCCGGATGGCTGGAAACAACCGACCAGAGCTTCGCGAACCAGCTCGCGGCTCAGCACGGCAATGCCGCGTACCTCACCCCTGGTTCGTTCAACCAGTGGAAGAGCTGGTACCTCGGGCAGTAGCCCTGCCCGACGCGATCCCGGATGTGCAGGGTGAATCCGCCGCCGGGGAAGAAGATGACGAAGAGAGCACCCCTCGGTCATGAGGTGGCGAGTGCGGGACTCCGGTGCTCGCTCCGCCCGCTCCGTCCTCGTACGTGAAAGAAGGGCCCCGCTTCGCGAGGCCCTTCTTTTCATATGGTGGCGAGTGAGGGACTCCGGTGCTCGCTGCGCTCGCTCCTCCCCGAATCCCGCTCCGTCCGATACATGACGGAAGGGCCCCGCTTCGCGAGGCCCTTCCGTCATGTGGTGGCGAGTGAGGGATTCGAACCCCCGAATGCAGTGCAGTCTGATTTACAGTCAGATCCCTTTGGCCGCTTGGGTAACTCGCCATTGCGCACCCGTCCAACTTCGACAGCCAACCGGGGGCACGAGTGTCAATCATACCGGTCGGAACGTGGGGAGAGAAATCGAGAATCGAGGCAGGGCCCCGCTCGCCCGAGCCGGCGCTTCAGCTCCCGTACACGCCGCGGTCCGCGTCGGCCAGCGACTCCGGAGTGCGCAGCAGCCCGCCCTCCATGCGGCAGGTCGCGGCGGCCACGTCCATCGCTCTGCGCAGCAGCGCAGCCCAGTCGGATTCTCCCGCCACGAGACCAGCGGCCACTGCGGCGAGGGTGGCATCGCCTGCCCCCACGGTGTCGACGACCCGACCGGGAAGCGTCGAGATCGGGGCGCTGACGACGCCGGCATCCGACTCGATCACCGCGCCCTGAGACCCCGCCGTCGCGAGCACCGCGCGCGTGCCGAGACCTCGCAGCCTCGCACGCAGCGCGTCGAGATCGCCGTCGTACAGCAGGGTTGCGTCATCCGCCCCGACCTTCACGATCGCCGCGTCGGCGGCGACGCGCTCGAATCCGCGCACGAACTCGTCTCGGTCGCTCAGCATGCCCGCTCGGGGATTCGGGTCGACGGCGAGACGCGCGCCCGTGACCGCCTCCACGAACGCGTCGGCCTCCGCCGGCAGGTCGAACGGGAAGCAACTGACCACAACGAGATCGGCCTGGGAGATCGCCTCCCTGGCCTCGTCGGAGTAGCGGATGCTGCGCTGCTGCGCCGCCTCGTTGAAGACGTACTGCGGCTCGCCCTCGTCCGAGCGGGTGACGATCGCCCGGGAGGACCCGTGCGGTGCGGTGCTCGCGATCAGCCGCACGTCGTGGTCGGCGAGGTACTCGCGGATGTGCGCTCCCGGCTCGTCGTCGCCGACCATCGCGATCAGCGTCGTCGGCACCCCCAACCGGCGCAGCCCCACCGCCACGTTCAACGCGGCCCCTCCGACCAGTTCGCGGACGTTGCCGCCATCGCGGATCTCGTCGATCAGCGCATCGCCGATGACGACGACGCGTCCTTCAGCCGCAGAATCAGTGCTCATCCCGCCGACATTACCGCGCCGTCCTCCGACGCACACGCTGTGTCCCGTATCGCTCCGGCGACTCCTGACGGTACGGTGAGCGCATGAACGCTCGAATCGCCGCAGGAGCCGCCGCGCTGCTCCTCATCTCCGTCCTCGCCGGATGCGGCCCCGCGGCGTCCAGCGGCGGCGGAGCGAGCAGCAGCCCGAAGCCGTCCTCCTCCGCAGAGGAGTCCGGAAAGCCGTCGCCCACGGCATCCCCCTCCCCGACCGCGACGACGAAGTCCGTCGCCCTGCCCACCGACTGCCGGGCGATCCTGTCGGCCGACGTGCTCGCCCAGCTCGACGGCGTGCCGCTCAACGACGCGGCGTTCGGCCCGTCCGGCGTCGGATCCAACGGCACCCTCACCTGCATCTGGGCCGACCCGGGCGCCGACACGACGAGCCTGGTCACCACGATCTCCCGCATGAACCGCGGCCCCGCACTCGACCTGCTCAACGGCCTCGTGACCGACGAGGGCTTCAGCTGCTTCACGCCCGACGACGGCACCCGCTGCGAGAAGACCTGGCCCAACACGCAGTACCCGGTCACCGACGGTCGCACGCTGTTCTGGCGCGACGACGTGCTCATCGACACTCGGTACTCGAACCTCGCCCCCAGCGGCTACACGTCCAGCATCATCGCGAAGCTCTTCGGCTGAGTCCCGCTCGCTCCCGCGCGTCACCCGCTCCCGCGCCGGCCGATCTCCCGCGCCGCTCGCTCTCGCGCGGCCGATCTGCCCTGAGGAGTCAGAGAAAGCCGGATCGGGGGCACGAGAAGCGACGATTCTCGACCCCTCACCGCGCTCCGAGCACGAAGAAGGCCCCGGGCGAATCGCCCGGGGCCTTCTCACTCACTCAGCACGTCAGTTATACGTGCCCGGCGTGATGTCGTCCGTCGAGAACGCGTCGAAGTCGACGTAGCCGAAGTCGCCGTCCGCGTACGCGCCGTCGGATGCGAAGATCCGGTTCGGGTAGCGCTCGCTCTTGGCTTCCTCGGTGGCCTCGACCGTGACGTCGCGGTACTTCGAGAGACCGGTTCCGGCGGGGATGAGCTTACCGATGATGACGTTCTCCTTGAGACCGACCAGCGGGTCGCGCTTGCCCTCCATGGCGGCCTGCGTGAGCACGCGGGTCGTCTCCTGGAAGGATGCGGCCGACAGCCACGACTCCGTCGCGAGCGACGCCTTCGTGATACCCATCAGCTCCGGACGGCCCGACGCGGGGCGCTTGCCCTCTGCCACAGCCTCGCGGTTGATCGCCTGGTAGCGCTTGAGGTCGACCATCTCACCCGGCAGCAGGGTCGTGTCGGCGTGATCGACGACGGTGACCTTGCGGAGCATCTGACGGACGATGACCTCGATGTGCTTGTCGTGGATCGGCACACCCTGCGAGCGGTACACACCCTGGACGCCGTTGACGAGGTAACGCTGCACCTCGCGGGCGCCCATGACGCGCATGACCTCCTTGGGGTCGAGCGTGCCCACCAGGATCGGCTGACCGACCGTGACGTGCTGCCCGTCCTCGACGAGGAGGGTCGCGCGGCGCAGGACCGGGTAGACCACTGCCTCGTCGCCGTTGTCGGGCGTGAGGATGACCTTCTTGGCCTTGTCGGTCTCGTCGATCGTGATGCGTCCATCGGCCTCGGCGATCGGCGACGCACCCTTGGGGGTACGAGCCTCGAAGAGCTCCTGGACACGGGGAAGACCCTGGGTGATGTCATCCGCCGATGCCGAACCACCGGTGTGGAACGTACGCATCGTCAGCTGGGTACCGGGCTCACCGATCGACTGGGCCGCGATGATGCCGACGGCCTCGCCGATGTCGACGGTCTTGCCGGTCGCGAGCGAGCGGCCGTAGCACTGCGCGCAGACACCGACAGCGGAGTCGCAGGTCAGGACCGAGCGCACCTTGATGGTCTCGACACCCGCCGCGACCAGCTTGTCGATGAGCACGTCGCCCACATCGTCGCCAGCCGAGGCGAGGACCTCGCCGGCCGCGTTCACGACGTCGGAGGCCAGCGTGCGGGCGAACACCGAGTTCTCGACGTTCGCATCGCGCACCAGCTCACCCTGCGAGTTGGCAGCGGCGATCGGGAGCTCGAGGCCCTTCGACGTGCCACAGTCCTCTTCGCGGATGATGACGTCCTGCGAGACGTCCACCAGACGACGGGTCAGGTAACCCGAGTCGGCGGTACGCAGAGCGGTGTCGGCCAGACCCTTACGGGTACCGTGCGTCGCGATGAAGTACTCCGCCACCGACAGACCCTCGCGGTACGAGGAGATGATCGGACGCGGGATGATCTCACCCTTGGGGTTGTTCACCAGGCCTCGCATACCCGCGATGTTGCGGATCTGCAGCCAGTTACCACGGGCGCCCGAGGACACCATGCGGTTGATGGTGTTGTCCTCAGGGAAGTTCGCCTTCATCGCGGCCTGGACCTCGTCGGTCGCCTCGGTCCAGATCTTGATGAGCTCCTGGCGACGCTCCGAGTCGGTCGTGAGACCCTTCTCGTACTGCGACTGGACCTTCGCGGCCTGCTTCTCGTAGCCCGCGACGATCTCCGCCTTGTTCGGCGGCGTGAGGATGTCACTCAGGGCGACGGTCACACCGGAGCGCGTGGCCCAGTAGAAGCCGGCGTCCTTGATGCGGTCCAGCGACGCAGCCGTCTCGACCTTGGGGTACTCCTCGGCCAGCTTGTTGACGATCTGCGACAGCTTGTTCTTGTCAGCCTGCTCGCGGACGAACGGGTAGCCCTTGGGCAGCGTGTCGTTGAAGATCGCCTGACCCAGCGAGGCGTCGACGAGACCGTGACGCTCGTAGCCCTCGGGAGCGTCGCCCTCGAGGAACGTCAGACCGGGGATGCGGATGCGGACCTTGGCCTGCAGGTCGAGGGTGCCCTCGTCCTTCGCCAGGATCGCCTCGCCCACCGAACCGAATGCACGACCCTCACCGGCTGCGCCCTCCTTGACCGTGGTCAGGTGGTGCAGACCGATGATCATGTCCTGCGAAGGCAGGGTTACCGGGCGGCCGTCGGACGGCTTCAGGATGTTGTTCGACGCGAGCATCAGCACGCGGGCCTCGGCCTGAGCCTCGACCGACAGCGGCAGGTGCACAGCCATCTGGTCACCGTCGAAGTCGGCGTTGAACGCCGCGCAGACGAGCGGGTGCAGCTGGATGGCCTTGCCCTCGACGAGCTGAGGCTCGAACGCCTGGATGCCGAGACGGTGCAGGGTGGGTGCACGGTTGAGCAGCACAGGACGCTCGCGGATGATCTCCTCGAGCACGTCCCAGACCTCGGGACGGGTGCGCTCGACGGCGCGCTTGGCAGCCTTGATGTTCTGCGAGTGACCGAGGTCGATCAGGCGCTTGATCACGAACGGCTTGAAGAGCTCCAGAGCCATCTGCTTGGGCAGACCGCACTGGTGCAGCTTCAGCTGCGGGCCGACGATGATGACCGAACGGCCGGAGTAGTCGACGCGCTTGCCGAGCAGGTTCTGGCGGAAGCGACCCTGCTTGCCCTTCAGCATGTCGCTGAGGGACTTCAGGGCGCGGTTGCCGGTACCCGTGACGGGACGACCACGGCGACCGTTGTCGAACAGTGCGTCGACGGCCTCCTGCAGCATCCGCTTCTCGTTGTTGACGATGATCTCGGGGGCGCCGAGGTCGATCAGACGACGAAGACGGTTGTTGCGGTTGATCACACGACGGTAGAGGTCGTTGAGGTCGGAGGTCGCGAAGCGGCCACCGTCGAGCTGCACCATCGGGCGCAGCTCCGGCGGGATCACCGGGACGACGTCGAGGACCATGGCGGCCGGGCTCATGCCGGTCTCCAGGAACGAGTTGACGACCTTCAGGCGCTTGATCGCGCGGATCTTGCGCTGACCCTTGCCCTCGGAGATCTGCAGGTGCAGGTTCTCAGCCTCGGCCGCGAGGTCGAAGGCCGCCAGGCGGCGCTGGATCGACTCGGCGCCCATGTAGGCCTCGAAGTACTGGCCGAAGCGGTCCTGCAGCTCGTGGAAGACGTCGTCCTCGGGGCGGAGTGCGCCGACCTCGAGCGTGCGGAAGTCCTCCCACACGCGCTCGAGCTTGGCGATCGCCTCGTCGGCACCCTTGCGGATGAGCGACATCTCCTTCTCGGCGGCGTCCTTGACCTTCTTCTTGACGTCGGCCTTGGCGCCCTCCGCCTCGAGAGCGGCGAGCTCCTCCTCCAGCTTCGCAAGGCGCTCCGCGATCTTCGAGTCGCGGCGGTCGCCGAGCGTCTTCAGCTCGAGGCGGATGTTGTTCTCCTGCGTGCCCAGGTCGCGGTGACGAGCATCCTCGTCGACCGAGATGACCATGTAGGCGGCGAAGTAGATGACCTTCTCGAGGTCCTTCGGCGCCATGTCGAGCAGGTAGCCGAGACGCGAGGGCACACCCTTGAAGTACCAGATGTGCGTGACGGGCGCGGCGAGCTCGATGTGGCCCATGCGCTCACGACGGACGGAGCTCTTGGTGACCTCCACGCCGCAGCGCTCGCAGACGATGCCCTTGAAGCGGACGCGCTTGTACTTGCCGCAGGCGCACTCCCAGTCGCGGGAGGGGCCGAAGATCTGCTCTCCGAAGAGACCGTCCTTCTCCGGCTTCAGGGTGCGGTAGTTGATGGTTTCGGGCTTCTTGACCTCACCGTACGACCACGCGCGGATGTGGTCCGCAGTGGCCAGGCCGATGCGAAGCTCGTCGAAAGTGTTTGACTCGAGCACAAATTCTCCTGTGTAGGAATTCTTCTGAAGAAATCGGGGAGGTGGGCCGCCGCCCTGGCGTGACGCTCAGGGCAGCGGCCAGAACCTTAGATCTCGTCGATCGAGGCGGCCTCGAAGCGGCTGGAGATGTTGATTCCGAGCTCCTCCGCTGCGCGGAAGGCCTCGTCGTCGGTGTCGCGGAGGTTGACAGCCGTGCCGTCCGCCGAGAGGACCTCGACGTTCAGGCAGAGCGACTGCATCTCCTTCATGAGCACCTTGAAGGACTCGGGGATGCCGGGCTCCTGGATGTTCTCGCCCTTGACGATCGCCTCGTACACCTTGACGCGGCCGAGGATGTCGTCGGACTTGATCGTGAGGAGCTCCTGGAGCGCGTACGCGGCGCCGTAGGCCTCGAGGGCCCACACCTCCATCTCACCGAAGCGCTGTCCACCGAACTGCGCCTTACCACCGAGCGGCTGCTGGGTGATCATCGAGTACGGACCCGTCGAACGCGCGTGGATCTTGTCGTCGACCAGGTGGTGGAGCTTCAGGATGTACATGTAGCCCACCGAGATCGGCGCCGGGAACGGCTCGCCGGAGCGACCGTCGAACAGCTGCGTCTTGCCGCTCGAGTCGATCAGGCGCACGCCGTCGCGGGTCGGGGTGGTCGCGTCGAGAAGACCTGCGATCTCCTCCTCGCTCGCACCGTCGAACACCGGGGTCGCGACCTTGGTGCCGGGGGCGGCCTCGAACGCGTCCTTCGGGAGCTTCACAGCCCACTCCGGAGTGCCCTCGACCTTCCAGCCCTGCTTCGCGATCCAGCCGAGGTGGGTCTCCAGGACCTGGCCGAAGTTCATTCGACCGGGGATGCCCAGCGGGTTCAGGACGATGTCGACCGGAGTTCCGTCCGCGAGGAACGGCATGTCCTCGATCGGGAGGATCTTCGCGATGACGCCCTTGTTGCCGTGACGGCCGGCGAGCTTGTCGCCCTCGGTGATCTTGCGCTTCTGGGCGATGTAGACCACGACGCGGCGGTTGACGCCGGAGCCGAGCTCGTCGTCGCCGTCCTCGGCGTTGAACTCCTTGACGGCGATGATCGTGCCCTGCTCACCGTGGGGCACCTTCAGGGAGGTGTCACGGACCTCGCGGCTCTTCTCGTTGAAGATCGCGCGGAGCAGACGCTCCTCGGCCGACAGCTCGGTCTCACCCTTCGGCGTGACCTTGCCGACGAGGATGTCGCCGGGGCGGACCTCGGCGCCGATGCGGATGATGCCGCGCTCGTCGAGGTCCTTCAGGAGCTCGGGGCTGACGTTGGGGAGGTCACGGGTGATCTCCTCCTTGCCCAGCTTCGTGTCGCGGGCGTCGACCTCGTACTCCTCGATGTGGATCGAGGAGAGGGTGTCGTCCTTCACCAGGTCCTGGCTGAGGATGATCGCGTCCTCGAAGTTGTAGCCTTCCCACGTCATGAACGCGACGAGGAGGTTCTTTCCGAGTGCCAGCTCACCGTTCTCGGTGGCGGGGCCATCGGCGATGACCTCTCCGACCTCGACGCGCTCACCGGCGTTGACCACGACCTTCTGGTTGTACGACGTGCCCTGGTTGGAGCGGTCGAACTTGCGCAGGTGGTACTCCTGTGTTCCGCCCTCGTCGAGCATGACGACGACGCGGTCCGCGGAGACCTCGGTGACGACACCGGCCTTCTCGGCGGTGAGCACGTCACCGGCGTCGATGGCCGTGTAGCCCTCCATACCGGTTCCGACGAGCGGCGAGTCGCTGCGAAGCAGCGGCACAGCCTGACGCTGCATGTTGGCGCCCATGAGTGCGCGCTGTGCGTCGTCGTGCTCGAGGAAGGGCACGAGCGAGGTCGCGACCGACACCATCTGGCGCGGCGAGACGTCGATGTAGCCGATCTCCTCGGGCAGGAAGAGGTCCACCTCGCCCGAGCCGCCCTTGGGGCGTGCGAGGACGTGGCTCTCGCGGAAGCGGCCGTTCTTGTCGAGCGGGGCGTTCGCCTGCGCGATGTTGAAGTCGACCTCTTCGGATGCCGTGAGGTAGTCGATGCGATCGGTGACGACGCCACCCTCGACCTTGCGGTACGGGGTCTCGATGAATCCGAACGAGTTGATGCGCGCGAACGTCGCGAGAGCACCGATCAGACCGATGTTCGGGCCTTCAGGGGTCTCGATGGGGCACATGCGGCCGTAGTGCGACGGGTGGACGTCACGGACCTCGACGCCTGCGCGGTCACGGCTCAGACCACCGGGGCCGAGAGCCGAGAGACGGCGCTTGTTGGTCAGACCCGCGAGCGGGTTGTTCTGGTCCATGAACTGCGACAGCTGCGAGGTTCCGAAGAACTCCTTGATCGCGGCGACGACGGGGCGCACGTTGATCAGGGTCTGCGGCGTGATGGCCTCGATGTCCTGCGTGGTCATGCGCTCGCGGACGACGCGCTCCATGCGGGACAGACCCGTGCGGACCTGGTTCTGGATCAGCTCGCCGACCGCGCGGATGCGACGGTTGCCGAAGTTGTCGATGTCGTCGGTGGCGATGCGGATCTCGGCCTGCTTGCCGCCGCGGATGCCGTCGAAGCTCTCGACGCCTGCGTGGATGCGCACCAGGTACTTGATCGTCGCGACGATGTCGGCGACGGTCAGCACCGAGTCGGTGAGCGGAGCGTCGAGACCCAGCTTGTGGTTGATCTTGTAGCGACCCACCTTGGCCAGGTCGTAGCGCTTCGGGTTGAAGTAGAAGTTGTCCAGGAGCGCGCGGGCGGCCTCGGCGGCGACCTGCTCGCCCGGACGGAGCTTCCGGTAGATGTCGCGGAGCGCGTCTTCCTTGGTGACGATGGTGTCCTTCGCCAGGGTCTCCTCGATGGAGGGGAAGCCGGCGAACTCGGCGAGGATCTCCTCGCTGGTCAGGCCGAGGGCCTTGAGGAAGACGGTGACCGACTGCTTGCGCTTGCGGTCGATGCGGACGCCGACCTGGTCGCGCTTGTCGATCTCGAACTCGAGCCATGCACCACGGCTCGGGATCACGCGCGCCGACACGATGTCCTTGTCGGACGTCTTGTCGGGGGTCTTGTCGAAGTAGACACCGGGCGAACGGACGAGCTGCGACACGACGACGCGCTCGGAGCCGTTGATGATGAACGTGCCCTTGTCGGTCTGCAGCGGGAAGTCGCCCATGAAGACCGTCTGGGTCTTGATCTCACCCGTGAGGTGGTTCATGAACTCGGCCTCGACGTACAGCGGGGCGGCATACGTCTTGCCGCGCTCCTTGCACTCCTCGATCGAGTACTTCTCCGGCTCGAGGTACGGGTTCGTGAACGAGAGCTGCATCGTCTCGCCGAGGTCCTCGATCGGGGAGATCTCCTCGAAGATCTCTCCGAGGCCCGAGATCTCGTTGACGTCGGTGCGCCCCTCGGCCTTCGCCTCGGCGACGCGCGCCTTCCAGGCGTCGTTGCCGACGAGCCATCCGAACGACTCCGTCTGCAGAGCGAGCAGGTCGGGGACAGTCAGCGTGTCGGAGATCTTGGCGAACGAGAGGCGGGATGCTCCGCGTCCGTTCTTGGTGGTGGTGGATGTGGATGCGTTGCGAGCAGCAGCCAAGGGAATAACCTCCGTGAGCCCCGCAGGGCTTCTCGATTCCTTTGTCGTCAGGTGGAGTTCGCGCTCTGAAGCTCAACGAATGCCGACCACCATATGAGGGCACGGAGAAGCGAGCGCAACTACCAACTATACGTGCGATTCCACGACATGGCAAGTCAAATCCTTGACCAATTCCGGATGCTGCGGTATTGGCATCCGCTCCCCTGCTCAGGCGAGGGTCAGGACCACTTCCACGAGGCGAGCACAGACTCGGCGAGCGCGACCCGATCGGCCTGGGCGACCGTGCTGTTGAACGAGAACGTGACGACGAAGGTCGCCTCGTCATTGCTCAGGTAGTACTGCTCCATGGCTGCGGTCACGCCGCCGCCGGACATCTCCGCCGACAGGTGCGCGGCCTCGGAGCCCGCGATCGTCTGACGGGGGTTCACCGTGACGTTCGATGCGCCCGCGGCCTTCAGCTCGGCGACGCCCGCGGACTCGACCTGGTCGGCGGTGACCACACCGGCCGGCGACTTCACGACGTTCATGTTGTCGGCGAAGCCGTCGGCATCCGCCACGTCGGCGACGATGCTGTCCGGCGTGAAGTTGGGGATCTCCTGCGTGGGCACCGACCACCCCTCGGGGGCGTTGAAGGTGTACGCGGATCCCGTGATCACGGGGCCCGTCGACGGCGTGGCGCTCAGCTCGGAGGCCCCTGAGCCCGAGGACTCGGATGCCGACGCCGACGGCTTGTCAGAACTCGCAGGGGCGGGGATGGCGGACGAGCACCCGGTGAGCGCGAGCGACGCGGCGAGCAGGACGGCGGCGGAACGGAGCTGGGTGCGCATGCCGCTCAGCCTATCCACAGGATCCGACATCCGCCTGGTGCCGATGCGGAAGACCCCCTGCCGCGACCGACGTTCCGGGGCGACAGGGGGTCTTCGAGAGCGAGCCCTTCAGGACGCGATGTTCAGCTCGTTGCCCGGGATGGATGCGAGCAGGCGCCGCGTGTACGGATCGCGAGGGTTCGTGAAGATCTCCTCCGAGGAGGCCGCCTCCACGAGCGAGCCGTCCTTCATCACGCACACGTAGTCGCTGATGAGCCGCACCACCGCGAGGTCGTGCGAGATGAACAGATAGCTCAGGCCGTACTCGCTCTGGAGGTCGCGCAGCAGCGTGAGCACCTGGTCCTGCACCAGCACGTCCAGCGCCGACACCGGCTCGTCGCACACGATGAGATCCGGCGAGAGCGCGAGCGCCCTCGCGATCGCGACGCGCTGACGCTGACCGCCCGAGAGCTCCGACGGGTACCGCCGCAGCATCGACTGCGGCAGCGCCACGTCGTCGAGGAGCTGACGGACGCGCTTGCGGCGATCAGCGCCGCTGCCCCTCCGGTAGAAGTCGAGGGGCTCGGCGATCAGACGCTCGATCGTGAACATCGGGTTCAGGCTCGAGTAGGGGTCCTGGAAGATCGGCTGCACCCGCTGACGGAAGTCGCGCGTCTCCGCCTTGCTCAGAGACGACACGTCCTTTCCCTCGAAGCGGATCAGGCCGCTCGTCGGCTCGATCACCTTCAGCAGCATCCTCGCCGTCGTCGTCTTGCCCGACCCAGACTCGCCCACGATGGCGACCGTCTCCCCCCGCGGGATCGCGAGCGAGACGTCGTTCACCGCCACGAAGTCCTCGCCCCGCCCGCGGACGGGGTAGACCTTCGTGAGGTTCTCGATCTCGACGATGTTGTCCACGGGAGCGGACTCCGCCTCGGCCTCCTCCTCGCGCTCCTTCGCGGCGGACACGAAGGCCTCGGGCCGCAGCCGCGCCGCGGCCACGGAGGGCGCGGCCTTCACCAGGGACTGCGTGTACGGATGCTGCGGATCCTCGAGGATCTGCCGCGCCGGCCCCTGCTCGACGACCCGGCCCCTGTGCATCACGACGACCCGCTCGGCCCGCTCGGCCGCGAGGCCGAGGTCGTGCGTGATGAGCAGCACGGCCGTGCCGAGCTCGCGCGTCATCGCCCCGATCTGGTCGAGGATCGTCTGCTGCACCGTCACGTCGAGGGCGCTGGTCGGTTCGTCGGCGATCAGCAGACGGGGCTTGCACGCGAGGCCGATCGCGATCAGCGCGCGCTGCCGCATGCCGCCGGAGAACTCGTGCGGATACTGCTTCGCCCGCCGCTCCGGGTCGGGGAGACCAGCCGCGGTGAGCGCCTCGACGACCTTCGCCTGCACGTTCTGCCTGTTCGCGAGACCGTGCGCGAGCAACGTCTCGGCGACCTGCGTGCCGATCTTCGCGACCGGGTTCAGGTTCGACATCGGATCCTGAGGCACCAGGCCGATGTCGCGTCCGCGGATCTTGCGCAGTTCGTGCTCCGGTGCGTGTCCGATCTCCTTGCCGTCGAGTCGGATCGTGCCGCTGGCGATGCGCCCTCCGCCGGCGAGCAGGCCGATGATGGCCATCGCCGTCGTCGACTTGCCCGACCCCGACTCCCCCACGATCGCGACGGTCTCGCCCGCCGCGATGTCGAGATCGACGCCCTCGACGGCGTGCACGACGCCGTCCATGGTCGAGAAGTCGACGGCCAGTCCCTCGACGGTGAGCAGCGGCTGTCTCTGGTTCAGATCGTTCATCGTGCCCTCGTCCTCGGGTCCATGGCCTCACGCAGGGCCTCGCCGAACAGCGTGAAGCCGAGCGCGGTGATCGCGATGCAGATGCCGGGGAAGAACGCCAGCCACGGTGCGATCGCCAGTTCGTCCTGCGCGTAGGTGAGCATGCGGCCCCACTCCGCCGTCTCGGGGCGTCCGCCGCCGAGTCCGAGGAACGAGAGCGCTGCCGCGTCGATGACGGCGGTGGCGAGCGTCAGGGTGCCCTGCACGATCACCGGCCCGATCGCGTTCGGCAGCACGTGCGACATGGTGATCCGACCGCGGCCGAGTCCGAGCGTCTGCGCCGAGAGGACGTAGTCGCTCGATCGCTGCTGGAGCATCGACGCCCGCAGCAGACGGGCGAAGATCGGCACGTTCGCCGCACCGATCGCGATCATCACGGCGAACGGCGTCTGCCCGAGGATCGCGGCGATCGAGACCGCGAGCAGCAGGTTCGGCACCGACAGGATGATGTCGACGAAGCGCATGATGAGCGTGTCGACCCACCCACCGAACGTGCCGGCCAGGAGGCCGAGCAGCATGCCGCCGGCGAGACCCATCACGGTGGAGATGACGCCGACGAGCAGCGACGCCTGGGCGCCCCAGATGAGCTTGGAGAGCACGTCTCCGCCGAAGCGGTCGAGCCCGAGCGGGAACTGCGCCAGCTCCCCCGGTCCGGGGATGTGCGTCGGCGTGATGAACTTCGCACCGGGCAGGGCCGTCTCCGGGTACGGAGCGAGGATGGGCGCGAGGGCGGCGACCAGCAGGAACAGCAGGACGATGCCGGCGCCGATCCAGGCGGTCGGATTGCGGCGGATGCGGCGGAACACGTCGCGCCAGAAGCCGCCGGGTCCGTCCTTGAGGTCCGCCTGGGCGATCGCGACGGTGTCGATGATCTCGCCGCCCTGGGCTGGTGGGAGTGCGACGCTCATGACGTCACCTCATTTCGGATGCTGAGCCGGGCCATCACTGCACCCGCACTCTCGGATCGATGAAGCTGTACGACACATCGACCGCGAGGTTGATGAGCGCGTACGCGATCGCGATGAAGATGATGAACCCCTGGAGGACGGGGAAGTCCCTGGTGAAGATCGCCCTCGCGAGGAACGATCCGATGCCGGGGAAGGCGAACACCGTCTCGGTGAGCACCGCGCCGGAGATCAGCAGACCGGTCTGCAGGCCGATCGTCGTGATCACCGGGAGCATGGCGTTGCGCAGGATGAACCGGTTGCGCAGCGTCGAGGATCCGACGCCCTTCGCGCGACCCGTGCGCACGTAGTCCGCGTTCTGCACTTCCAGGACGCTCGCCCTGGTGATGCGCACGATGATCGCGAGCGGGATGGTGCCGAGGGCGAGGGCGGGCAGCACCAGATGCAGGATCGCATCCCAGGCGGCGTCGAACTCCCCCGTTATGAGGCCGTCCCACACGTAGAAGCCCGTGGGGTGTGTCGCGTCGATCCGCGGGTTCTGACGCCCGTCCGAAGGGAGCCAGCCCAGCTGCACCGCGAAGACGTACTTCAGGATGAAGGCCAGGAAGAACACCGGGATGGTGATGCCGACGAGGCTCAGGACGACCGAGGCGTGGTCGCTCAGCTTGCCGTGGCGGCGGGCCGCCCAGTAGCCGAGCGGGACGCCGACGCCCACCGCGAAGATGAGCGCCATCACGCTGAGCTCGATGGTCGCGGGGAAGCGACGGAAGAACTCCTCGACGACCGGTCGGTTCGTCTGGATGGAGGTGCCGAAGTCTCCCTGCAGGAGACGGCCGACCCAGACGAAGTACTGCTCGATGAGCGGTCGGTTGAAGCCGTACAGCTCGTTGACTCTGGCGATGGCCTCCGGGGTCGCCTTCTCACCGAGAAGAGCGACGGCGGGGCCGCCGGGAAGGGCCCTGACCCAGGCGAACAGCAGGATGCTGAGGCCGATCAGGGTGGGGATGAGGAACAGCAGTCGCCTGCCGATGGTGCGCAGCACGAAGATCTCCTATCACCCGGTCGTTGAGCGAGCGAAGCGAGACGAAACGCAGCTTCCGCAGGTCTCTGCTGCTGCGTTTCGTCTCGTCGCTTCGCTCCTCGCTCAACGACCGGTTGTCGGCGTCAGCCCGTTACTTGGTGAGGACGATGTCCGTGAAGACCTCGTCGTTCACCGGGCTGGCCGGGTAGCTCTTCACGCGGGGGTCGAACGCCAGGGTCGGCGCCGGGTGCGCGAGCGGGACACCGGGGATGAACTGCGCGACATCCTCGTTGATCTGCTCGTAGAGCTTGCTCTGCTCCTCGAGGTTGGAGACGCCACGGGCGTCCGCCAGCTTCTGGAACAACTCGGGGTTGTCGAAGCCCCACTCGGAGCTCTTCTGTCCGAAGAAGACGCCGACGAAGTTGTCGGTGTCGTTGTAGTCACCGGTCCAGCCGAGCAGGTGGATGCCGTGGTCGGACGTGCCGGTGGTGCGGTCGAGGTACTCGACCCATTCCTCGGACACCGGGGTGGTCTCGACGCCGACCTCCTTGAGCTGCGTGGACAGCACGGTGAAGATCTGCTCGGGGTCCGGCATGTACGGACGCGAGACGTTGACCGGGTAGTTGAAGGTCAGCTTGAGGGGGTTGGCCTCGGTGTAGCCGGCCTCTGCGAGCAGCGACTTCGCCTTCTCAGGATCGAAGTCGTAGGTCGTGACGTCGGGGTTGTAGCCGTTGACGACCTCGGGGACGAACTCGATGGCCTTCTTGGTGCCCTCGGGGAGCACCTGGCTGATCAGCGCGTCCTTGTCGATCGCGTAGGAGAGCGCCTCGCGGACCTTCGGGTTCTGCAGCTCGGGCACCGCCTGGTTGAACGCCAGGTAGAGGATGGTGAACGGCGGACGGGCGACCATGGTGAAGCCGTCGTCGGAGAGCGCCTTCGTATCAGCGGGGCCGACGAGGTCGTAGCCGTCGATCGAGCCGGACTCGAGCGCCTGGCGGCGTGCGGTCGGGTCGTCGATCGTGCGGAAGATGATCTCGTCGATCTGGCCCTTGTCACCCCAGTAGCCGTCGTACGACTTGAGCGTGACCTGCTCGCCCGGAGCCCACTCCTCGAACTGGTAGGGACCGGTGCCCACGGGGTGGCCCATGGCGTACTCGGAGAGCACGGGGGCCTCGGCGGATCCCGACACCTCGTCGGCGCCGAACTCCTTCAGCGCCGAGGGGCTCTGCATCGCGAACGCGGGCAGGGACAGCGAGGCGACGAAGCCGGCGAACGGCTTGTTCAGCTCGATCGTGACCTTGTCGTCGCCGTCGGGCGTGCAGGACTTGTAGACGGCGTCAGCAGCGGTGGAGGCGTAGCCGTGGAACAGCTTGTTGTAGTAGTAGCCGAAGGCCTCGGACGCGGCCAGGCCCGTCCAGTTGTACCAGCGGTCGAAGTTGACGCAGACGGCCTCGGCGTTGAACGGGGTGCCGTCCTGGAAGGTGACGTCCTTCTTGAGGGTGAACGTGTGGGACATGCCGTCGTCGGACGACTCCCACGACTCCGCGAGCAGCGGAGCCGGGTCTGCGGTGCCGGGCTTGGTGCCGACGAGACCCTCGAAGATCTGACGCGAGACGCGGAAGCTCTCGCCGTCCTGAGCGAAGGCGGGGTCGAGGCTCGCCGGGTCGGAGGACGCGGCGAAGACGAACGTGCCGTCGACGTCGCCGGAGGCGGTGTCACCCTTGTCCCCGCGCTCGCTGGCGACGCAACCCGCCAGGACGAGAGCGGCGAGAGCGGCTCCGGTGACGGCGATGAGACCCCGCCGTCGCGTGACTGTGTGGTGCATGGTGTGACCTTCCCTGTTGGGGCGCTTCGTTGCGCGAACCGGGAGCCTCTTCGCTCCCGGACACGGTGATCCCTCGACGCTACCCAGCGAATCCATAGATGCCAAATGCTTGCAGGTTGCGATCCGGTATCGGACTGACGGGTGTCGGGGCGATCCGGTAGCGTCGGAGACGTGCCCGACACCTCTCCCCTCGCCGTCTGCGTCGGCGAGGGCCTGATCTCGCTCGTACCGGTCGCGGCGGCCCCGCTCGAGGACTGCAAGACCTTCCGCAGATCACTCGCCGGCGCCGAGTGGAACACCGCGATCGCCCTCGCCTCGGCGGGTATCCGCACCGCCGTCGTGTCGCGCGTCGGAGACGACGGCTTCGGCCGCTTCCTGCGCAGCGAGCTGCGCGACCACGGCGTCGACGACTCGGCGGTCGAGGTCGATCCCGACGCCCCGACCGGTCTCTACGTGAAGGAGCTGTCGCCCCTCCCCGACGGCTCGATCGACGGCACCATGCACTACTACCGGAAGGGCTCTGCGGCATCCGCCCTCTCCCCCGGCACTCTCGCGTCTCCGGCGGCATCCGCTCTGCTCGATCAGGCCGCCCTCGTGCACACCTCCGGCATCACGCCCGCCCTCTCGGCGAGCGCCCGTGCCGCGCAGGACGCGCTGTTCGACGCCCCGCGGGGCGAGCGTCTGGTGAGCTTCGACGTGAACTGGCGCCCTGCCCTGTGGCGCGGGCGGGAAGACGAGGGAAAGGCGCTGATCGCCGCCTACGCACGGCGTTCCGACGTGCTGTTCTGCACCCGGCCGGATGCCGAGGCCGTGTTCGGCACCTCCGACCCTGACCGCCTCCGCGAGCTGTTCCCCGAACCCCGATATCTGCTGGCGACGCACTCCCGCGGGGCCGAGGCCTTCGACGGATCGGAGCGCACGCACAGCGACGCTCTCGACGTGGCCGTCGTGGAGACGATCGGCGCCGGCGACGCGTTCGCGGCCGGGTTCCTGGCCGGCATCCTCACGGGCCTGTCGCTCAGCGGCAGTCTCTCCCGCGCGCACCGCATCGCCACGCGCGCCCTGGCGAGCACGCGCGACCACGTCGACTGAGACGCGCCGGACGACACCCCGTTTCGTCTCGTCGCTGCGCTCCTCGCTCAACGACCCGCGGAGGAGATGCCGCTCACCGCGAAGAAGAGCCCACACCCCGCGGGACGAGACCGCCGCGGTCGTTGAGCGAGCGCAGCGAGACGAAACGCGCTTCAGCGCCCTCGGCGGGTCGCGGCGTCGTGCGTCAGCTGGAGCGGGATCACGACGGGCAGTCCGCGATGCTGCACGACCCTGACGAAGAGGATGTCGACGAGCACGAGCTGTGCGATGCGGCTGGACATCGCGGCCATCCGGAAGGGCGACTCCTGCGCGTGGGTGAGCAGCACCACGTCGGCGGCGAGGGCGAGCGTCGACTCCTCGACGCTCGTGACGGCGACCGTGAGTGCGCCGGCATCCCTGGCGACCTCCACCGCGCGCACCACCTCAGCGGTCTCCCCGCCGTGCGAGAACGCGATCGCGACGTCATCGGATGTGCGAAGGGACGCCGTGGTGAGTGCCAGATGCGGATCGGCGGAGTGCGCCACCGAGCAGCCGATCCGCGCGAGCTTCTGCTGCAGATCCTGCGCGGTGAGCGACGAGGCCGCCTGCCCGTAGACGTCGATGTGGCGAGCCGCCACGACCGCACGCGCGACCCTGTCGAGCGCCTCGGCATCGACGCCCAGCGCCGTCTTCTCGATCGCGTCGATCTCCTGCGCGGCGATCTTCGCGCCGATCGCCGTGGGCCCGTCTTCCGGGTCGATCGCCGTCGTGTCGAGGCCGAAGCGCGCCTGCTGGGCCTGCGCGAGGGTGATCGTGCGCGCGGCGGCGACCCGCAGCTCGCGATAGCCGCTGAAGCCCAGCGACTGCGCGAAGCGGGCGACCGTGGAGACCGAGGTGCGGCACAGCTTCGCGAGGTCGTTGATCGCGAGGTCGACGACGAGCGTCGGGTCGCCCAGGATCGTGTCGGCGACCCTCGCTTCGGCGGCGCTCAACCGAGGAAGGGATCGCCGAACCAGTGCGAGAACGTCAGCGTCCACGGTGGCCTCCGCGCTCAGCCTACGCGGCCGAGCAGCGTCTCCCTGGCGATCAGAGCCCCGATGCGACTCGCGGCTCCCACCTCGACGGTGGGCAGTGCCAGCGGGCGCTCGGCGGCCAGCCCGACGTTGACGGCGACGGCGGCCGCATCGCGCTGCGCTGCGCGCTCCACGAGGGCCCGCTGCGCCGGATCGGCGTCGGGGCGGTCGACGAGGATCACCGTGGTGCCCTCGGCGGCGACCGCCGCGTCCAGCGCGGCATCCTGCTCCTCGACGCCGGTGCTCGCGACGTCGAGCCGCACCCGGTGGCCGTCGCCGGCCAGCGCTGCGGCGACATAGCCCGCAGCGCTGTCGACGGCGAGCGACGAGCGGCGGCGCGCATCGACGACGGAGAGAGCGGATGCCGGTGCGACGCCCGCGTCGGCGACGGCCCTGCGGACCACCTCGGCCGCGTCGAAGTCGGCGACCTGCACGGCATCCGCCTCCCGCAGTCTCGCGGCGAGCGCGGCGACGCGACCCGCGGCCTCACGGACCCGCTCCTCCGACAGCGAGCCGTCGCGGAGAGCGGCGACGATGCCGTCGCGTGCCGCGAGGAAGTCGCGGAGATCCTGGTCGGGAAGCGCGGCCTCGCCCGGGTTGGTCGGGTTTCCGATGCACAGCAGGTCGGCTCCGGCGGCCAGCGCCTCGGCTGCTCCCCCGCCGATGCCGACGGTCTCGCGGATCGCGGCCATGTCGAGCGCATCGGTAATGATCACGCCCTCGAAGCCCATGTCGCGCAGCATCCCCAGGACCCGCGGATTCAGGGTCGCCGGCTGCTCGCCCCATGCGGGGACGACGATGTGCGCGGTCATGATCGTGTCGACGCCGGCGGCGATCGCGGCACGGAACGGCTCGAGGTGCACGCGCTCGAACTCCTCGACCGGCAGGGCGATCTCGGGAAGCGAATGATGCGAGTCGAGATGGGTGTCCCCATGACCGGGGAAGTGCTTGACGCAGGCCGCGACGGCGCCGTTCTGGATGCCGCGCACCTCCGCCACCGTGTGCCGGGAGACGAGCTGCTCGTCGCTGCCGAAGGAGCGGACGCCGATCACGGGGTTGCGCGGGTCGGTGTTCACGTCGGCGACCGGTCCGAGGACGACATTGCCTCCGATCGCACGCACGCGTCGGGCGAGCTCGGCACCGGTGGCCTCGGTCGCCGCGACGTCGTCGAGGCGGCCGAGCTGAGCCGCCCCCGGAAGGGTGGATCCCGTGGCCGTCTCGAGGCGGGTGACGCTGCCGCCCTCCTCGTCGATGCCGATCAGCGCGTCCGGTCGGGCGGCGAGGATCTCCTCGCTGAGGGAGGCGAGATCATCGCTGATGTTCTGACCGAAGTAGACGACGCCGGCGAGACCGTCGCGCAGCTCCTCCACGAGCCACGCGGGGGCCGTCGTGCCGAAGAAGCCCGGCCAGAGCACGCCGTTGGCGAGGCGGGTGAGGTCGTCGCTCATCCCTTCACCGCTCCCGCCACCATGCCGGCCGAGAGGCGGCGCTGCACGATCACGAAGAAGATCATGACCGGGATGGTGATGATCGTCGACGCGGCCATGATGCTGCCCCAGTCGTTGGAGTGCAGGCCGAAGAACGACTTGAGTCCGATCGACACCGTGTACTGGTCGGTCGCGCTGCCGAGGATCGTCATGGCGAAGATGAACTCGTTCCACGCCGTGATGAAGCTGAAGATGCTCGTCGCGACGAGGCCGGGCATGACCAGCGGCAGCAGGATCGAGCGGAACATCCGCCACCAGCTCGCACCGTCGATGTACGCGGCCTCCTCGAGCTCGACCGGGACCGCGGCGACGAAGCCGCGCAGCATCCAGATGCCGAAGGCGAGCGACAGCGCGACGTAGACGACCATCAGACCCAGGATGCTGTTGAGCAGCCCGAGGCTCTTGACCTGGAGGAACAGCGGGATGACGAGCGCCTCGAGCGGCACCATCTGCACCACGAGGATCATCATGAGGATGGTGGTGCGGAACTTGAAGCGGAACCGGGCGACGGCGACTGCCGCGAGCAGGCAGACCAGCGCGCTGACGAGGACGGTGACCAGGGCCACGATCGCCGAGTTGCGGAGGTAGGTGCCGAAGCCGCCGTCGGTGAGCACGAACTCGAAGTTCTTGAGGCTGAACTCCTGTGGCAGCAGCGACTGCCCACCGCTGGACGCCTTGGCGTCGAGGGCGCTGGAGACCATCCAGTACACCGGGAACAGGGTGAAGATCAGGACGGCGGCGATCGCGACGCCGGTGCCGACCCTCGACATGACAGACCGACGGGAGCTCACAGCTCGTCCTCCTTCATGAGGGAGCGGATGTACACGATCGTGATGCCGATCAGCACGAGGGTCAGCAGCACCGCGAGGGCGGCGCCGAACCCGTACTTGTTCTGGCCGAAGGACTCGACGTACGACCACACGCCGAGGTTGAGCACGGAGCGGTTGCCTCCGTTTCCGCCGGGCATCAGATACACCTGGGCGAAGACCTTGAAGTCCCAGATCGTCGACAGGATGATGACGACCGAGAACACGGGCTTGAGCGTCGGGAAGACGATCTGCCAGAACCGGCGCCAGGCGTTCGCACCGTCGAGGGCGGCGGCCTCGAGCATCTCCTTCGAGACGCCGAGGAGTCCGGCCAGCACCGTGATCGCGACGAACGGGAAGCCGTGGTGCACGACGTTGAGAAGGACGATCGCGTAGAACGACCACTGGTTCGTGAACCAGTTGACGGGCTCGTCGATCAGCCCGAGGTCCTGCAGGACTGCGTTGAAGATGCCGCGGTCGGCATCGAAGATGAAGGTCCAGACGTAGGTGCCGGTCACCGCGGGCATCGCCCAGGCGACCATGATGCAGCTGGAGACGATGGTGCGCCACACCGGGCCGAGCTTCGCGAGCAGCAGGGCGACGAGCGTGCCGACGGCGACGGTGACGAACACCGCGACAGCGGCGAAGCCGACCGTGTTCGGCAGCACGACGGTCCACAGCTGCGGGTCGCTGAGCGCCTTCGCGTAGTTCTCGAGGCCGATCCAGTTCTGCTCGCCGGTGTTGATCTCGCGCAGACCGTAGTCCTGCAGCGAGAAGAGGAACACCTGCACGAGGGGCCACAGCATGAGCACCGCGAGGATGATCAGGCCGGGAGCGAGAAGAAGCCACGGGCGGGCCTTCACCAGGGAGAACCCGCGCGGCCTGCCGGCCACGGAGGCGGAGGAGGACTCCGCCTTCGTGGCCGGCAGCGGTGCTTGCACCATCGACATGGAGAGAGACTTTCCTACTGGTTGAGGAGCTCGGTCATCTCAGCAGCGGCATCCTTCGTCGCCGTGGCGACGGCCTTCTGCCCGCTGAGGATGGCCTGGATCATCGAGTTGGTGGTCTTCTTCGCCTGCACGGCGCCGAAGTTCGGGGTGACGGGCACGGAGGCGCCGCCCTCGACCATCTGCTGCGCGAACGGGGCGACCAGCGGGTCGGTCGAGGCGAGTGCCTCTTCCATCGCCGACTGCACGCCGGGGAAGTAGCCGGTCTCCTGCGACCACTGCTCGGCGAACTTGCCGGTGGTCATGAGCTGGACGAACTTCCAGGCGAGGTCGGCGTTCTTGGTCGTGTTGAAGATCGACAGGTGCGAGCCGCCCAGCACGGAGGGGGCGATGCCGCCGTCCTTGCCCGGGATGACCGCGGCGCCGATCTTGCCGTCGAGCTCGGGGTTGGCCTCGATGAGGGCCTTGGGGGTCCAGGAGCCCGAGAGCATCATGGCGACGTTGCCCTGGGTGAAGGCGTCGCGGAGGTCCGTCTCCTTCCAGGTCGTGGCGCCGGCCGACGAGAAGCCGTGCTTCGTCGCGAGGTCGGTGTAGAACTCGATGCCCTCCTGGGACTTCTTGCTGTCGAGCTCGCTGGTCCACGTCTTGCCGTCGAGGGTCGCGACCTCTCCGCCCGCGCCCCAGACCCAGGGGTAGACCTGGAACTCGGCGTCACCCGGAACCGGGAAGGGGAGCATGTCGGGCTTGGCGGCCTTGATGGCCTCGCCGGCGGCGACGATGTCGTCCCAGTTCTTCGGAGCGTCGAGACCGAGCTCCTCGAAGACGTCCGTGCGGTACACGAGCGAGCGGACGCCGGCGTACCACGGCATGCCGTAGAGCTCGCCGTCGTAGGTGCCCGCGACCTTGAGGCCCTCGACGAGGTCCTTGTCGAGGCCCTTCTCGGCGGCGACGTAGTCGTCGATCGGCAGCAGTGCGCCGGCGTCGGCGAACTCGGCGGTCCAGGTGGTGCCGGTCTCGGCGATGTCGGGGGTCGTCTGTCCCGCGATCGAGGTCACGAAGCGGTCGTGCGCATCCGCCCACTGGACCTCTTCGATCTTGACCGTCGCGCCGGTCTCCTTCTTGAACTCCTTGGAGACGGCGTCGTAGAAGGCGGTCGAGTCGGGGTTGGTGCCCTTCATGATCCAGACGGTGAGCTCCTTGCCCTTTCCGTCGACGGATCCGCCATCGCCGGAGCCGGTTCCTCCACCGCTCGAGCAGGCTGCAAGGCCCAGGGTGGCCACGGCGCCCAGCGCCACAGCCGAGAGAATGCGCTTGTGCATCAGGGATCTCCTCTTTGAAACGTCCTGGCGGCATCGGGTGCTCACCAACTGAGATAAGTATCCACGACTAACTAATTCGCTGCAACTAATTCTCAAGATCGTCATCTCGTCGTGACACAAATTTCCAAAGGTAGGCTCTGCCCATGCGCCGTCCCCACGACAGCACCGACCGCTCGACCGTCGCACGTCACGCACATCTGCCCTCCCCCTCTCGCCTCTCCGTCGGGCTCAAGCTGACCGGCATCGCCCTGAGCGTCGTGCTCGTATCGGCGATCGCCGTGGCCGGATACCTCGTCGCCGACTTCGCGAACCGCATCGGCGACGGCGCCGTCGTCCTCGAGGGTGCGCCCACGGTCGCACCACCCGCTCTCGGTCCCTATCCGGCGGACAAGTCGTTCGACATCCTCGTCGTCGGCACGGACGAATGCGGGGAGATCTCGAAGCAGTACCTCGCCGAGCGCTGCGAGAAGGTCGACGACGGCATCCGCAACGACGTGAACCTCCTCGTGCACGTCTCCGCCGAACCGCGGAACGTCACGGTGGTGTCCTTCCCGCGCGACCTCATGGTCAAGGTGCCGTCGTGCACGAGAGAAGACGGCTCCACGGCGCCCTCCTCTCCCAAGGTCGCCTTCAACAGCCTGTTCGACCGCGCCGGCGTCTCCTGCATCGTGAAGACCGTCTCCGAGCTCAGCGGCATCCCCATCGGGTTCGCCGCCAAGATCAGCTTCGACGGCGTGATCGAGATCACCGACGCGATCGGCGGCGTCGAGGTGTGCGTCGCGGGGAAGGGCATCCGCGATTCGCAGGCCGGTATCAACCTGCCGCCGGGCACCCACACGGTGTCGGGCCCGGACGCTCTCGCGTTCATCCGCACCAGGCACGGCGTCGGCGACGAGAGCGACCTCGCCCGCATCTCGAACCAGCAGCAGTACATGTCGCGTCTGGCGAAGAAGATCCTCAGCGCCGAGACGCTCACCGATCCGGCGAAGGTGCTGCGCCTGGCGACCACCGTCGCCGACAACATCGTCCCCAGCGAATCGCTCAACAACGCGCTGACGCTGACGCAGCTCGGCCTCGCCCTGAAGGACGTGCCGTTCTCGGACTTCGTGTTCGTGCAGTTCCCCAACGGAGCCGACCCTGCGGACAGCAACAAGGTCGTCCCCGATGAAGCCGCCGCCGAGCAGCTCTGGCAGGCGCTGATCGCTGGGCAGCCGATCGCCCTCTCCGGCGATGTGGCGACGAACTCCGGCGTCGAGCTGGTCACCCCGGCGCCCACCACGCCTCCGGTCGAGACCGCGACGCCGACCGAGACTCCCGAGGTGCGCACGACGCTGCCCCCGGAGATCTCCGGACAGTCCGTGGATCAGGAGACCTGCTCCAACGGCAGGCAGTCGAAGTGACCGCAAGGTCTCGGAGCACCGCATAGGGCTCGGAGCGCGACCGCGTAGTCTCGGAGCATGGGCAGGACGCGCGCACGAGACACCGAGCATCCGCAGGCCCGCCTCGACCACGGAGGCCTCGCCCGCATCGTGCCCTCGGAGTTCACGAGCGGGTTCGAGTTGATCGTCGACGACACCCCGCAGTCGCACGTCGATCTCGACGACCCGACGCATCTGCACTTCGAGTACATCGTGCGCATGGGCGCCGTGATCGACCAGCTGCCCCCTGGCACGCTGACGGCCGTGCACCTCGGTGCGGGCGCCATGACGATCCCTCGCTACGTCGAGGCCACGCGGCCCGGATCCCGTCAGCAGGTCATCGAGCTCGAGGGTCCGCTCGCGGCACTCGTGCGCGAGCACCTGCCGCTGCCCCGGGGCGCGGCGATCCGCATGCGCATCGGCGATGCGAGGGCAGGGGTGCAGAAGCTGCCACCGGCGCTCACCGGCGCCTGCGACCTCGTCGTCTCCGACGTCTACTCGGGAGCGCAGACTCCCGCGCACCTCACGAGCGTCGAGTTCTACCGGGAGCTGCGCGAGCTGCTGGCGCCATCCGGCGTGCTGCTCGTGAACGTGGCCGACGGACCGGGCCTCGCTTTCGCCCGACGCCAGGCCGCGACCGTCGCGGAGGTGCTCCCAGAGATCGGCATCCTCGCCGACACCCAGGTGCTCAAGGGCCGCCGCTTCGGCAACCTCGTGATCGCGGCATCCGCCACCCCGCTGCCCACAGAGTGGCTGCCGAGGATGCTCGCGGCGGGCCCGCATCCCGCGAAGATCGCCCAGGGTGCGGAGGTCGCCTCGTTCATCCAGGGTGCGCGAGTGGTGACGGACGCGGATGCCGTGGCATCCCCTCGCCCCGACGCCTCCCTCTTCCTGCGCTGACCCGCCGCCTTTCGCTCTCGCGGCGCTCTGCCGGGCTGAGGGGCCAAGAAGCGTCTCCACACGAGCCCCGCACCCAACAAATCATGACCCCTCACGCACCGCGCGCAGCGCAATGGGGGTCAAGAAGCATCTCGCCCCTCCCACCGTGGCCCTCTCGCCCCGTCCTGCCCTCGCATACGTGAGGGGTCAAACTGTGTCTCCTCGGGGGCCCTTCATTCAACGATCTTCGGCTCCTCGACCTGCGCGGCGCACTCCCTGCGGGATCGGATGCCGAGGAGCGGGGCGCGCCGCCCCCGCGACCGCGGCGAGGCGATGCAGACTGGAACGCGGGACGCTGCGGAAGGAGAGCAATGAGTTTCATCCGGGGATACGACCAGGACACCCTCCGCGAGCTGGTCGATCTCGATGAGTGCGAGACGAGGCTCGCCGAGATCGAGTATCAGCGCAGCCTTCCGGCTCTGCTGGAGCGCGTGTGGCTGCTGAAGGTGCTCGGACGCCTCGACGATGCGCTCGCGCTGGCGGACGAAGCCGTGCGCCAGGCCCGCATGGCCGGCACCCGCAAGGACGTTCTGCGCGCCCGCGTGCTGCACGCGACCGTCCTGCAGTTCCGCGGCGCCCACGCGGCGGCCGAACAGGAGCTCGCCACCTGCGCCGACGAGGCCGAAGGACAGCGGTGGCTGTCGATCGCCGCCTTCGCCCACCAGCACCACGGCAAGAACGCGTACGAGGCCGAGGACTACGAGACCGCGCGCGAGAGCTTCAAGAGGTCGCTCTTCCTGCGCCGCGAGGCCGGCGCCGAGGACCGCGAGCTGGAGACGGCCCTGCTCGCCATCGACGCGGCGGAGCGTCGTCGCTCGACGCAGCTCGTCGCGGGCTGAATCCGCCCGTTCACCCTGACGCGGTGCGTCGAGCCGACCTCAATGTCCCCGGCATGGCTTAGCCTGGGCGCATGGCGGAACTCGACCGTGTGCGCGTCTGGGGCGAAGCACTGATCACGCTGCATCTCGATGACAGCTGGTCGTTCGGCTTCGACAATGCGAAGCGCCGTGCAGGACAGTGCGATTACACGAACAAGCGGATCACCGTGTCGCGCTATCTCGCCGCGCGATTCGACGACGATGAGATCCATCAGGTGCTGCTGCACGAGGTGGCCCACGCGCTCGCCGGACACCGAGCGGCGCACGGCCCGACGTGGAAGCGCGTCGCGCGCGATCTGGGCTACGTCGGCGGCACCACGCATCACGGCGAGACGGCGGTGGAACTCGCCCCCTGGGTCGGCACCTGCCCCGCAGGGCACGTGACCTATCGACACCGCCGTCCGACGCGTGCGACCTCGTGCGCCCGCTGCTCGCGATCCTTCGACGCCCGGCATCAGTTCACCTGGACGCGACGCGAGATCACCGCCGACGTGCGGCTGGCGGCACAGTCCGCACGCTGACCGAAGACGGCAGCGGGCTCAGACCGACGTCGGCTCCTCTGGAGCATCGGATGCCGCGGCATCCGTCGTGCTCTCCTGTACGCCCCGCCTGCGACGCAGCAGCGCGGCGAGCGCCCGCCATCCGACCAGGAAGACACCGAGCACGATCGTGGCGACGATGATGAACGGCACCTGCGCCGTCTCGCCCGAGACCACGCGCAGCAGCATCCCGCCGGCCACGGTCACCACCCAGACGACGGCGCCCCACAGGATCGACCACGGCTTGCGCGGTCCGCTGCCCATCAGGGCGGCGAGGGCGTGCCCGACGACGAGGGCGACGAGGAACGGCCAGGCCGTGAGGAGGAAGCCGATCGGACTCTCGCCGTGGGACGCACGTCCGATCACGGCGAAGATCAGAACCAGCACGGCGTCGACGAGGAAGGCGGGGAGATACCTCATGCCACGACCCTACGTCCGCGGCGGCGGATTCCTCGCCGGACGCACGGCCTGTTGAGGACTGCGACGGATGGTCGCGCCATGCGCCGGCCACCGTACGTCGCGGCGGGGCGGATGCCGCGGCCTACTCGAACCGGACGAACAGGCCCTCGTGCAGCACGGGGACGACATCGCTCGAGTCCAGGGCCGCCGCCTCGGCGACGGAGGCGGGACGGATGCCCGACTCCGCCATCCGTGCGGTGGAGGCCACGCCGATCTCCAGCTCTCGGGCAGAGCCGCTGGCGCTGAGCAGGTGGCCCAGGGCCCGCCGCAGGGCGCGGAAACCCTCGGCGGCGACGGCCGCATCCGGCGCGGTGTGATCGATGCCGAGGTCGGTGAGCGCGGCGATCACCGCCCCCGCCCCGAGCTGATCCTCCACCGCGAACCGCAGCGACCCGTCGTCCGCCTTCTCGCCCGCCGCGATCACGGCGACCGAGGTGCGCGCCTGACGCCGCTCCTGCACGGTCTGCACGGCTCTCGCCACCGCCGAGGCGTTGCGCAGCCCGCCCACCAGGACGAGAGCGTCGCCCGCCGATGCGGCCACGGCGGCGCCGTTGCTCGACCATTCGACGGCGTCTGCGAGCGCGACGACGGTCCCCGATGCCACGGCATCCGGGAGCGTCGAGGAGAACCGCAGCACGTCGACCACCACGACGATGTCGGCCGGCGCCAGGCGGGCGAGCCCGGCGACACCCCACTCGTGGCGGACCTGATAGGTGGACTGATCGAACGGCGAAGCCATCCATCCAGCCTATGCGTCCAGAAGAGCGGCCCGCCGCCCAGGAAGTCAGTCCGCAGCCACCGGGTGCACGAAACGGTCGCCTCCGCACCGCAGAGGCGACCGTCTCCCTCACCGGGAGCCCGCACGCGAGATCGGCTCCCGCATCGGGCCCGGGTCGTTCAGTCGGCGGCCAGCGCCTCGACCGGAGCGACGCGCGTCGCGAGACGCGTGGGGGTGGCCGCCGCGACGAGCGTCAGCACCGCGGTCGCGGCGACGATGATCACGATCGGCAGCCACGGGACGTGCGGAGGCACGAGACCCGCCGGCACGAAGTCGGGCAGCGTGGGGACCGACCCCAGCAGCGACTGCGCGGCGATCCAGCCGTACACGACACCCAGCACGAGTCCGGTCAGCGTCGCCGCGACCGTGATGTGCGTCGCCTCCAGCAGCACCATGCGGCGCACCTGGCCGTTGGACAGCCCGATCGAACGGAGCAGCCCGAGCTCCCGACGGCGCTGCACCACGCCGATCGTGAGCAGGTTCACGAGTCCGACGGCGGCGATCACTGCGGAGACCGCGACGAGCACCATCATGACCGAGGCGAAGGCGTCGAAGGGCGCGAAGAACTCCGCGGGCACCTCGCCCTCCACCTGGTTGATCATCATCTGCTTCACCGACTCGAGCGCGACGGCGAACATCGTGACGAGCGTGACGCCCATCACGACGCCGATGGCCATGCGCGAGGAGCGCTCCGGGTACCGGAGGGCGTTCTCGGCGGCGAGGCGCGCCGTCGCACTGCGCCCGAAGAGACGGCCGACGAGGCGGAGCACCGGAGGCATGAAGAGCACGGAGCCCAGGGCGAGCCCGGTGAACGACAGCAGACCGCCGAAGAACGCGACGACGACGCCGAGCGGGCTCGCGAGCCCGACCAGCACGCCGCCGGCGAGGAGGGCCGCGCCGGCGGCCAGAAGCACCCACGCGCCGATGTGACGGCCGGGGCGAGAGACCTCGTCGTGCGTGCGCTCGACGGAGCCGCCGATCGCCTGCAGCGGGGTCACCGCGAGCACACGGCGGGATCCCGCCCACGCCGCAGCCCAGGTCGTGAGCGCGACGCCGACTGCGGGCAGCACGATGAACGGCTGCGCGAGCGAGAAGCCGACGGGAGGGTTGGCAAGCAGCCCAGACGCGATCTGCACGCCGGCGACAGAGGCGAGCAGCCCGGCGAGCAGTCCGAGCACGGCGCCGATGATGCCGACGATCAGCCCCTGACGCCCCACCTCACCGCGCTGCGAGCGCGCCGTGGCCCCGATCAGGCGCATGAGGGCGATCTGCCTGGTGCGCCCCGCGATGATCGTGGAGAACGTGTTGGCGGTGACGATCGCGGCGACGTACATCGCGACGCCCGTCAGCAGCACCGACAGGATACCGACGACGATCGCGAGCGTCTCGCTGTCTCCGATGAAGGGGTCGGCCTGCAGCACCGCGCCGATGAACACCGTCGTCTCCACCAGGAGCACGCCGAACGCGGCCGACAGCGTCGCCACGAGGATGCTGGCGCCCATACCCCTGTCACGGAGCCAGGCCAGCCGAGGACCGGTCGCCGATGTCTGAGGAACGACCGTCGCGACCGCGCTCACGCCGCCACCTCGGCGGCGAGCATGTACGCCGAGATCTCCTCGGCGGTCTGCCGCGGGTGATCGGCGACGATGCGGCCGTCGCCGAGGAAGAGCACACGGTCGGCATGGCTCGCGGCGATCGCGTCGTGCGTGACCATCGCGATGGACTGGCCGTGCTCGCGACTGGCGGTGGCGAGCAGCTGGAGCACCTCACGACCGGTCTTGGAGTCGAGGTTGCCCGTCGGCTCGTCGGCGAAGACGAGGTCGGGGGCCGTGGCGAGGGCGCGGGCGATCGCGACGCGCTGCTGCTGGCCGCCCGAGAGCTGGTGCGGGCGGTGATCCAGGCGCGCGCCGAGTCCGAGGGTCTCGATGAGGCCGTCGATGCGGGCTTTCTCGATCGCGCTCGGACGACGCCCGTCGAGCTCGAAGGGCAGCATGATGTTGCCGAGCGCCGTGAGCGTGGGCACGAGGTTGAACGCCTGGAAGATGAAGCCGACACGACGTCGGCGCAGGATCGTGAGGTCGAGGTCTCCGAGTCCGGTGATCTCGGTGTCTCCGATCCAGGCACGCCCCTCGGTGGGGGTGTCGAGTCCGGCCATGATGTGCATGAGCGTGGATTTGCCGGAGCCCGATGGGCCCATGATCGCGGTGAACTGACCGCGACGGATGCCGACGCTCACGTCATCGAGGGCGCGCACGGTGCCCTCGCCGGCGCCGTAGGTCTTCTTCAGGTGCTGGACGCGGGCGGCGAGCCCCAGGTCTGTGGTCGTGATCTCCATGCCTTCGACGCTATTTCGGCGACGTCAGCGGGCGCGTCGCCCGTGCGGCGCATCCGCGTACATCTGGAGGATGACTTCGCCGTCACCTCACAGGCGTCCGTGGCCTTCACTCCACACAAGCGCCTGTGCCCTTCCC
>NZ_JBHVPJ010000003.1:0-172191 GCF_042887445.1 Microbacterium sp. NPDC057944
TTTGACAAGTGCACGCTGTTGAGTTCTCAAGGATCGGACGCTCCCCCGACCCAGTCATCACAACCAGGCCCGAAGGGCAACTTCTCAATCTTACCTGTCCTGCTCGGCTTGTCAAATCGACACGCCGTGAGGCTCAGAACCAGATTCGCAACCTCACCGCTCAGGGCGCCGAGGCAACTTCACTAGCTTATCCGCCCCGCCTCGCTTGTCAAATCAGCGCGTCGAGCAGATCTGAGATCCGCCGCGCAGCTGGAGACAGCCGCAGAAGGGGTGGACCTCCCATCCTAGACGCAGGCGTCTGATCTCACAAGTGAGAGGATCGGGAGGTGGTTCTCCGCTTGAGGGGGGTGAAGCTCTCGGCCTCTCCGCTTCCCTGTGGGGCGAACAAGTAATAAGTTACGCGGATTCCGGGGTTCCGGCAAATCGGGCCGTACCCCCCGGGCGTGTCGTCGTCGCCGGTCCCGCTGTTTCCCCCTGGCCAGATCGCGAATCCGGCGTCGAACGCGCCGCGGAGTACGATCGGCTCATGTCTGCGCCCCTCCTCCCCCGTCCGGACCAGGCCCTGCACGATCGCGTTCTCACCGAGCTCGGCATGGATCACGCGTCGGTCCCGATTCCCGCGCCGGCACACCGCGTACCCCTGCCCTCCCGCCTGGCGACGGCGGATCTCGCCTGGGCGAGCGTGGCCTCGGTGGCATCTGTGGCGGGGATCAGCGCAGAGCTCGACCCTGACCGGATCGCCCTCTCATACCGGAGCGACCGCCTGCTGACCGTCGACGACACGGCGCCATCGGTGTGGTCGCCGTACTCGGGGTTCTGGCGCTCCCGCGACGGGTGGGTGCGCACCCACGGGAACTACCGCCACCACGCGGAGGCGCTGCTGCGGGGTCTCGGGATCACCGACCTCGACGCGATCTCCTCCGCGTTCGCCGAGCGGACATCGACGGAGGCTGCCACCGCGATCTCCTCCGAGGGAGGTCTCGCCGTGGTCGTCTCCACCGAGCGGCCGGCCGAGGATGCCGCACTGCGCAGGACTCCTCTGCTGGACGTCCGCGGTGTCGAGGGCCCCGGTCGAGCACCCCTTGCTCCGGAAATCCCCCTCCCCCTCTCGCCCGTCCGCGCACTCCCACTGTCGGGGATCCGCGTCCTCGATCTCACCCGCGTGATCGCCGGCCCCGTCTGCACTCGCACGCTCGCGCTCCTCGGCGCCGACGTCCTCCGTATCGATCCGCCGCACCTGCCGGAAGCCGAATGGCAGCACTTCGACACCGGCCACGGCAAAAGGTCGGCCCTGCTCGACGCCCGCTCGTCCGAGATGCACGCGCTCCTCGCCCAGGCGGACGTCGTCGTGCTCGGATACCGCCCCGCGGCGCTGGATCGACTCGGCTTCTCCCCAGAAGTCCTCGCCGAGCGCTATCCAGGTCTCGTCATCGCGCAGCTCAGCGCCTGGGGTGTCGACCACCCGGAGCGCGCCGGTTTCGACAGCCTGGTGCAGGCGGAGTCAGGCATCGCGCTCGTCGAGTCGGCGGACGGCGACCGTCCGGGGGCGCTTCCCGCGCAGGCACTCGACCACAGTGCGGGCTATCTGCTCGCCGCGTCCGTCGTCGCGCTGCTCGAGCGGCGACGACGAGACGGCGGCACCTGGCAGGTGCGAACCTCCTTGCGTCGCATCGCCGCCGAGCTTCTCGGGATGCCGCGGAACGCGGAACCCGCGCCGGAACGCGACGTCGACCCCGCACCCCATACGGCGCACTTCGCCATCGGAGGACGACGACTCGCCACCGCGCGACCCGCTCTTCCCGGGCTCGACTTCCGTGCCCCGCACGAGTGGGGCGCGGATCAGCCCCGCTGGTGACGACCGCGGAACACCGGCAGCAGCAGGCAGAGGATCACGGTCAGCGCACCCCACACCGCACAGGCCGGTGGGAGCACCCGATAGGCGAGGTGCTGCAGGGTGAAGTCATCGGTGAACGGACCGTAGGCCGCGAACCCGATGATCCACGCCGTGGCGAGGATCATCGGGAGCGACAGCCACCAGGAGATCCGCACGGCCGAGGGGAGCGCCCGCACGATGCTCTCTCGGGGCACGGCCCTGGTCACTCGAAGGATCGCCCAGCCGCCGATGATGACCAGCGCGCCCGCCCCCGAGCCGTACTGCAGCCATTTGAACCCGGTCAGAGGTCCCCACATCCGATCGAGCGCCGGCAGCATCTCGACACCCCACCGCCCCTCGTGTGTGAAGGAGTCCCAGAGGATGTGGGACAGGACACCGAGGATCAGCGAGGCCGCGAGAAGCAGGGGGAAGAAGCGCGACTCGCCATTGCCGATCGCCTTACGCAGCGCAGGGAGGCCCCGGTCATCCCAGCTCGCAGGAAGCCGACGCGCCAACCAGACCGGTGAGAGCTCCGGAACGGCCGGACGCAGCACGACTCGCCAGATCAGGAACAGCGCGAATGCGACGAGCGCCGTCCAGATCACGTTCGCGTAGGTGTGAGTGAACCCGTAGTCCAGCCCTGTTCCACGGATGAACAGGGGCAGATCGGGCGCCATCGCACCTATCGCGATCGCCGACGGCACGAGCGGCGTGCGTACGAACGGCAGTGCGACCAGCGCGTGACTCGGGGTGAACGGCATCCGCTCTGCTCGCGACGGACGACCGTCAGCCGACGAAGACGCCGGCGAGAGTCTTCTTGCCTCGACGGAGCACGGAGACTCCGCCGGGAAGCGCACCGCTCACGGTTGCGGACTCGTCGTCGACACGGATGCCGTCGACCGACACCCCGCCCTGCGTGATCGCACGCCGGGCCTCGCTGAGACTGGACACCAGACCGGTCGTCACGAGAGCCTCGACGACCGGAGTCCCCGAAGGCACGGTGGCGTTCGGCAGCTCCTCCAGCGCGGTCCGCAGCGTCGAGGCGTCGAGCGCGGTCAGGTCGCCCTGTCCGAACAGCGCCTCGGATGCCGCGATCACGACGGCGGCGGAATCGATGCCGTGAACCGTGGCGACGACCTCGAGCGCGAGACGCTTCTGCGCCGCACGGCGGAACGGCTCGGACTCCACGAGCGCCGCGTACTCCTCGATCTCTGCCCGGCTGAGGAAGGTGAAGACCTTCAGCCGGTCGATGACGTCGGCATCCGCGGTGCTGAGCCAGAACTGGTACATCCGGTAGGGGCTGCACATCTCGGCATCCAGCCAGATCGCGTTGCCCTCGCTCTTGCCGAACTTCGTGCCGTCGCTGTTCGTGATCAGCGGGGTGCCGATCGCGTGCACCGAAGCGCCCTCGACGCGGTGGATGAGGTCGGTTCCGCTGGTGAGGTTGCCCCACTGGTCGCTGCCGCCGGTCTGCAGCACGCAGTCGTACTGGCGGAAGAGCTCCAGGAAGTCCATCCCCTGCAGGATCTGGTAGCTGAACTCGGTGTAGCTGATGCCGGCGTCGGAGTTCAGGCGCGCGGCGACCGCGTCCTTCTTCAGCATGGTGCCGACGCGGTAATGCTTGCCGATCTCGCGCAGGAAGTCGATCGCCGACATCGGCGCCGTCCAGTCGAGGTTGTTGACGATGCGTGCGGCGTTGTCGCCCTCGAAGCTGAGGTAGCGCTCGACCTGGGTGCGCAGGCGCCCGACCCACTCGACCACGGTCTCGCGCGTGTTCAGCGTGCGCTCGGCGGTCGGCCGCGGATCTCCGATGAGGCCGGTCGAGCCGCCGACGAGGCCGAGAGGCTTGTGGCCGGCGAGCTGGATGCGACGCAGCGTGAGCAGCTGCACGAGGTTGCCCAGGTGCAGGCTCGGAGCGGTCGGATCGAACCCGCAGTAGTACGTGATGGGGTCTCCCGCGAGCAGGGCGCGCAGCGCCTCCTGGTCGGTGGACACGTGGACGAGGCCACGCCACACGAGTTCGTCCCACACGTTGTCGAACGTGGGATCGATCGCGGGCGCCGCAGTCGTCAGAGCGGGATCAGACACGCGATCAAGGCTATCAGCGGTGAACCGCTCAGCTGTGCGCGGCCCACCAGACAAGGAACGTCGCTCCCAGCCCGATCACCCAGCTGACGAGGCTTCCGACGAGGAAGTACTCCGCCCTGGCGCCGGTCTCGCCGTCGCGCGAGATCTCCGGGAAGCGCACGATGCCCTTCGCCGCGAGCATCGCTGCCAGGATCGGGTACGCCGATGCGAGGGTGAGGATCATCACAAGCGTGCGCTCCAGCGGCCCGATCAGCCGCCCGCCTTTGAACCCGCCGCGCGGATCAGCAGGAGTCGCTGCGCTCTTCGCCGCCGCATCGTCCGACGACTCGGCGCCCGACGACTCGGCCTCCACGACGGGGGTCGCCGAGTCCGACGGTGCGGTGACGACCGCCACCGGATCGGCCGGACGCCAGGTGTGCTCGCCGTCGAGTGCGGCGCGCACCACGAGGTTCGCGGATTCGAGCAGGAAGACTCCGGCGCCCAGCGTGAGCACCGCCAGATCGAAGGACACGTCGCCGAACGGCGAGCGCAGACTCCAGACTCCGCCGATGAGACCGGCGTCGGTGCGGGCTCCCCACCACACCACCGCGCCCACGCTGAGGACGCCGAGGAGGACCGCAGGCCAGAATCCCAGGGGCGCCGGTCGATCGTCTGGCATGCACCACACCCACAGAGCGCCCACGACGAGCGCTGCGATCATCGGCAGCAGGGCGTCGCTCACGCTGCCGAGCAGGAGCAGGATCACCACCACGGAGAGATAGCCGATCCACCGGCGGGGCGCGAACTGCCGCACGAGGTCGGCGGCGCCGACGGCCAGCAGGACGAATCCGGCGACGATCATGCGAGCTCCCCTCTGAGCGCGGCCAGTCCCTCGACGATCGCGGCGGCTCCCGCGGTGCGCAGCGCCTTCGAGATGCTCGGCTGGGAGATGCCCTCCTCGGCGGCGAGCTCCTGCTGCGACCGTCCGATGATGCGTCCGTAGGTCAGACGCCGTTCGCGCTCGTTCATGGCGCCCACCAGCTCGTCCCTGACGAGGAGGTAGGCGTTGGACGCCGCGATCGTGGTCTCCATGACCTCATCCTGCCCGGGGGCTCCGACAATCCACGTGCGCGTGCGCGGCACGGCGCGGCCTTCCCTCGCGTGCACGGTCTCGATCGCCGCGCGCGCGGCGTACCACCCCGGCCCGTCTGCGAGCTCGCCGTGCACGGATGCGACGGGACGCACCTCTCCCACGCCGATCCCGAACCGGAACGCGATGCCGTCCGGCAGCCGGAGCTGGATCATCAGGAGCGAGATCAGCGCGTCTCCGAGGTCGCTGTAGACGCCCTGCTGCTCGTCTCCCACCGTGGGAGTCAGCGGCTGCGCGGCCAGCGGGAGGTCGGCCTCGACCTGCGCGATCGTCCGGTCGAGCACGTGCTGCGCGGCCGTGCGATCATCGAGCCTGCGGGAGCCGACGATGTCGGCGAGTACGGCGATGACCATCGGATAACCGTATCACGAATAACTCTGTACTTATGCGTTATTTAGTTATATCTTGAGGATATGCCTGAATCGCACATCATCCCCTGGTCCGACGGCTCGTGGACCCATGCCCCCTTCGCCCAGTCGACGGCGGCATCCGACGAACCCCACCTCGACGTCACGGCCGTCGAGGGCAGCGACGCCTGGCGACGCACCGCCTACGGCTTCGTGCACGACAGCGAGCACGCGCTTCTCGCGCCCCTCGCCGTCGGCGAGGCCATGGACGTGTCGTTCCAGGCTCCGTGGGACGGTCAGTTCGACCAGGCCGGTGTCTTCGTGAAGATCGACGACGAGCACTGGATCAAGGCGGGGATCGAGTACGCCGACGACCACCTCGGACTCGGCGCCGTCGTCACCGACGTCGGCTCGGACTGGTCGGTGGGCCACGTCGACGACTGGCACGGAAGCGAGATCACCGTGCGCGTGAGCCGCTGGCCGGATGCCGTGATCGTGCGGGCTCGCGCCGACGACGGCGACTGGCGCCTGGTGCGGGTCGCGCCGTTCGACGGAGACGCCGCGGCATCCGCCGGTCCGTTCCTCGCCGCCCCCATGCGCTCCGGGCTCACCGTGCGATTCACGCGCTGGGTGCGCTCCGCGGCGGACGCGACCCTGCACTGAGCCGGATCCGCCGCGGCAGGACTACAGCCCGAGAGCGTGCGCCGCTGCCTGTGCCCGTGCGACGAGCTCGGCGCGCTGCTCCGCGACGCGCACGGGGGCGGTGCCACCGGCGCCCGTGCGCGAGGCGACGGATCCCTCGATCGTCAGCACCTCGCGCACCTCGGGCGCCAGGTGTGCGGACACCGAGAGCAGCAGCTCGTCGGAGGCGTCTTCGAGGCCGATCCCCCGGTCCTCGCAGGAGCGGACGAGCGCACCGGAGATCTCGTGCGCGTCGCGGAAGGGCACGCGGCGCTTGACCAGCCACTCCGCGACGTCCGTCGCGAGGGAGAAGCCCTGCGGGGCGAGCGCGGCCATCCGCTGCGTGTCGAACTGCAGCGTCGCGACCATGCCGGCGAACGCGGGCAGCACGACTTCCAACGTCTGCACGGAGTCGAAGACCGGCTCCTTGTCCTCCTGCAGGTCGCGGTTGTACGCCAGGGGCAGCCCCTTGAGCGTCGCCATGAGACCCGAGAGGTTGCCGATCAGCCGGCCCGACTTGCCTCTGGCCAGCTCGGCGATGTCGGGGTTCTTCTTCTGCGGCATGATGCTCGACCCGGTCGAGTAGCCGTCGTGCAGCGTGACGAACCCGAACTCGCGCGTGTTCCAGAGGATGATCTCCTCGGCGAGGCGCGACAGGTCGACGCCCGTCATGGCCGTGATGAAGGCGAACTCCGCCACCACGTCACGCGCGGAGGTGCCGTCGAGGGAGTTCTCGGCGGGACGGTCGAGTCCGAGCTCCGTCGCGACGAGCGCCGGGTCGAGGCCCAGGGTCGAACCCGCGAGCGCTCCGCCGCCGTACGGCGAGACGCCGGCACGGCGACGCCAGTCGACGAGCCGCTCGAGCTCTCGCACCAGAGGCCAGCCGTGCGCCTGCAGGTGGTGGGCGAGGAGCACGGGCTGCGCGTGCTGCAGATGGGTGCGACCGGGGAGGATCGCATCGGGGTGCGCCTCGGCCTGGGCGACGAGCGCGTCGATCACGCGGAGGATGTCACGGGCGATCACCCGGGCGTGGTCGATCAGGTACATGCGCACGAGCGTCGCGATCTGGTCGTTCCGGCTGCGACCCGCGCGCAGGCGTCCGCCCAGCTCGGGCCCGAGCTCGGCGATCAGGGCCTGCTCCAGGGCGCCGTGCACGTCCTCGTCCGTCGGCTGCGGCCGCAGCGAGCCGTCCGCGACCTTGCGGGCCACGGCATCCAGTCCCTCGTGCATCCGCGTCGCCTCATCGGCTTCGAGGTACCCTGCGGCTTCGAGGGCCGTCGCATGTGCATGGGATCCGGCGATGTCGTACGGTGCGAGGATCCAGTCGAAGTGCGTCGAGCGGCTCAGCTCGACGAGCTCGGGAGAGGGACCGCTCGCGAAACGCGCTCCCCACAGGGCTCCCTCGTTCGTGCCCTCGTTCTTGTCCGCGCCCATCAGGCGGCCTCCCCGTTCTTGCGGAGCAGCCAGACCAGCAGCGCCTTCTGCGCGTGCAGGCGGTTCTCGGCCTCGTCCCACACGACGCTCTGCGGACCGTCGATGACCTCGGAGTCGACCTCGTAGCCGCGGTCAGCGGGGAGGCAGTGGATGAAGATCGCCTCGGAGTCGGCGATCGTCATCGTCTCCGGCGTCACCTTGTAGCCCCCGAGATCGCGGATGCGCGCGAGCTTCTCCTCCTCCTTGCCCATCGACACCCACGTGTCGGTGACGACCACGTCGGCGCCGGCCGCCGCCTCCACCGGGTCCGTGTAGAGCGTGATCGAGCCGCCGGTCTCGGCGGCACGGCGGTCGGCGGCCTCGACGACGTCGGCGCGCGGCGCGTAGTCGGCCGGCGAGGCGATGCGCACGTGCATGCCCGCCGTGACGCACGCGAGCGCGTAGGAGTGCGCCATGTTGCTCTGCCCGTCGCCGAAGAACGTGAGGGTGAGACCCTTCAGCTCGCCCTTGTGCTCGCGGATCGTGAGGAGGTCGGCCAGCAGCTGGCAGGGGTGGAAGTCGTCGGAGAGCGCGTTGACCACCGGCACGCGGGTGCCGTTCGCCATCTCCTCGAGACCGGCCTGGGCGTAGGTGCGCCAGACGATCGCCGCGACCTGGCGCTCCAGCACGCGTGCGGTGTCGGAGGGCGTCTCCTTGCCGCCGAGCTGGCTGTTGGCCGTCGAGATGATCAGCGGGGAACCGCCGAGATCCGCGATGCCGACCGCGAAGGACACGCGAGTGCGGGTGGACGACTTGTCGAAGATCACCGCGACGGTCTGCGGACCGGCGAGGCTCTTGTCCGCCCAGCGGTCCTTCTTCAGCTCCAGCGCGAGATCGAGGATCTCCGCCTGCTCGGCGGGGGTGAGGTCGTCGTCACGCAGCAGGTGGCGGGTCATGCGGGGGCCTTTCCGGAGTCGGTGAGGGATGCCTGGACGTCGGCGAGGGATGCAGTGAACAGCTCGCGGAACTCGGCGAGCTCGGCGGCGCCGATGGTGAGCGCCGGCGCGATGCGCACGGTCTCGGGGTTGGCGGCGTTCACGATGAGACCGCGCTCCTGGGCCGCGGCGACCACGGCGCCGGCCACGGGAGCGGTCAGTGCGACGCCGATGAGGAGACCGCGACCGCGGACGCCCTCGATCAGCGGGAAGTCGATGGCCTCGATGAGATCGCGCAGCTCGGCGCCGCGCAGGGCGGCGTTCTCGACGAGACCCGCGTCCTCGATCTCGGCGAGGACGGCATCGGCCACTGCGGTCGCCAGCGGGTTGCCGCCGAACGTCGAGCCGTGCGAACCGGGTGTGAAGAGCGCGCTCGCGGCCCCGTAGGTGACCAGGGCGCCGATCGGGAAGCCGCCGCCGATCCCCTTCGCGAGGGTGATCGCATCGGGGGTGATGCCCTCGTGGCTGAAGCCGAACCAGGCTCCGGTGCGCCCTGCGCCGGTCTGGATCTCGTCGACGATGAGCAGCGCGCCGTGCTTCAGGGTGAGCGAGCGGGCCGCGGCGAGGTACCCCTCGGGCAGCTCGACCACTCCGGCCTCTCCCTGGATGGGCTCGACGATGACCGCGGCGACGCGGTCGTCGATCGCGGCCTCGAGCGCCTCGATCGTCGCCGGGATGTGCTCGACACCGCCGGGCATGGGCTCGAACGGGGCGCGCATCGAATCCTTCGCCGTCATGGCGAGGGAGCCCATCGTGCGCCCGTGGAAGCCGTTCTCCAGTGCGATGATGCGCGGCTTCCCTGCTCCGCCGTGCAGACGGGCGAGCTTGAACGCCGCCTCGTTGGCCTCGGCGCCGGAGTTCGAGAAGAACACGCGGCCGTCGAGGCCCGCACCTGCGAGCCGCTTCAGGCGCGCGGCGAGCGCGAGCTGCGACGGTGTGGCGAAGTAGTTCGACACGTGAGCGAGGGTCGCCGCCTGGCGGGACACGGCCTCGACGAACACGGGGTGCGCGTGGCCGAGGGAGGTCACCGCGATGCCCGCGAGGAAGTCCAGCAGGCGCCTGCCCTCGGAGTCCCACAGATACGAGCCCTCGCCGCGCGTGAGCATGGCGAGTCGGGGCCCCGCGTTGAGGACCAGATCGCTCGCCGCGTCATCCTGCCAGTTGCTCATGCCGTCGTCCCTGCGCTTCCCATGACCACTTCTGTTCCGATTCCCTTGCTGGTGAAGAGTTCGACGAGCACCGAGTGCGGCACCCGTCCGTCGATGATCGCCGCGGCGTCGACGCCGCCCTCGACCGCGTCCAGGCAGGCCCTCATCTTCGGGATCATCCCGGACTCCAGGCTCGGCAGCATCTCGACGAGCGCGTCCGATGTCAGGTGCGAGACGAGGGAGTCCCTGTTGGGCCAGTCGGCGTAGAGCCCCGGCACATCGGTGAGGATGACGAGCTTGCGCGCCCCGAGCGCCACCGCGAGGGCGGCGGCGGCGGCATCCGCGTTGACGTTGAGCGACTGACCAGGGTGGTCCAGATCGGGCGCGATCGACGACACGACCGGCACTCGCCCCGCCGCCAGGTGATCGAGCACGGGGGTCGGATCGACCTCGACGACATCGCCAACGCGACCCAGATCGACCTCCTCCCCCTCGATGATGACGCCGCGACGACGCCCGCCGAAGAGACCGGCGTCCTCACCGCTGAGACCGGTGGCGATCGGGCCGTGCGAGTTGATCTTCGAGACCAGCTGCGGGTTGACCTGGCCGGTGAGGACCATCCGCACGACGCTGATCGCCTCGGTGGTGGTGACCCGGTAGCCGCCCTTGAACTCGCTCGGGATGTCGAGACGATCGAGCATGTTCGAGATCTGCGGGCCCCCGCCGTGCACGACGACGGGCTGCACGCCGACGTAACGCAGGTACGCGATGTCCTGGGCGAACGCCTCCTGCAGCTCGTCGGAGACCATGGCGTTGCCGCCGTACTTGACGACGACGATCTGGTCGCGGAACTTCTTCAGCCACGGGAGGGACTCGATGAGGGTCTCGGCCTTGACCGCGGCGATCTCGGCCGGGGTGTCCTGGATGTCGGTCATGAGGCGTAGGCGCTGTTCTCGTGGACGTAGTCGTGGGTGAGATCGTTCGTGAGGATGGATGCCGTGGCCTCGCCGACCTTGAGGTCGATGACGAGGTGGGTGGCCCGAGGGGTCAGGTCGACCTCATCGCGCGGACGGTCGGGGCCGCCCTCGCTGCACACGCGGACGCCGTTCATCCACACGTCGACGTCGTAGGGGTCGAACTGCGCGGCCGTGGTGCCGATCGCGGCGAGCACGCGCCCCCAGTTCGGGTCGTTGCCGAAGATCGCCGCCTTGAAGAGGTTGTTGCGGGCGACGGAGCGGCCGACCTCGACGGCGTCCTTCTCGGATGCCGCGTGCTGCACCTCGATCGTGATGTCGTGGCTCGCCCCCTCGGCGTCGCCCTGCAGCTTGACGGCGAGCTCCTGGCAGACCTCGGAGAGCGCGGCGGCGAAGTCGTCGAGGTCGGGAGCCACCTCGGACGCCCCGTTGGCGAGCAGCGTCACCTGGTCGTTGGTCGACATGCAGCCGTCGGAGTCGAGACGGTCGAACGTCTGACCGGTCGCCCGACGGAGCGCCTCATCGGCCTCGAGCGGTTCGAGGACGGCATCCGTGGTGAGCACCACGAGCATGGTGGCGAGACCGGGCGCGAGCATCCCCGCGCCCTTCGCCATGCCGCCGATGGTCCAGCCGTCGCGGCTGACCACCGCGGTCTTGGCGACCGTGTCCGTGGTCATGATGGCCTGGGCTGCGGCGTCTCCACCTGCGGAGGAGAGCTCGGCGATCGCCTGCGCGGTGCCGGCGAGGACCTTCGAGCGGAAGACCTCGTCACCGGTGCCGATGAGCCCGGTGGAGCACACGAGCACATCCCCCGCGCTGACGCCGAGGAGCTCGGCCGCCTTCTCGGCGGTCTGGTGCGTGGTCTGGAAGCCGAAGCTGCCGGTGAAGCAGTTCGCGCCGCCCGAGTTCAGCACAACGGCCTCGACGACCCGGTCGGCCACGGCCTGCTGCGACCAGATGATGGGGTTGGCCTTGGCACGGTTGCTCGTGAAGACGGCCGCTCCGACCTTGCGCGGGCCGCGGTTCACGACCACGGCGACGTCGGGCTTTCCCGTGCTCTTGAGGCCTGCGGCGACGCCGGCCGCCTCGAATCCTGCAGGTGCGGTGACACTCACGGTGCGACTCCGTTCACGGAGAGGGCGCGGTCTTCGGGGAGGCCGAGCGCGATGTTCATGGACTGGATGGCGGCACCGGCGGTGCCCTTGACGAGGTTGTCGACCGCGGTGACGACCGTGACGCGGTTCGCGGCGCGGTCGATCGCGAGTCCGATCAGTGCGGTGTTCGCCCCGAGCACGTCGGCCGTGCGCGGGAACTGCCCCTCGGGGAGCAGTTGGACGAAGGTCTCCCCCGCATAGGCGCTCTCCCACGCGTCGCGGATCTGCGCGTCGGTGACGCCCTCGACGATCGGAGCGGTCGAGGTGGCGAGGATGCCGCGCGACATCGGGACGAGCACGGGCGTGAAGGAGATGCGGATGCCGTCGGCGTCTGCCCCGGACGCCGCGGCGAGCGCCTGCCTGATCTCCGGGATGTGGCGGTGCGTGCCACCCACGGCGTAGGGGTTGGCGGTGCCGAGGATCTCGCTGCCGAGGAGGTTCGTCTTGAGGCTCTTGCCCGCGCCGGAGGGGCCGACCGCGAGCACGGAGACGATGTCGCCGGGATCGATCACTCCCGCGGCCACACCGGGGGCCAGGCTGAGGCTCACGGTCGAGGCGTTGCACCCCGGCGCCGCGATGCGTGTGGCACCGCGCAGGTTCGCCCGCTGCTTCCCCCCGCCGACGGGCAGCTCGGGAACGCCGTACGCCCACGGCTCGTGGAAGTCGCCGCCGTAGAAGGCGTCCCACGACTCCTTCGAGGTGAGCCGGTGGTCGGCGCCCGCGTCGATCACGAGCGGCACCGAGCCGAGCGCGTCGGTGTACTGCCCCGACTGCCCGTGCGGCAGGGCGAGGAACACGATGTCGTGCCCTGCCAGGATCTCGGGTGTCGTGTCCTGCAGCGTGAGATGGGCGAGCGAGCGCAGGTGGGGCTGATGCTGGATCAGCGGCTGCCCTGCGTTCGAGTGCGCGGTGACGGTGCGGATCTCGATGTCGGGATGGGCGGCCAGGAGGCGCAGAATCTCGCCGCCTGCGTAGCCGGATGCGCCGGAGACGGCGACGGAGTACGTCATGCTTCTACCTTAACGGTGGGAGGGTCGGAGGCCTGAGCGGCGACACCGGCACTCGACCGCCGTGCGTGCACAGGCAGGAGCGCGGGGTCGCCTAGAGTCGGCGGCCGCCGCGGCGTCGGCGCACAGCGATGACGCTCGGAGCGAGCGTCAGAGAAGCGGTGGCGGCCGAAGGCATGTCGCGACAGTAGCGCGAGCGCCGAGGCATCCGCAAATCCTGCGCGTCACATGCCCTGCGGGATCGGCGCAGCGAAGAAGGCGAGCTCGTGCGCGCTCGCGATCTCGAAGGCGCGGAGCATCCTCTCTCTACGCGAGGGCGACGATGCCGCCGCGGCCCGCGACACGTACGCGATCGCCGTCTCCGTCGCGGCTTCGAAACCGGGGTCGGCGTAGGTCGCGAGCCAGGACGCGTACGGATGCCGTGGATCGCGGGCGTACTCCCCGGACTCCCCCGCGTGCAGACGCCGACCGAGGTCGGTGTAGAGCCAGAAGCAGGGCAGGATCGCCGCGATGAGCTCGGCGTAGTCGCCCCCGAAGGCGACGGAGCGCAGGTGGTCGAGGTAGGCCGTCGTGGTCGGGGCGGGCGCGGCGGAGAACGTCTCCTGGCCGACGCCCGTCGCGGGGGTCAGCCAGGAGGCGTGCAGCTCGAGCTCTCCGACGATCGCCCCGTGTGCGGACTCCGCCCAGAACGCCTGCTCCGCCGACGACGGCGCCAGGCGGGACGCCTCCGCCAGCACTCTGGCGTACTCCCGCAGGTACAGCGCGTCCTGCGCGAGGTAGAACACGAACGCGTCCCGATCCAGCGTTCCGTCGGCGAGGGCACGGATGAACGGGAGCTCGTCGATGCCGGAGCGGATGCCGGAGATGCCCTCCCACCAGTCCGCGCGGACCTCGCCGGGGGTGGGTCGGGTGTCGAGTCCGCCGCGGGACCACAGGCCTGCGAAGTGGTGCACCGGACCGTGTCCGCGTCCGACACGGAGTTCGTGGCTCTCGCGCAGCGCCTCTCTCAGCCAGGTGCGCGCTCCGGCGACGGCATCCGCCGGGCTCTCCCCCCTCGCGAGCAGCGTGGCCAACGCGGAGGACAGCGAGCAGCCGGTGCCGTGCGTGTGCGGGGTGTCGATGCGGGCGCCGGAGAACTCGCGCCGCACCCCGGCGCCGATCAGCGCGTCCGGGGTCTCCGCGCCGGTGAGGTGCCCGCCCTTGACGAGCACCTGGGCGCCGATCTCGGCCGACAGATCCTCCGCCGCGGCGAGCGCCTCCTCCCAGCCTGCGATCCGACGGGAGGTCAGCACGGCGAGCTCGGTGAGATTGGGGGTGACGACGTCGGCACGGCTCAGCAGTCCGCGCAGCGCTCGCTCGGCCGCCGCGTCGAGCAGGCGGTCCCCGCTGGTGGCGACCATGACGGGATCGATCACGACGATCGGCGGGCGCACCCTGTCGAGCCAGTCGGCCACCGCGCCGATGACCTCCGCGTCGGCGAGCATGCCGATCTTCACGGCGTCCACGACGATGTCGTCCGAGATCGCGTCGAGCTGCGCGCGCAGGAACTCCGTCGGCGGCACGTGCACGGCGCTGACGCCCTGCGTGTTCTGCGCGGTGAGTGCGGTGAGGACGGCCATGCCGTATCCCCCGTTCGCCGCGATCGACTTCAGGTCGGCCTGGATGCCCGCCCCTCCCGACGGGTCGCTGCCGGCGATGCTGAGCACCCGCGGCACCCCCGCTGCACGCCAGCGGCGGAGGAGGCCTCGCGCCGCCGCCGCCGGATCATCGGCGGCGCACAGGGCCGACACGACCGCGAGACCGGCGGCGCCCGCCTCGCGCAGAGGCTCGGCGTCGTCGATGCCGACGCCGCCGATCGCCACGCACGGCAGCGGAGTGGCCGCGGCCACCGCCGCGAAGCCCTCGATGCCGAGTGCCGGCGGATGGTCGGGCTTGGTGCTTGTCGGTCGGATGACGCCGACGCCGAGGTAGTCCACGGTGCCCTCCGGCAGCTCTCCGAGTGCGGCGAGGTGCTCAGGGCTGTTCGCGGTGAGACCGATGAGGGCGTCGGGGCCGAGTGCGGCGCGGGCGCGCAGCACCGAGGAGTCCCCCTGTCCGAGGTGCACGCCGTCGACGCGGGCGCCTGCGGCACGAGCGGCGAGCGCGGCGTCGAGCCGGTCGTTCACGACGAGGAGCGCTCGACCGTCGATCACCCGGGAGAGCTCGACGAGCTGCGCGGTCGTCTCGGCATCCGTCGCCCGTTTGTCGCGCAGCTGCACGATGCGCACTCCCCCGTCGACGGCCATCCGCACGGTCTCCACGACGCCGCGTTCTCCGCACAGCCCCGGATCGGTGACGAGGTACAGAGAGAGGTCGGCGATCACAGCGCGCCGCCCTCGACGCGCGCCGCTCCGGCGAGATCGTCAGGGTGCACGGCGGCGAGCGCATCGAGCAGTGCGACCGCGAAGCTGCCCGGGCCCGCGGATGCCGCAGCGGCGCGCTCGGCGGCGATCGTGTAGACGAGGCTGGCCGAGGCGACCGCGGTGAGCGCATCGGCTCCCGTGGTCCGTGCGGCCCCGAGGAACGCAGCCATGACGGCGCCGAGAGCGCAGCCGCCTCCGGTGACCCTGGTGAGCAGCTCGTGTCCGTTCGCGAGCCGCAGTACGCGCTGCCCGTCGGTGATCAGGTCCACCGGCCCCGACACCGCGACGATGCTGCCGAAGCGCGAGGAGAGCGCGACCGCGGCGTCGGCGGCGGCATCCGTGGTGTCGGTGGCGTCGACCCCACGTCCGCCTGCGCTGAGACCGGCCAGTGCCAGGATCTCCGAGGCGTTGCCTCGGATGGCCGTCGGGCGCAGCGCCACGAGCTCCTGCGCCAGCGCCGTGCGCACCGGGAGCGCGCCGATGGCGACGGGGTCGAGCACCCAGGGCGTGCCGGACGCCGCGGCTCCGGCCGCCGCCTCCAGGCTCGCCGCTCGCTGCTCGGGGTTCGGCGTGCCGAGATTCACGAGCAGGCCGGAGGCGACGCCGGCGAACATCCCGGCCTCGCCGACGATGTCGACCATCGCGGGGGCCGCGCCGACGGCGAGGAGCACGTTGGCCGTGAACCCGGTGACGACGGCGTTGGTGATGCAGTGCGTGAGAGGAGGCGCCTCTCGCAGCACCCCCAGCAGCGTGGCGGCCTCGAAGACGAGATCGGAGGCGGATGCAGGACGCAGAAGATCGCTCATGCGACATTCCCTTCGCTAGTGCTAACTAGATCAGGTTCGACGGGTCTGTTCTCAGCCGCGGATGCGGCACCCCGTGTCACTGCTCGCAGTCTAGCGAAGAGCGCGGGTCACCCGAGCTCGGCGAGCAGCTCCAGCTCGTGGGATCGGGTGAGCCCCGCGCGCCGCTCGCGGTCGACGCCGCGTGCTCGTTCGTCCGCGAGAACCGCGTCCACGGTGTCCGCGAGCGGACGCAGCGTCCCGCCGTCGGAACGATAGGCGGCGTTCGAGCGCGTCATGAAACCGGTCATCTCCGCCGGCAGCCACAGCGGCAGCGAGCGCTCCCCCATCCAGTACTCGACGCCGTGCTCCACGAGCCATCCCTCGTCGGCGGACACCGTGGCGCCGGCATGCCCCGCCACCGCGCGGAACAGTGCGAGCACCTCGCCGAGCGGATGCTCGTCGCCGATCGTGTTCACCGCACCGGTCGATGCCGTGGCGGCCACGTACGCCGCGAGATCATCGACGTCGATCACCTGCGTCGTGCGCCCCTCGGTCGGCGGCAGCAGCACCGTCCCGTCGCCCGCGCGGTCGAAGGCCGCGGCCCAGTATCCGAACCGATCGCTGGGGTCGCCCGCGCCGACGATGAGTCCGGGTCGCACGATGAGCGCCCGGTCTGCGAGAGTGCGCACCGCGTCCTCCGCCGCGACCTTCTGCGGACCGTACTCGTACTCGTCCCCCGGTTCGGCGGCGATGTGCAGCGGAGCGGACTCGTCGGCGCCGACCGTGACGTCGTCGGAATAGGCGGACATCGACGAGACGTACGTCCAGCGTGCGGCTCGGTCTCCGAGCGCCTCGACGGCGGCGACGACATGGTCGGCTCGGGAGGAGATGTCGATCACACGGTCCCAGTCACGGACGGCCGCCTCCGCGTATGCGTCGGGCTCATCGCGGTCGGCCCGCACGAGAGCAGCCCCGCTCGGCGCCGTGCGTGCGCCACGGGCGAGGCACGTGACCTCGACACCGTCGTCGATCAGCCGTCGCGCGATGCGGCCGGAGAGCCAGCCGGTCCCGCCGAGGATCAGTGCAGTCGTCATGCGTCCATGTCATCAGCATCCGCCTCCGCACGGAAGCCCGTTCCGCCCAGAGCAGAGCGCCGACACCGCAACAGAGCAGACCTCAGGGGCGCCGCAGCCCCTCCAGGCCGCGAAGCTCGGGGAGGGTCCACGTCGGGTCGGGGCGCCATGCGACCCACTCCGGGTCGAAGGGCCAGTCGCCGTCGTGGAAGGACTGGATCGCGGCATCCGCATGCCTCTCGATCTGCGCGGCCTGCTCGCAGGTGAGCCGACCCTGCACGATCGCCGCGGCGACCTCGTCTTCGTCCTTGAGATGAACCGTGCGGTCCGCCGCGATCCAGACGTCGAGGATGTGATCCGAGGAGTAGGTGTCGCGGTCGGTGCGCAGGTGGGCGTTCTCCAGATTCACGTACCAGCCGTCGAAGCGCCAGTCGCCGTCATCCGCGTGCGTCCAGAACAGGCACACCGACCAGGGCGCTCCGGCCGGAGCGATGCGCAGGCTGCCGCCGCCCCACCATGCCTCGACGATCCTCGTGCGGCCGTCGAGCCAGCGCCGCTCCAGCGGGATCGAGCGCACACGCTCGCCCGTGACCGTGCCCTGAGCCTCCTGCAGCGTGCCGGAAGCGAGCCAGGCCACGAGACCGCGCTCATCGTCGCGCACGACGCGCATGGGGCTGATCGTCGAGGGATCTCCCGGCTGCCAGCCGGGCGCGCGGTAGTGCCAGTCGATCTGCTCTCCCGGCGTGAGGAACGGACCGTCGCCGAGCGGACGGGCGCCCTCGGGAACGGCCGCCGGGGTGCTGTGCGGGAGGATGCTCATCCCGACACGCTACCCCGGCGCCGTGCCGGAACCGGGCTCAGTCGCGCAGCGCGGCGCCGAACCGCTCCGCCGCGACCGCGACCCCGGCGAGCTTGGCCTCCGTGGCCTCCGCCGCGGTCAGCGTGCGGTCGTCGGCGCGGAAGCGCAGTGCGAACGTGAGGCTCTTGGACCCCTCGGGAACGCCCTCGCCGCGGTAGTCGTCGACCAGTCGCAGGGACTCGAGCATGGGCCCCGCCCCCTCGATGAGAGCGGCACGGACCTCCCCAGCGGGGACCTCCGCAGGCACCGTGAGCGACACGTCCTGCGTCGCCGCGGGGAAGGTCGACAGCGAGGCCGCGACCGTCCCTCCCCCGGCGAGCGAGAGGATGCCGTCGAGATCGAGCTCGAGCACCGTCGCGCGACCGGGCAGATCGGCGTCCTCGGAGACCGCGGGGTGCAGCTCGCCGACGTAGCCGACCTCCACATCCCCGATGCGGAGCGCACCGGCACGGCCGGGGTGGAGTGCGGCGCGCTGCGTCTGCACCACGTCGATCTCGACGCCCGCCGCCGCGGCGATCACGCGCACGGCGTCGAGGGCCTCGGAGAGACCGGCCGCCTCGGCTGCTCGGCCCGGCTGGCGCGCCGACACGTTGCCCGTGAACAGCGCCGCGACGTGACGGTGCTGCGGCGGGATCGACGCGTTCAGCTCTGCGAGCGTCTCGTCCGACGGACGCACGCCGAGCGGCGGCACCTCGTCGGTGCCGTAGACGACGCCGGGCTCAGGCAGGAAGACGACGCCGGTCTCGAAGATCGCGAGGTCCGTGAAGCCGCGCGAGATGTTGCGATGCGCGATCTGCAGCAGCCCGGGGATCAGCGAGCGCCGCAGGTACGGTGCCTGGCCGTCGAGGGCGTTCGCAAGGCGGATGCTGGGCAGGTGCTCGCCTGCGGCGGAGCCGTGCAGATCGTTCTGCGACTCGTTCGTGAACGGGAACGCGGACGTCTCGACGAGTCCTGCGGACGCGAGCGCGTTCGCGACCCGGCGGCGACCCTGCTGGTGCGCGGTGAGTCCGCGGCCGGAGGGCGGCGTGGGCAGCACCGACGGGATGCGGTCGAGCCCGTGGATGCGCGCGACCTCCTCGGCCAGCGTCCACTTGTCCGTGAGGTCGGGACGCCAGGTGGGCGGGATGACCGTCCAGCCGGCGTCGGTCGCGGTGACTTCGGCGCCGATCGTCTCGAGCGCGCCCGAGATCTCGGCATCCGTGTAGTCCACGCCGATGAGCCCCTCGACGAAGCCCGTGGGCAGCTCGATGTCGCCGACGAAGACCTCGGCGAACAGCGCGCCGCCCTCCTCGGTGAGCGTGCCGCCGGCGAGCTCGACCATGAGGTCGGCGGCGCGGCGGGCCGCGACGAACGGGATCAGCGGGTCGACGCCCCGCTCGAAGCGCTTGGACGCCTCGCTGGGCAGCTTGTGACGACGTGCCGAGCGCGCGATCGTGACCGGGTCGAACGTCGCCGCCTCGATGAGGACGTTGCGCGTGGTCTCCGTCATCTCGGTCGTGCCGCCGCCCATGACCCCGGCGATGCCGATGGGGCCCGAGTCGTCGGTGATCAGCAGGTCAGAGGCGTCGAGCGTGCGCTCCTGGCCGTCGAGCGTCGTGATCTTCTCGCCCGCGGAGGCGCGGCGCACGGTGATGCCGCCGCTCAGGGCGTCGAGGTCGTAGCCGTGGAGGGGCTGGCCGAGCTCGAGCATCACGTAGTTCGTGATGTCGATGAGCACGCCGAGAGAGCGCATGCCGGCGAGGGTCAGACGCGCGATCATCCAGGTCGGCGTCGGACGCGACGGGTCGACTCCGCGCACCACGCGGGTGACGAACTCGCTCGCGCCGACGCGTCCGCGCACGGGGGCTTGGTCGTCGACGATCGCGGTGTGACCGGTGCCCGGCTGAAGCTCGGCGAAGTCGCGCTCGGCGGGGTCGCGGAACGCCGCCCCCGTCGCGTGCGAGTACTCGCGAGCCACTCCGCGGAGCGAGAAGGCGTAACCGCGGTCGGGGGTGACGTTGATGTCGACGGCGACGTCGTCGAGTCCGAGGAGCGCGATCGCGTCGGCGCCGACAGGCGCGTCGATGCCCAGGTCGGAGAGCACGACGATGCCGTTGTGCTCATCCCCCAGGCCGAGCTCGCGCGCCGAGGCGATCATGCCGTCGGACACGTGCCCGTAGGTCTTGCGCGCGGCGATCGGGAACGGCCCGGGCAGCACCGCACCCGGAAGCGTCACGATCACCTTGTCGCCGGCGACGAAGTTGTGGGCGCCGCAGACGATGCCGCGGATGCCGCCGTTCGCCTCACCCACGTCGACCTGGCACCAGTTGATCGTCTTGCCGTTCGACTGCGGCTCGCCCTCGAGCGAGACGACCTGACCGACCACGACGGGACCGGTGATGTCGAAGCGGTGGACGTCCTCCTCCTCGAAGCCGACGCGCACCATCGCCTCGAGGACGTCCTCGGGCGTGGCATCCGCTGCCAGATCGACGTACTCACGCAGCCACGAAAGCGGGACGCGCATCACACCACCATCCCGTACTGCTCGCTGAATCGGATATCGCCCTCTGCCATGTCGCGCATGTCCTGCACGTCGCTGCGGAACATGAGCCCGCGTTCGACGCCCATGCCGAAGGCGAAGCCGCTGTAGACGTCGGGGTCGATGCCCGCCGCGCGGAGCACGTTCGGGTTGATCATGCCGCAGCCACCCCACTCGATCCAGCGCGCGCCGCCCTTGAAGGTCGGGTGCCACAGGTCGAGCTCTGCGGAGGGCTCGGTGAAGGGGAAGAAGTTCGTGCGGAAGCGCGTCTTGGCCTCCGGGCCGAAGAGCTGACGCGCGACGTGGTCGAGCGTGCCCTTGAGGTGCGCCATCGAGATGCCCTTGTCGACGACGAGTCCCTCGAACTGGGTGAACACCGGCAGGTGGGTCGCGTCGAACTCGTCGGTGCGGTACACACGGCCGGGGCACAGCACGTAGATCGGCACGTCGCGGTCGAGCATGGACCGCACCTGCACGGGGCTCGTGTGGGTGCGCATCACCAGGTGACGCGAGGCCGGGTCGACGTAGAACGTGTCCTGCTCCTGGCGCGCCGGGTGGTCGACGTCGAAGTTCAGGGCGTCGAAGTTGAACCACTCGTGCTCGAGCTCGGGGCCTTCCGCGATCTCCCACCCCATGCCGACGAAGATGTCGGAGATCTGCTCGCTGAGCAGGGTGAGCGGATGCCGTGCGCCGACGCGCGTGCGGGACGGCACGGCGGTGATGTCGACGCGCTCCGATTCGAGTCGCGCGGCGACCTCGGCCTCGGCGAGCTCGGCTTCCTTGGCGGCGAGCGCCTGGGTGACCTGGCCGCGGCCCTGGCCGACCAGCTTGCCGAACGCCGCTTTGTTCTCGGGGGCGACCTGCCGCATGGACGCGTTCAGGACCGCGAGCGGCGACCCCTCGGCGACGTGTGCGGCGCGGGCCGCCTTCAGCTCGGTGGTGTCGCGCGCCGCCCCGATGGCCTCGAGGGCTGCGGCGACGGCGGCTTCGACCGCTTCTGGGGTGATCTCTGGAGACTCAGACACGAGAGTCGAGTCTACCGGGGGCACGCCGCCGCGCCGTGCGGCTGCTCACAGACCTTGGGCGCCGGAGTTGCTCCCGTCGTGCTTCCCGGCTCGGCTCTGCAGCGCGATCACCTCGGTCATCGTCGACTCGTCGTCTGCAGCCGCGTTGTGCGCGACCGCCGCCTGCTTCGGCGAGCGCTTGGCCCGACGCTGGAGCCGGTAGGCGATGTAGGAGAGCACGAGACAGACCGCCACGTACATCGAGCCGCCGACCATAGCCGCCTGGATCAGTGGAGATCCGTACGGCGCCTGGTTGCCGATCTGGTTGATCACATAGAGCAGCTCCTGGTACGTGATGATGAACCCGAGTGCGGTGTCCTTCAGCGCGACGACGAGCTGAGCGATGATCACAGGCATCATCGCGCGAATGGCCTGCGGCAACAGGACCAGCTGCATCACACCGCTCTTGCGCAGGCCGATGGCGTAACCGGCCTCCCGCTGCCCCCTCGGGAGCGACTCGACGCCGGTGCGCAGCACCTCGGCGAGCACGGACCCGTTGTAGACGATCAATGCGATCACGACCGCGAAGTACGGCGGCATCTTCACGCCGATCACGGGAAGACCGTAGTACAGCAGCATCATGAGAACGAGCACCGGAACCGCCCGCAACACCTCGATGATCCATCTGACCGGCTCACGCACCCAGGCATGGTCGGAGAGACGCCCGATGCCGAGGATGAAACCGAAGACGAGCGATCCGACGCCTGCCGCGGCGAAAGCTCCGAGGGTGCTGAGCAGACCCTGCCCGAACCGCACCCAGACCGCGGAGAAGGTGAAGATGTTCCACTTTTCCGCGCTGAACTGTCCGGTGACGTAGAGCCGCCATGTCACCCAGCCGAGAGCGGCGAGAACGACGAGCACGGTGAGGACGCCGATGATGCGGTTCCGGGCGATCGCCCTGGGTCCAGGGACGTCAAAGAGTACAGAGCTCATCGAGCGATCCTCCACTTGTTCTCGAGATAGCGCTGCAGCCAGCCGAGCAGCAGGACCAGTGCCACGAAGACCACCATGACCCAGAGCAGAACCACCAGCGCGTTCTCGCCCACCTCACTGAGTGACGCGCGGATCGTGCCGAGGTTGACGACCGAGAACCCGGCCGCGACCGTGGTGTTCTTCATGAGGGCGATGAGCACGCTCATCATGGGAGGCACGACAGAGCGCGTAGCCTGCGGCAGCACGACGAACCGCATGACCTGCCCGAAGTTCAGGCCGATCGCCCGCGCCGCCTCCGCCTGCCCGACCGGGACCGTGTTGATGCCGGCCCGGAGGGCTTCGGCGACATAGGTGGCGGTGTAGACGCCGAGCGCGACGATGGCGAGCAGCGTGTAGTTCATCCGCTCGCCTACGAGGATCGGCAGGCAGAACGCGAAGAAGAACATCACGAGGGTCAGCGGCGTGTTGCGAATCCAGTTCACGTACACGCCGCCGACCGCCCGTGCGATCGGCACCGGGGACACCCTCGCTGCTCCTACGACCAGCCCGAGCACCAGGGCGATGAGCCCACCGCCCAGGAACAGCACGATCGTGCCCCCCAGTGCTTCTCCCCAGAGATCGAGGTTGTCTGTGATGACTCCCACTGCTGCTCCTGTCGATTCGTGTGCTCGTGCTGCCCCTGCCGATCAGCGGGCGGCCGAGGATATCGGCCGCCCGCCGGAACTCAGCCGACCGGGTCGACCTTGGGCTGAGTCGCCTTGACCCCGGATGCGCCGAGGTTGTTGTCGAAGATCTGCTGCCAGACGTCGCCGCCATCGGTCAGCTGCGTGTTGAAGTACTCCACCAGCGCGGTGTCGCCCTTGGCGACGCCGATGCCGTAGCGCTCCTCGCTGAACGGCTTGCCGACGACCTTGATCTTGTCGGGGGCCTGCGCCGCGTAGCCGATGAGGATGGCCTCGTCGGTGGTGACGGCATCCACCTGCCCGTTCTTCAGGTCCTCCACGCACTTCGAGTACGTGTCGTACTCCTTGGTCGGGACCTCGGGGTAGTTCGTCTTGATGTTCTGGATCGGCGTCGAGCCGGTCGCGGAGCACACCGTCGTCGACGAGCTCAGGTCGTCGACGCTCTTGATCTTGCTGTCGGAGGCGACGAGGAGGCCCTGCCCGGTGACGAAGTACGGGCCGGCGAAGGAGATCTGCTCCTTGCGCTTGTCGGTGATCGAGTAGGTGCCGACGTAGTAGTCGATGTCGCCGTTCACGATCGCCTGCTCACGGTTCGCCGACGCGATCGCCTGGAACTCGATCTTCTCGGGGTCGACGCCGAGGGATGCCGCCATCCAGCGGGCGATGTCGACGTCGAAGCCGGTGCGCTTCCCCGTCACCGGGTCGAGGTAGCCGAGACCCGGCTGGTCCTCCTTGACGCCGACCTTGACCGTGCCGGAGGACGAGATCCTGTCGAACGTCGGGCTGCCGTCGATCTTGACGTCGGTCGCCACCGTCCACGGCGTGCTGCTCGTCGACGGCTCCTCCTCGGCGCCTCCGCCGGTTCCGGTGCTGGTCGGGGTGCCGCTGTTGCAGGCGGTCAGCGCGAGCAGCGCAGCCGCAGCGATCCCGATTCCTGCCAGTGTCCGTGTGCGTCGCATGTGCGTCTCCTTCGTGTGCTGTGTGTGCAGGGTGGAAAGGTCAGTGGGTGAGGAGCTTCGAGAGGAAGTCCTTGGCGCGATCGCTCTTCGGGTTCGTGAAGAACTCCTCCGGCGTCGCCTCCTCGACGATGCGCCCGTCGGCCATGAAGACGACGCGGTGGGCGGCCTTGCGGGCGAAGCCCATCTCGTGGGTGACGACGATCATCGTCATGCCCTGCTGGGCGAGCTCGATCATGACGTCGAGCACCTCGTTGATCATCTCGGGGTCCAGCGCGCTGGTCGGCTCGTCGAACAGCATCACCTTCGGATGCATCGCCAGCGCACGGGCGATGGCCACGCGCTGCTGCTGACCGCCGGAGAGCTGCGCGGGGAGCTTCGAGGCCTGCTTGGCCACGCCGACGCGCTCCAGGAGCTCCATCGCCTCCTTCTCGGCGTCGGCCTTCTTGATCCCGCGGACCTTGATGGGCCCGAGCGTCACGTTCTCCAGGATCGTCAGGTGCGCGAAGAGGTTGAACGACTGGAAGACCATGCCGACATCGGCGCGGAGGTTCGCGAGCCCCTTGCCCTCGGCGGGCAGCTCCTTGCCGTCGATGCGGATGCTGCCGCTCGTGATCGTCTCCAGGCGGTTGATCGTGCGGCAGAGCGTCGACTTGCCGGAGCCGGAGGGCCCGATCACGACGACGACCTCGCCCTGATCGACCGTGAGGTCGATGTCGGTGAGCGCCTGGAACTCGCCGTAGTGCTTCTGCACGTTCTCGACCACCACAAGGGCGTTACCAGAGGTCATGTGTTCTCCAAACTCGCAGGGTGGTCAGCGGTGCTCGATCGGGGGTGCTCTCCCAGAGAGCTCATGCGCGCCACCCGTCCCCACGGGCGTCTGAGTTCTCCATCGAATCGTGCGCGACCGACCTCACGATGGCAGAGCGCGACGAGCGGTGTCAGACTTCTTGAGGGTTTCTTGAGGCTCGTAACACGGGTGTTACCCAACGGACACGGAGCGACGTGCGTGCGGCGCTCCGCGGCTCAGTTCCTGGTGTCCCGGTAGTACGTCAGCGCACCCGGATGCAGCTCGACGGGCTCGGTGAAGATCGCCTGCCTCCGGTCCAGTCGCGCGGCGACCGGGACCTCCTGAGCGATACGGGAGCGGGCGTCGAACAGGGTGGAGACGATGTCCTCCACCACGGCATCCGGCGTGTCCGTGGCGGTCATCAGGAAGTTCGGGACCGCCATCGTCAGCGTCGGCTCCTCGATGCCATAGGTGCCCGCCGGGATGTCGGCTGGTCGATACGCTCCTGAGTGGCTCGCGTTCACGCTGTTGACCCAGGCCTGCTCCACCGGGAGCAGCCGCACGGGGGTGTTCTCCGCGAGCTGGGCGATCCCCGGAGTGGGCAGGCCGCCCACCCAGAAGAAGCCGTCGATGTCCGAGCTCTGCATGGCGTCGATGGACTCGGCGAGTCCGAGCTGCGGGTCGCTGATCGTCGCGGCATCCACCCCCGCGGCCTCGAGGAGCCTCGTGGCGATCACGTGCACGCCCGAGTTCTCGGCGCCCAGGGAGATGCGCATGCCGGCGAGATCGCGCACATCGTCGATGCGGGAGTCGGCACGCACCACGATGTGCAGGTACTCGTCGTAGAGCCGCGCCACGGCCTTCACGGCGAGGGGTTCCTGGAACACCCCGGTCCCGGCGACGGCGTCGGCCGCGGCATCCCCCTGCGCGAAGCCGACGACGGCCCGTCCGGAGGCGATGCGCAGCAGGTTGTCCACCGAGCCGTTGGTCTCCGCGACGGTCACGGGGGTCCCGAGGCGGGTGGAGAGCTCTCCCGCGAGATGCTCCCCGTAGTCGTAGTAGACCCCCGTCGTGCTTCCGCCGGCGATCACGGTGCTGCTCGTGCTCCACTCGTCGCTCGGCGCGCTGCAGCCGCCGACCCCGACGGCGACGGCTGCCGCGGCGAGCACCGCGACGACCCTGCGCAGGCCTCTCCTCATCGGACGGCTCCGTCCGGGATCCACAGCGACACGAGCAGCCCTCCGTCGTCCGGCGCCTCCACGCTCAGCTCTCCGCCGATCGAGGCGAGGAGGTCGGTGGCGATCGCGAGCCCGAGGCCGGATCCGCTCACGGTCCCCGTCTCGGAACTGCGCCAGAACCGCTCGGTCGCGCTTCCGACCTCGGACGCCTCGAGACCGGGGCCGTTGTCGCGCACGGCGATCCCCGTGCGACCGTCAACTGCGACGGCGCGGACCTCGATGCGACCGCCCTCGGGCGAGTACTTCACGGCGTTGTCGATCACCGCGTCCAGAGCGCTCTCCAGCACCGTCCTGTCCGCCATCGTCGGCACGGCCCGATCGCCGGTCACCTCCACGGTCACCGAGCGACGGCCGGCCACCTCCCGCCAGGCCTCCGCTCGGCGCCGCGCGAGCCCGGCGAGGTCGACGGCGGCGAAGCTCGCATCGCCTCGTCCGCCCTTCGCGAGGCTCAGGAGGGTCTCCAGGATCCGCGTCATCCGCCGCCCCTCCTCCCTGGTCTCCTCGATGTCCTCGCGCCACTCGCGACCGAGGCCCGTCATCAGGTGCTCGACCCTCAGGAGCAGCGCGTTCAGCGGGTTGCGCAGCTCGTGCGAGGCGTTCAGGGCGAACTCCTGCTGACGGGCGAGCACGCGTTCGATCTCGGCGGCCATGCTGTTGAAGAGCACCGTCATGCGACGCAGCTCTGGCGGACCGGTGTCTTCGGAGACCCTGGCGTCCATCTCGCCGCGCTCGATCGCGACCATCGCCTGATCGAGTCGGCGCACCGGCGCCAGGACCCAGTTCGCCAGCCCGAACACGAGCAGCAGCCCGGCGAGGATCGTCGCGATCACGATGAGAGACAGCACGAACCAGTGCTGAAGGATCTCCGACCTCGGCGAATCGGTGCTCGACGAGATCAGGACCACGCCGATCACGTCGCTGTCGTCGAAGACCGGCTCGGCCATGACCGCATCGTTGTCGATCAGGGGGAAGGTGGGCTCCGGCGGCTCAGCGCGACGCCCGCTGAGGGCGAGTTGCACCCGTTCGGACTCCGCCTCCTCCAGCACCGCCGAATCCGGTCCGCTCGCCGCCCACACCTCACCCGACACGTCGACGACCACCACGCGGATGCCGTACACGTCCTGGAACCTGCGGACTTCGCCCTCGAGCACCGCGGGGGTGTCGGCGCGCAGCGACTGCCGCGCACTGGTCACGAAGTAGGTGAGGTCGCCGAACTGATCGCTGTAGAAGGACTGCTGCACGCTGCGCGCCGCGCTCCAGGCGTACGCTCCGCTGAGTGCGAGGACGATCGCGATCAGGGGCACGAGGAAGACGATGACGAGGCGGTTCCGCATGGATCAGCCGCCGATCAGCCGATAGCCGACTCCGCGGACGGTCTCGATGAGCGGCACTGCGACCTTGCGCCTGACCGCGCCCACGTGCACCTCGAGCGAGTGGCTGAAGCCGTGCCAGTCGGTGTTCCAGACCTCTCTGATCAGCCGGTCTCGCGGCACCGCGACACCGGGGTATCTCGCCAGCACGGCGATGATGTCGAACTCCTTCTTGGTGAGATCGACCGGATCGGCGCGCACCCGCAGCTGGCGCTTGACGAAGTCGACCTCGACGGCGCCCCCGTGCAGGCGCACGATCTCCTCCGACTCGACTCTCGCGGGCCGGGTCCTGCGGGTGACCGCCTCGATCCTGGCCAGCAGCTCCTGGATGTCGTAGGGCTTCACGACGAAGTCGTCGGCTCCCGCCCTGAGCCCCCTGATGCGCTCGTCGACCTGACTGCGCGCCGTCACGACGATGATCGGCACATCCGTGCGCGCTCGGATCCGGCGGCAGAGGTCGATGCCATCGACATCGGGGAGGCCGAGATCGAGCAGCACGACCTCGGTGTCGGCTCCGAGGGCGTCCAACGCCTCCTGACCGGTCGCCGCCCGGACCGTGGCGTACCCGGAGCGGCTCAGGAACGCATCGAGAGCCTTCGCGACGCCGGCGTCGTCCTCGACGATCAGAACTCGCATCGGCCCCTGTCCCCACGTCAGGCGGGAACGGCGCCCTGCCGCTCCATCCGGATCAGTCTGCCACGGCTGCGCGCTGCGCGAAGGCGCTCTCGTACAGGCACACGCTCGCGGCGGTCGCGAGGTTCAGCGACTCGGCACGGCCGAAGATCGGGAGCTTGAGGACGCGATCGGCGAGTTCCAGTGCGCTGTCCTCGAGACCGCGGGCCTCGTTGCCGAACAGCCAGGCCGTCGGCTCGGCGAGCACGCCCTCCGCGCGGGCGGCGAGGAGGTCGTCGCCCTTCACGTCTGCAGCGAGGATGCGGAGCCCGGCGTCGTGCGCCCGCTCCACGACCTCGGCGAGATCGCCCGCGACCGACACGGGCAGGTGGAACAGCGACCCCGTGGTCGCGCGGACGACCTTGGGGTTGTACGGGTCGACGGTGCGGCCGGTGAGCACGACGGCATCGGCTCCGGCGGCATCCGCTGCCCTGATGATCGTGCCGAGATTGCCGGGGTCGCGCACCTCCTCGCAGATCGCGACGAGACGAGGCGACGACGCGAAGACATCGCGCACCGACGTCGGCGTCTGCTGGACGACCGCGACGAGCCCCTGAGGGGTCACGGTGTCGGCCATGGCGTTGAGGACGTACTCGGTGACGTACTCGACGTCGACGTCGGCATCCACCGCCTTCGCCCTGATGTCCGGATGCTTGTCCCACCCCGTCGGGGTCGCGAAGAGCTCGACGATCGTCTCGGGTCGGTAGGTCAGCGCCTCGCGCACGGCCTGCGGGCCCTCGAGGAGGTACAGCCCTGTCTCTGTTCGCGCGCTGCGCTTGGTCAGCTTCGCGACGGCACGGACTCGGGGGGACCGGGGGTTCTCCAGCACGATCACAGTCTAGGGAACGTGGAGGTCCTTCTCGCGCCATCCGGATAAGGTGCGTGCATGATGACGGATGCCGCCCCGACGCCGATCCGCCGACGGCTCGTGCTCGCGGTGCTCGCCGCCCCGACCGTGGGGCTGGGGCTGCTCGTGCACCGGTCGGTCTCGGGCCCCGTCGGAGATGTCGTCGGCGATGCGCTCTACGCCGTGCTCATCTATCTGCTCGCGACCTTCGTCGCCCCACGTGTGCGGCCGTTGCGGCCGGCCCTCATCGCCTTCACGATCTGCGCGGGGATCGAGCTGCTCCAGCTCACCGGGCTCCCCCGTCTCTGGGCAGCGGAGTTCCCACCGATCGGCCTGGTACTGGGGGCCGGCTTCGACCCGCGCGACCTCGTCGTCTACGCCGTCGCCGTCATCGCGGCCGCCGTCGTCGACGAGGCCATCGCGCGTCGTCGGGGCTCACTCGCTCCCGGAAACGCCACAGGGCGCCCTCCCGAAGGAGAGCGCCCTGTGTGAAGAGGTGCTTACGCAGCCGACTTCGGAGCGTTGACGTCGGAGGGCAGAGCCTTCTTCGCCGTCTCCACCAGCGTGGTGAAGGTCGCAGCGTCGTTGACCGCGAGGTCGGCGAGCATGCGACGGTCGACCGTGACACCCGCGAGGCCGAGGCCCTGGATGAAGCGGTTGTAGGTCATGCCGTTCTGGCGGGCAGCGGCGTTGATGCGCTGGATCCACAGACGACGGAAGTCGCCCTTGCGCTTGCGACGGTCCCGGTACGAGTAGACCAGGGAGTGGATGACCTGCTCCTTGGCCTTACGGTAGAGGCGCGAACGCTGACCGCGGTAGCCGGAGGCGCGCTCGAGGATGACGCGACGCTTCTTGTGGGCGTTTACCGCCCGCTTGACTCTTGCCATTTTCCTGTGTTCCTATTCGTGCGTTCGATCGCGTCAGCGACCGAGAAGCTTCTTCGCGACCTTGAAGTCTGCCTTCGACAGAACCTGGTCCTGGTTGAGGCGACGGGTGCGACGGCTCGACTTGTGCTCGAGGTTGTGGCGCATCCCGGCCTGCTGCTTCTTCAGCTTGCCGCTGCCGGTGATCTTGAAGCGCTTCTTAGCACCCGAGTGGGTCTTCTGCTTCGGCATCTTCTCTTCCTTCGTATGGCGCCTTCTCAGGCGACGGTGTCAACCCGCGGTGCGGGAGTATGTGGGGCGGGAGTTACTCCGCTGCGGCGCCTTCGGCGGGAGCATCGGTCTTGGCCTCGCGGGCCGCCTGCTTGTTCGCTGCGCGCTGCGCGTCGCGAACGGCGTTCTGCTCCTGCTTCGCCTCGGACTTGCTCTTGAGCGGAGCCACGATCATGACCATGTTGCGTCCATCGATGGTCGGGTTGGACTCGACCGTTCCGAGCTCGGCGACGTCCTCGGCGAACTTGCGGAGAAGACGGACACCCTGCTCCGGACGCGACTGCTCGCGACCGCGGAACAGGATCATGGCCTTGACCTTGTCGCCCGCCTTGAGGAAGCCCTCGGCGCGCTTGAGCTTCGTCGTGTAGTCGTGCGCCTCGATCTTCAGGCGGAAGCGGACCTCCTTGAGGATGGTGTTCGCCTGGTTGCGGCGAGCTTCCTTCTCCTTCTGGGCGGCTTCGTACTTGAACTTGCCGTAGTCCATGATCTTGACCACGGGCGGCTTCGAGTTGGGTGCGACCTCGACGAGGTCGAGGTCGGCTTCCTGCGCAAGGCGCAGCGCCGCCTCGATGCGGACGACGCCGATCTGCTCACCCGCGGGGCCGACGAGGCGGACCTCGGGGACGCGGATGCGCTCATTGGTGCGGGGATCGCTGATGCGGAACTCCTTAGACGATGGTTTCGGCCACCGGATGCTGTTCGCAATCCGGGCGAAATCAGAATCGTCTCCCACCCACCGGCATCCAGACGCCGGCTTCGCACCCAGTCTGCCGGCGGCATCTGTCGATGCGATCCGGTGGAGTGCAAGACCCGGTAGCCTGGAACGGCAAGCGCGGGTGGGAAGTGAATCCTCTTTCGTACCGGAGCATGACGCTCCGGAGCCCGACAAAGTCTAACAGAAGGCAAGGCGAAGTGACGAACCAGGCATCGGACGAGGCTGCACGCGAGCGCGAAGAGCGCTGGGCCCGACAGGAGGAGGCCGCGTCATCCGCCACCCGGGACATCGCAGACGTCCCCGCCGTCGAGGTGATCACGACCGCGGCCGTGCACCTCATGAGCGCCGCAGCCGTCAAGCTCGGCCTCGCCGACGACCCGGATGCCGCAGCGCAGCTCGACCTCGACGAGGCGCGCAAGCTCATCAACGCGCTGGCCGGACTCATCACGGCCGGCGCCCCCGAGATCAGCGACATGCACGCGCGGTCGCTGCGCGACGGACTGCGGTCCCTGCAGCTCGCTTTCCGCGAGGCCTCCGTCATCCCCGACCCGATCGGCAAGGGGCCGGGCGAGAAGTGGACGGGGCCGGTCAACTAGTCTCTCGTTGCCGGACTCCGGGATGTCTTGGTCAGGCAAAGAACGGGACCCTCCCGATTCGCGGGCCCCTCCCGATTCACCCGAACAGGGCAACCCTGCGCCCTCACGTCCTGTTGACGAACGGCTGGGGTAGAAGTCCGCAACCCGGACGTTGAGCGAGCACAGCGAGACGACACGCGGCGAGGACCGCGCGACCGAGGTGCCGCTCGTCGTCAGGCGGAGCGGCGGAGCTTGACGGTGAGCGAGTCGACGAGCACAGCGATGCGATCGTCGGCGGACCAGCGCTGGGCGAGACGCGCGAGAACCGCGTCAAGCACCTCGCGCTCGAGTCCGTCGACGAGCTCGAGGATCACGACGAGCTCGGGGCCGCGGAGCCTCGCGTCCGGGTCGCCTGCGGCGACGGCGACGTCGATCACCGCGAGCTCGTGCGCGACGCTCTCCTGGAGTGCGCCGAACACCTCCGGCGAGAGGAAGCTCGGCTCCCACGCGTGCCCCTGAGCGATCGCCCACACCGCGGGTCGGCGGATCACGAACTCCGTGTCGGACGTCGGGTCCAGCACGATCAGATCGGTGTCGTCGGCGGAGGCCGCCAGCGCGGCGCGCACGGCTTCGACCGGGATGGGCCGGGCCGTGGCATCCCACCGCTGCATCGCGTCGACCGAGGAGAACACCGGCTGCACGCGGCGGCCGTCGGGGGCCGCGACCGTGACGATCGACAGCTCCTGCGTCTTGTCGACGACCAGGCCCGTGGGACCTACGCCCTCATCACCCTTCTCGGCGACGAGGGGGATCAGCACGCGCGCGGAGCGGAAGGCGTCGACGACCTCCGTCTGCGCGCCATCGCCCGCACGGAACCTCTGCAGAGCCTCGAGCAGCGCGGGGTCGGCGGAGCCGTCGTCCGCGGCGTGCGGATTCGGCTCGAAGCTGCGCCCCTCCCACGGAACGCCCGCCGAGTCGCCGTGATTGTGCGACTCGGGCCCGCAGGAGTGCGCGTCAGTCTCCTGCGACATCCAGAGCCTCGGCCAGCGTGAACGCGCCTGCATACAGCGCCTTGCCGACGATGGCGCCCTCGACGCCCAGCGGCACGAGCTCGCGGAGAGCGGCGATGTCGTCGAGGTTCGCGATGCCGCCCGAGGCGACGACGGGCTTCGGGGTGCGCGAGGTCATCTCGCGCAGGAGCTCGAGGTTCGGTCCGCGGAGCGTGCCGTCCTTGGTCACGTCGGTCACGACGTAGCGGCTGCAGCCGGCGTCTTCGAGGCGATCCAGGACCTCCCAGAGATCGCCGCCGTCCTTCGTCCAGCCGCGGGCCGCGAGGGTCGTGCCGCGCACGTCGAGGCCGACCGCGATCGCCTCGCCGAACCGGCCGATGACGTCTGCCGCCCACTCGGGGTTCTCCAGCGCCGCAGTCCCGAGGTTGATGCGCGTGGCGCCGCTCTCGAGCGCCGCCTCCAGCGTCGCGTCGTCGCGGATGCCGCCGGAGAGCTCGATGTTGACGTTCTTGAACTGCTTGATCACCTTGCGCAGGATGGGGGCGTTGCTCCCTCGTCCGAAAGCGGCGTCGAGGTCGACGAGGTGGATCCACTTCGCGCCCTGCGCCACCCACTCCCCTGCGGCGTCGAGAGGATCGCCGTAGCTGGTCTCGCTGCCGGCCTCGCCCTGCGTGAGGCGGACGGCCTTGCCGCCCGCGACATCGACGGCCGGGAGCAGAGTGAGGGAGGGAGACTGCGCGAAGTCGTTCATGACGTCCTTGAGTGGTGGGAGTGCGCCGATGAGAGGCACGAGAACCGAGGTTACCCTCGCAATCGGCGCTCGTTCAAATGCGTGACGCCGATCGAGGAGGTCAGAGGCTGCCGACCCAGTTGCGCAGCAGCTGGATGCCCGCGTCTCCGGACTTCTCCGGGTGGAACTGGGTGGCCGAGAGCGGGCCGTTCTCGACGGCTGCGAGGAAGGGATCGCCGTAGGTCGTCCAGGTGAGCACGGGCTGCGGGAACGGAGGGATGACGTCGAGCTCCCAGGACTGCGCCGCGTACGAGTGCACGAAGTAGAACCGCTCCTGCTCGATGCCGCGGAACAGCACGCTGTCGGCGCCGGGCTCGACCGTGTTCCAGCCCATGTGTGGCAGGACCGGCGCGTTGAGCTCCGTCACCGCGCCCGGCCATTCGCCGAGGCCCTCGGTGTCGTGCCCGCGCTCGACGCCATGGGAGAACAGCACCTGCATGCCGACGCAGATGCCCAGCACCGGGCGTCCACCGGCGAGCCGACGATCGATGATCTCGTCACCACCGTGGGCGAACAGCGCGTCGCGGACCGCCTGGAAGGCGCCGACGCCAGGAACCACCAGGCCGTCGGCCTCCAGCGCCTGCGTCTTGTCGCGGGTGAGCACAGCATCCGCTCCCGCGGCGACGAGCGCTTTGACGGCGGAGTGGACGTTGCCGGACTCGTAGTCGAAGACCGCGACCGTGGGGGCGCTGCTCACAGCGCGCCCTTGGTGGACGGGACGCCGTCGACCAGCGGATCGAGAGCCTTCGCCTGGCGGAAGGCACGCGCGAAGGCCTTGTACTCCGCCTCGGCGATGTGGTGAGGATCGCGGCCGCCCAGCACGCGGACGTGCACGGTGAGTCCGGCGTTGAACGTGATCGCCTCGAACGAGTGCCGCACGAGGGCGCCCGTGAAGTGACCGCCGATGAGGTGGTACTCGAATCCTGTGGGCTCACCCTCGTGCACGAGGTACGGGCGACCGGAGATGTCGACGACCGCCTGCGCGAGCGCCTCGTCGAGAGGGACCAGCGCGTCGCCGTAGCGGGAGATGCCGGATTTGTCGCCCAGCGCCTCGCGGATCGCCTGCCCGAGCACGATCGAGACGTCCTCGACGGTGTGGTGCGCATCGATGTTCGTGTCGCCGGACGCCCGCACCGTGAGGTCGGTGAGGGAGTGCTTCGCGAACGCGGTCAGCATGTGGTCGAAGAACGGCACCGAGGTGTCGATGCGGCCCACACCCGTCCCGTCGAGGTTGAGCTCGAGCTCGACCGTGGACTCCGACGTGCTGCGCACGCGGCGGGCTGTGCGCGGGGCGGGGGTGCTCATGATGCCGATCCTATCGAGGCGAGGGCGTCGAGGAACGCCGTGGTCTCGGCCTCCGTACCCGCGGTGACGCGGAGGTGGCCGGGGATGCCGACGTCGCGGATCAGCACGCCCCTGTCGTACAGCTGCTGCCACGTGGCCTTCGGGTCAACCACCCCGCCGAAGAGGACGAAGTTCGACCAGGACTCGTGCGGCGTGTACCCGAGGGCTTCCAGGGTTGCCGAGATGCGATCGCGCTGCTCGACGATCTCGTCGACCATGCCGAGCATGACGTCGGCGTTGCGCAGCGCGGCGATCGCCGCCGCCTGGGTGAGGGCGCTCAGGTGATAGGGCAGGCGCACGAGGCGCAGCGCGTCGATGAACGCGGGATCGGCGGCCAGGTAGCCCACCCGCGCTCCCGCGAAGGCGAAGGCCTTGCTCATCGTGCGCGACACCGCCAGACGCGGACGCCCTTCGAGGAGAGAGAGGGCGGATGCCGCCTCCCGCGGTGCGAACTCCTGATACGCCTCGTCGACGATCACGATGCCTCTGGCCGCCTCGTAGACGGCCTCGACGACATCGAGCCCGAGGGGCGTGCCCGTCGGGTTGTTCGGGGAGCACAGCAGGATCACGTCGGGGTCGACAGCGCGCACCTGAGCAGCAGCGTCTTCCGCGGTGATCGTGTAGTCGGGCTCGCGGACGCCCGCCACCCAGCGCGCGCCGGTGCCCTGAGCGATCAGCGGGTACATGGAGTACGTGGGGGCGAAGCCGAACGCCGTGCGTCCAGGACCGCCGAACGCCTGGAGAATGTGCTGCAGCACCTCGTTCGAGCCGTTGCCCGCCCAGATCTGGTCGGCAGTGAGCCCGTGCCCGAGATACTCGGCGAAGCCCTCGCGCAGAGTCGTGAACTCTCGATCCGGGTAGCGGTTCATGTCGCGCAGCGCCACGGCGATGTCGTCGAGGATGTCGCTGGCGACGGCATCCGGAATGGGATGCGTGTTCTCGTTGACGTTGAGCGCGATGGGAAGCGGGGCCTGCGGAGCTCCGTAGGGAGTCAATCCGCGGAGGTCGTCGCGAAGCGGGAGATCAGCGAGTGATGCGGTCACCCTTCCCATGCTAGGACGCGCGAAGGCCGATGATGCACCGGGTGACGCCGCATTGCGCATCCACCGCTCTCCCGACGGGCTCGCAGGACGCGCGCTCCGAGATCACTCCGAGTACTGCGCGGGGATGGCGAGCTCGTCGCCGATCTGCAGTGCGCCGCCGGTGAGCATGTTGAGCCGGCTGATCTCGCCGATCACCTCGCGGGGGTCGGCGTCGGGAGCGACCGTGGTGGCGATCGACCAGAGGGTATCCCCCGGCATCACCGTGACGGTCTCGAAGGACGCCGCCGCGACGTGAGCGCCGGACGCCGCAGCGCTTCCGCCGCTGAGCGCGGCGAAGGCGATGCCCGCCGCGAGAGGGACCGAGGCGAGCCCGAGGAGCACGCGGCGACCGCGGACCGTCAGACGCAGGCGTGCGGCCGGACGTGCCGGAAGGACTGCTGCGGTTCCGAAGGTGATGGTGCTCATGTCGTGCTTCCTTTCTGGCCTCCGGCGGATCATCCCCGCCGGAGAAAGTTGGCGTAGCGTTCGCATCCAGGACTCGGCCGGGAGTCAGGAATGCGAAGCTACGTACCGAAGATATCTTCGAGTTCGAACATCTGTCAAGCGTTCTTCGAAACCTGATCCGAGAATCTGCCGACACGCTCGAACAGATCTTCCAGATCGGGCCGTTTCTCGGATACGGTTTCGATACGGATACCCCACCACGGACCTCCGACATTCGAACTGCGACGCCGGAATCGCGTACAAAGGAGCACGATGAGCGAGAACTCCGCCCCCGACACCGAGGCGCCGCGCACCCGTCGCCGCAAGAGCCTCAGCCCCAAGCAGATGGCGATCCTCGAGGTCATCCAGAACTCGATCAGCCGGCACGGCTATCCGCCGAGCATGCGCGAGATCGGCGACGCCGTCGGCCTCAAGTCGCTGTCCAGCGTCACGCATCAACTCGGACAGCTGGAGCTCAGCGGCTATCTGCGCCGCGACCCCGGCAAGACCAGGGCCATGGAGGTGCTCATCGACCTCCCCGGCGCGAGCGGCGAGAACCCCGCCGATGTCGCCACCCCGGTCGGAGACGCCGCTCTCGTGCCGCTGGTGGGCCGCATCGCCGCCGGCGTGCCGATCACCGCGGATCAGCAGGTCGAGGAGATCTTCCCGCTCCCCCGGCAGCTCGTCGGCAAGGGTGACCTGTTCATGCTCAAGGTGTCGGGCGAGTCCATGATCGACGCCGCGATCTGCGACGGCGACTGGGTCGTCGTCCGCTCGCAGCACAGCGCGGAGAACGGCGAGATCGTCGCGGCCATGCTCGACGGCGAGGCCACGGTCAAGGTGCTCCGCCGCCGCGACGGGCACACCTGGCTCCTCCCCCGCAACTCCGCCTTCGAGCCGATCCTGGGCGACGAAGCCGTGATCCTCGGCAAGATCGTCGCGGTGCTGCGCGCGGTCTGACGACCGCTGACGACAGCGAACCGCCCTTCCCGAGCTCCGGGAAGGGCGGTTCGCTTCTCTCTTCTGACGGGCGTCAGACCGCGACGACCACGTCCTCGCGCACCCGACGCGTGGCCTCGACGATGTTGCGCAGCGACGCCACGGTCTCGTCGTATCCGCGCGTCTTCAGACCGCAGTCGGGATTGACCCACAGCTGACGCGTCGGGATCTCGTCCACCGCGCGGCGCAGCAGCGACTCGACCTCCTCCGCCGAGGGGACGCGCGGCGAGTGGATGTCGTAGACACCGGGGCCGATGCCGTGATCGAAGCCGACCTCGGCGATGTCCGTCACGACCTCCATGCGACTGCGGGCCGCCTCGATCGAGGTCACGTCGGCGTCGAGGGCGCGGATCGCGTCGATCACGACGCCGAACTCCGAGTAGCAGAGGTGGGTGTGCACCTGGGTGCCCGCCGCCGCGCCACCCGTCGCGAGACGGAACGAGTCCACGGACCACTGCAGGTACGCGGGCTGATCCGCCTTCTTCAGAGGAAGCAGCTCGCGCAGCGCGGGCTCGTCGACCTGGATGATCGCGATGCCAGCGGCCTCGAGGTCGGCGATCTCGTCGCGCAGGGCGAGCGCCACCTGGTTCGCGGTCTCGCCGAGCGGCTGGTCGTCTCTGACGAAGGACCAGGCGAGGATCGTGACGGGGCCCGTCAGCATCCCCTTCATGTGCTTGGTCGTGAGCGACTGGGCGTACGTCGACCAGTCCACCGTGATGGGAGCGGGACGGGAGACGTCGCCCCACAGGAGGGACGGGCGGGTCGCGCGGGAGCCGTACGACTGCACCCAGCCGTTCTCGGTGACGTCGAAGCCGTCGAGGTTCTCGGCGAAGTACTGCACCATGTCGTTGCGCTCCGGCTCACCGTGCACGAGCACGTCGAGGCCCAGGTCCTCCTGCAGCGAGACGACGCTGGCGACCTCGCGACGCAGGAACTCCTCGTAGTCCTCGGCGGGGATCTCGCCCCTGGTGAACCGCGCCCGGGCACGGCGGATGTCGCCGGTCTGCGGGAACGACCCGATCGTCGTGAGCGGCAGCGCCGGAAGGCCGAGGGCCTCCTGCGCGGACTCCCGCTCCTCGTAGGACACGCGCGAGAAGTCCGCCTCGGTGAGCGCACGGGCACGAATGGCACCGTCGCGGACGCCCGGAGCCGAGAGACGGTCCTGCAGGGCAGCGGATGCCGCGTCGAGATCGGCGGCGACCGCCGCACGCCCCTCGGCGAGGCCCCGGGCCAGGGCCACGACCTGCTCGACCTTCTGGTCGGCGAAGGCGAGCCACGAGACCAGACGCGCATCGAGCTTCGTCTCGTCGGACACATCGTGCGGCACGTGCAGCAGAGAGGTCGACGTGGAGGCCGAGACGCCGGCGGCGCCGAGCGCGCGCAGCGCCTCGAGCGTGTCGAAGGCCGAGGCGAGGTCGCCGCGCCAGATGTTGTGACCGTCGACGACGCCGCCCACGAGGGTCTTCCCCTCCAGGCCGGCTGCGGCCGCGGGGACGCCTCCGCGCACGAGGTCGACGGCGATCGCCTCGATCGGGGCTGCGGCCAGCACGGGGAACACCTCACCGAGGTCGGCGTACGGCGCGGCGACCAGGATCGACGGGCGCGCCGCCGCTCCGCCCAGCACCGCGAGGGCGCGGCCGGCGGCATCCGCCAGCGCAGCGATCGACGCAGGGAGCGACTCGCTGACCAGTGCGGGCTCGTCGAGCTGCACCCACTCCGCACCGGCGTCCTTCAGCCGCGCGAGCAGCTCGACGTAGATGGGGAGCAGGTCGTCGAGTCGCGACAGCGGATCGAACCCCTCGGGGGCGTCGTCCGATGCCTTCGCCAGAGCGAGGAGGGTCACCGGGCCGACGATGACCGGGCGGGTCGTGAATCCGGCGGCCGCGCCCTCTGCGAACTCGCGGACGACACGGTCGCTGGACAGCGAGAACGCCGTCTCGGGGCCGATCTCCGGCACCAGGTAGTGGTAGTTCGAGTCGAACCACTTGGTCATCTCGAGCGGGGCGCGCTCCCCCTCGCCGCGGGCGACCGTGAAGTACGCCGGAAGGCCGATGGTGCCGTCCTCCGACCGGAGGTCCTCGAACCGCGCGGGGATCGCGCCGACCGTCACCGCGGCGTCGAGCACCTGGTCGTAGTACGAGAACGACTCGGGGATGGCGGAGTCGGTGCGGCCGAGGCCGAGCGCGGCGAGACGTTCGCGCGTGGCTGCGCGCAGCTCCGCGGAGGTGGCCTCCAGCTCGGCGAGGTCGGTGCGGCCGGCCCAGAACGCCTCGACGGCCTTCTTCAGCTCGCGACGGCGACCGATACGGGGGTAGCCGAGGATGGTGCCCTCGGGGAATGCGGACATGGGTGTTCCTTTCAGCGGGGGTTCTGGGGTCAGCGGAGTCGGGACACCGGCAGGACGCCGGCCTCCTCGAGGACGGTGAGCACGGTGTCGTGCTGGTTGAACGCGTAGAGGTGCACGCCGGGTGCGCCGCCGTCGACGACCTCCCTGGCGAGGCGCGCGGCCCACTCGACGCCGATCTCGTGCCGGCCCTCGCGGGTCGGCTCCACGTCGAGGGCGATGGCGAGCTCGCTGGGCAGCGTCTCGCCGGTGAGCTCGAGCACGCGAGCGAGCCGGACCGGCGAGACGATCGGCATGATGCCGGGGAGGATCGGGATCGTGACGCCGGCGGCGCGCGCCCTCTCGACGAACGTGAGGTAGTCGTCGGCGTGGAAGAACAGCTGCGTGATCGCGGAGGTCGCACCGGCGGCCTGCTTCGCGAGCAGCGCGTCGACGTCCTGCCAGCGGTGGACGGAGCGCGGGTGCCCGTTGGGGAAGGCGGCGACTGCGATGCTCGCCTTGCGGCGCGCGCTCACGCGTGCGGCGCCGGGGATGCCCGGCACCGGCGACTCCTCGTAGGGGGCACGTTCCGCCTGCACGCGGTCGATGAGCTGCACGAGCTGCGCCGCGCTCTCCAGATCGCCGAGGAACGGCTCGTCGTGCCCGACGGGCGGATCCCCGCGGAGGGCGAGGAAGCTGAGGATGCCGGCATCCAGGAACTCCCTGATGAGCGTCGCGGCGCCCGCGTAGGTGTTGCCCACGCAGGTGAGGTGCGCGAGGGGCTCGACATCGGTGTGCTCGCGGATGAAGCGGAGCACCTCCAGGGAGCGTCCCCCGGTCGAGCCGCCGGCGCCGTAGGTCACCGAGATGAAGTCGGGCCCTGCGGCCGCCAGCCGACGGACGGTCTCGTGCAGCGCCTCGTGGCTGGACGCCGAGCGCGGCGGATAGAGCTCGAAGGAGAACGGCACTCGAGGGTTCGGCGTCTCGGAAGACATCTTCTTCTCCTGGGGACAGGGCGGGCACGGGGCCGCGAGCGGCGCAGGACTGCGTCGATCTCGCGGGCGGGTGCCGGGCTCGGCTGTCGCTCCACGCACCGGGGCGAACCGGGCGTTTCCAGAAACCTATGGCACGCCGACGCCCGCCCGCATCCTGTGTGACGTCGTGTGTCGCACGCCAATAGGCTCGAGGCATGTCGATGCCGTTCGGGTCCTGGCCGTCTCCCTTCTCCGCCGCCTCGGTCGCTGCGTCCTCGCCCCGCATCGACGGCGCCCGCTTCGTCGGCGACGCGATCTGGTGGGGCGAGTCGGTGCCCTCCGACGGCGGGCGCGTGACCGTGCGCAGCTCGGAAGGGCGCGAGGTGCTTCCGGCGCCGTGGAGCGCGCGCTCCCGCGTGCACGAGTACGGCGGCGGCGCCTGGACGGCGAGCCCCGCCGGTTCGCTCTTCTTCGTGAACGCCTCCGATCAGCGCGTGTATCGGCGCGACGACGGCGCAGAGCCGCGCCCGCTCACCCCCGCCGGTCCTGCCCACGGAGGGCTGCGGCTGCAGGGCGGGCGACTGTTCGCCGTACGAGAGGACCTCACCGCCACCCCGCATCTGCGCGCGATCGTGGATATCCCGATCGACGGCTCGGCCGCAGACGACGTCGAACGGCTCCGCACGGTCGTCGAGGGCACCGGCTTCTACGCCCATCCCGCGCTCTCCCCCGCCGGCGACCGGATCGCCTGGGTGCAGTGGAGCGGCGATCGGATGCCGTGGGACAGCGCCCGGCTGCACGTCCGCGGTGCGGACGGAGCCGAGCTGGTCCTGCCCACGCGCGCCGCCCTCCAACCGGAGTGGGCAGGTGAGGATGAGCTCGTGTTCACCGACGATCCCTCAGGTCGCTGGGACCTGCACAGGGTCGCGCTCGACGGCTCGACCCCCGAGCCGATCGCGCCGGCCGATGCCGACACGGGGTACGGACTGTGGGTGCTGGGCAACCGCTGGTACGGGCTCCTCGACGACGGCCGGATCGTCGCCGTCCGGACGAACGGACGCGACGAGGTCGTGCTGATCGACCGTGACGGGTCGGCCAGCGCTCTCACCGTGCCCTGCGACGGTCACGTGAGCGTCGACGACGTGTCGGGGTCAAGGGTGCTGCTGAGCGGCAACGGGTCAGCCGTCGCTCCGGGAGTCTGGTGCGTCGACCTCGACACGGGCGCCGTGTCGACCGTCGCCGGAGGCGCTCCTGCGGACGCCGCGTGGATGCCGCCGGCGCGTGCGCTGGTGGTCGACGGGATGCACGGACCGGTGCACGCCTTCGCCTACGCTCCCGCCAACCCCGACGTCTCGACGCCGGAGGGCGGGCGTCCGCCCTATCTCGTGCTCGTTCACGGCGGACCGACCGCCCACGTCACCGGCGCGGCGTCCGCGGCCATCGCCTTCTACACGAGCCGCGGCATCGGGGTGCTCGACGTGAACTACGGCGGATCGACCGGATACGGCCGCGCCTATCGGGAGAGGCTGCACGGCCAGTGGGGCGTGGTCGACGTCGACGACGTGATCGCCGCCGCACGCGGTCTCGCCGACGCCGGGCTCGCCGACCCCGCGCGCATCGCCATCCGCGGCGGGTCGGCCGGAGGCTGGACCGTGCTCTCCGCCCTCGTGCGCGGAGGAGCGTTCGCCGCGGGGGTCAGCCGCTACGGCGTGACCGACCTGCGCGGGCTCGTCGAGCACTCCCACGACTTCGAGGCGTCGTACATCGAGGGTCTCGTGGGGCCGCTCCCGGCATCCGACGCCCTCTACGTCGAGCGTTCGCCGCTCACCCACGCGGATCGGATCGACGTCCCCGTGCTGCTGCTGCAGGGCGAGGATGACCGTGTCGTGCCGCCCGCGCAGTCCGAGGCCATCCGCGACGCCCTGGCCGCGCACGGCGTCGACCACGAGTACGTGCTGTATCCCGGTGAGGGGCACGGCTTCCGCAGCGCCGAGACGATCGTCGACGCTCTGGAGCGCGAGATCGCCTTCCTGCGGCGCGTGTTCGGCTGACTACTCCCCGACGCGGTTGCGCAGCCGCATGGCGCGCTCCGCCTCGCGGGTGTCCTGCCGCTCACGCAGCGTCTGCCGCTTGTCGAACTCGCGCTTGCCCTTCGCGAGCGCGATCTCGACCTTGGCGCGGCCGTCGGAGAAGTAGAGCTTCAGCGGGATGAGCGTGTACCCGCCCGCCGACACGGCGTGCTGGAGCTTGGCGATCTCCTCACGGTGCAGCAGCAGCTTGCGGACCCGCTTGGCCGAGTGGTTCGTCCAGTGCCCCTGGGAGTACTCCGGGATGTGCACGGAGTCGAGGAAGACCTCGTTGCCCTTGACGAACGCGTAGCCGTCGCTGAGGTTCGCGCGTCCCTGACGCAGTGACTTGACCTCGGTGCCGGTGAGCACCATCCCCGCCTCGTACGACTTCTCGATGTTGTAGTCGTGACGTGCGCGACGATTGGTCGCGATGACCTTCTCCCCGCGTTCCCTGGGCATGATGCTCTCCTGATTCCGTGCCGTGCGCGCGCACGACAGCCTGTCAGCTTATCAGGTGCGCAGCCACCGGCGGATCGCGAAGCCGGCCGACAGCGCCGCGAGGAGCACGCCGATGCCGATGAGCACGGGCACCACATATGCGGCATCCTGCATGCTCACCCAGGTCGTGATGAACGGCACCCTGCCGCGCAGATATCCTTCGACCCCGAAGTGCACCCCTGCGACGACCGCCGCGCTGGCGAGCACGGAGCCGAGGAACGCCGCGAACACTCCCTCGAGCACGAACGGCGTCTGGATGAAGCGGTTCGACGCTCCGACGAGCCTCATGATGCCGATCTCCTTGCGCCGCGCATACGCCGACAGCCGGATGGTCGTGCCGATCAGGAGGATCGCGGCGATCAGCATCAGCGCGGCGATGCCGACCGCGATGTACGTCGCCACGGTGAGCGCCGAGAACAGCGGTTCGAGGTACTGCAGCTGGTCCTTCACCTGCTCGACGCCGACCTTGCCGCTGAACGCCTCGACGAGGACCTGCGACTGGGTCGGGTCCTTGAGCGTGACGTAGAAGCTCTCCGACATCTGATCGGCGGTGAACAGGCTGGCCTTGTCCTCGCCGAGCTGCGCGACGATGTTCGCGTAGGCCTCGTCCTTGTTCTCGAACCGGACGTTCGAGATGAGTCGTGCGAGAGCGTCGCCTTCCAGGGTCGCCTTGACCGCGGCGACCTGATCCTCGTCGGCCGCGCCGCCGACGCAGGCTTTCGTGGGCTCGGACAGCGGCGAGCACATCGAGACCACCACCTGCGCGCGGTCGGTCCAGTAGCCGCGCATGGTGCCGATCTGAGCCTGCATGAGGATCGCCGCCCCGACGAACGTCAAGGACACGAATGTCACCAGCACGACGGAGATCACCATCGAGATGTTGCGTCGAAGGCCGCCGAGGGCCTCCGTGAGGATGAGTCCGATTCTCATGAGGTCGGCCCCACTTCGTCGTCGCCGTCGTCGGAGAGGCCCAATCTGTCGGCGACGCCGAGTTCGGCGACGTCGACCTGTGGGAGGACGATGGGGTGCGTGCGGGGGCCCACCGCGGCGGACGCCTCTGCGGGCTTCTCCTCCTGCGGTGCCTGCTGCGGCTCGATGGGTGCCGCCTGCGCTTCGGGGATCTCGGATGCCGCGGGCACGGCGTCGGTGGTCGAGGCTTCCGCCTTGCGCTGAGCGCTCAGCTCCTCTGCCAGCGCCGCACGGACGACCGAGAGGTCGGCGGTCTGCCGCTGGACCTCCTGGACGGCGGTGAGGGCTGCGGCCGCCGCGGCTCCTCGCACCTCCTCGGGGACGAGACGCGGGATGTTCGAGGTGTCGCCGTAGCCGCCGTGGACCTCGTCGCGCACCATCTCGCCGTCGCGGAGCTCGATCACGCGACGCTGCATCGCGTCGACGAACGCGGCCTCGTGCGTCGCCATGAGCACCGTCGTGCCACCGGCGTTGATCCGGGCGAGCAGCTGCATGATGTCGACGGAGGTCGCGGGGTCGAGGTTTCCGGTGGGCTCGTCGGCGAGCAGCACCTGAGGGCGGTTCACGAGAGCGCGGGCGATGGCCACACGTTGCTGCTCGCCGCCGGAGAGCTCATGGGGCATGCGCTTCTGCTTGCCGTCGAGGCCCACGAGCGCCAGCGCCTCCGGCACCGCCTGCTGGATGAAGCCGCGCGAGGATCCGGTCACCTGGAGCGTGAACGCGACGTTCTGGAAGACGGTCTTCGACGGGAGCAGGCGGAAGTCCTGGAACACCGAGCCGATGTGGCGGCGGAAGTACGGGACCTTGCGGTTCGCGAGGGATCGGAGGTCACGGCCGAGCACGGCGACACGGCCCGACGTCGGCACATCCTCTCGGAGGATGAGTCGCAAGCACGACGACTTGCCGGACCCCGACGCCCCCACGAGGAAGACGAACTCTCCTCGCTGGACCTCGAAGTCGACACCGGACAGAGCGGGCCTGGTGGTCCCGCGATAGCGTTTCGTGACGTTCTCGAACCGAATCATGGCGGTACGAGCCTAAGCGCCTGCTCCCGTCTGCCGTCGAGCGACACCCCGCAGCCATGAGCGTGTCACCGCTCACTGCTATACATGAAGGTGCTGATCCACGCCGCCCGCGTGGGCTCCGAGGTCCGAGGGGGACACGATGACCACACCCGCAGGCTGGTACGACGACGGCTCCGGACGCCAGCGGTGGTGGGACGGCGAGCAGTGGACGGAGCACTTCGCTCCGCTCGTCGAGCCCGAGGCGCCCGCGACGGATGCCGCCCCCGTGGCCGAGAGCACCCCGGACACGCAGCTCTCTTCGGAGACGCCCGTCGAGCAGACGCCGCAGACGGATGCCGCGGTCGAGGCCCCCGCAGCGGTCGACGCCGCCCCGACCGAGGCCGCCCCCGCTGCCGACTTCGCGGAGACCAGCACCGCGGCCGATGCGCCGTCGGACATCGAGGGCACCGTCATCGCATCCGAGGCCGTCGAATCCCCCGAGGCGCCGATCGCCGCCCCCGAGGATTCGGCCATCGCTCCCGAGGCTGCGGCCCCTGCCGAGACGACGACTCCTGCCGATACCGTGACGCCCGCTGAGACCGGGGTTGCAGCCGCGCAGGACTGGTCCGCCCCTGCGGCGGGCGCACCCGCGGCGGCCACGCCCCAGGACGAGCAGCCGACGACCCCCTTCATCGCACCGGGCGCGACGGCGCCGACGGCTCCGCTTCCGCCCTATGCCGCGGGAGCCCCGGTGCAGGGATACTCCGCCCCCGGCGCATACCCCGGCTCGGCGCCCGCGCAGCCCTACCCCGGCACGGCCCCGACCTACCCCGGCGCTGCGCCGACGTACCCGGGAGCGGCTCCCGGCTACCCCGGAGCGGCTCCCAGCTACCCCGGCGCCTACCAGGCCCCCTACGCGGCCGCCCCCACAGGCCCCGTGCCGCTCTCCATCCTGGGCCTCGTCGGCCTCGGCATCGCCGGGCTCGGCACGATCCTCTCCTGCATCCCGTTCACGGCCATCTTCGGCTGGTTCCTCCTCTTCGCCGGATTCGTCGTGTCTCTGATCTCGGTGTTCCTCAAGGGACGCAAGTGGCCGGGAATCGCGGGAATCATCGTCTCGGTTCTGGGCACGATCCTCGCCGTCGTGATGGCCATCGTGTTCGCCGTCTCGGCCGTCGGCTCCGCGATCAGAGACCTGCCGACCGATCTCCCGTCGAGCAGCACGGACTCGGGAACGGACTCCGGCACGGACTCCGGAACCGACAGCAGCGACAGCGGCTCCGCCTCCGGAACGGTCGTCGAGGGCGCGATGGGCGAGACGGTGACCGTCCCGCACTCGACAGGGACCGGCGACATCGTCATCGGCTCGGCGACCTGGAGCACGTCCGACGGCAGCGGCATCGACGCCACCAACGGCGGATTCCTCACGATCGATGTGACGTGGACGGGCGTCGACGGCACCACGTACGTCGGCCCGTTCTACTTCACGGTCGAGACCGCCGACGGCACCGAGGGCACCTACGACTTCTTCGCCGACAGCCAGTTCGAGAACGCAGAGCTGGCGGCCGGGGAGACGGCGCATGGCACGGCGACGTTCGACATCGCGCAGAGCGACTCCTACACGGTCGTCGTGCTCGACGGCATCCTGCAGCCCGTGGCGCGCATCACCGTGACGCCGTCGGCCGGCTGATCCCGACGGAGGACGACAGATGACGATTCCGGCGGGCTGGTACGACGACGGGTCAGGACGTCAGCGGTGGTGGGACGGCCTGCAGTGGACCGAACACCTCGTGGAGGCGCCCACGCCGGCCCCCGGGCCGGCAGACTCCACGGCTTCCGCGCACCCCGTTGATGCCGCTCAGAGTGCAGACGCTGCCGCCGCCGCGGCTGTGGCGTCCACGCCCAGCGTCGACGCGACAGCGCCGAACAGCGACGCGGCTCCGTTCACCCCTCCCTTCGAGCTGCCCGGTCCCGGGGCGTCGGCCGCTCAGTTCGCCGCACAGCCGACCGTGTACCCCGGATACGCCGGATCCGCTCCCCCGTACGCGACCGCACCCGCGACCGCGCCAGCGAAGAAGGGACTGTCCGTCCTGGGGCTGGTGGGCCTCATCGTCGCCGTCGTCGGCATCGTCGTCTCGTGCATCCCCCCGATCGCCGTCGGCGGCTGGGTGATGCTCGGCCTCGGCTTCGTGATGTCTATCGTCTCGCTGTTCCTCCGCGGAGCCAAGTGGCCGGGCTTCCTCGGCCTGGGCGCCAGCGGTCTCGGCGCGATCCTCGCGGTGGCCGTGGCCCTCATCTCGTTCACGGGATCGGCCGACCCCTCCGGTCCTGTCGCCGAGGAGAGCACGACCCCCTCCGATGCGCCGAGCGCTGAACCGACCCCGGTCGATCCCGCCGACGTCGACGGCGCGGTCATGAAGGGTCTGATCGAACTGACGGTGGGAGACTGCATCCCCCTCATCGATTACGGGGATAAGGGGGTGTACGAGGTGCCGGTCGTCCCGTGCGATCAGCCGCACACCGACGAGGTCTACTTCGTGTTCGACGTCGAAGGGCCCGAATTCCCCGGCGACAAGGCGGTCGACGTCGAGGCCCAGACCCGGTGCAGAGCCGAGTTCGAGACCTTCGTCGGCATCCCGTATGCGGACTCCGTGTTGGATTTCTACTACTACGTGCCGACGAAGCGCAGCTGGACGCTCGATGACGACCACGCGATCCAGTGCATCGTCTACAGCGAGGAGGACGTCACCGGCACTCTCGCCGGCGCCGCCCAGTGAGCGGGATCAGTCTTCTTCTTTGCGCTTCCGCCAGCGGATGCCGGCGGAGATGAAGCCATCGAGATCGCCGTCGAACACGGCGGCGGGGTTGCCGGACTCGTGCCCGGTGCGCAGGTCCTTGACGAGCTGCTGGCCGTAGAGGAAGTAGGAGCGCATCTGGTCGCCCCAGCTCGCCGTGATGTTGCCGGCGAGCTCCTTCTTCTTCGCTGCTTCCTGCTCCTTCTGCAGGAGCAGGAGGCGGGTCTGCAGCACGCGCATGGCCGCGGCGCGGTTCTGGATCTGCGACTTCTCGTTCTGCATCGACACGACGATGCCGGTCGGGAGGTGCGTGAGGCGCACGGCGGAGTCGGTGGTGTTGACCGACTGCCCTCCGGGGCCCGACGAGCGGAACACATCGACGCGGATGTCGCCCTCGGGGATGTCGACCTCGGTCGCCTCCTCCATGAGCGGGATGACCTCGACGGCGGCGAAGGACGTCTGACGCTTGTCGGCGGAGCCGAACGGGCTGATGCGCGCGAGCCTGTGGGTGCCGGCCTCGACCGACAGCGTGCCGAAGGCGTAGGGGGCTTCGATCTCGAACGTGGCCGACTTGATGCCAGCGCCCTCCGCGTAGGAGGTGTCCATGACCTTGACCGGGTATTTGTGCTGCTCGGCCCAGCGCAGGTACATGCGCATGAGCATCTCGGCGAAGTCGGTGGCGTCGTCGCCGCCCGCGCCGGAGCGGATCGTGATGATGGCGCTGCGCTCGTCGTACTCGCCGTCCATGAGCGTCTGCACCTCGAGCTGATTGATCAGCTCGGTGAGCGCGGCGAGCTCGGCGCGCGCCTCGGCGGCGGAGTCCTCGTCGTCCATCTCGTTGGCGAGGCCGACGAGCACCTCGAGGTCGTCGAGGCGGTTGCCGATGCCCTCGACCCTGGCGAGAGCCGACTGGCGGTGGCTGAGCGCGCTGGTCACCTTCTGGGCCCGCTCGGTGTCGTCCCAGAGGTCGGGGGCACCGGCCTCTTCGCTGAGGCGGGCGATGTCTGTGCGGAGCGCTTCGACATCGACGACCTCGCGGATGTCACCGTAGGTGACTCGCAGGGCCTGGATGTCGGCGGAGAGATCGAGTTCGAGCATGGCTCACCCAGCCTAGCCTGCCGAGTAGAGTCGCAGTGATGAGCAGCGCATCCGTGGTCCTGAGGCAGTTCGGGCCCATGGTGTACCTGCCGACGCTGCTGTTCTCGCTGGGCGAGGGCGCGGTGATCCCGCTGATCCCCGTGGTCGCGGCGTCGATGGGCGCCGATATCGCCCTCGCCGCGCTCATATCCTCCGCCCTGGTGGTCGGTCAGCTCTGCGGCAATCTGCCCGCAGGATGGGCCGTCGCCCGCATCGGCGAGCGGATGACGATGGTGACCGGCGGCGTCGTGGCGATCGCGGCGGGCGTGCTGATGCTGTTCGCTCCGACGCCCGCTGTGCTCGCGGCATCCGTCTTCCTGCTGGGCTTCTGCGCTGCGGCGTTCGGGCTGGCGCGGCACGCCTTCATGACGACGCGCGTGCCCGTGGACTTCCGCGCCAGGGCGCTGTCGCTCCTGGGTGGCAGTTTCCGCCTCGGGATCTTCATCGGTCCGTTCGTCGCCGCGGGGCTCCTGCAGCTGTTCGGCACGGAGGCCGCGGCGTTCTGGTTCTTCCTCGTCTGCCTCGTGGTGATGGTCGTGCTCGTCGTGTTCGGCCCCGACCCGGAGAAGACCGTCCCTGTGCCGCCCTCCTCTGTGTTGACCGAGGACTCGGGCGAGGTGGTGAGCGGTTCGATCCCGACGATCGAGCGCGCCGGGGTCTTCCGCACGATGTGGCAGCAGCGTGCCGTGCTCGGGCGTCTCGGACTGGCGGCCGCGTCGCTCTCGGCGGTGCGTTCGGCCCGCCAGGTGCTCCTGCCGCTGTGGGGCCTCTCCCTCGGTCTCGACGCCTCCACGATCGCCCTCGTGGTGGGTGTCTCCGGCGCGATCGACTTCGCCCTGTTCTACGCGAGCGGGCAGGTGATGGACCGGTTCGGCCGACTCTGGGCGGCGATGCCCGCCATGGTGCTCATGGGAGCGGGGTTCCTCGCCCTCTCGTTCACGCACGACCTGGACGCCTCCGTGCTGTGGTTCGGCATGTTCGCGGCCATGCTCGGCGTCGGCAACGGCCTGTCCAGCGGAATCCTGCTCACGCTCGGCGCCGATGTCGCTCCGAAGCGCGAACCGGCGGCCTTCCTCGGTTCCTGGCGGACGCTGACGGATGCCGGGGGCGCCGTCGCCCCGTTGATGATCTCCGGGGTCATCGCGGTCGCATCCCTGCCGGTCGCCGCAGCCGCCATCGGATTGGTCGGTCTGCTGGGCGCTGTGGGCTTCATCCGCTGGATCCCGATGTTCGTGCCGCGGACGGCGGCCGACGAGACCTGATCGATCCGGCACGACCGCGTTCACTGCAGCGCCGTGCGACTGGTGCCCGTCGCCTCGAGGCGGACGCCGTCCGGTAGGAACAGGGAGAAGAGCGGCGGATGCCACTCCCCCTCCACCGTCACGCGCGCGGACAGTCCGTCCGGGGTGCCGGCGGACACGAGACGCGCATCCGTCGGCAGCGCGGAGAGCAGTGCGTCGACCTGCGCGCGAACACCCTCGTCGTCGAGTTCGGCTCGCGCCTCCTCACCGTCGAGGGTCAGCGTGAAGCCGTCCGCTCCGGCGAGCGCGGCGGAGTCGGCGAGCGCGTCGAGCCGCTTCTGGGTGACGTAGAGATCGGTCGCGCAGACGCACACGAAGATCAGGGTGAGCGCGAGGAGAGCGTAACCGAGCGCCAGCAGGAGGACACTCCCTTCGTCGTCGCCTGCCGTCCGAGCGGCCATCAGCCGCCCGCCCACAGTCGGGAGATCTTCTGCACCGAGGCGGCCTCGACCGGGATCGCCGTGGACTCGTCGAGCCCCAGTACCGACGGCATCAGGGGCAACTCGATGCGGGTGCGGACCGTGACCGTCAGCGTGGCTCCCGCGGCTGGGCACTCCGCGCCGACCGGCGTGCATACGAGCGACACGTCGACGGACTCGGGGTCGAGGCCGTACTCCTCGACGACCGCCGCGAGCACCTGCTCACCCCGAGCTGCGGCGCTCGCAGGGTCGGATGCCTGGGCGATCAGCCGAGCCGTGTGCCGCGCGGCCGCTTCCACCCCGAGGGTCTGCTCCTGGATGACCCCGAGCGCCGCGATCAGGTAGACGAGAGGCACGAGCAGGATGAGCCCGACCGTGATGAACTCGAGTGCGGCCGAGCCGTCGTCATTCTTCACCCAGCGATTCCACCGGCGCATGCGCTTCCACCTCCAGAGCGTGCGGGATGCCGAGCAGACCGATCACGGGGAGCGTGGTGCGAAGTCTCACGGTGACCTCCTGCTCCGTCATGGAGATCGTCACGTCCTCCGCGTAGGACGCCCCCACCGCGCGGTTCACGGCGATCCGAGTGCGCTCCACTCCCTGCTCGGGTTCCGTGTCGGCGAGTGCCGCGTAGTACGCGCCCTCCACCGCGGCATCGTGCACGACATTGCGCACATACACGGCGAGCGCGAGCTGCAGCACGGCGAGCGTGAGCACCGTGAGGAGTGTGCCCACCAGAACGAACTCCACCGCGCTGGATCCGCGCTCATCGACGAGCTCACGCCGCAGGGACACGTCAGAGCCCCGAGACCCGTTGGATGGCCTGCTCGAACAGGGCGCTCAACGCGGGCCCTGCGACCGCCCAGATGAGAACGACCAATCCCGCGGTCATCAGGGTCACGAGCACCCAGCCAGGAACGTCGCCGGTCTCGTCAGCTGCGAGCTCGTTCGCCCACTCACCAGGGCGTCGCCACCATCGTCGAAGAGTCGTCATTGTCGTCCTTTCGTGGAGCGCTCAGCCGATGCCGAGGCGGAGGATGAAGAGGCCGGGGTAGATCGCGAAGAGAACGCTCAGCGGGAGGATGAGGAACACCAGCGGGAGGAGCATCAGGATCTCCTTGCGCCCCGCCTGCTCGATGAGCGTGCGCTTCGCGTCTTCGCGCGCATCGCCGGCCTGGGCGTGCAGCACCGCGGCGAGGGGCGCGCCGTGCTCCAAGGCGGACACGACCTGGTCGACGGCTCTCGTGAGCCCGGGCAGCTGGAGCCGGGACGCCATCTCGCCGAGCGCATCGGCCAGAGGCGACCCCGTCCCCACGGCCAGTACGACCTGTCGCAGTTCGGCGGTCAGCTCACCGGAGCCGATCGCTGCGACGCGACGGAGCGAGTCGAGCAGTCCCTCCCCCGCGGAGAGGCACAGCGCGAGGAACTCCAACGTGGTCGGCAGCTCGTCGGCGAGCCGCACACGTCTGGCCTTCGCCCGCGCGGTCAGCTGCATGTCGTACCCGAGAGCGGCAGCACCGCCGCCGAGCAGAGGCAGCATCGCCACGGGCACGGTCATCCGCCCGAGGAGGACCAGCGCGATCAACACCATCGCACCCGCGCCGATCCCCGCCAGCATCCAGCCCAGCTGCCGACCGCGGAAGGCCGCCGGATCCGTGCGCAGACCCGCCTGGGCGATGCGCTGGCGCAGCGACTCCCCGCCCCCGAGACCCCGTTCGAACGCCGCCAGCATCCATTGCCAGGCCGTGCGTCGCGTCGCGGGCAGCACGCCGACCCGCGGAAGGACGGCAGAGGGCAGGGCGTCATCGACGACGACGTCTCTCACGTAGGGCGCGATCCGCACCGTCAAGGAGGCCGCGCGCCATCTCGGAAGGGTCGCGAGGATGCAGAGCGCTCCGATCGCGAAGCCGCCTCCGGCGAGGATCGCGACCGCGATCGCGGAGAACCCGCTCATCCGAACCACCGCCTCGGCTCCGGCAGCCGTCCGATCCGGACCATGATGCGGTAGGCGCTCACCGACACCGCGGCTCCGACGCAGATCACCAGCATGCCCTCCGGGGTGCCGTACGCCGATGCTCCCTCCGGTCTCATCACGAGAAGCCCGAGGATGATCCACGGAGCGACGGAGCCGAGGACGGCGGCTCCTCTGATCCACGACTGACGAGCCTCCACCTCGCCGCGGAGGGCCGCATCCGCCCGCACGGATGCGGAGAGCGCTCGCAGCACACCGGTGAGCTCCGTTCCTCCGACCTGTCTCGCCATCCGCAGCGTCTCGACGATGCGGTCGGCGATCGGATCGGCGAGCGAGTCCTTCAGCCGGTCGAGGCTGCTCTCGAAACGCCCGGTCGCGCGAAGATCCCTCTCGAACACGATGAAGGCCGGACGCAGCATGGACGGCGCCGACTCGGCGAGGCTCGCCACGGCGTCAGGCAGCGACAGCCCCACCCTGATCGAACCGATCAGCAGATCGCAGACATCGGGCCAGAGCAGCCGTCGAGCTTTGCGCAGGCGAAGACGCCGCGAACGCAGGAACCCGACCGGGACTCCCGCGCCGGCCGCGCCGGCGAGAGCGGAGAGCGCGGAGAGCCCGGTGAGCAGCCAGGCGACCGACGCCGCCGTCAACGCCGTGGCCACCGTCGCCGCGACGATCGCCCGCGTGCCCAGCGACGCGAACCCCGCTTCGCCCGCGAGGCGAGCGAGTCTCCCGCGCACTTCCGGTCGGGGTGTCTCCGTGCGGCGAGGCCACAGCCACGGCGAGGCGCAGAGCAGCACCCCGGCGGCCAGGACGGCCCCGAGCAGCACGGTCATGCGCCGACCTCCACGCGTCGCAGTTCCCCGCGGGTGCGCGTATGCCGGGTCGCGTCCGCACCATGCTCGTAGAGGGTCCTCGAGACGATCCGACCGTCGACGATCTCCCCCGTCGGCGCGATCACCTCCTGCACTCTCCGGGTGCCGTCGAGGTCACGGCCGCAATGCACCACGAGGTCGACCGCGGCCGCCAATGCCGGGGCGATGAACGCCCGGTCGATGTTGCGTCCGGCGAGCAGCGGCAGCAGGGTCAGCTTGTCGAGAGCATCGGCGGCCGAGTTCGCGTGCACGGTGGCCGCTCCGGGCACGCCGGTGTTGAGGGCGAGGACGAGATCGAGCGCTTCGGCGTCGCGCACTTCGCCCACGACGAGCCGATCGGGGCGCATCCGCAGCGCCTCCTTCACCAGTCGCCTCAGGGTGATCTCGCCCGTTCCCTCGAGACTGGCCTGACGCCCCTGGAGTGCGACGAGATCGGGGCCGTCCACCGCGAGCTCGAAGGTCTCCTCCACAGTGATGATGCGCTGCCGGTCTGCGCAGGCGGCGAGCAGGGCCGCGAGGAGAGTCGTCTTGCCCGCGTGGGTCGCCCCGGACACGATGACGCTGCGTCCCTCGCGCATCGCCCGCCTCAGCGTCGTCGCGAGCCCTTCCGGAAGCGCTCCCTGCGCGGTCAGCGACTCCAGCGTGCGGTGACCGGGGAGGAACTTGCGAATGTTGACGGCCTACAACTAACCACGCGTTTCCCACCTCGCTACGATGACCACTCGGTCCGCTCCGCGTCCAACCCGCACGATGATCGCTCCCGCGAGCTCCGACAGCGCGTGGCGGCGTGCGAAGGTCTCAAGACTTGCCCACGTGCCAGCGAGCGTCGTCGCGACCTGGCGCACGTCGACTTCGCGTTTCGCGTTCAATAGCTCGACAGACTTCTGACGCTCCATCAGGCTCGTTCGTTCCGCATCAAGCTTCTGGATCGTTGCACGATACGCCGCGTCAGGGATATCACCAGCGTGGTCGAGCGATCGGATCGTGAGCGCCGCCATTCGTTCGTCGATGCGAGCGATGCGCCGATCGATAGCCTCTGCATCGTTCACCGATCGAACGCGAGTCTTTGTGGTTGCGGCGAACGCTGCGAGGAGAGATTCGGTGTCTTCAGCGAGTGACAGGACCCAGTCCTCAACGGCACCTTCTGCGATCTCTGCCGAGATGGTTACGACACGCCTCCCCGTGCCTTTGTAGCGGGCCGCAGCGGTGCAGACATAGCGCCCGTCGCTGTGGTGCATTCGCGCACCGCAGTCAGCACAGTAGATGAGACTGGTCAGCAAATGACGCGCTTCGATGCTCCTCGATGGCTCCGAAAGTGAGAGGCGACGTGCCCAGTACGAAGCCCACTCCGATGGTTCTATGACGGCCGGGTGCGCACCAGGGTGGAACACCCATTCGCTCTTGGGTAGGCGCTTGTTCTTCCATCCTGGGCGGTGGACGATCAGGCCAGCACCGAAGCCGCCGTCGAGCATCTGGTAGAGGTTGCTCGCCAGCCATGGTAGCCCGGTGGGCGTTGTGATGCCCGCCTCATTCAGCCATCGGGTGATCCTGCCGGAACCTTCGCCCCTGAGCGCTCGGCGGTACATCTCGGCCAGCACTGGGCCGGTGACAGGATGCGGTAGGTATCGCCCTTCAACGATCTCGTACCCGAATCGGTTCTGCCCTCCGTGAGGAAGGCCCGCACGCCGACGTCGCTCATGGGTCTCACGCCACTGTTCGCCGATTAGCTCCGCCTGGTAGGCGTTCATTTCTCCGAGCATTCCTCGAGCGAAACGTCCAGAGGCTGTCGATGACTCGATGGGCTCGAGTACGGAGATGATTCTCCCGCCGAGAGTGTCAACCCGATCCAGCGCGATGGCCCACCGGAGACGCTGGCGGCCGACGCGACTGAATCGCCACACAAGGATCGTGTCGAACTCCCCAGCCTCCATGCGAGAGATCGACTGGTCGAGTCGCGGCCACCACGCTGACCTCCTGTCAGATCCGGACTCGTCGATCCCTTCGATCCAGTCGACGACACGGATACCGTTCGATTCGGCGTACTTCTCGATCGCGGCCTTCTGCATAGCCGGCGAGTGCATCTCCTCGCGTTCCTTCGACACACGGATCAATGCGACGGCCCGGTGCGGCGCTGCGGCTGGCACCGATTGGATGGGTCTAGCCATAGCGAGCGATCCTCCCCTGCCGAATCATGCGCATGTACACCCGCATGATCTTCTCGGTGACGCCGAGCTCGAGCGCGACAACGGCAGGGTCTTCAGTGATGTCCGCGAACTCGTCGAGTCGCGACGGGCGCAGGAGTCGTCGCGCCGCGATGCGGTCGGCGCGTTCCTCCTGCAGGTCGTTGATGCCGATGTCGCCATGTTCGAAGTGCACGATCTCGTGGGCGATGGCGCAGCGCTCGACGGCGCCGTGGAGGTTCGGACGGACGAACACGGCCTCGTGGGACGGCGAGTAGCAGGCGACCATGTCCCTGTCGGGGAGGTCGTCACGAAAGACGATCGGGAGGTCGAGTATCTCGGCGTGCACCCATGGGTCGTAGTCGAAGGCGCAGGGCCCGTCCTGGAAGTCGATCACGCCGTACATGTAGGCGGCGCTGGCTGCGAGGCTGGCCGGGAAGTCGTCGTAGTCGATCAGGTCAATCGTGTTCAGTGCACCGCTCAATTCCATACCCCTCCGTTACGCCTCGCCCCGGTCGGGGTCAATCGGCGTGTTGTCCGTCGTTGCGGCGAGCTCCGTGATATCGAGTTCGGCGCTCTCCAGATACTGGCTGGAGCGTCGGACATTGATCGGGGTCACGGTCGCGATGGGTCGGATTGTCGCGCGGCGGTAGATCTCAGCGAAGTCAACGCCGGCATCGCGTTCGAGTTGCTCCGAGACTTCAAGGACGAAGTCGAGTGGCACTCGCGCAGTTCTGTCCTTGCCTGAAGTGGTGAGGTGCCGCCGCAGTGTCTTGTACGGCATGTCGAGGACCTCTGCTGCCGCTTCGAGGGTGCCGTACTTCGCGAGCAGGGCGCTGCGGAGTTCGGCGCGGATCGCATCAGCTAGTTCGTTTCCCATATCAGGCACACTACTAGCCCATATTTGGGATTTCAAGTAGCGGTTGAGGGTTTCTTGTTGTAACTCTATATCCCATTTGTGGGACTTCACAGAATCGTGGACTAGGCTTGCGCCTCCCAAAAGTGGGACATAGTGTTCTTGCTATGGGACACAGCGAGACGGCGGTGAGCAACATCACCAGCCTCATGAATCAGCAGGACAGGTCGTATGCCTGGCTCGCACGGAACGCCGGAGTGCCGTACAAGCGCCTCCTGGCCGAGGTGAAGCACAGGACTCGACCCCTGGCGCTCGACACGAGCATCGAGTGCGCCAAGGCACTAGGCGCCGACCTGCCCTCCCTCCTCGCGGCCTAGCCGCAGGAAGCTTCCGCCCTCCAAGGGGCGGTAATCGTCGCGCCTTCGCGACACCAACTACATAGACGCGTTGACGCTTGAGACTGCACCCCGGACACCACGCCGGGGGTAGTGGGAGCGACCACCCTCCGGTGGGCAGGCTGCGGAAAGCCCCCTTGACCAGCGCGCCGAACAGACGGGACGTCCTGGTCCCGAGTCGCCCGGGTATGTCCCCGGACGCTCACCCGCCCTCATCACGGCGGGAACACATCACTCCCACCTGAGCAGGTGTCGAAACTGCTCCGCTCCCGAGCCTGCGATCGGTTGTCCCGGCGAAGAACCGGGCGGGAGCACTCACAAAGAACGGAGGCTTCCATGCCCACACGTGATGAATGTCTGGCGAACTTCGCTGCCTACGTGATCTCGGTTCTCTCTGAGCAGTACGAGTTCACACCACCCGCTGCCTTGATCGAAGGGACCGCCCCATGCTGAAACTCAACCTGTCCGAAGTGGCGCCGCGTCCTGCGAGCAGCCATGTTCTGAACCAGTCGACTGTGGGGGTCGACTTGCCGGCTGGGGATTCCGGCACGAACGGCCCGGGCACTTTAGGGGGTGTCCGGGCCGCTCTTCTTTCGTGGTTCCGCCGGTTGTCGGCGGTGATCGGTGAGGAGCATCCGAACTCGCTGTCTCGTCTTGACCGTCTCGATGGTGTTGGGGGCGGACGATGAGCGTCGCCTACGTGGACGAGTTCCCCGACTACTTCGGTGACGTGAAGCGGTTCAAGGAGCAGCACGCGGAACCGTTGCCGACCTTCGACGACGTCCGTGAGACGGACTGCCCGGAATGCGGGCGGCATGTCCACGCGCACATCATCGACGGGCCTGATCCGGTGTTCATCGATCTTGCCTGCCCTCGGGACCTGTGCAGGCACGTCTGGTCGGAGCGGGTCGTATGACCGCCCTCCGCTGGGTCGCCGCCCTTGTCGCCGTCGAGTGTCTCGTGATCCTCGCGATCATCCCCCGCAGCCCCGCATCCGCCGTGATCGCGGGGCTGTTCTTCATCTGCTTCGCGACTGTCTGCTGGACGGTCGCACCTTCGAAAGGACACACCAATGACTGACCACAGCTTCGAGTTCACTGGGATCGAGAAGACCAATTTCGCCGGCTTCATTGTCAAGCAGATCCGCGCGACGCGCGACATCCCACGGCGCGGTATCCGCAAGGGTGACCTTGGCGGATGGATCGAGTCGGCCGAACTGGCGAACGGCGACGCGCGGGTCTCCGGCGACGCGTGGGTCTCCGGCAACGCGCAGGTCTACGGCAACGCGCGGGTCTCCGGCGACGCGTGGGTCTACGGCAACGCGCAGGTCTACGGCAACGCGCGGGTCTCCGGCGACGCGTGGGTCTCCGGCGACGCGCGGGTCTCCGGCAACGCGCAGGTCTACGGCAACGCGCGGGTCTCCGGCGACGCGTGGGTCTCCGGCGACGCGCGGGTCTACGGCAACGCGCGGGTCTCCGGCGACGCGTGGGTCTCCGGCGACGCGCAGGTCTACGGCAACGCGCGGGTCTCCGGCGACGCGCAGGTCTACGGCAACGCGCGGGTCTCCGGCGACGCGTGGGTCTCCGGCGACGCGCAGGTCTACGGCAACGCGCGGGTCTCCGGCGACGCGTGGGTCTACGGCAACGCGCGGGTCTCCGGCAACGCGCAGGTCGAGCGCACTGATCACTACATCGTCGTTGGGCCGATCGGTTCCGAGAACGTCCACGCCACGCTCGTCCGCACGAAAGGTGCTCACATTCTCACCGTGGGCTGCTGGACGGGCACTCTCGGCACGCTCATGGCGGAGGTCAAGCGTCGCCGCCAGCACTGGGTCGCGAGCCAGGAGCAGCAAGACGTCTGGGTCGCCCAGTATCGAGCACTGCGTGCGCTGGGCCGGGCGACAGCAACGACCTGGAAGGACGCCGCCTGATGTCCGCTCTTGACGCTGCACGTGACCGGCTGTCTGCCGCTCGTTCCGCTGTGATCCGCGCTGAGGAAGCGCTGAGCAACGCGATCCGCCGCCGCGACGAAGCCGAGGAGGCCCAGTACCGAGCCGAGGAGGAAGACCTCGGAGGTGCGGCGTGAGCTTCACGGTCATCGACGTCACCCCGGATACCCCGGAGTGGGAGCAGGAGCGTCGGAACAGCATCGGTGCGTCCGAGCTCGCTGCCGCGATGAATCTGTCCCCGTACGCGACCCCGTTGGACGTGTGGAAGCACAAGCAGGGCGTGGACCGACCGTTCGACGAACTGCTGTCGTTCATCGGGCACGAGTCCGAGCACATCATCGAGCGGTGGGTCGAACGGTTCTCCGGTGTCCACGTGTCGCTCAAGCCCGCGTTCATGGCCCGGTCGATCGAGTTCCCGTTCCTGCACGCGTCTTTCGACCGCGTCAGCGACAACCCGTTCACGACGTGGCAGTTCAAGACCGCGCACCACTACACGGGCCACAAGTGGGACGACGGGATCCCGACCGACATCCGCATCCAGGTGCAGGGAGAGATGCTCGTGGCCGGCACCCAGCGGGCCGCGGTGGTCGTGTGGATCGGCGGCCGGGAGTTCCGGCTGTTCTGGGAGGACCGCGACGAGCGGTTCATCCGTGAGCATCTGATCCCCACCGCGCGGGACATGTGGGAGCGGGTGCAGAACGACGACGCTCCCCCGCCGTCGACGATCGCTGAGGTGAACGCGATCAGCACCGTGGACCGCCCCGTGGAGCTCTCTGACACCGCGTTCGAGACGTTCGAGCGCATCGCTGTACTGAACGCCGATATCAGGGCGCAGGAGGAGGAGCGTGACGCTCTCAAGGTCGCGTTCGCGCAGTACGTCGGCTCAGCCGACACCCTCACCCACAACGGCCGGAAGGTCGGCACGTGGAAGCAGCAGAAGGGTCGGGTCGGGTTCGACCGTGAGGGCTTCACCCTCGATCACCCGCATCTGGCCGCGCAGTACACCCGCACCGGGGCACCGTTCCGTGTCCTCCGTGCCACGAAGCAGAAGGAGCAGACCCAGTGAGCACTGACCTGTCCACGGCCGCTGCGGCGGCGAAGACCCAGCCGACGATGAAGGATCTCGTCGAGGCGCAGCTGCCCGCGATCGAACGACAGCTTGGCGGGGCGATGAACTCGGCCGCGTTCGTTCGGGCGGTGCTGTCGGAGATCGGGAAGTCCCCCGACCTGATGAACGCGGCCCCGAAGACCCTCCTGGGTGGGGTGATGCTCGCCGCACAGCTGCGGCTGGAGATCGGGTCCGGGCTGGGCGAGTTCTACCTCACCCCGCGGAAGGAGCGCGGCCGGCAGATCTGCCTCCCGATCATCGGCTACCAGGGGTTCATCAAGCTCGCACTCCGCTCCGAGTTCGTCACGAACGTTCAGGCGTTCCTCGTCCGTCAGGGCGACCAGTTCTCCTACGGCGCGAACGCCGAACGCGGCATGTACTACGACTGGGTTCCCCTCGACTTCGAGGAGACCCGGGACTGGATCGGCGTCGTCGCGACCGCCCGCATGCGTTCAGGCGGCACGACGTGGGTGTACCTCACCCGGTCGCAGGTCATGGACCGCCGCCCGTCGTACTGGGCGTCGACGCCGTGGAAGACCAACGAGGACGAGATGGTCAAGAAGACCGCCGTCCGGGCCCTGGCGAAGTTCCTCCCGAAGTCGACGGACCTCGGTCGCGCGCTCGAAGCAGACGAAGCGAAGGTGCAGACCCTCAAGGGCCTCGACGAGGTCGAGGTCACCCGTGTCGACGACGAGCCGCAGACGCTCGTCGTCCAGGAGCAGGACCCCATGTCCCGCACACCCGAAGAGATCGCCGAACAGGAGGCCAGCCGATGAGCGAACTCGAAGTGTTCCGATACGCGGACCAGCAGGTTCGCACGTTCGAGATCGACGGGGAGCCGTGGTTCGTTCTCGCCGACATCTGCGCCGTCCTCGATATCGCGAACCCGCGAAACGTGGCAGCACGGCTCGATGAGGACGAGAAGGGCGTCCGTCCGCTGGACACCCCCGGGGGCGTCCAGTCCGTCACGATCGTGAACGAATCGGGAATGTACCAGGTCGTGCTGCGATCGGACAAGCCGGAGGCGAAGCAGTTCCGTTGGTGGGTCACCCACGAGGTGCTTCCGTCGATCCGCCGCACCGGTTCGTACGTCGTCGAGACGCCTGAGCAGCTGATGTCGCGTGCGCTGTTGACTGCACAGGGCATCATCGCGGCGAAGGATCAACAGATTGCGACGCTCGCCCCGTCAGCTGAGGCGTGGGATGAGCTCGCATCAGCTGATGGGGACTACTCGGTCGCGGATGCGGCGAAGATCCTCGCCCGCGCCGGGGTGAAGACGGGCCCGCAGCGACTGTTCGAACAGCTCGCCGGCATCCATTGGGTGCACCGCGCGCACGACGGGAAGTGGCGGGCGTACGCGAACGCCGTCGACAACGGCTATCTCACCGAGAAGCCTCAGTCGCACCACCACCCGCGCACCGGGGAACTCGTCCTCGACGCCCCGCAGGTGCGCGTCACCGTCCGCGGACTCGAGCGGCTCCGTGTCCGCCTCGGCGCGATCGAGGTGGCGGCATGAATCGACTAGGCGAGCTTCTTCTCGATCGCGACAATGCGGCTCTCAAGGTTCGACAGGGCGCCGATGGTGGCGGCGAGAAGTTCGACCTGGTCGAACGTTGCGGTCCCGTCGTCTTTGATCCCGTGGAGGACAACCTGCGCAAGGGGGCGAAGAGACTCGCTCGCACCTTCTGCTGCCATGGCCTCGCTCAGCATCTGTCGGAGGGTGCTTGCGTCAGAGAGTTCAGTCACACCCGCACTCTATCGGGGGTGACCCGATGAGCGGCATTCAGGCATACCGTCGCCGCGCTGCCGAGACGGAGCGCACGGTCGACGCCGCGGTCGCCGCGGTGAAAGCAGAGCGCGCCGCAGAGTTCGAGAAGGCGAAGCGTGAGCACGCCGCGAGGGAAGCCGCCCGCCGGATCTACACCCGCGAGGACATCGTCGGCGCCGGGTTCGTCCACGACGGCCACTCGTGGCGGAAGGTCGTGCGCGTCAACAAGACCAGCGTGTCGGTCGAGACGGGCTACTCGTGGGTCGACCGCATCCCGTTCGCGAAGGTTCACGGCATTCAACAGCCCATCGAGGGCACGTCAGAGGAGCAGACGAAGTGACCACCGGATACCAGCAGCCCAACGTCCCCTGGAACGGCCTGACGGTCACGGACCTGTTCTGCGGTGCCGGCGGCTCGAGCAGCGGCCTCGTCGAGGCCGGGTACAAGGTCGTCATCGCGGCGAATCACTGGGCGCTCGCGATCGAGTCGCACCAAGTGAATCACCCGGACACGGACCACTCGCAGGCGGACATCTCGCAGGTGAACCCGGCGTACTTTCCGAAGACGCACGTGCTCTGGGGTTCCCCGGAGTGCACGAACCACTCGATCGCGAAGGGTGTGAAGCGGCAGCGTCAGCAGGATCAGGCGTTGTTCGAGCTCGACGGCACCCGCCCGCTCCCCGACGAGGCCGCGAACCGATCGCGCGCGACGATGTGGGACATCCCTCGATTCGCCGAGCACCACCGGTACATGGCGATCATCCTGGAGAACGTCGTCGATGCGTACCGGTGGGACCAGTTCGAGGCGTGGCAGCTCGCGATGAAGTCGCTCGGCTACCGGATGCAGTTCGTGTGGCTGAACAGCATGCACGCGCAGATCGGCGGGCTCCCGGCGCCGCAGTCTCGCGACCGCATGTACATCGTGATGTGGCGCGAGGATCTCGCGACGAAGGCGCTGCCTGGCCCGAACGTCGGCAAGTGGACCCGCCCCATGGCGGTGTGCCCCGAGCACGGCGAGGTGCAGGCGGTGCAGGCGTTCAAGAAGAAGGAGCAGTGGGGCCGCTACCGGGCGCAGTATCTCTACCGGTGCCCGAAGTGCTTCCACGTGATCGAGCCCGGCTGGCTCGCCGCCGAGTCGATCATCGACTGGTCGCTTCCCGCCCCGCGCATCGGTGACCGGACGAAGCCGCTCGCCGAGAAGACCCGCGAGCGGATCCGCCGAGGCATCGAACGCTACTGGTCGCCGATCATCGCGAAGGCCGCGGGGAACACGTACGACGGCGTCAACACGGGATCGAACTACCTGCGTGTGTCCGAACTCGACGCCCCGATGCCTGCACAGACCGGAACCGCCGAGCACGGTCTCGCCCTGCCGCCTGCGTTCCTGGCGCAGTTCCGGCAGCGTGAGCGCACGCAGACGCTCGTCGAGGCGCTGCCCACGGTCGTCGCGGACGGCGCGAACCACGCGCTGATCGTGAACAACCTCAGCGGCGCGGACGACTCCCGCTCCCGCCCGGTGATGGATGCTCTGCCGTCGCTCGTCGCCGGCGGCAACCACGCCTCGCTCCTCATCCCCGTGGAGGGACGCGAAGGCAAGAGCGCGGCATCCGTCGCGGACCCGTTGCGCACGCAGTCGACGCGCAACGAGACCGGCCTGCTCGTGCCGTACTACAGCAAGGGCGCCTCGCGGCCGACGTCGGACCCGCTCGCCACGGTTACAACGGTCGATAGCGCGGGGCTCGTCGTCCCGCTGCGGAACCACGGTGTCGCGAAGCCGACGTCGGCCCCGATCGACACGGTCAGCGCGGAGGGCAATCACCACGCGCTCGTGATGCGGAACAACTCAGGCGGTGCAGAGATGTCGACCCCTGCGGAAGAGCCGCTTCGCACGCTGACGACTGGCGGGCATCAGTCGCTCATCGTTCCCGACTACGGACCGGTGACGCGCGAGGACGTGTTCTATGGGCGATGGGAACGCTCCGAGCCGAAGCCTGAAATCCCGACCTTCACGCACCCCGATCCTGAGCCAATCAGCCTCGACGTCGACGACGCCGGATTCCGGATGCTCGAGCCTCACGAGATCCAGGCGGGGATGGGCTTCGCCCGGGACTACCTGCTGCTCGGCACGAAGCGCGACAAGGTCAAGCAAGCTGGCAACGCGGTCACGCCGCCCGCCGCGCGCGACCTCGGACATGCAGTCGCCGAGTTCCTCCTGGCGGTGGCCGCATGACCGTCCTCGTGAGTTCGTGGGGTCATGGCCCGGCCACTCAGCCGCGCGATCAGCCGACGTGTGGCCGGTGTCCGTCGTGTCATCCGGGCCGTCAGTTCGGTGGCGATGAGGACTGTCGCGCGTTGAAGGATGTCCGGCCGTGGCGCCGTGAATGCCGTTGCCATCGGAAGGAGTCGACGTGATTGGTCCGAAGATCCCGAAGCTCACCGTGGCGCAGGAGAAACACGCGTATGAGGTCGCGACGGAGAGGGACCAGGGCAGGTGCCAGCGGTGTGGGCGGGCGACGGTTGTGCACCGTGACCACCGGCAGAATCGGGACGCGCACAACACGGTCCCGTCGAACCTGCAGCTGCTGTGCGCCCTGACCTGTCACCCGTGGAAGGGCTCACACCCGGAGCAGGCGACCCGTGAAGGGTTCTCGGTTCCCCGTTGGGCTCGACCAGAACTCTGGCCGGCGTGGCGTGAAGGGGTCGGGTGGGTGCTGTACGACGACGACGGCGGGTGGCAGGAGATCACCGAGCCGACCGCTCACCTGCTGATGACTGGCGGCGCGAATGATGCGACCTGATTCCCGCGGAGTTGTGCACAGGCCTTATCGGCCCGAGATGCGCGTGTTGGCGCCGGATACTGGATCGTCTTCACGTACGAGTCACAGAGTTATGCACAGGCCTGTTTGTGCGGATAGATGTTCGAGCGGAAGCTTGTCGCCATGAGACAGGAGAGGAGAAGCAATGCCCTGGTTCAAGGTCGATGACCATTTCTGGTCACATCCGAAGACGGCGGGCCTGAGCGATGGTGCAGTCGCATTGTGGCTGAGGGCTGGGTCATGGTCGGCCGGGCATTTGACGGACGGTCGAGTGCCAGTGTCGATGCTGCGGATGTTCAGGGCTCGTCGCCGTTCAGCGGAAGAGTTGGTGGCCGCGGGGCTCTGGTCGATCGTTGGTGAGACGCCCGTGGAACGCTCGTCGCACGCTGGTGACGCGTTCGTCTTCACCTCATGGGACGAGTACCAGCCATCGAAGGCACAGGTTGAGTCGAAACGTGAGGCTACTCGAAACCGCGTCAACGCTTGGCGAGAGCGGCAAGGTAACGGCGTTAGCAACGAGTCGCCCGGTGAGGACCGTAACGCTCCCCCCGACCCGACCCGACCCGACCCGACCTCTATCTCTAACGAGATAGATGGGAGACCGCGCAAGCGCGGCACCCGCATCCCCGATCCGTTCATCGTCACCGCCGAGATGCGGGCATGGGCCGCCGAACGCACATCGCTCGTGGACGTCAACGCCTCAACCGAGAGGTTCGTGAACCATTGGCGGGCGAAAGCGGGCAGAGACGCAACGAAGGTGGACTGGCCCGCCACATGGCGCAACTGGCTCATCCGGGACCAGGAGGACCGCCAAAACCGGCGCCTCACCCCGACTGAGCGAGCTCAACAGACAGCAGCAGCCGGCCGCAACGTCGCCGGACAACAGATCACGTCACTCAACCCCAAGGAGGTTGCCTCGTGAACGTCGAAGAAGTCACGGTGCTTCTCGCAAGAATCCAGGTTCTCGACAACCGGCAGGTGGATGAACTCACTATTCAGGCATGGACGCCTCTGCTCGCTCACGTTCCCTACGGGGATGCGGTCGATGCCGTGAACGCCCATTTCCAGGAGTCGACCGACTACCTGCAGCCCGCGCACATCGTCGGCAGGGTGCGGGCGAGGCATCGCGCCGCGCTACCGCAAACGATGTCGGAGGAGGCCCCTGAGAACTGTCCGGAGGATCGTCATCGACGTCTCCCGGACGGGACGTGTCTGTTTTGCACGGATCGGCGCGAACCGTGACAGTCGCGGTGAAGTTCGATGACCGCACGTGGGGTCGTCTCGCCTCGATGGCCGACCGAACTGGCACAACGATCCCGGACCTTCTTGAGCGCGCGACCGAGCGTCTACTGACGGGAACTACCAGGTCTATGAGGGCCGACAAGAGTTCTCGTGTGGAGGAGCTGCAGCGGTCCCGCGAGAAGCACAAAGCAGCTCTGACAGATCAGGTGCTCCGGCTCAGGAAGGCCGGTCATCCGATCCGCGCGATAGCCGAAGCTACGGGCTACTCACCGACGTACGTATCGCGGATTCTCTGCGACAACGGTGCCCGGACTTGGAAACGAACTGACGCGGGCGCGCGTCAGGGAAAGGACAACTGATGGCGAAGATCGATGTGCAGTTCGCATTCGTTGAGGATGTGCTGAGCAACGAGCGAGGCGTGTGGGCGTTGAAGACGTCCGAGCCACATTCGCGGAAGAACGACCGCGACGAGTGGGAGACGGTTTCGCGCACGTTTCGCACGGTGCGGGCAGGCAAGGACTCGGGACTCCTTCTGGACACGTTTGCCAAGGGTGACCGGATCTCGTTCGCTGGGACCGAGAAGACGGACGTGCGCGAGCACCAAGGTAGGAAGTTTTACGACCTCCTGGTGTGGGCGGACTCCATCAGCATCGCGAACGGGCGCCCCGGTGGGCAGAGCGCGCCGAACACGACCGGGCAGGTGTCCGAGGAGCCGTGGCAGACGCCAGGCGCTCAGACGGACGGCTGGGCGACGCAAGGAGGGTTCGGCGATGAGACCCCCTTCTGACCTCGTCGACGTCGAGGGCGCGATCATCCTGCACGAGCTCGAGGCGCAACTTCCCCAGGAGTGCGACTTCGATGGTGAGTGCGTGCAGTCGGTCGAGTGGGAAGCTGTCTGCCGGCTCTGCAGGGGCTGGGGGCTTCTCTGCTCGGACCACCAGGCGGTCGTCGCGATGCGACAGCGAGTCCACGACCCGGGCGGCGGTACGCGGTGCACGGCTTGTGGCGTGGCGGCGACCGAACTGCTGTCCTTCTCGCCGGTGCGCTCGCGCGACGAGAGGAAGCTCTGGTGAGTTTCCGGGCGAAGTACAACGGCGTCTGCGGGAACGACTGTGGCGACCGCATCCATGAGGGCGACGAGGTCGAGTACGTCGAGAACGTCCTCGTCCACGTCCACTGCCAACCGTCCGATGAGGACGACCCCGGACCCCGGCCGGTCTGCATGACCTGCTGGACGACCATCGCACTGAACGGAGCGTGCCTGTGCTGAACCAGATCCTCTGCGTCGCCTCCTGGCCAGGTGTCCCCTCGGTGGCGCCATGCAAGGCGCGTGACGTCCACCTCGAGACCTGCACGAACGACACCTGCCCCGGCTGCTTCCCACGGAACGCTGACCGGGGTTTTCTGTGCCAGTCGCACTACGACCGGTTCGAGCACGCCTACGCGAGGTGGGACGAGTTCGACCGGCGGGTAGCCGAGCTCGGCCTGTCGAAAGCGGTCCAGCGGGACAACGCCGGCGTCCGCACCACAGCGGACGGGCACGTGAACCTGACCGGGGTGTTCCTCGCGGTCGACGAGTGCCGCCGCCACCTCCTCCCGTTGACTGCGTTCGGGTCGATCGAGCTGTGGATCTCGACCGAGGAAGGCGCCCGTGACGCAATCCAGTTCGCGGCCGCCGCGGAACGCGCGTACCGGGCCCACGAGATCCAGGAACGCCCGCACCGGATCCGCCGGGTCCGCTGCCCGGAATGTCAGCAGCAGATGATCTGGCACCCGCCTGCCTGGTTCGAAGGGCATGTTTCCGTGACATGCACGAATGAGGAATGTCGGCACGTCCTCGACCAGGACCAATTCGAAGAACTGGAGAACGCATCATGACCACTGAGCACCTGATCGAGAAAGCCGCGAAGGCGATGGTTGCGCTGGCTCCTGGTGAGACATGGGAGGACTGCGATCAGAACTGGTACCTACGCGATGCCCGTGCTGCTTTTGCCGTGTTCGAGGAGGCTCACACCCCTACCAACGACGAACGGGAAGCGCTGCGGCGCGCGATCGCTTCCGTCCTTTGGAATGCCGGGAACTACCCCGACAGGGTGCAGGCGGCGCTGCTCGGCCAGAGCGTTGCGCCACTCGTGATGCTGGTGCATGATGCCGTGCTCGCTGTTGGCTTCCGTCTTCCCGAGGTACCAAACCCGAGCACGGATCTTCATGTGGATCATCATGATGACGAGCTGACTCGTGAGCGTGACCACTACGGGATCGACCCGGAGTCGAGCGCTGAGTATGACGCCCGTCTGGGTGACGGCGACCGTGAGGACCCGGAGCCGCAGGGCGAACCGTCCGACGCACAGGTGCAAGCAGCACTGGACGTCTTCTACCGAGCCGAACCAGGCACCCGCGTCGCACGCATGCGCGCCGCTCTGCGTGCTGCTGCCGAGGCTGGGGTGCCGCGATGAGCGGCGAGCAGATCGACCTCCTTGGGGCACTCGCGGAATCGATGCAGCACGCACGACAGAGGGCCAAGGACAACGAACCGTGCGCGACATGCGGCGGGGATCGTCTACGTACCGACTTCACTGGCAGCGGACGATGCCACGCGCCTCACGCTGCTGGGGTCACCGAACAGGGAGGGAACCGATGAGCGCGTTCACGTGCGGTCTGCGCATCAGCTGCGCCATCGGTCGGTGCACCTTCACCGCGTGCGCCAACTCTGAGCACCCGGAGTATCGCGGGGATGACCCGCATGAGGTCATGGAACAGCATCGCGCCGATGCGCACGGAACCAGCCAGGAAGGGCAGGCGGAACGATGAGCGAGTACACACCGACCACCGAAGGAAGGCGCAGAGTGAAGATCATCCGAAGCATCATCTGCATCGTCAAGGGGCACGACTATACGACCTGGCGACGAGCGATCCGCCCCGGCGGTCAGGTTCCTATGGCGGCCTGTGACCGTTGCGGCATGGTGCCGTGATGGACGACGAGCAGGTGAAGAAGTACGAGGAATCCGTCCGCGATGTGATCGGAATGCACGCAATTGTCCTGGGCCGAGGCGGGGACGGCTACATCGAATTCGACGCGTGGCTGGCTGCTCATGACGCCGAGGTGCGGGCTGGTGGTGTGCCCGTCACCGACGACATGGTCGCTGAGGCTCTGGATGCGAAGGCCACCATGAGCCAGCTGCACTGCTACCTGTACTCGACTGAGAAGTGCCGATGCGGTGAAGAGTGGACGGACGCGCACTGGATGCGCTTCATTCTCGAACGCGCACTGTCGCGGGCTGGTGTTGTAGCCGAGGAACCGGAATGGGAGCCGAGCGCGCAGGATCTTCTCGACGCGATCTACGACCCGGACGAGGACGACGAGAGGCATTCGGTGCGATACGGGTACATCCTTGAGCAGTTCGAACGTCTGATGGGGCAACGGTGACCGGCCCGAGCCTGTTCTCGGCGGAGGAGTACACCACCTGCGGATGCGGGCACGTCGCCCTCGACCATCACGGTCAAGACCGGTCGGCGCGCAACGGCGGATGCTTCGCGACCGGGTCGGGGTTCGCGTGGAGCCCCGTGCCGAAGTGCACATGCACGATGACCTGTTCAGACGTCATGGTGCCGGTAGAGCAGGGAGAGGGATCGTGAGCACACATGGGGAACGAGCGAGAGGAGAAGACGTGAACACGCAAGAAGACATTCTCGACCGGATACCGGAGCGGTCTCTCGTGATCGCTTCCGGCATGTACATCGAGGTCAGTAGTTGGCACTCACCGTTGGAATCGAACTCGGGAGCGTGGCACCACTTCGAGACCTGCACGATCCGTCCTCTCCCGGATGCCTGGCGAAAGCATCCAGGCATGGAAGGAACGCGCCGGTTTGAGGTGCTCGCACTGGGTGCATCGTCAGGACGAGCGTTCCTGGTCACGGTACCTGAGGCGGTCACCTATGCAGAGGTCGTCTGGGCGCCTCACGATTTCGGTGATGGAAACGAAGCGTGTACACGATGCGCCGAGTTCGACGGTCCGTGCCGTGGTACCCGGGCAGCGATTACGCCGGCGGTGAAGCAGGGTGAGGCTAGAACCACCAAACACGAGATTGAGAGGCAGCCATGACCCTATTCAGCAAGAAGGACTACGAGCTCATCAACCTCGGTGTGTGCATCAAGAACCAGGCCGATCGGCTCGATATCGAGCACGAGGGCGTGCCGCTCGAAGGCGTGGTCGTCCGGATCGCGGAAGCCGCAATCGCTGCGCGGCGCGAGGCCGTCCGCCTCATGACAGCGGATGTCGAGGTTAGGAGACACGATGCCTGAGCCGGTCTCAGCGAGCGTTCGTGCCGAGCTCGACCAGACACCCGCCTGGTGGGACCGCCAGTTCGAGTCCCTCGTGCGGAAGCAGATTCCGCGCTTCGCCGCATGGCACGAGGACCACATCATCGGCGAGCAGCGCACGCACGCGAGCACCACCGTGCGGCGGCACTGCGTCGACTGCGGAATCGAGATCGACCCGTACGAGGAGGGACCATGAACGAACCCAAAGAGTGGGTGACGGTGAAGGAAGCTGCGTTCCTCGCTGGCCGGGATGTCCGGCAGATCTACCGGTGGATCGATGCAGGTCTATTGGCGACTCGCTCGAACACCCGCGGCATCACCCTCGTCCTGTCCAAGGCCGTACAGCGGATCGAGACCGAGGTGAAGCGCGGGCGTCCGAAGGGGTCTGTCGCGCGACGATGACACGCTGCAGACCCTGCGTGCATTAATTCGTCAAAGTCGCCACGATAGAAACAGCAGGACAACCATGTCCACACGACGAAGCCCCGGCCCTCGCTCAAGGTCACCGGGGCTTCGTCAGTTCGCTCTACTTGTCGACGCTGACCCCGCCTGGCTGCGCGCCACCTCGAAGATGACGGTATGCGGCTGCAAGGTCCCGCAGCGCCGCGGCCTTCGTGTTCTCGTTGAGGTGATCGGCCGCGCCTATTGCCTCCGCCTGGTCTTTGATCGCGACCATGACGGCCCTGAACGCTTCCTCATGAGATGCCATGATGCTCCCCTTCTCTGATCCCCGAGCCCAGCGCACGGGTACCGCAGAGCCTAGAAGACCCCTCCGACATTCGGCCGCACTGCCGCACGTGACCGCGTCCAGGTGACGCACGATCGAGGTGAACCATGGCCCAAGGTCGCCCGGTCGAATCTGATGTACGTGCACGCGCGATTGAACTCATCCAGGCAGGCATGCCGAGGAACGCGATCGCACGCGAGTTGCAGATCGCCCCGTCATCCGTGTCCAAGATCGCTGCGGACGAGGGCCTGTCGTTCGATCGCGCGAATCAGACGGCGTCGGCGACCGCGGCCCGTCAGCATGACCTGAAAGTGCGTCGCCTGGAGTTGATCGACGAGCTCGTGTCGAAAGCGACGGATCATCTCGTGGCGATCGATCAGCCGTTTCTGGCGTTCAACTTCGGCGGCAAGGAGAACACGTACGAGGAGCACATGTTGGATCGCGCCCCGACCGGGGACATCCTGAACCTGCACCGCGCGGCGTCTCTCGCATTGAAGGACGCCCGTGAGCTCATCCGCGACGATGACGACCAGGGTGTGGCCGAGGCCGAGTCGATGCTGATGAACCTGATCCTCGAGTTGGGGTTGCACGAAGATGAGTGACATCGACGAGCAGGAGTCCTCCGGGGTCCTGGGCCCGCAGCAGATGCGGTCGCTGCGGGAGTCGAAGGTCCGCGTCAACATCTTCGAGGGCGCGATCCGGTCAGGGAAGACGATCGTGTCCCTGCTGCGGTTCCTCATGGCCGTGTTGTTCGCGACCGGTGGTGTGATCGTCGTGATCGCCCGCACCCGTGACAGTGCGTACCGGAACGTGTTCGAGCCGCTCATGAACCCGTCGCTGTTCGGTCCCCTTGCACGGCTGGTGCACTACACGGCCGGCGCCCCGACAGCCCGCATCCTGGGTCGCACAGTGCACGTCCTCGGCGCGTCCGACGCGAAGGCCGAGAAGGTCCTCCGTGGTCTGACCGTCGCCCTCGCCTACGTGGATGAGGTCACCGTCATCCCGGAGGAGTTCTTCACCCAGCTCCTCGGACGCATGTCTCCCCCGCGGGCGAAGCTGTTCGGCACCACGAACCCGGACTCCCCCGCACACTGGCTGAAAGCGAAGTTCCTCGACCGCATCGGTACGACTCTCGTCGGCTGGCGGTCCTGGCACTTCATGCTGGACGACAACCCGGCGCTGACCGAGGAGTACAAGAACCAGATCAAGACCGAGTTCACCGGTCTCTGGTACCGCCGATTCGTGCAAGGCGAGTGGGTCGCCGCTGAGGGTGCGATCTTCGACATGTGGGACCCGGAGAAGCACACGATCGCGTGGGATGACCTTCCCGAGATGCGTGAGCTCATCAGCGTCTCGCTGGACTACGGCACCACGAACCCGACCGCCGCGCTCATCCTCGGGGTTTCCGCGGAGATCGACTCTCTGGGCCGTCCGACACCGCGCCTGTTCTTCGTCGACGAGTACCGCCACGACTCGAAGGCCGTGCAGCAGAAACTCACCGACGCAGAGCTCGCCCGGGCGTTCGTGTCCTGGTTGAACGAACGGCACCTGCCGGCGTCGACCCAGTCGCGTCTTGTCCCCCGACACACGATCGTTGACCCGTCGGCTGCGTCGTTCAAGGTCGAACTTCGGAAGACGCACGGCATCACGTCCACTGACGCGGACAACGACGTGCTGTACGGCATCCGCCTACTCGCGTCGCTCCTCGCCACCGGGTCGCTGCTCGTCGCACGCCCCACCGACGCGAACCCGAACCGTGGGTGCCCCGGGTTCATCCAGGAAGCCCCCGGCTACTCGTGGGATCCGAAGGCGACGCTCATCGGTGAGGACAAGCCGATTAAGCTCGCGGACCACTCCCTCGACGGTGGCCGCTACGGCGTCACCACGACCGAGAACATCTGGCGCCGGTACATCAAGATCGCCGCATAGCAAAAAAGGGGGCAACCATGGCTGATGCCACCGCTTGGCCTCCCGCACCGTTCGACACCGCGTTCGCCCGATTCCGTGAACTGGACGCCTGGTACGCGGGGAATGCCGCGGCCCTCGCGGAGATCTACTCCGGCGCCACGGCTGCCGCAGCCGTTCCCACGCACACTGTCGCCGGCCGCAAGTACCGGGGCGGTGTCCTCGGGTCGCTGTCGAAGATGTTCCTCGGACAGCCGATCGTCGAGGAAGAGAAGCGCATGCGGATGCATCTGCCGCTCGCTGCTGACCTGTGCACTCTCTCCGCCGACCTCCTGTTCGGTGAGGCACCGCAGATCCTGTTCCGCAAGCCCGACGACGTTCCCCTGCAGGAGGGCGACACTCGGGCGTCACGGAAACGGTGGGTGCACCCGGCACAGTCCCGCCTCGACGACATCACCGGTGCTGACGAGGCGCACGCCGAACTGCTCCTCGCAGGCGAGTATTCGGCCGCCTTGGGCGGTTCGTACCTTGCTGTCGCGTGGGACAAGGACGTTCACGATCACGTGTTCCCGAAGGCGTACGCCGCGGACACCGCGATCCCCACGTTCCGGCATGGGCGTCTCGCCGGCGTGAAGCTGTGGACTGAGTACCGTGACGGGAACGAGGTGTATCGGCTCGTCGAGGAGCACAAGCCCGGGTCGATCGAGTACACCCTGTACCGCGGCACGGACCGCACCCTCGGCGCCCCGGTGCAGATCGACACCCGCGCGGAGACCGAGCACTACGCCCGCATGCGCACCGCCGCGGACCTCGACGTCCGCGTGGGTGAGCTGCCGGAGACGGTCGCGATCGGCACGGGCACGACCCGTCTCGCGGTCACGTACCTGAAGAACGCCGCGCCAGTACGGGACTGGCGGAAGCTCGGTGTTCTCGCTGACCTTGGCCGCTCGGACCTGGACGGCATCCAGGACGTTCTCGACAAGGTCGACATGGCCTGGTCGTCGCTGATGCGTGACGTGGAGAATGGCCAGGGTCGTCTTGTCGTCCCGGAGGAGATGCTCGACCTGTCCGGGAGGCCCGGCGAGGGTGCGAACTTCGACACTTACCGTCAGGTGTTCACCCCCGTGAACGGCACTCTCGGGAAGGCTGCGGACGGCAGCGGGCCCATGTCGATCGTGCAGTTCGCGATCCGTGTCGAGGAACACCTCGCCGTGATCGAGGGGCTGAAGAAGGAGATCGCGTCGGCGATCGGCTATTCCGAAGCGCACCTCGGCCTTGACTCTGCGAAGGGGCAGCGCACGGCGACGGAGATCGACGCGGACCTGTCCGACAGCGAACGCACCCGTGACAAGAAGGCCTTGTACGCGAAGGGTGCACTCGCACGGTGGTCTGTTGCTGCACTCGAGATCGACAAGACCGTGTTCGGTGGTACCGACCTTGGTGACATGCGACGGATGCCGTCGGTCGAGTTCGCGCCGGTGTCGCAGGCTGACCCGGAGAAGCTCGCCCGCACCGCACAGCTGCTCGACGCCGCGCGTGCCGCGTCCCGCAAGGAGATCGTCCGTTCGATTCACCCCGACTGGGATGAGGACGACATCGACGCGGAGGTGGACCTCATCATGCAGGAGATCGGGGTTCCGGCGCCTGACCCTGCGGGCTTCACCGGCGACCCGATCGACGATGAGACCGAGGCATGACGTGGACGTGCTGATGTACCTCCTCGCGGCGGCCTTGGCGTTCTTGGCTGCGTTCCTGATCTCATCCGTCATCTGGGCGGCGGTGATGATCTACCGCGTGATGCGCGGCCTGTACGGCGATCCCGCTGACCTCGGAGGCGACGATGGCGCTGTTCGTCCCGAACCCTGAGCGTGAGTCCGTTGAGGAGCTGATCGAGGAACTCTCGGTCTACCTCGCCTCTCGTTACCGTGACGCGGAGGACCTGCTGATCCAGGAGGTCGCGAAGCGCGCGATCCGGGACTACCAGCTCGCCGCCCTGCTTCCGACAGCTCCCGGCGGGATGGGGATGACTGCCGCCGACCGACGTGCACGGAACCGTGTGCTCGCTGAGCTCAACGCTCACCGTGCCGCATCTGCGCGCGAGCTGCAGGCGATTGCGATGCGGATCGTGTCCGATCTGCGGTCTGAGGATCTCGCGAAACGGCTCGTCAGCATCGCGGCATCCGAGGGTGAAGCCGCCGCTGCAGCGTCGCTCCGGTTCGCCAGCCTGAACGCGGTGGCCCCGATCGCGGGTACGGCGTCGCAGGCTGTCGCGATGGTCGCGTTCTCGCTGGAGTCGCGGCTTGAGGTTCTGAACCAGCGTCTCACCCGTTACCCGCAGGACGCGTACCAGCGGATCGTTGCCCTGTACTCGCCGAACACGCTCCTCGGCGTGACAACGTCACGTGTGCAGCAGGCCGCCGCGGTGCAGCGGTTCCTCGCTGAGGGCATCACCGGGTTCGTCGACAAGTCGAACCGGCGGTGGACGATCGGCGCCTACGCGGAGATGGCCGGCCGCACGACCGTGAACAGGGCGTTCAACGACGCCGGGATCTGGCGCATGGGCCAGGCGGGCGTGCATCTCGTCACCGTCGTCCGCGGCCTGGACTCGTGCAGGAAGTGCGCTGACTGGGCCGGGAAGATCCTCTCCACCGACGGTAGCTCTGCGGGCCCTCGGGAGCTTCCCCACGCGACACGAGCGGAGACGGTGACGGTGTTCGTCTCCGGGTCTGTCGCCGACGCCCGCAACGCCGGGTGGGGTCACCCGAACTGCAGGTGTCGTCTCGTCGCTTACTCCCCTGGCCTCACGGTCCCGCAGGACGACACCACGTACGACGCGGACGCCGAGAAGGAGCGTGCCGACCAGCGTGCACTCGAGCGGGAGATCCGGTCAGCGAAGCGCCGTGAGGCGTCCGCGATGACTGACACCGACCGGCGTAGGGCTTCTCAGGACGTTCGGTCGGCTCAGGCTGACATGCGGGACTTCATCGCCCGGACCGGCCGGAACCGGCAGTCGTACCGTGAGCAGCTGCATTTCGCTGACGGGCGCGGCGATACTACCCGCCCGGGCCGAGGGGCCGCGCCGACTGCGCCTCGGCCGCTCATCGCCGCCGACCGCGTCTCCGCTCGCACCGTCGGAGATGTTCGCGCTTCGAACCGTGGCACACAGACCGTTCCCGATGGTGCGTTCCCACGGGCGCACGAGCTCGCGACAGGTGAACGCCTCTCCCGCGCCGGCATCAACGTGCAGTGGCGGGCCGAGGACTTCACCCCCAACGTGAAGAACCCCGACGTCACGATCAACGGGCAGTCGTGGGACTTCAAGAGCCCTGCGGGCGCCGGGAAGAACACGATCTCGAACCAGTTCGCCCGCGCGAAAGAGCAGGGCGTGCGGCGCCTCGTCATCGACATCGCGCGAAGCCCCCTTGACGGGGCCGTGGCTCTCGCGGAAACACGCCGCAGGCTGGCGGGGAGCGACTGGTTCAGCGAGGTCATCTTCATCGACCGCGCCGGCACCGTCACCTGGCTCACCCGGGAATGAAGAACGCGGCCCGACTGTCCGAGGGGACTGTCTGCCGCGTTCACCACGATTCTACATCGCTCACATGGGCGGTGGATAGACCATCCCGGCAGGGGTCAACGCGGCATGCGGTCGTCATTTCGCGCTCTCCGTGAAGGCTGCTCATCACTGCGTCCGCCTTTCGGCGCTAGGTAGACCTGCCCTCGCCGGGATCCCCACTTGAGGGAGTGTCGGGCTAGCTGCCCCGAGCTTCAAACGAGATCAAGCTTCGTCGGATCCGCCCTCCTTGACACCGTGCCGTCGTCGGCCCTGCACTGCGACGGCACGGTCTGACTCCTCGTACGCAGGGTGCGAGGTAACCGATCCCGGCAGGCCCGGGAGGAAGCAGCATCATCATGACGATCATCAAGAAGGCTCCGCTCGCGCGCATCGGTGCCGACGGCATGGCCCAGATCGGCCCGACGAAGTTCGATCTCCGCGGCATCCGCCTCATCGAGGGTGAGCAGGGCGCACCGACACCTCCGCCCGCCGCGCCTCCCGCACCCGCAGCACCACCGGCAAGTCCGCCGGCTCCTGCGACGTCCACTCCCCCGTGGGGTGATGACCCTTCGAAGTTCGACCCGGACAAGGCGTGGAAGCTCATCGAGAACCTTCGTACCGACGCCGAGAAGCGTGAGGAGAAGACGAACGCCGCGATCGCCGCTGCAGCTGAGAAGGCGCAGAAGGACACGCTCGCGCAGTTCGCGAAGCTCCTCACTGGCGAGCCTGAGGCGGAGACCGATCCCGCGAAGCTCGCCGCGACCATCACCGAGAAGGACACGGCCCTCACCGCCGCGCAGCGGGAAGCGAAGGCCGGTCAGGTCGCCCTGCAGGTCGCGATCCTCGGCGCCCCGCTCGGCGCGAACATCCCTCTCCTTCTCGCGAACGAGAGCTTCAAGACCGCGATCGCGTCGGTAGAGCCGACCGATCAGGCCGCCATCACGGCGGAAATCACCAAGGCGCTCCAGGCGAACGCCGCACTCAAGCAGCCCCCCGCCCAGTCAGGTGCTGGCAACCACACGGGCCCGACTGTCCAGTCCCTCGAATCGCAGCTCAAGGCAGCGACCGAGAAGAAGGACTGGGCCGAAACCATCCGCCTGAAGCAGGCCATCGCGGCCGCCAAGCAGAAGGCATAACTACCCGGCCGCAGCAGCGGCAGAAAGAGAGACCAGCATGTCTGGAATCATCGGGCAGGGGACCACGTTCAACCTGCCGAACTACACGGGCGAGCTCATGGGCGTTTCGCCCGAGGACACGCCCCTCCTCTCCGCGATCGGTGGCCTCACCGGCGGCAAGGAGACCACGGCGGTCGTCCACGAGTGGCAGGGCTACGACCTGCGCGACCCGGAGGAGAACCGGACCAAGGTCGAGGGAGCCACGGCCGGCGCCGGCGAGCAGCGTGTGCGTTTCAACGTCGACAACGTGGTGGAGATCCACCAGGAAGTCGTCGAGGTGTCGTACACGAAGCAGGCCGCGGTCGGTCAGCGCAACGGCAACAACATCGACGGCTCGAACCCGGTCACCTCGGAGCTCCCCTGGCAGGTCCAGCAGGCGCTGAAGCAGATCGCTCGTGACGTGGAGGCGTCGTTCATCCTCGGCCAGTACGCGAAGCCGTCGGACAACACCGCGCCCCGCAAGACGCGCGGTCTGCTGCAGGCGATCACGACCAACGTGATCGACCTCGGCACCGGTCGCACCGCACTGTCCGCAGCGACGGACACCATCACCGACACGGCCACACCGCTCGCCGACAACGACGCGATCCGGTTCACCGACGTCGGCGCGTCCACGACGGTGAAGCTGAACCGCACCTATTACGTCGTCGGGAAGACCACGAACGCGTTCAAGGTCTCCGCGACGAAGGGAGGCGCACCGATCACGATCGGCACCGCTACGGTGTCTGTCGCGAAGCTGTCGACGACGGCGCCCACCAAGGCGACGTACGACAACCTGTTCCAGACGGTCTACGACAACGGCGGCATCGCCGAGGGCGAGACCGCGACGATCATCGTCGGCTCGGACCAGAAGCGCAACGTCTCTGCCGCATACGCGACCGACGCCAACAACCGGGTCGCTGACCGCAACGTCGGCGGTGTCAACATGCAGACGATCGAGACGGACTTCGGTCGCCTGAACATCATGCTCGACCGCTGGATGCCGAAGGACGCCCTCGCGGTGGCCTCGCTCGAGCAGCTCGCGCCGGTGTTCCTCCGCATTCCCGACAAGGGCCACTTCTTCGAGGAGCCCCTCGCGAAGACCGGCGCCTCCGACAAGGTGCAGATCTACGGCGAGATCGGCCTGGAGTACGGCAACGAGAAGGCGCACGGCGTCATCCGCGGCCTGCCCCTCGCGAAGTAACCCCACAGCTCCCCACGCGACCCTCACCCGGTCGCGTGGGGAGCACCACCGACACGTAGCTCAGCGGTAGAGCCACGGCGCGCAGGTTCGAGTCCTGCCGTGTCGACCGTCAGACCAGGGAGGTCATTGTGATTCGCATCACTCACCCGCGCCCGCAGGCGGGTCGCCAGACGTCGTTCGGTGTCGAGTTCGTGGACGGTGTCGCCACGGTCGACGAGCTCCACCCGGAGCGTGAGCTCGCTCTGCTCCAGCATGGCTTCGCCGTTGAGAAGGTGGCGCGTCCCCGCCGGAAGCGGGGCTCCTGATGGTCATGCGTGTGTACGCGGTCCTCGCCGACTACAACGAGGTCGCTGAGGAGGAATGGACCGCTGACGACGCGGACACCCTCCACAAGCGCCTTCGCGCGGCATCCGTCGAGGTGGAGAAGCTCACCCGCCGCTCCCGGTACGCGACCGATGAGGACGGGTTCCCCACCGACCCTGACATCTCTGACGCGTTCACCGAAGCGACATGCGCGATCGCCGAATACTGGGCGATCACGGACGACCCGACGGGTGCCGACACGGTCGACGGTGCGGTGAAGATCGGTTCCGTGTCGCTCGGAACCACGTCATCCTCGACGGAGAACCTGAGCGCGATCGAGAAGCTGCAGCGTCGCATCGGATCCCGCGCCCTCGACATCCTCACGAACGCTGGTCTCATCCGGGCCGCCGTCGCTCACACGTAGGAGGTTGCCGTGGCACGCCTGCGGAAGAAGCACCTACCCCACCGGGTGACGATCACACGGTTCCTGGGCGATGGCCCCGAGGGCGACCTGTGGGCGGACCCGGTCGGGGACGTGCCGGCGTACGTGGAGCAGAAGACGCGGCTGCGTGTGGACCGGCGGTCCCCGTCGCCGACTTCCGGGCAGGAGATCACGGCGACGACGTTCATCGTCCTCCTCACCGATGACGATGTGCTCCCCCGCTCCAAGGTCACTGTCTGGCCGGGAACGCCCAGGGAGCGCACCGCCGAGGTCATCGACAGCGAGTTCTACGACTACCCCCGAACCCCCTCGCACGTCGAGGCATACACCGAATAGAGGTGCGTCATGGGCGTCAGCGCGAGCGTGAACCTCACGATCAACTTCCCCACGACAGCAGACCTCGACCGCCGCATCATGGACGGCGAAAACGCGGCAGCCGAACGCCTCCTCGCGCTGTCGGCGGCAGAGGTCCCGTTCGACGTCGGCACGCTCTCCGGGTCAGGCACGGTCGAACCGGCCACGAGCCCCGAGGAAGGCGCCAGCGTCATCTACGACACCCCGTACGCGGCCCGCCTGCACGAGCACCCGGAGTACAACTTCCAGGGCGGCCGCAAAGGGAAGTACGTCGAAGACCCAGCCATGGAGAACCGCGACGAGCTCGGCGCGATCATCGCGAAGAAGGTGGCCGATGGCTGACGCACCGGAGATCATCCTGAACCGGTCGCTCGCACAGCTACTCCACGACGCCGATCTGGCCGTGTACCAGCCGGCGGGCACGATCCCTCCGCGAGGGATCCGCCTCGACGGCGTCATGCCGGTGATCGATGAGTTCACGCTCCTCACTCCCCTGCGTCCGATCCCTGACGGGCGTGCAGACATCATCTACCGTTCGCAGGTCTTCACCCAGCGCAAGGGATCCCCCAACACGATCCGGACTTGGATGGCCGATCTTCGGGCGCTCCTCGACCAGACCGAGTACACACCGAACGTCCTCGGGATTTCGTGGGCGTGGGAGTTCTCCGCGTTCGACTTTGACCGAGACACGCAGGGCCGAGTGTCGGCCGCTGCGACCTATCACTTCCGCGGGCGCCGCCCGTAGGAACCCTGCCGGAAGCGCCGGCACCGACCAAAGGAGACATCGTGTCTGACACGACCATCTACGACACCACGGCGCCCTCCGAGGGCTCCCTCGCGCTCGCACACCAGCGCCTCATCCTCCTCAAGCAGGCGGGCGTGTTCGTCAACATCACCGGCGACGTGAACAACCTCGCCCTGAACCCGTCCCCGATCACCGTGCAGCGTGAGGTGTACGGGACGAAGGGCCGCACCTCGACGGAGATCATCGGGTACAACTACGCCCCGTCGTTCAACGTCGAGATGGTCCGCGACCCGGTCACGAAGCAGTTCGTCGCCGCTCAGGCGTGGGCGAAGGACCTCGTGAACGCGGCGTTCTCCGAGGGCGCCGAGAACAAGCGCGAGTTCCAGCTGTTCACCGACGCGCTCGACGAGAACATGCCCGTCCTCGAAGGCACGTTCTCCGTCGCGTACAGCGAGGCGAACACGGGGTACGCCGACAAGGGCGTCGTCACGTTCACCCTCGCGAACGACGGTGTCGTGGAACAGATCCCGTCGCCCCTCGCCGGGACCGGTGCGCCGGTCCTCGAGTCCGCGACGCCGGCCGGTCAGACCGTCGGCGACCTGATCAAGGTCCGCGGGTACAAGCTCTCCGGCATGGTGTCCGCGACGATCGACGGGCAGACCGTCCTGAAGCGTATCCCGATCGACGACTACACGGTGGCGCTGCTGATCCCGGCGACCGTCGCCGGGGCCGCACCCATCGTCATCACGAACGCCGTCGGCCCGTCCAACTCGCTGCCCTACACCGCAGCCTGATCAGAAGGAAGCAGGGATCCTGATGATCACAGCAACGAAAGACGGCCGGAACCTCGTGCTCACCATGGAGGGGGTGGATCGCCCGTTCGTGATCCGCCCTCTCCCCGGGCACGCTGGCCGACAGATCACCGACACGTACCTGAACAGTCTCGCCGGGGGTGCGGTCGACCTTGTCTCTGCGTTGCAGATGGCGGTCGACGGCGCGGTCCTCGACGGTGACGTGTGGGTGCCCGTCCCCGAGGCGGAGCAGACGAACTTCACCCGCATCGGGATGGAGCTCTCCCAGGAGGAGGGCAACAGCATCATCCTGCCCGCGTTCTTCTGGCAGACGATCCTCGGCATGGACGGCGTTCGCATGTACATCGAGGGCGGTGAAGACCTGTCCGGCGCCCTAAAAGCGTCGGCGGCGATGTCCACCCGGCTGGGCCTCTTGGCCCGGAGGACATCGCCCAGTTCGGACTAGGGACGCCCGACGAGCACGGCTTCTACCCGGAGTACCTGTACCCGCCCGGGTGGCAGGAAGCCCGCGCCCAAGCCGTCACAGCAGCGGCGGTGGTCGAGAACTCGATCACCGCGCAGGACCTGTGGGTTCTCGCTTTCCCTGAACTGTTCGGAGAGATCGAACTCGACCTCGCCCAGCATCACCTGATCCCCGACCTTGACCGGGCACTCGACACGCACACGTGGCACTTCGTCCGCAGTGCGGTGGGTCGCTTGCTCGACATCAACGGCACATGGTTGCGGAAGGCGGTTGACGATGTCCGCATTCGACGCCGGGAGCCTGGTCTTCAAGCTCCAGACTCTCGGGGCGCAGGTCTTCAAGCAGGACCAGGCTGACGCGCAGGACGCGGTCGAGAAGACCGGGAAGGCCGCGCAGACCGCGAAGGGCCAGGTCGACGGCCTCGGCACCTCCACCGATGAGGCCAGCAAGAAGGCGAAGGCCGCGAAGGCGCCCCTCGACGAGCAGGGCAAGGCCACCGAAGAGGTCGGCAAGAAGTCGAAGAAGGCGTCCGAGGAGCAGGACAAGCAGAAGCAGTCCACGGAACAGCAGATCGCCTCCGCGAAGCAGCTGTCCGTTGCTCTCCTCGCGGCCGGTGTCGCCGTCGCCGCCCTCGTGACGTTGTCCGTGGTGAAGTCCACGGAGTTCGGTGCGGCGATGTCGAACGTGCGCGCTGCGACGATGGCGACCGCGCAGGAACAGCGTGCTCTCGGCGAGGCTGCCCTGGATGCTGGCGCGGACACCGCGTACAGCGCCTCCGAAGCCGCCGCCGCCGAAGAAGAGCTCGCGAAGGCCGGTCAGAGCGTCTCCCAGATCATCGGCGGGTCCCTGAATGGTGCGCTCGCTCTCGCTGCCGCAGGGCAGTTGCAGGTCGCGCGCTCGGCGGAGATCATGGCGACCACGCTCACCCAGTTCCGTCTCCCCGCCGAGCAGGCCGCGCACGTCTCCGATGTTCTCGCCGCAGGTGCCGGGAAGGCGCAGGGTTCGGTCGATGACCTCGCCCTCGCCCTGTCCTACGTGGGCCCGCTCGCCGGGTCCGTGGGGCTCTCCCTCGACGAGACGGCCGGCACGATCGCGTACTTCGCGACGCAGGGCATCATCGGCGAAAAGGCAGGCACGTCGCTGCGCGGTGTTCTCGCCTCGCTCCAGGCGCCGTCCGCAGCCGCCGAGAAAGAGATGAAGAAGTACAGCATCAGCATGTTCGACGGGAACGGGAACATGCTGTCGATGGCGGGGATCGCCGAGCAACTGCGCACCCGTCTGGGCGGTCTCACTGAGCAGGAGCGGCTTGCTGCGCTCGGGCGGATCTTCGGCAACGAGTCCCTGAACGCTGCGACGCTGCTGTACGAAGGCGGAGCGGACAAAGTTCAGGCGTGGACCGACGCGGTCAACGACTCCGGGTACGCGGCCACTCAGGCGGCGATGCGTCAGGACAACCTCGCCGGTGACATCGAGAAGCTCGGCGGCGCGTTCGATACCGCCCTCATCCGGACCGGGTCTGCGGCGAACGACGTCCTCCGCGGGATGACGCAGGGCCTCACGGAGCTCGTCGACCTGTACGGTGAAGCACCGCAGCCGATCCAAGCGACCGCGCTCGTCCTCGGCGTCGCCACCGCAGCGATCCTCCTGTTCGCCGGCGGCGCGGTCGGCGCACGCGCGAAGTTCATCGAGCTCAAGGCCACGCTCGACGACACCAGCATGAGCTTCACGAAGACGGCAATCGTTGGTGCTGCAGCAGGCATCGCGCTCACCGGCATCATCACCATCGTTGGAATGCTGATGGCGAAGCAGGCAGAAGCGCGCCAACTCGCCGAATCGTACGCCGACACGATCGAATCCGGTACGAAGCGCGTCAGCGCCGCCGCCCGAGACATCGCCGTCGACGAGCTGAAGAAGGGTGGAGACTTCCTCACGTTCAACTGGCAGTCCGCCTACGACGCCGCTGAGAAGCTCGGTGTGAGCCTCGAAACTGTCACCGACGCGGCAACGGGTAACCAGGCCGCGATGGATGACCTCAGCCTGTACTACAAGGCTGCTGCTGGCGACCAGGAGGCGCTGGGCAAGATCTCTGAGCAGACCGGCATGTCGATGTTCGACGCGAAGAACGCTGTCGACGCGATGACCAACGGCATCGGTGAGCAGAACATCGCGATCGATGAGGCGATCAAGCTCAAGGGGCAGGAAGACTCCGCAACGAAGGACTCCGCCGGCTCCGCGACAACAGCAGCCGATGCGTACCTCGAGCAGGCCGGCGCAGTCGACGACCTGAGTTCCAAGCTGTCCCAGCTGATCGACCAGATCAACGAGGCCAACGGAGTCAATCAGGACGCGATCACCGCGAACGTCGACTACCAGAACACTCTCCGCGAAGTCGAAGAGCAGATCGCCCAGATCACGAGCGGCGCCGAAGGGTTCGGCCGCGGACTCGACACGGCCACTCAGGCAGGTGCGGACAACAAGGAGATGCTCGTCGGCCTTGCGAAGGACGCCTGGGATGCTGCGGCCGCTCAGCTGCAGTTGGACGGCAACACTGGGTCATTCATCTCGACGCTGGAAGTCTCTCGACAGAAGCTCTACGACGCGGCGATCGCGATGGGGGCGACCGACGAGGAAGCGGCGGCGCTTCGGGACAGTGTCCTTGCGATTCCATCCCAGCGTGAGATCAACATCATCGCGAACACCGCGGCCGTGCAGAACCAACTCGGAGGGATCTGGCGGGACCTCAACAACCTGACCGGCAAGACCTGGAACATCCCGCTCGCGTCTTCTGTGGTGGGCGCCGGGACTGTCCTGAAGGAAGCGAATGGTGGGATCGTCCAGTTCGCTCAGGGCGGGGTCGTCCCGTCCGTGTCGTTCTTCGCGAACGGTGGCCGCTCGGAGAATCACATCGCGCAGTTCGCTCGCGCCGGCGAGTACCGGGTGTGGGCTGAGCCCGAGACAGGTGGCGAGGCGTACATTCCCCTCGCGCCGTCGAAGCGAGCACGGTCCGAGCAGATCATGGCGGAGACAGCCAGCATCCTCGGCGGCACGTACGTTCCCGCGGGCGCACAGCCGTTCGCAGCAGGTGGGGCCACAGGGCCCGCCGCGCCGCCGTCGACCGTGGCGTTCCCCGAGACTGTCTACCTTGTGCTCGCCGACGGGCAGGCGTTCCCCGCGTACGTGCAAGGCGAAGCGGGCAAGGTCCAGCGTGCGGCATCCACACCGTGGAGACGCGGAGGGAGACGCACATGATCACCGCAACGCTGATCGGTGGCGGATCCCCTCAGATCGTGCAGATCGTCGTCAGCGCGACCTCCACGGGAGTCCCCTGGACTCTCGTCGGGGCCGCCGGCGGGCGCACATGGACAGTCCCCGGCGGAGAAGGCATCGGAGACGGTAGCCAGCTCACCCTCGCCGACAACCGGGCGCCCGGCAACCAACCGGTCGTGTACACGTACACCGCCGCTGGGGCCTCGCAGAACACAACCCCACTCACGATTCCCTTCGCGAGCGACTTCGTGCTGCAATCGCTGAACGGCTCACGGGCACTAGCGCTCATCCTCTCCGAGGGCTCACTCGACACCAGCATGGAATCCGGACAGCAGACGTTCCGGGTCGCTGGACGTCGACGGCCCGTCGTCCGCTACGACGTAACCGGAGACGTTCAGGGCACGTTCAACGTCGAGGTCGCCAACGACCAGGCTTCCGACTTCCACGAGCTCCTCGCCACCGGGGAGCCGCTGCTGTACCGCCTGGGCACAGACCTCCCCGATATCGACCCTGTCGGAGTCATCACCTACGGGAGCCTCGGCTCCAGGATGCTTCCCCGCAAGGGGCTCCGCATCTGGACCATCCCGTACGCGCTCATCGATGACCCTTACCTCGACGTGCGTCTGGGGGCGTTCTCCTGGGACGACGTCGAAGCAGCCCTCGCGGGCCGCACATGGGACCAGATCGGCGCCCTGATGTCGACGTACACGTGGGACCAGATCGACGCTTTCGACTGGTCAACGATCTGACGAGGGGGCGACATGCGTGCTGGCCCTTCCGCGTCCGTCCTCGCGGCGGCCGCTTCCTGGCGTCCCATGGTGTCTTCGTGGCTGGGCGGCACCGTCCTCGCCGACGAGATCCCCGTGCTGCGGGGGAAGATCACGTGGAGCGTGGGCCAACAGGTGCAGTCAGATCTGCGGCTGACGGTAGCTGGGTCGTCTGTCGAAGACGGTCGGACCCGGTATTGGCGGCCCACGGAACCCACGGATCCTCTCGCCCGATTCGGGCAGGTGCTCGACGTCTCGATTCTCGTCGAGGGTGTCATCACCCGGCTCGGCCGTTTCCAGATCGCAGACTGGACGGACGGCGCTGACGGTCAGATCGAAGTGACCGCGGCAGGGATGCTGCAGGCCGTCGCGGACGACCGCCTCACCCAGGCGACCGGCCCCCGCGACGACGGAACCCTACGCTCCGAGTTCGCTCGCCTGACCCCCGGGTATATGAGCGTGCAGTTCGACCCGGCCCTGATCGACCGCGACTGCCCGAAGGCGATGGAGTGGGACGAAGACCGACTGAAGGGGCTGTACGAGATCGCTGATGCGTGGCCGGCGCGGCTTCGTGAGGATTCGTACGGCGGTATCGTCGTCCTCCCCCCGCTGCCCGAGATCCCTTCCCCGATCGTCACCCTGTCAGACGGCGACGGCGGAACGATCACGCGAGCCCCCACGCACGACTCTCGCGAAGGCGCATACAACGTGTTCGTGGCCCGGTCGAGCGCCAACGGTGTCGACGCTTTCGCTGTTGTGACCGTCGCGGATGGGCCGATGAACCCCGACGGCGAATACCATCCGGTGCCGAAGTTCTTCTCCTCACCAATCCTCGACGACGAAGAGCAGTGCCGCGCGGCGGCGACAACGATGCGGAACAACAGTGTCCGGCAGTCACGTGTCCGCAAGGTGCAGATGGCCCCGGATGCGCGGATCGAACTCGACGACGCCGTGCAGCTGTTCGTCGACAAGGGCAAGCCGCGCTCATCCCGCGAGTGGGGCTACGTCGTCGGTGTCGAAATGCCTTTGACCGTTGCCGATGGCGAGATGCGCGTCGACATCGCCGTGTACTAGGAGGTGCCCGTGTTCGAACTGGACGCGTACGAGCTCTCCGCCCCGCTGCCCGAGGGTCTGCGCCCTGGCGCCGACGCTGGCGCGATGATCACGGGCGCTCTACTCGGCCTCGACGTCGAGAACGGGCTTGTGCAGGTCAGCATCGGCGGATCCCCCGGCCTGTGGGTACCCGCGAGCCCGGCAATCTACCCGGCGAACGGGCTGGTCCGACTGATGCGCTCCCCGCTCGATGGCGGGCGAACCACCATGTGCTTGGGGCCGGTCGCACCAGGGATTCCGCTCGTCGGCGGTGTGGTCACTGCCGTGAACTCCAGCGTCGGCACTCTGACGGTCTCAACGCTGGGTGCCTCCTACGTGCTCCCCTATGCCCCCGGTACATACACGTCGGGCACGGCGGTGCATGTGCTGCGGTCGGAGTCGAAGTTCGGTCTCCCCGTGTTCGTGCTCGGCCCTTCCGGCAACTTCAACCACACGAATCCCGGCCAGCCAGGTGGCGGAGGCACGAACCCCGGCCAGTCTGTGCAACGCCAGGCCACGATCCTGCCCCTGTGGTCCGGATCCTGGAAGGCTGCACAGTCCCGCTGGGACTCGTGGAACACCGACCGTTACGGTGGTCGATCCACGCTCTGGCAGGGAAACGACTTCGGCTCCGGCCCGATGACCGGTCTCGTCGTGTACGGGGACCAGATTCAGTCACTCAACGCGGTATCCATCGACCGCATGCAGGTGGCGGTCTACCGCGCGGACTCTTCGTCATCTGGCGGCCGGGCAGCCGTCCTGCAGCCGTCCCCGCAGGGCTCCCAACCGCCAGGCGCACCCACTGGGGCGGGAGCCACCGCGGCATCCCCAGGACTCCTGTCCGGGCAGGGGGCACTCGTCGACCTGCCATCGAGCGTCTTCGAGTCGTTCCGAACGGGCGCATCGAAGGGCCTCATCACGGTCGGCGGCAGTTACGCCGGGTTCTCCGGAACACCGGACCGGGCACCTGTTCACGCCGACGGCATGGCACTGACCGTCCAGTACACGGTCATCGCATAGGAGGCCACGTGGACGACGCACCTGACCCCGTACCGGAGACGAACGGAATCTACTCAACTTGCCCGCTGTGCTTCGCGATCGTCGCGCACGAAACGGGACACAAAGCGTGGCACGAGTCGCGCGGAGAGGTGGTGCTTGATGCCCACGACTAACGCCCGCCGGCACACAAAGCCGACCGGAACAGAGCAGTCCTTCAACCGGGGAACGCTGTTCGATGCGTTCGGCAACTCGATCCGCGACATCGTCCCTGTCGCGAATGCCTCCGACCGTGCCCAGTTGGTCACGGATCTGACCGCGGCGGGACAGGCGCCATCGTCAACGAAGCCCCTCGTCGTCCACCGCGCGGACGCCCGCGGAGCACACCGAATCGAGTACACGACCGAGTCGACCGGCGCATGGTGGATGCCGGCGAGCGGCCTGCTCGAGTTCGTGAACAAGGGGGCAGCTGACTCTTTCGGCACCTCCTATGGAGGTCTGCTCAGTGTCGGAGATCGGTGCGTCGCCGCTGGCGCCCGTTACCGGTGGTCCGGATCCGCCTGGTACGGGCTCAGCGCCCGAATGAAGCGCTCCGCCACGGCAAAGTCGATCACCAACGCCAGCATCAGCCAGGACCTATCCACCAACAACCTGTGGACCGAGGACTGGCGTGAAGCGGGCATCGCCGCGTACAGCAACGGCTGGACGATCCCGTACGCCGGCGAGTGGGAAATCGACTTCGGGGGCCAGTTCTCCGGCGCGGCGGACCTGTTCATCAGCGTCAACAAGCCGGCCCTCGGCAGCTTCGGCGACGTGTCGGGGTACGCCCAGGGCGTCGCCGGGTCCGCCGCGGTCGCGCTTCCCCAGGGCTTCAAGCGGCTCCGCTGCGCGGCCGGCGACGTTATCCGGATCTTCGGCGCCTCGGTGGCCGCGTCGGTCAACTGGGACAACAGCTTCCCGAACCAGTCCTGGTTCGGGATCCGGTTCATCGGCGACTAGGGGGTATCGTGAGCGACTTTCTGTGGCCGAACGGGTCAGCGGTCCGACCGCGGATCACGTCCCCGTACGGGCCCCGCACAGCGCCTGTGGCGGGAGCTTCCACGTTCCACCGGGGCACGGATTTCGTCGGCTACGCGCAGGTGCGTGCGGTGGCTGCCGGGCGGGTGACGGTGGTCGGTGTCCCGCCCGGTTGGGGAGCGGGCGGCACTCAGGTGTGGGTGCAGCACGACGGCTTCCTGACCCGATCGATGCACCTGGCGTCCACGGCTGTCCGCGTCGGTCAGTTCGTGCGTGCGGGGGATGGGCTGGGGGTGATGGGCCGCACGGGCAACGTGTCCGGCGTCCACCATCACCTCGAGGTCGTTGTGAACGGGGCGCAGGTCGACCCGGTCCCGTTCCTGACGGCTCGGATCGGGGCCGTCCCTTCCGGTGGGGGTTCGTCCGAACCTGCGCCTTCTCCTTCGATCGTCTGGGAGGACGACATGGCTGAACTCATCACCTCATCCGGCGGACAGTCCCTCGGAATCCAGGGGCATGTCGTGCCCCTGGTTTCTGAAGAGGAGGTCCGCGCGCTCGTCATCGCCCCAGGTCGGGTCGAGTGCGCCCAATCCACACACGCCCGCATCAACGCGATCGTCGGGGGCCGCAAGAGCGACGACGTGATCGTGAACGTCCTCGGCGGCAACGGCACCCGCTACGTCTGGTCCGGTGGCGTGCTCACCGAGCTCGCTCACCAGCAGACGATCGACCAGCTGGTCGCGATGGGCGCCGGGGCCGTGAACTGGGAACTCGACGAGGTCGAGCGCATCCTCGCCAAGCAGCGCTGATGCCCGCGGAGATTCAGGCGTTCCTTGAAGGACTGTCCGTCTGGACAGTGATCGCCTGGGGTGCTGCCGCCGCTCTCGTCTGGGGCGTCGTCCGGAAGGTGTGGCCGCTGCTGAAGAAGCTCGCCGACTTCCTCGACGACGTCATGGGCGAGGAAGCCCGCCCTGGCGTCCCCGCTCGGCTCGGACTGATGGAGCGCGTCATGCGTGTGGAGCACGAGCTGTTCCCGAACTCGGGGAAGTCGCTGCGAGATCAGACGAACCGCATGGAGGAGAAGCTCGACCGCGACAACGCCCGCATCGACGAGCTCACCGGCCGACTCGACGAGCACATCACGAAGTCGAACCAGATCATCAACAAACTCACGAAGGAGTCCTGATGGACATCACTCTCCCGACCATCCCGGCCGGCATGCTCGTGCTGCTCGGCCTGCTCGCACCGTACGTCGTCGGTATCCTCAACGGCGCGCTGCCGTTCGTGCAGAAGCCGTGGCAGAGGAAGACGCTCGCGATCATCTTCGCCGTGGTCCTCGCCGGCGTCGTGCTCGCGTTCTACTACGCGTACACCGGCGACGTCATTCCGCAGTGGCCCGTGCTGGTTCTGCTCGCGATCGTCGTCGTGCAGGCGTCCTACGCGCTGATCGCGAAGTCCACGGCATCCGCGCTCGAGCAGCGATTCACACCGGGCGCATCCCTGCGTCGCGATCGGAAGGACTGATCATGGCATTCACGAACGCGACGAAAGAGGCCGCCGCTCTCGCGGTCACGGCCCTTGGGAACACGATCAGCCTTCACACCACTGACCCCGGAACGTCCGGAGCCGCGGAGGCGACTGGCGGTTCGCCGGCGTACGCGCGGAAGCCGACAACATGGGCGGGCGGTGCTGTCGACGGTGTCGTTGCCGGCACAGCGGTCGTCTTCGATGTCCCCGCCGGGACGTACACGCACCTCGGGGTGTGGAACGGTGCGACGTTCATCGCCGGGTTTCCGCTCGCGTCCTCAACGGGCCCCTTGCCCGGTCAAGCGACAGTGACCGCGATCCCGACGATCAGCGTCCCGTAGAAGGAGTCTGCGCATGGCCGTGTTCGGCACCCCCGCGTTCGGCGGCACCTCCACGGCCGTGAACAGCTTCTCGATCTCGAAGCCCGTCGATCTCGTCGACGGGCAGGTGCTGCTGCTGTTCGCGACGGATCAGGAGAGCTCGACAGCCGTGTCGTGGACGGTGCCTGCCGGGTTCACTCTGTTCAGCGCACCGTCCGCAGGGCCGTCGTCGACACGGCGGTACGGCGGCATGTGGTGGAAGTCGGTGTCCGATGCCGCCGCGGAACCGGCGTCGTACACGGTGCAGAACTCGGCATCCCGCAAAGTGGGCATGCTGATCCCCTGGACCCCCGACGCACCGGGCACACTCGAAGGCGTCGGGTACGGGACGTTCGGCGGGGACACGGTCGCGGCGGCCACCGCGTCGTTCAACGGTCGCACCCTGTCGAAGGGCCCGGCGATCTCGTTCGCGGCGTTCGCCGCGGAATGCACCGCCGGGATCAGCCACGCCCCGACCACACCTCCGGTCGGGTACACGATGCTCGGCAACGCGCAGAACACGCTGAACACCTCCACGACCGGCTCCCGCACCGCACTGTGGGTGGGGTACCGGGTCGAGGACGACACGACCGCTGACGGCGCATCCGCGACGTTCACGGGCGCATCCTCGACGCGCGTATACACGGGCTCCCTCACGGGAGGGGCCACCGTCCCGGTGACGTACCCGGCAGGGTTCTCATCGGTGACGGCCATGCTCGCCACACCGGGGGCGACATGGGCGCACCGTGGCGGGTCCGCGAACTGGCCCGAGATGTCCGCCTACGCGTACGAGCAGGCCGTGCTGGCCGGGTATGGGGCGCTCGAGGTCTCTGCGCAGCGAACCAGCGATGGTGTCCTTGTGTGCCTGCACGACTCGTCCCCGAACCGCACCTCGCAGACCACCGGCCTGCCTGACGTATCCGCGATGACCTGGGCGCAGCTGCAGGGCTACCAGAACACGCTGAACAGCGCCGGCACCCCGCGCCCGTACATGCGCCTCGTCGACTTCCTGGACCGGTGGACACCCACGCATGTCGTGATCGTCGACAACAAGACGAATACGAACCAGACCGAGTTCCTCGACCTGCTCGACGCGCACGGCGGCCCCTCCAAGATCGTCGTGAAGGCGTACGGCGTCGGCACGGGGGGCGGGATCGCATCGTCCGCTGCCGCGCGCGGGTATCAGACGTGGGGGTACTTCTACGAGGCGGACGCCGCGCTCCTCACAGCGAATCAGGGCAGCTGGTCGATCCTCGGCATGGAGTACGCCGCCGCCGCGGGGACGTGGGCCAGCATTCTCAGCTTCGGGAAACCGGTCGTCGGGCACATCGCCGCCTCACAGGCGAACTACAACACCGCGCACGCGCGCGGCGCCCGTGCAGTGCAGGTCTCGAACGTGGCTGGTGTTGTCGCGGTCGGAGCATCCGCTCGCGTCGCTCCCGGCGCGCTGGCCATGACGGGCACGGCGGGCCGCAGCATTGGCATGGCCCGGACTGGCACCGGCGCCGTCGCGCTCTCCGGCGCAGCATTCGCCACCGTCGGCGTGGAGAGAGAATCCGCCGGCACCATTGAGCTCACGGCCACAGGTCAGGCCACTTTCGGGGTGACCAGAGACGCGGCAGGCGTGCTCGTGTTTGCGGGCGCTGCGGCCGTCTCGATCGGGGTGACCCGCGATGCCGTCGGAACAGTGGAACTCGCCGGGGCGGCCGCGTTCTCGGTGAATGTCGCGGTGGCTGGCGAGGGTGCCCTCCTTCTCGACGGTCTCGGGCTGCTTCCCGCACGATCACGCCTACGGTTCACGGACACGCCCCACCGTCTTTCAGATCTTGTCGAACGCCCCAGGCCGCTCCCTCCCCCGGTCTGGCAGCCCATGCTCTGACGCAGATGACCCCCACTCTCCTCCGGGAGGGTGGGGGTCTTCTGTCGTTCCAGGGCTACTCCTCCCGGACGGACAGCAGTTGCCACCCGTCGGGCACCTTCGCCTCGAGCGCGGTCATGTCGTCGGCCTCGATCTCGCGGACGTCATCACGACGCTGGTAGGTGCCGGTGGTCTTGATCAGGGCGGCGCCCTTGATCATCTCGGCCGGGGCGTTGACGAGCTCGTACCCATCGGGGCGGAGCGCTTCGAGTTGCTGCTGCACGTCTTCGAGGGACGGGCCGGTGACGTCGGTAGTCTGCTGGCCTCGTGGGCGGATCATTCCAACAAGCATCAGTCCAGCCTAGGAGACCGGGGCGAGCAGAGACGGGTCGTCGCGGTTGACGGTGCGGGCGTTGTTGACCTTCGTGTCGACGATGTGCTCGCGGATGGTGGAGGCGACGTCGGCGGAGGTGTGGTCGAGCATCGCGAGGGTGTCGATCTTCGCGTGTCCGGTGAGCTTCTCCGGGGCGAGCCACTGATCCCACGTGTCGGGGGTGAGGAATGCCGGCATCCGGTCATGCACCGTCCCGGATGCGTCTCGCGCCTCGCGGGTGATGACGACCATGCACCGGGACCGTTCCCCATTCGGGAGTTCCATCGACCACGTCAGCCCGGCGGCGGAGAGCAGCCCGTCGCCGTGGAGGAAGTGCGGGGTCTTCGGGGTCTTGTCGCCGGTCCATTCGAAGTAGCCGCGCATGGGGACGATGCACCGGGCCGCGGAGAACGCGGGTGCCCAGAACCCGGTGGCGAGCTTCTCGATCCTCGCGTTGATGATCGGCGCGCCCTTGGGGCGGTTTGCGGGCTTCTGCCATTCCCACCTGACGAGTTCGAGGATGCGGCCTTCGCCGCGGTCGCGGATGATCACCGCGTCGTCGGTGGGGGCGATCGAGTACGCGCCGTGAAAGTCCTTCCACCAGTCCTCCGGGCGCCCGCCGTCGGCGACGTACTCCCGGATGAGCTCGTCGGTGCCAGCGTCCATCGCGAATCGTCCACACATGGCAGTGACCCTACGCCTCGCCGCCGACGTCGTCGATCACGACCGCGTTGCCCCACACCCAGCAGCGGTACGTGGTCTCCTCAGCGGAGAACTCGATCCCCGCCGCCCGCGGTGTCGAGCGCACGATCCGCGCGTCGACGCGGACCGCCTCGGGGCCGAACCGCACCCAGGCCCGCACGCGGCGTTGCGCGGCCCGCGGGTAGACCGTGACGGGCTGCGTGTTGAGATCGAGCTCGCGGTCGCTGAGCGACTGCAACGGCCCCTTCAGAGCGGCGGTGCGGATCTGTCTCCACTCAGCCTCACGCGCGACCCGCGCCCGGGTCAGTGGTCCTGCGCTTCCCAATGCCGGCGTTCCTTCCTCCGGCCGAGGAGATGAGTCTACGTCGGCGCTCCGACGTCAGCCACCGTGAAGGGTGGGGCCGTCGAACTCCGGAGGGATGACGATCGCGTCGAGCTCGGCGCCGTGGTCCTCGGCGTGTCCGCACGCGCACACGAACCCGCGCGGGTGATCACGCATCACAGTCCCGCAGTCCGGGCAGCGAGGCTGACCGACGTCATCATTCATCCGGCAATCGTAGATGAGCCGACACACCCGGAGTAAACGCTGGGAGATCTACCGAGACGAGCACGGAACCGGATGGACGCTGAGATCCAAGGCGGACGGAACCCGTAACCCCGCCGAGGAGCGCATTCTCGGCAGCAAGGATAAGCAGGTGCGCAAGATCCTCACGATCCAGGAAGTGTCCACCATCACAGGCCTAGCCGTTCAGACGCTCTACAACCTACGGAGCACCGGAGGCGACGCTCCCCGATCGTTCACCCTGCGCGGACGAGTCCGCTATTTCGAAGACGACCTTGAAGCTTGGGTCACAACGGCGCACAGCGCCCACAGGTAGCGGCATTTCGCGACCAAGCATGGTCGTCACGTCATGCGCTACTTCGCTCCGATGAAGACGACGGTCGAGCCGCCGAGGTTGGACACCTTGATTGAACGTCCGTCTACCTCAGTCTCCTGACCCGGCCCAGCATCGACAGCCATCGCGACCGAGTACTGGTCCGTCTTGTCAGAGAAGGTCTTCGTGATGACGCAGGTCAGCGCTTCGCCGCCTGCTTCGACTACGAGGCCGGAGTCATCTGAGCGTACTCCAGCAGCATCGCCACCGCAGTCACTTGCGATCGAATCGAGCGACGTCGCAGAGCATCCGGTTAGAAGCAGGGCGGCCAGAGCAATAGGAAGCGCGAGTGTCCGAGTCTTCATGTTCGCGAGCATATCGGTCCTCTCGAACCCAGCATGGAGTTTGGATGCTTCAACGGGTATGTGTTGTTGTTGGCCGTATTGAGCGCCCAGGAACCGCGCACCACGTCGGCGATCGCGACGTGCAGCCGCGAGCCGTCGGGAAGGGAGGCATCGACGAACGGCTGGCCGATGTCGACCCGGCGCCCCGTCGACTGCAGCATCCGCTCCACGAGATCGCGCAGCGCCGTCTCGGTCAAGCGCAGATCGACGCGCTCGGCGATGCCGCCGCGCGCGACGTGGATCCGTTCGGGGCCGTTGCACCAGATCTCCTCGATCTCGGGGTCGTCGAGCAGCGGCTGCAGAGCACCGAAGCCGCTGACGGCGGCGAGCACCTCGCGCACGCACCCCGGCTCGTCGTCGATCATCGCCTCGCCGCGTGACAGCGCGGCATCGTTGAAGCGGCGGACCTCGGCGAGCGCCACCCGGCGGGCCGCATCGGGATCGATCGACGGATCGGTGCCCTCGGCGCGCAGCCGCATGCGAAGGCGTTCGGCGACGAGGACGGAGGGTGGGAGCACCCGAGCATCCTCGCAAGATTCACGGAGCGGCCGCGGAAGTTATCCACAGCCCGGGTCCGGGCGGATGCTCAGGATCGCTCTGGACGGCGGTCAGTAGACTGATTCCACCGCGCGGGAGTGGTGAAATTGGCAGACACGCAGGATTTAGGTTCCTGTGCCCTAGGGCGTGTGGGTTCAAGTCCCACCTTCCGCACTGTTCGATCGCACTCTGTGCGATCAGACACTCGACCGCCGCACATCTTTCTCCGACGGGACCCCCATGCATCACGCCGCTCTCATCCCCTGGCTCGACCCCGCCACCATCATCGGCAACGCCGGCCCCTGGGCTCTCCTCGTGGTGTGCTTCATCGTGTTCGCCGAGACGGGGCTCCTCATCGGCTTCCTCCTGCCCGGCGACACGCTCCTCGTGATCTCGGGACTCCTGTCGCACACCTCCGCGACGCTGCCGCACGGCGTGTTCGGCATCAACGTGTGGATCGTCGCGCTCCTGATCGGGCTCTCCGCCTTCGTCGGCGGCGAGGTCGGATACCTGATCGGGCACAAGGGAGGCCCTGCGGTCTTCGAACGCAAGGAATCGGGCCTGTTCAGCAAGAAGAACGTCGAGCGCACGAACGCGTTCTTCGAGCGCTTCGGCGGCATCACCGTCATTCTCGCCCGATTCGTGCCGATCGTGCGCACGTTCGCGCCTGTCGCCGCGGGCGTGGGGCACATGCCGTGGCGCCGGTACACGCTCTACAACCTCATCGGCGCGATCCTCTGGGGCTTCGGCCTGACGATGTTCGGCTACCTGATCGGGTTCATCCCGCCGGTCGCCCACTTCGTGGAGAGCTACATCGACCTGATCCTGCTCGCCGCTGTCGGCGGCACCGCGCTGGTCACGCTCTGGCACTACCTCTCCGAGCGCTACAAGGCGAAGAAGGCCGCGGCCGCCGGTGAGGACGTCGTGACGGATGCCGCTGAGGCCGAGGCGCTCGCGCTCGACCTGGACGGCGACGACAAGAACTGACCCGGCTCAGCCGGCGTTCTTCGCCTTCTGCTCCTTCGATCGCGCGACGCTGGCGCGCAGCGCCTCCATCAGGTCGATGACCTCTCCGCCCGCCGCCTCGGCATCCGATTCTCCGAACGTCACCGCGGCATCGAACGTGTCGCCCGCCTCGATCTTGGCGTCGATGAGGGTGCGCAGCTCCTTCTGGTACTCGTCGACGAACGCCTCGGGGTCGAAGTCGGCCGAGTAGCTCTCCACGAGAGACGAGGAGAGCTCCAGCTCCTTCTTCGAGATCGTCACGTCCTCGTCGAGGACCGGGAACTCGGCCTCTCTGACCTCGTCCGCCCACAGCAGCGTCTGCAGCACCAGCACCTTCCCGCGCACGCGCAGCGCCGCCAGCCGGGTCTTCTGCCGCAGCGTGAACCGCACGATCGCGGTGCGATCGGTTTGCTCGAGCGTCTTGCGCAGCAGCACGTACGCCTTCGGCGACTTCGAGTCGGGCTCGAGGTAGTACGGCTTGTCGAGGGTGAGCAGGTCGACCTGGTCGGAGGGGACGAACTCGACGACGTCGATCTCCCTGCTCTTCTCGGCGGGGAGCGCGGCGAGGTCGTCCTTCGTGAGCACGACGGTCTGCCCCTCGTCGACGTACGCCCGATCGATGTCGGCGTACGCGACGGTCTCACCGCACACCTCGCACGTCCGCTGGTAGCGGATGCGTCCGCCGTCCTTCTCATGCACCTGATGCAGCGGCACATCGTGGTCCTCGGTCGCGGAGTACACCTTGACCGGCACGTTCACGAGACCGAAGGTCAGTGCGCCCTTCCAGATCGTCCTCATCACACCAGTAGACACCAGTCACACCCGTCACGACCAGTCCCTTGACTACGCTGGCGTCATGGTCGCGGATGCTCAGATGGTGCAGGTCGACGGCCGCCGCCTGCGCGTCACCAACCTCGACAAGGTCGTCTACCCCGAGACGGGCACCACCAAGGGCGAGGTCATCGCCTACTACACGCGGATCGCACCGCTCCTGCTCCCCCAGCTCGCGGGCCGTCCTGTCACCCGCAAGCGCTGGGTCGAGGGCGTGGGCACCGCCGCACAGCCCGCCGACGCCTTCTTCACCAAACAGCTGGAGCGGGGAGCGCCGTCGTGGATCCCCCGGCAGGAGATCCGTCACTCGGACGGTCCCAAGGAGTACCCCCTCGTGGATGAGGTGGCGACTCTCGTCTGGCTCGCGCAGGTGGCCGCGATCGAGCTGCATGTCCCGCAGTGGCGCTTCGCTCCCGACGGACTCCCCGGTCGACCCGACCGTCTCGTCCTCGACCTCGACCCCGGTCCCGGCGTCGAGCTCGCGCAGTGCGCCGAGGTCGCCTGGATCGCGCGCGGCATCCTGTCGGACATGGGCCTCGACACCGTCCCCGTCACGAGCGGCAGCAAGGGCCTCCACCTCTATGCGGCACTCCCCGGAGCGCAGACGAGCGCGGAGATCTCCGAGGTCGTGAAGGAGCTGGCCAGGATGATCGAGAACGAGCACCCCGAGCTGGCGACGAGCGTCATGGCGAAGGCCGCCCGCGGCGGCAAGGTGTTCCTCGACTGGAGTCAGAACAACGGCAAGAAGACGACGATCTCCCCCTACTCGCTGCGCGGCCGGGCGCAGCCGTGGGTCGCGGCGCCCCGCACCTGGGACGAGCTCGACGATCCGGCTCTCGCCCAGCTCGACCTCGACCAGGTCCTGGAGCGCGCGGCAGACGGCCTCGACCCGTTCTCCGGGTTCCGCCCCTCGAACCCGGGCTCCACGGGTGCGGTCTCGGCTCCGATGCCCGCCCCCGCCCCACGCCGCGCGCACGCGCGCATCCCGCGCCCCGCAGAGCCGGGCACTCCGGCGCCCGTCGCCCCCATGCTGGCCGAGAACGGCACCCCCGCCATCGCGAGGGGGCTGAGCCCGCAGCCGTGGGTGGAGGTGAAGTGGGATGGCATCCGCGCCCTGGGCACGTGGTCCGGCGGACGGATGCTGCTGCACGCCCGCAGCGGCACCGACATCACGGCCCGCTATCCCGAGCTCACCGCCGACGGCGCCCCTTTCCTGCCCGTCGCCGACGCCGTGCTCGACGGCGAGATCGTCGCCTTCGACGGCACAGGGTGCCCCAGCTTCTCCCTGCTGCAGAATCGGATGCACCTGACCAGGCCGCGGGAGATCGAGCGGGAGGTGGTGCGGACGCCGGTGTTCTACCTCGCTTTCGATCTCCTGCGCCTCGACGGGCACGACCTCACCTCGATGCCGCTCGCCCAACGACGCACGCTCCTGGAGGACGTCGTCGCCGATCTCGACGCCCCGGTGCAGGCCCCTCCAGTCTTCGACGACATCGACGCGGCCCTCGCCGCCAGTCGCGAGTTCGGGCTGGAGGGCGTCGTCGTGAAGGATCCCTCCTCCCGCTACCGTCCGGGGCAGCGGTCGCCGTCGTGGCTCAAGCTCAAGCACACGCGGATGCAGGAGGCGGTGATCGTCGGCATCCGCCCCGGCAAGGGCGACAGAGAGGGCACGATCGGCTCGCTCCTGCTCGCCGTGCCCGATCCGATCGCGCTGCGCTACGTCGGCCGGGTCGGCACCGGATTCACCGAGCGGATGCTGCACGATCTGCTCGCGCAGCTCACCCCGCTGCGCGTCGACGCTGCGCCCCTGGACGGCGTGCCAGCCCTCGACGCCTCGGACGCGCTCTGGGTGCGTCCGGAACTCGTGGGCGAGGTGGAGTTCGCGAACTGGACGCCCGACGGCATCCTCCGCCACGCGCGGTGGCGCGGCCTGCGCCCGGACAAGACCCCCGCCGAGGTCGTCGTCGACGCGTGATCCTCCGCGCGAGTGGCGGCGCGCTCTAGGATGGGCGCGACCACCAGGAGGAGGACGCCCATGTCATTCGGCGAAGCGATCACGACCGTGCTGCGCAAGTACGCGGACTTCACCGGCAGAGCCGCCCGCCCCGAGTTCTGGTGGTGGATCCTCTTCTCCGCCCTCGTCGCCGCCGCTCTCGGCGTCTTCGAGGTGCTGCCGGTCGGCGACGGCTCGAGCCTCGGCGCCATCCTGTCGAGCCTGTGGGGCATCGCGGTGCTGCTGCCGACCCTGGCCGTGCTCGTGCGCCGCCTGCGCGACACGGGCCAGGGCTGGGGCCACGCGTTCTGGCTGCTCGTGCCGATCGCGGGGCTCATCGTGCTCGCGATCATGCTGTCCCGGCCGGGCATCCCCGACACGGGCGCCGTGACCGCCTAGGCGTGGTGCGGTTCGCAGTCGGACTGCTCGGCCGGCTCGATCTGGAACGTCGAGTGCTCGACGTCGAAGTGCTCGGCGAGGCAGGACTGCATCTCGTTCAGCAGGGCCGCTGAGCGGCCGTCCGCGAACATCTCCGGAGCGACGGTGACGTGCGCGGTGAAGACCGGTGCACCTCGCGTGAGCTGCCACACGTGCACGTCGTGCACGCCGACGACGCCCTCGTAGCCGAGCAGATGCGTGCGGATCTCGCTCACCGCCGTGCCCTTGGGCGCGGACTCGGCCAGCACGGAGAAGACCTCCCGCAGCAGGGAGATCGCACGCGGGATGATCATCACGGCGATGAACATCGAGGCGATCGCGTCGGCCGGCATCCATCCGGTGGTGACGATCACGATCGCAGCGACGATCACCATGGCCGAGCCGATCAGGTCGCCCATGACCTCGAGGTACGCCCCGCGCACGTTGATGCTGGTGCGCTGCGCCCGGCTGAGGAGCCACATCGAGATCGCGTTGGCGATGAGTCCGACGGCCGCCACGACGAGCATCAGGCCGCCGGCGACCTCGACCTCCCCCGGATCGATCAGTCGTCCGATCGCCTCGACGCCGACCCATCCGGCCAGCGCGATGAGGATGACCGCGTTGATCAGGGCGCCGAAGACCTCGGCGCGCTGATATCCGAAAGTGCGCCTGTCATCGGCCGGCCGCGCGGCGACGGCCGCGGCGATGAGAGCGATCAGGAGCGCCGAGGCATCCGTGAACATGTGGGCCGCATCGGCGAGGAGCGCGAGAGAACCCGTGAGGATGGCGCCGATGACCTGCACGACCATGATCGTCGCCGTGAGGCACAGCGAGATCGTCAGCAGACGTCGATGGCCTGCCGAGCGGATGCCGCCTGCTGCGGGTGCGTGATCGTGCATATGACCAGGCTAGACCGGGCCCACGCCCCGAGGACGTGGTTCCGGCTAGTCGGGAATGGTGATGATTCTCAGTTCGCCCGGTCGTGCGTCACAGCTGGGCGAGCAGCGGTCCGAGTTCGGCGAAGGCGCGGGCTCGATGCGACTGCGCCTGCTTCTCCTCCGCGGTGAAGTCGCCCACCGACCGCTCCTCTCCGGCCGGCTGACCGTCGGGGATGAAGATCGGGTCGTAGCCGAAGCCGCCCCCACCGGTCGCCGTGTGCGCGAGCCGCCCCGGCCACTCCCCCACCACGACGTGCTCGGCGCCCTCCGGGGTCACCAGCGCGATCGCGGAGGTGAAATGCGCCGCGCGATGCGGGTCGGCGATGTCGCGCAGCTGGTCGAGCAGCAGCTCGAGGTTCGCCACGGCATCCTTCTTCTGCCCCGCCCAGTACGCCGAGAACACGCCGGGCGATCCGCCGAGCACGTCGACGCAGATGCCGGAGTCGTCGGCCAGCGCCGCGAGCCCCGTGTGCGCAGCAGCCGCGCGCGCCTTCAGCAGCGCGTTCTCGGCGAACGTCACGCCGTCCTCGACCGGCTCAGGGCCGTCGTAGCCGATGATCTCCAGGTCGGAGCGGGTCGACGCCGTGATCTGCTGGAACTCCGCCACCTTGTGCGGATTGTGCGTGGCGAGGACGATCTGCATCAGCCCGCGAGCGCCTTCAGCTGGAGCTCCTTGAGGTCTGCGCAGCCGGCGACTCCCAGGTCGAGGAGGGCGTCGAGCTCGCGCTTGTCGAAGGGCGCGCCCTCGGCGGTGCCCTGCACCTCGACGAACAGGCCCCGACCGGTGACGACGATGTTCATGTCGGTCTCGGCGCGCACGTCCTCGACGTATGCCAGATCGAGCATGGGCTCTCCGTCGATGATACCGACGGACACCGCGGCGACGGAGTCGAGCAGTGGCGTGGAGTTCCGGCCGATGAACTTCTTCTCCCGGCCCCACTCGATCGCATCGGCCAGCGCGACGTAGGCGCCGGTGATCGCGGCGGTGCGGGTGCCGCCGTCAGCCTGCAGCACGTCGCAGTCGATCACGATCGTGTTCTCGCCCAGAGCCTTGGTGTCGACGACGGCGCGCAGCGCGCGGCCGATCAGGCGGGAGATCTCGTGGGTGCGGCCGCCGATGCGACCCTTCACGCTCTCGCGGTCGTTGCGGCTGTTCGTCGCTCGCGGGAGCATGGCGTACTCGGCGGTGACCCAGCCCTTGCCCTTGCCGGTGAGCCAGCGGGGCACACCGTTCGTGAAGGATGCGGTGCACAGCACCTTGGTCCCGCCGAAGCTGATCAGGGCAGAGCCCTCGGCCTGAGCGCTCCAACCCCGTTCGATGGTGATCTCGCGGAGCTGGTCGGTGGAGCGGCCGTCGGCGCGGACGATGGATGACATGGACTTCCTTCGGTCAGGGGATTCGGTGGTTCAGAGCGATTCGATGACGGATGCCGGAAGGTCGATGACCCCGGTCTGCACGAGCTGGACGTCGCGGACCTCGCGGCCCATCAACCGGTTCGCGAGTGCGGTGAACTCGACCGTCGAGTCTCCGGTCGCCTCGTAGACGTAGGTCGCCGTGGCGTCCGGCGGCGCGAGCAGGTCACCGCGCACGAGCTGACGGTAGACGTCTCCGGCGGTCTCGTCATCGCTCGACACGAGCGTCACGCCCTCCCCCATCACGTAGCTGATCGCTCCGCGCAGGAAGGGGTAGTGGGTGCAGCCGAGGACGAGCGTGTCGACGCCGGCATCCCGCAGCGGAGCCAGGTACTCCTCCGCCACCGCGAGAACCTCGGGGGTGCCGGTGATGCCGGCCTCCACGAACTCGACGAACCGGGGGCACGCGGCCGTGAACACCTCGAGGGTCTCGTTCACCTCGAGCATGTCCTGATAGGCGCGGGAGCCGATCGTCCCGACCGTGCCGATCACACCGACGCGCCCGTTGCGCGTGGTCGAGACGGCGCGGCGCACGGCCGGGCCGATCACCTCGACCACGGGGACGTCGTAGCGCTCTCTGGCGTCGCGGAGCATCGCGGCAGAGGCGGTGTTGCACGCGATCACCAGCATCTTCACGCCCTGGTCGACCAGGGTGTCGAGGACCTCGAGCGAGTAGCGTCGCACGTCGGCGATCGGCTTGGGACCGTACGGCGAGTGCGCCGTGTCGCCGATGTACACGAACGATTCACGGGGCAGCTGGGCCCTGATGGCCCTCGCCACCGTGAGCCCGCCGACACCGGAGTCGAAGATTCCGATCGGGGCGTCATTCATGACTCCCCAGCCTACCCGCGCGCACACGACGCGCTCTCCGCCGCGCTCACTAAGCTGAAGCCCATGACGACGTCGACGGCGCTTCTGACCGACCGCTACGAACTGACCATGCTCGCCGCCGCGCTCCGCGACGGCACCGCGTCGCGCCCGAGCGTGTTCGAGCTGTTCTCGCGCCGCTTGTCGGGTGGACGCCGTTTCGGCGTGGTCGCCGGTACAGGGCGCCTGCTGACCCTCCTACGGGACTTCCGCTTCGGCGACGACGAGCTGCGATTCCTGCGCGACAACGACGTGGTCGATGCCGACTCGCTGACCTACCTCGAGAACTACCGCTTCACCGGATCGATCCGCGGCTACCGCGAGGGCGAGCTGTACTTCCCCGGCTCCCCCATCCTCACGGTGGAGGGGACCTTCGCAGACGCCGTCGTGCTGGAGACTCTGGCCCTCAGCGTCCTCAACCACGACTCCGCCGTCGCGACCGCGGCATCGCGCATGAGCATCGCCGCGGGCGAGCGCCCGCTGGCGGAGATGGGATCGCGACGGGCCGCCGAGCACTCCGCCGTGGCCGCCGCCCGTGCCGCGTACATCGCCGGCTTCGGCGCCACGAGCAACCTCGAGGCCGGTCGCCGATGGGGCCTGCCCACCATGGGCACGGCCGCCCACTCCTGGACGCTTCTGCACGACAGCGAGGAGGACGCCTTCCGCGCGCAGATCGACAGCCTCGGCACCGGCACCACGCTGCTCGTCGACACCTACGACATCCGCACCGGCGTCGAGACCGCGATCCGCGTCGCCGGCACCGGACTCGGCGGAGTGCGCGTCGACTCCGGCGACCTGCCGATCGTCGCGGCGGAGGTCAGGGCGCAGCTCGACGAGCTCGGAGCCACAGGCACCAGGATCACCGTCACCAGCGACCTCGACGAGTACGCGATCGCGGCACTCGCCGCCTCACCCGTCGATGCCTACGGCGTGGGAACCTCCGTCGTCACCGGCTCCGGCTATCCCACGGCGAGCATGGTCTACAAGCTGGTCGCCCGGCAGGACTCCGACGGCGCCTGGATCGGCGTCGCCAAGGCCTCGGCCGACAAGGCGTCACACGGAGGCAGGAAGGCGGCGTTCCGCACGCTGACCGACGGCGTGGCCTCGGAGGAGACCGTGGTCGTCTCCGACGGTTTCGAGAAGCTCGACACCCCGTCGGAGCATCCGCAGGGCCGCCCGCTGCAGGTGACGTTCGTCGAAGCGGGAGACATCGACACCTCTTACGAGGGCGTCGAAGGCACGGTATCCGCTCGCGCGCACCATCTTCGGGTGCGCGAGGAACTGCCCGTTCGCGCTCTCGCGCTCAGCAAGTCCGACCCGGCGATCCCGACGGTGTTCATCGACGCCGACTGACGTCGGTCAGCCGACCATCGACTCGTAGATCTCCTTGCAGGTGGGGCAGATCGGGAACTTCTCCGGGTCGCGACCCGGCGTCCACTTCTTGCCGCACAGCGCGCGCACCGGCTTGCCGGTGATCGCGGACTCGAGGATCTTGTCCTTCTTCACGTAATGCGAGAAACGCTCGTGGTCGCCCGGTTCGAGGTTCTCCTCTCGGAGGAGCTCTTCCAGTTCGCGATCAAGCGTTGCCACGCCGCCCTGATCGGGGCTGTCCAGCGGAGTACTCATCCCGCGAGTCTAGTCGCGCGAGGAGCTCAGCGGGCGGGTCTCACGCGGTCTCGACGAACTCCATGAGACGTTCGCCTCCGCGCTCGAACACACGACCGCCGACGGCGACCCCGATCACCAGCGCACCGGCGCCGGTCGCGATCCCTGCCCACAGGGTGGCGGGGGCGAACTCCGAGCCCTCGACAATCGTGAGCACGAACAGCCAGATCGTCGGGATGCTCAGGATGATGGCGCCGAGGAACGCGGCCGCCGGACCGAACGCTCCGCGCGAGGTCGGCCGCTGCGGCTGCTGGAACGGGCTGTCGCCGGGGCGCGACACCGCGTAGGGCGCGACGACGGAGACGATGCTGGAGATGCCGAGCGCCGAGAAGAGCAGGCTCGCGGCGAGGCCCGTCAGGGGCAGGAGCAGCCGCCAGTCGGAGATCCAGAGCAGCGTGAGCGGCACCGCGATCGCGAGCACGGGCACGGCGACGAGCACGACGGGCACCAGACGCCCCAGCCGATCCGGGATGCCGCGCACCCCGCTCGCGATGTGCGTCCACAGGGCGGTCGAGTCGTAGGCGACGTCGTTGTGCGGCAGCCAGCCGAAGAACAGGGCCATCACCGGCACGGGGACGAGCGCGGCGATCTCGAGCGGGACGCCCGCGACGAGCAGCGGGAACACCGTGAGGACGCCGGCGACGGGCACCACGATGAGGTTCATGATGTAGCGGCGATCGCGGAGCCAGTAGACCAGGCTGCGGGCCGCGATCGCGCCGAACGCATTGGACGGCAGGAGCCCGAACCAGCCGAGTCCGGTGCGCTCCCGAGAGGTCACCGGCCGTTCGGTCGTGGTGAGCAGCCGTCTGACCAGCCAGCTCCAGACGACCCAGAGCACTGCGGCCGTGAGTACGGCGATGATGCCGGCGACCCAGGATCCTGCCGTGTCGTCGACGGCCACGGCGAAGAGGAAGCCGGGGCTCGCTGCGAGCGGTGTGAGGCCGACGGTGTCGGTGATCGACGCCACGGCGCCCGGCACATGCCCGTCCCAGCGAAGGGAGGCGAGGAAGACGGCGACGGGGAACGCGATGATGACGAGCGCGAGGGCGAACAGCGCCGTGAGCTCACGGGAGCGCCGCTCCGGGAGCACCAGCGCGTTCACGGCCATGCCGATGCGCGAGGCCAGCAGCGTGGTCAGAACCCCGAGCAGGGTCATCAGGACGGCGGCGGGCCAGGGGGCGCCGAGCTGCACCGCGACGACGCACACGCAGACGTTCACCGCGAGGAGAGCGAGGCTCGGCACGCTGACGAAGGCGGCCAGCACGAGGATCCACGGCATCTGCTTCTCGTCGACGCCGAACACGGCGAACCGACGGGGATCGAGCTGGTCGACGGCTCCGACGAGGATCGGACCGACCAGGAAGCCCAGGAGGATCGCGGCGCTGCCGAGCACGATCACGGTGCGCGCGACGGCGACAGGCACGTCGTCGAGGCTCAGGACCGCGGCGCAGACGACCGCCGTGATCGCCACGACGACGGCGAGCATGACGAGGGTGCGTCCCCGTCGTTCGCCGCGCAGCGCCCCGATCAGGAGCGCAGCCCTCAGTCGGAGAACGTGTGCAGCCACTCGAGCCCCTCCACTTCGCCGATACCGCCGGAGAGCTCGACGAATCGCGCTTCCAGCGTCTGTCCGGCGCGCACGTCCTCGATCGTCCCCTCGGCGAGCACGTCGCCGCCGACGATGATCGCGACCCGCGAGCAGACGCGCTCCACGAGGTCCATACCGTGGCTGGAGAGGATCACGGTTCCGCCGTGCGACACGTAGGCCCGCAGGATGTCGAGGATGACAGCGGAAGAGACAGGGTCGACGGCCTCGAAGGGCTCGTCGAGGACGAGGACCCGCGGCGAGTGGATCATCGCGCCGGCGAGCATGATCTTCTTCGTCATGCCCGCGGAGTAGTCGGAGACGACACGGCCGAGCGCGTCGCCGAGATCGAACGCCCTGGCCAGGTCTCCGACGCGCTTCTCGATGACGTCGGAGGCGAGCCCCCGGAGCAGCCCGTAGTAGAAGAGGAGCTGACGACCGGTGAGCCGGTCGAACGTGCGGAGCCGGTCGGGAAGCACGCCCATCACCCGCTTGGCGGCGAGGGGCTGGGCGGCCTGGTCGATGCCGCAGATCACCACGCTTCCGGCATCGGACCTGAGCAGCCCGGCGACGATCGACAGCGTGGTCGTCTTGCCCGCGCCGTTCGGTCCGACGATGCCGTAGAAGGATCCGGCCGGGACGGTGAGGTCGATGCCGTTGACCGCGGTGTGGTCGCCGAAGCTCTTCACGAGGCCGCGGATGCGGATCGCCTCGGTCGCGGAATCCGCGGGCACGTCGCGCGCAGGCTCGGAGGTCTCGGCAGGATCGGATGCCGCCGCACCGGGGGTGATCTCCTCGACGCTGTCCGCCTCGGGGCTGTCCGTCTCGGGGCTGTCTGCCTCCTCGATCACGACCTCGTCGGCCGGAACGTGCTCGGCCACCGGGAGGTCCTCCTGCGTCGGAGACTCCACAGGCGCCGACGCGTGCTCGACAGGTTCGCGCTCTTCGACGACGATCTCCTCGATCGGCTCCGCGGCGGCGAGAGACTCCGTGGCCTCCGCAGCGTTCGCTTCCTCAGCAGCCTTCGCCTCTTCAGCAGCCTTCGCCTCTTCAGCAGCCTTCGCCTCTTCGGCAGCCTTCGCCTCAGCGGCCTTCGCCTCCTCGGCAGCCTTCGCCTCGGCGCGCTTCGCAGCCGCGGTCTTGGCAGCCGCGGTCCTGGCGGAGTTGGTCTTCGCCGTGGCCGTGCGCGCGGAGGTCTTCGCCGCCGCCGTGCGTTCGGCTGCGGCCTTCGCCGCGGCGGTCTTCGCCGGCGTGGTCCGGGGAGCCGGGCTCTTCGCCGCGGCGGTTCCGGCCTTCGCGGCCGCGGCTCGAGCCGTCGACGAGGTGCCACGCGGAGCGGTCGCTCGCGCGGCCGAGTTCTTCGCGGCAGCGGTGCGTGCCGCGGCCGCGGTCGTCCTCTTCGGCGTGCGCGGCGTCTCCGCGTCCTCCGTGCGAGCCGGCTCGGCGATCGCCTCGACCGTGGTGGCGGCCTTCGAGGCCGCTGACCTCGCGGGCGCGCGCTTCACCGGAGGCTTCTTCGCCGGCGCCTTTCGCGCCGGTGTCTTCTTCGCAGGCGTGCTCGCGGCGTCGCCCACCTCTTCGGTGCGGTCGTCGGGGGAAGCAGTCACTGTTCGAGGGTATCAACGGGGTCCCGCCATATCCGGTCCGACGCAACATTTCGCCCTCCGAATCAGCCGTATATCCTGAGTCCTGACGGATGTCGCTCGAATCTGAGTGTTCCGTGTGTACTCGATCACGAAATGGCAACGGGGCCCCAAAGCCCCGGGGCTTCCCAGCCCGAATCGCTACCATGAACTCGGCACGAAGAAGTGTCTGGTCGGTGAACCGACCGTGAACACACTTTCCTTTAGGAGCACTCGTGACTCTTCAGACCGTCATCCTCGCCGCAGGCATGGGCTCGCGCCTCGGCCGTGCACTGCCGAAGCCGCTCACCGAGCTGAGCGACGGCCGCACGATCATGCGCCAGCAGCACGACAACATCCGCGCGGCCTTCGGCTCCGACGCTCGCATCACCACGGTGGTGGGCTATCGCGCCGAGACCGTCATCGAGGCGTTCCCCCACGTCAACTACGTCCACAACGAGCGCTACGACGAGACCAACACGTCGAAGAGCCTGCTGCGCGCACTCGGAGCGACGGGCAAGTCCGGCGTGCTGTGGATGAACGGCGACGTCGTCTTCGACCCGATGATCCTCGGCCGCGCCGCCGCGTACATCGAACGCGACCAGTCGTTCGTCACGGTCAACACCTCCAAGGTCAGCGACGAAGAGGTGAAGTACACGGTCACCGCCGAGGGCTTCATCAAGGAGCTGTCCAAGACCGTCAAGGGCGGTCTCGGCGAGGCCGTCGGCATCAACTACATCTCCTCCGCTCACAAGAAGGCCTTCATGCGCCAGCTGCAGCGCGTCGAGGACCAGGACTACTTCGAGCGCGGCCTCGAACTCGCGATCGCCGAAGACGGCATCCTGCTCGAGCCGATGGACGTCTCCGACCTGTACGCGGTCGAGGTCGACTTCGCAGAAGACCTCGAGCGGGCGAACCTCTTCGTCTGATCCGCTGCTGCTTCGCCCGAATGCCCGCCCCTCCGGGGGCGGGCATTCGGCGTTTTCGCGGGTGCGCTCCCTAGTATCTGAGTCATGGGGACGAAGGTGCAGAAGATCCATTCCCTCCCTGACGGCTCGCCGTGGGACAAGGGAGTACCGCCGACCGGTTCGGACGAGCATCCGTTCGCGATCCGCGGCCTCGATCGCGTGCTGTCGATCCAGCGGCCTCTCGTGCTCGCGCACATCCGGAGCATCCGTCTTCGGCACCCGCACGCGACGCCGGCGGAGATCATCCGCATCCTCGAGATGCGATACCTCGCTGCCGTGACGACCGGCGGCGCCGCCGTGGGGGCGACGGCTGTGATACCCGGCATCGGAACAGGTGTCACGCTCGCGCTCTCCGGGGTCGAGACGCTGGGCTTCGTCGAGTCGACCGCACTCTTCGCTCAGTCCGTCGCGGAGGTGCACGGCATCGCCGTCTCGAATCCCGATCGTGCGCGAGCTCTGGTCATGACTCTGATGCTCGGCAAGGAGGGCGTCGCGCTGGTCGGCCAGCTCGCCGGACAGGCAGCCGGGCGCGGAGGCACCAGAACGGCCTATTGGGGCGAGCTCGTGACGAAGTCACTCCCCCGCGCCGCCGTCGGGCCCATGGTCGATCAGCTCAAGAGCATGTTCGTCAAGCAGTTCGCAGCGAAGGGCGGTGCGTCGTTCATCGGAAAGGCACTGCCGTTCGGTGTCGGCGCGGTCATCGGCGGCACCGGCAACCACATTCTCGGCAGGAGGGTGCTGACCACTTCGCACCGCGCTTTCGGCGTTGCTCCTGTCGGACTGCCGCTCGAGTTGGAACCGGTGGACGGCGCGGAGAAGCTCGAGCTGCGGATGCTGCACGGCGCGCAGTTCGTCGGCGGCGCTGTCGCGAGCGCGGCCGGCACGGCTGCACGCGGAGTGACATGGGCTGGCCGCAAGGCGCTCTCCGTCGGTCGACGCCCGACGTCGGACGCAGCGGAGGTGGAGAGCCTCGGTTCACACGCCCTGCCCGATGACCTCGGAACCGATTCATCGTCCACAGCGACCGATCGCTGATCCGTTCTCCACAGATCCGTCGGGCTCGGGTCCGACGCGGGGACAGAAGGTCGGCGGCCGCTCCTAGCGTGACCCGCATGCCGAGACCCGCTGTCCCTTCCTTCGTTCCGTTCCCCTCCGCGTACCGCGTTCCCTGGCACGTCTCGCGTGCGGATCCCGCCCACCCCCTCGTGATCAACCACGCGGCAGAACCCGCCGACTTCGTGCGAGTGTTCCGCGATGACGGCGGTCGGGATCGCACACAGCTGTGGGGGCAGGTCCTCCCCGCCGAGCAGATCGAGGTGTGCCTGTGCGCGGCTGACCTCGACGAGGTGATCGTGACCGTAGCCTGGTTCCGTCAGGCAGACGGGTTGGAGTACGTGTGGAGGTTCGTCGCATGACGACGATCAACCACGCGTCCGATCCGTCGGCATCGGTCCGAGTTGACACGAAACCGTCGCGAGGGCCATTCTCACCACACAGGCCGCATCTGATGCATCGGCCGAAGGAAGGCAGCGAGATGCACGCACTCACGGAGACGCCGAGGTTGACGCGTCTCGCAATCATGATCGGCGTCGCGGCCGCAACCGTCGGGATCATCTACGGCTACGACTCGTCGAACATCGGTGGAGCGCTCATCTACCTCACCGCGGAGTTCAGACTCGACGCCGCAGGACAGGGCCTTCTGGCCACCACGGTGGTCGTGGGAGAGATCGCCGGCGCGCTCTTCGGCGGCGCGCTGGCGAACCGCATCGGCCGGAAGCCGACGATGGTCCTGGTCGCATCGACCTTCACCCTCTTCTCACTGCTGAGCGGCATCGCTCCGAGCCTGGAGTTCCTGATCGCGGCTCGCTTCCTCCTCGGACTCACGATCGGGGTCTCGGTCGTCGTCGTCCCGGTGTTCGTTGCGGAGTCCGCACCGACCCGCTCACGAGGCGCCTTCCTCGTGCTGTATCAGGTGGCGACGGTGTCGGGCATCGTCCTCGGCTACCTCATCGCCATGGCGCTCGCGCCGACCGGGAGCTGGCGATGGATGCTGGGACTCGCCGCCGTTCCGGGAATCATCATCACCGTGCTGCTCCTGCGCCTCCCCGACACGGCGCGCTGGTACATCATGAAGGGGCGCACGGCCGAGGCGAGAAAGGCCCTCACGCAGATCGAGGGCGACGCGATCGACATCGATGCCGAGATCGAGACCATCACCGCGGGATTCGCCACCGCCCACACCTCCGGCTGGCTCGACCTGCTGCGACCGCCCTTCCTTCGCGCCACGCTCTTCGTGGTCGGACTCGGGTTCTTCGTGCAAGCGACCGGCATCAACGCGATCGTCTATTACAGCCCGAGCATCTTCAAGTCGATGGGCTACACCGACCATGTGACCCAGCTCGGGCTCAGTGCCCTCGTCCAGGTCGCCGGTCTCATCGCGGTCTTCATCGCTCTGCTCGTGATCGACCGCATGGGGCGCCGCCCTGTGCTCCTCATCGGCATCGGAACGATGATCGCGGCGAACGCCCTCCTCGTCGGCGTGTTCCTCGTCGGCGGCGGGACGTTCGACGGAGCGCTCACCGTGCTGGGCTTCATCGGGCTGATCCTCTTCACCGCCGGTTTCACCTTCGGCTTCGGATCCCTCGTGTGGGTGTACGCCGGAGAGGCCATGCCCGCGCATCTGCGTGCTCTCGGCGCGACCGTCATGCTCACGGCCGACCTCGTCGCGAACGTCATCGTGGGACTCGTCTTCCCCTCTCTCCTTCAGTCGGCGGGCGGTGCGGGCACGTTCGCGATCTTCGGCGTGATCGCAGTGCTCGCCTTCGGATTCGTCACCTGGCTGGCACCGGAGACCAAGGGACGCCCACTGGAGGACATCGGCCGGTTCTGGGAGAACGGCGGGTCCTGGACGGCGAAGAGATGAGCCGGATCCTTCGACGGGAGTCGCCAAAGGATCCGGCGCCCCGTTGTGGCGAGCATCCAACGGACATGCCCGCCCCGACGCTAGGGTGGAAATCGTGACGGAAAAGCCCGAACTCTTGACCACCGCCGGCCGCATCGCAGACCTTCGCGCGCGCTACAACGAAGCCGTTGTCGACGCTGAGAAGGTCGCGCAGGAGAAGCAGCACGCGAAGGGCAAGATGACCGCCCGCGAGCGCATCGAGCTCCTCGTCGACCCCGGCAGCTTCGTCGAATTCGACGAGTACGTGCGCCACCGCACGACCGCGTTCGGCATGGACCGCAACCGCCCGTACGGCGATTCCGTCGTCACCGGCGTCGGCACGATCCACGGACGCACCGTCGCGGTCTACTCGCAGGACTTCACGACCTTCGGCGGATCGCTCGGCGAGGTCTCCGGCGACAAGATCATCAAGATCATGGAGTTCGCCCTCACCGGAGGCATGCCCATCATCGGCATCCTCGACTCCGGCGGCGCGCGCATCCAAGAGGGCGTGCTCGCCCTCAGCAAGTACGGCGAGATCTTCCGCCTGAACACCCGCTCCTCCGGTGTCATCCCGCAGATCTCGATCATCATGGGGCCGGCAGCCGGCGGCGCGGTGTACGGACCCGCGCTCACCGACTTCGTCATCATGGTCGACAAGACCAGCCAGATGTTCGTGACCGGCCCCGACGTCATCAAGACCGTCACCGGCGAGGACGTGGGCATGGAGGAGCTCGGCGGTGCGCTGACGCACAACACCCGCTCCGGCGTCGCTCACTACCTCGCAGAGGACGAAGACGACGCGATCGACTACGCGCGCACGCTGCTCGGCTTCCTTCCCGACAACAACATGGCGGAGATCCCGGGGTACGAGAGCGGCTTCGAGTGGGAGACCACGGATGCCGACCGCACGCTGAACACGATCATCCCCGACTCCGCGAACCAGCCCTACGACATCCACACCGTCATCGAGCACGTCGTCGACAACGGCGACTTCATCGAGGTCCAGCCGCTGTTCGCCCCGAACATCGTGATCGGCTTCGGCCGCGTGGAGGGCCGCTCCGTCGGCATCATCGCCAACCAGCCGTCGCAGATGGCCGGAACGCTGAACATCGAGGCCGGCGAGAAGGCCAGCCGGTTCGTCCGCTTCTGCGATGCGTTCTCGATCCCGATCGTGACGCTCGTCGACGTGCCCGGCTACCTGCCGGGCACCGATCAGGAGTGGACGGGCGTCATCCGACGTGGTGCGAAGCTCATCTACGCCTACGCCGAGGCGACGGTGCCGCTGGTCACCGTGATCCTGCGCAAGGCCTACGGAGGCGCGTACATCGTGATGGGCTCGAAGCAGCTCGGTGCCGATGTGAACCTCGCCTGGCCGACGGCCGAGATCGCGGTCATGGGCGGCCAGGGCGCCGTGAACATCCTGTACCGCGGCGAGATCAAGAAGGCCGAAGAGGCCGGCGAAGACGTCGCAGCCGTGCGCACGCGCCTCGCGAACGAGTACACGTACAGCGTCACGAGCCCGTTCCTCGCTGCGGAACGCGGAGAGATCGACGGCATCATCGAGCCCGCGAACACGCGCGTCTCGATCGCGAAGGCCCTGCGAGCGCTCCGGGGCAAGCGTGCGGAGCTGCCCCCGAAGAAGCACGGGAACATCCCGCTGTGATGGACTCGTCAGAATCCCTGCCGCCGACCGTCGAGATCACGCACGGCACGGCGACCGAGGAAGAGCTCGCCGCCCTGATCGCGGTCGTCAGCGACGCCTACGCACGCGAAGAGGAAGCCGCGGTCGCGGCGGAGACCCGCGTCTCTGCCTGGTCACGCACCCAGCGATCGCTGCGCACGCCGTTGCGCCGCGACATCCCGTGGGGGCGCTTCTCGGGGTGATCCCGCGGTCCCGTGCGCGATACTCCGCGGCCGCGTGAGAGAGTCTGCGGATCCGTGGGCCCCCCAGCCCACGGATCGCGCAGACACACTTTCGCCGAATCGACAGCGGAATCAGATACCGCGGTCTCCCCAGATCGGCGTACACGCAATAATACATCGATTAGAGTTATTGGTGTCAAGAGGGCGCGCCGAAATCCTCGCGCCGGAGGTCACTCCTCCAGGTAGAGGTCGGACGCCCGCGGGGTGAGTACCGAGTCGAGCACGACGCATGCCGCACCGACCGCGCCGACGTCATCGCCGACCACCGTGCCGTCCACGGGGAGCGCGTGCACGGCTCTCGTGGCGCTGAGCCTGTCCAGGAGCGTCGGGATCTCGGCGAGGTACACCTCGGCCAGGCGAGACCAGAACGGGCCTCCCAGCACGACCCTGTCGACGTCGAGGACATTGGTCAGGGCCGCGATCAGCACCGTCAGATGCTCGGCTGCACGACGCAGCACCTGCAGAGCGGGCTCGTCACCGGAGGCAGCCCGCTCGCACAGCAGCGTGAAGCGCGCCTCGACGGCCTCGACATCGCTGCCCTCCCGGTCGTCGACGAAGACTCCGGCGCGCTCGGCCTGCTCGACGATCGCCTGCGGGGTGCACACCACCTCGACGCACCCGCGCATCCCGCACAGGCAGGACGGTCCGTCGGGGTCGACGATGATGTGCCCGATCTCGCCGAAGTTCCGCGTCGAGCCGCGCGCGGGGTCCCCGTCGCGCACCAGGGCCGCTCCGATCCCCGTTCCGAGGTACACGAACAGGAACGAGTCGTCGGCGGGCCCGTGGCCGGTCCACAGCTCCCCCACCGCGGCCGCCGTCGTGTCCTTCTCCAGAGTCACGTCGAATCCGGTCGCCTCCGCCAGGACGGCTCGCAGCGGGACCCGGTGCCATCCGTGCAGTTTCGGAGGATCGATGACGGTGCCCTTGGCGGCATCCAGCGGCCCAGGCGCCGCCACGCCGATGCCTGCGACATCGTCGCGAGCCACACCGGCATCGGCGATCAGCATGTCCACGGCCTGCGCCATGACATCGACGATCCGTCGCGGATCCTTCGCGGGCGTCCGGACGACCCGGCGGCGCACGACCGATCCGGTGAGATCGAGGAGCACGAAGGTGATCACGGCCGGATCCAGGTGGATGCCGATCGAGAAGCGGCTGTCCGCGACCAGCCGCAGGGTGATCCGTGGCTTCCCTGGCCCGTTGATCGTGCGCCCTGCCTCGGTGATCAGACCGTCCTCGAGCAGTCGCCGCGTGATGTTCGTCACCGTCTGCGCCGAGAGGCCCGTGGCGTCGGCGAGCTCGATCCTGCTGAGCCCCTCACCGGAACGACGAATCGCCTCCAGGATCACGGACTGATTGAAGTCACCCATGCGGGGGAGATTCGTACCTCGGCGTATGCCCATCGTCCTATCCTTCCGCATCCGCCGCCGATTCGTGTCCCCCAAAATACCTACAGACAACGTTTCCCCGAAGGGAGAGACTTAGGGGGACGCTTCGCGTTCGGCTGGTCTCTCTGTCCCAGGGTAGACAGACGATGATCGGCCACCAGCGGACAGTTTTCGGGTAACTGGGCCGCAACGGCGAGGGGCGGGCGGCTTCGCCGCCCCTCGCCCATTCTCTTCTCTCTCGGCTCTGACCCCCTCCCCCGATCAGAGCCGAGATGGGGGCGCCGCTATCGCGCCGCCGGGTCTCGCGGGATCTCGTGCCAGAGATCGACGGAGTCGTCGTCGCTCGACGAGCCTGCGCTGGCACGGCCCACGACCGTCACCGCGACTCTCTCGTCGCGTGCGGCGCGGACGATGACACGATCGGCATGAGCATCCGCGAGCACCCTGGCGAGCTCATCGCGGATCTCGGCGCGACGCTCCTCCCCGATCTCGTCGAGACCGCCCTCGTCGAACACCGTCACCGCGACGCCTCGGCGCCGAGCGTCCGCGATCGCGTCGCGCACCGCGTCGTTCAGCAGATCCGCCCCTCGGAGCTCATCCCGGAGCCGCCCTTCGGCCAGCCTCGCCTCGAGGCGTTCCTCCTCCGTGAGGTCGCCGTGCGCGGCCACCGTGCGGCTGAGCACGGGACCGGCGACGGCCAGAGCGAACTGGGTGCGAAGCCGCCGTTCGCGCTGACGGACCTGCTGGGTCGCATGCCATGCGGAAACGGCCTGCTGGATGTCGGCCAGTCTCTCGGTGTCGCGGATCGCCCGATCCCAGAACAGCACGAGGAGCCGCGCCACGACGACCCACATGATCGACCCGACGAGCCCCAGGGAGAGCGAGACGAGCAGACCCAGATGGATCGACGAGACCACGACGAGCCCCAGCAGCGTGATCCATCCGATGAGGAAGCGTCGACGGACGATGCAGACGACGCCGAGCAGCCCGATGCCGCCGATGTACCACGTCGCGAACGGGGCCGTGCGGTAGGCGGCGTCCAGCGAATGGGTCGCGAGGCTCGGGATCAGGAAGCTCGACACCGCCGCGGAGACACCCGCCCAGAGCGGCATCCGCACGGTCGTGGCCGAACCCCAGAGGATCGCGATGTTCACGACGACGAGGTACACCGCGATCGCGGCGACCATCAGCAGGGGCGCGCTGGGCTGCTCGATCCACCACACTCCCCTGGCAGCGAAGTACATTGCGAAGCCGACGGCGAGCAGCGTCGCCACACTGCGCACTGTGCGGTTCATGAGCGCTCCCACCCGAGCGTGACGACCGTGCCGGCCTCGCCGGAGTCGATCGACGCGGTTCCGGCGACGCCGGCCATGCGCGCGAGGATCGACGCGCGGATGCCGAGCCTGTCGGCCCCGATCGCCTCGATGTCGAACCCCGGGCCGCTGTCACTGATCGTGACCCGGATCCCCTCGTCCCCGCGCCCCTCGGCGATGATGTGCAGTCCCCTGCCGCCCGCGTGCGTGACGGAGTTGCCGAGCGCCTGCCTCGCGGCGAGGACGAGCGCCCGTGCCACACGCCCTGGAAGGAGCCCGATGCCGCCGCGCTCCTCGACGATCGCATCGGCGCCGAGCTCGGAGAGGGCTCTGCGCAGCTCAGCGACGATCTGCGCGACGGCGACCGGTTCGTCGCTGCCCTCCTGGGCGACGGCCGCCTCGGTGTTGGCGAGCCTCGTGAGCGCCTCCCGCGCCATGGCGACGGCGAGATCCTTGGCGCGATCCCCCTCCGCGCGCTCAGCGGCGATCAGTGCGGCCAGCACGCTGTCGTGCATGAGCGCGGACATCGCCACGCGCTCCTCCTCCGCCGCGGCTGCCGCTGCGGCTGCGGCATAGGCCGACACCGCCCGCCCGCGGACGTCGTCGACGCCGGAGGCCACCGAGCGGAACATCCAGCCGAGGGAGATGATCACGATGCCGAGGATCAGCGTGAACGACACGTCGAACGCGGTGGTCACCCAGAACTCCCGCGAGAACTCGCCCTGCACGAGGCGCACGTAGCCGTAGACGAACGGCATCCCCGCGGCCCAGGTGAACTGGAGCCAGAGCGGGAACGCGAGCATCGCCGCCACCACCCCGACGTTGACGAGGAAGAAGATCCACGGCTGCTCCGCGGCGACCTTGATCCGCTGATCGACGACCACGGGCCAGACGGCGAGCGCGAGCACGTAGGCGACCGCGAAGATGCCCGATGTCGTGCGGACTCCGCGTCCGATCAGACAGGCGATCAGCATCGCGATGAGTGGCACGAAGACCACCAGCAGCATCGCCACCTGCGGAGCGTCCGGGAGGGACAGCGATGCGAGCGCGGCGATCAGTGCCTGCACGCCCAGTGCGGCGGAGCCGATCGCGGCCACGGTCGCGAGGATGCGCTCCATGCGCTTGCCCGTGAACCTCTCGAAGCCGGTCTCGGCCCCGCCGGGAGAAGGGATCTTGCTCCAGGCTTCGCGAATGCTGAGCGTGTCAGCCGGCACTCGGCGCACCGCCGGCGGCCACGATTCCGTCCTCCATCGCGCGCCGGAGCAGATCGACCTTCGTCGAAGCCGGGCGCCCGACGCTGACGTACTTCACGCGGATGCGCGAGATGTTCTCCTTCGCGGTGGAGTACGCGACGCCCAGCCGTTCAGCGACCGCCTTGAGCGGCAGACCGGTGGCGTACAGGCGCAGCACCTCGCGCTCTCTGGAGGAGAGCTGCGCGTCGGCGAAGTCCCTGTCCCCGTCGACCGCACTCGCCCACTCGACGTTGTTGAGCGCTTCGCCCTGTGCCACCGTGCGGATCGCGTCGAGGACGTCGTCGAGCGCGGAGGACTTGCTCACCACTCCCGCAGCTCCGGCGGAGAGCGCTTCCCGCACAGCCGCGGGCCGATCGGCGACGCTGTGGATGACCACGCTCGCGCCGTCGTTGACGACCGCCGTGACGTTCTCGGTCACGGTCGTGCCGTCTCCGAGGGTGAGATCGAGCACGACGACATCCGCCGGCGCCTCCCCTGAAGCCGCACGCCAGTCGAGGTACGAGGCGACCGTGCTGCCGGAGAAGACCACCGTCTGCTCGCCGTCACGCGCGCACGCCGCCTCGAGTCCGAGGCGGACGGACTCGTGATCATCGATGAGTGCGACCCTGCTCATCCGTCCAGCCTACTGAGTTTGTCCAGATGCTTTACGGTCTCGTGTCACCGAGTGAGAAGAGCGACCACCTCGAAGTGGTGGGAATGGGGGAAGAGATCGAAGGCGCGCAGCGTGGAGACGGTCCATCCGTGACCCCGGAACGTGCCGAGATCCCGCGAGAGGGCGACCGGATCGCATGCGACGTAGGCGATGGCGTCGGGCGCCAGCGCGTGCAGCGCGTCGACGACCGCCCTGCCCGCACCAGCGCGCGGCGGGTCGAGCACGACGGCGCCCGCGTTCGCGTTGGAGGGGAGCGACGCCAGGTAGCGGTCGACTCGGGCGGTGACGGCCGTGGCGTCGATGCTCGAGAGGTTCTCGCTGGCGTGAGCGGTGGCCCTCTTGCTCGATTCGACGGTGACGACGTCGGTGGCGCCGAGATCGCCCAGGGTCGCCGCGAACAGCCCGACTCCCCCGTAGAGGTCGTAGTGCGTTGATGCCTCGTCGACGTGTCCGTCGAGCACTCCGTAGACGGCAGCGTCGAGCACGGACGCGGCACGCGGATGCACCTGCCAGAAGCCGCCTGCGTCGACCTGGAAGCGACGGTCGCCGACCGTCTCGTAGACGACCTCGGGGTCGCGGCGGCGTCCGCGCTGCGGCATCCGCCCCGAGTCCTCGTGGCGGATAATCCGCACCCGCCCGTCACCGGGCTCGACGAGATCGATGCGGCCGGGCTTGCCGCCCTGGAGCGCGAGAGCGGCCTGGGCGACCGCCGGCCGCGCAAGGGGGTGGGATGCCACGGGGATCACACGGTGACTGCGTGCGGCGTAGGGGCCGACGATGCCGTCGTCGTCGACGTGCAGGCTCACCCGCGTGCGCCATCCGGTGCCGTCGCCGGAGTCGACGGCCTCGATCTCGGGCGCCTCAATGCCACCGCCCGCGAACCGGTCGAGCGCCTCGGCGAGAACCTGCTTCTTCAGGGTCCGCTGGTGCGGCAGGGCGATGTGGCCGAGGTCCGCGCCGCCTGCACGGTCGTCGGGGTCGCGCGAGACGTCGGCCTCCGCCCACACGTGCGGTCGGCGATGCTCCGACGGCTCCAGAACCTCGACCGTCTCCGCGCGCCAGAAGCTGCGCGACTCATCGGTCGACGAGGGGTCGAGCCGCGCCCGCACCCGCTCGCCGGGGATCGCATCGGAGACGAACACGACGCGGCCCTCGTGGCGGGCGATGAAGGTGCCGCCGTGAGCGATCCCCGTGATGTCGAGATCGAGCAGCGGTCCTGCGGAAGAAGTCATTCTTCGAGGATACGGTGGTGGACATGCGCGTCTGCCTCGCTTCCACCTCCCCCGCCCGCCTCATGCTGCTGCGTCAGGCGGGTATCGAGCCGCTCACCCTGTCTCCCGACGTGGACGAGGACGCGGTCGCGGCAGCGGCAGCCGCCGAGCGCGGTGCGGAGCTGCCTCCGGCAGAGCTCGTGCTCCTCCTCGCCAGGGCGAAGGCCGCGGACGTCGCGCACCGGCTCGCCGCCGAGGGCGGGTTCGACGGGCTCGTGATCGGCGGGGACTCTATGTTCGCGCTCGGCGGGCGCGTCTACGGCAAGCCCTACACGGCGGAGGAGGCGACCAGGCGCTGGCGGGAGATGCGCGGCGCCACCGGCATCCTGCACTCCGGTCACTCCGTGTACCGGGTCTCTCCCGGCGTGGCGCCGACGGAGGCGACGGCGGTCGCCGAGGCGTCCGTGACCTTCGCCGACGACATCACCGATGCCGAGATCGCGGACTATGTGGCGACGGGAGAGCCCCTCCACGTCGCGGGCGCGTTCACCGTCGACAGCCTGGGCGGTGCGTTCATCACCCGCGTCGACGGCGACCCGTCGACCGTGGTCGGCATGTCGCTGTCGACCACGCGACGCCTCGCCGCCGAGCTGGGCGTGCCGTGGACCTCGCTGTGGTCGTAGCACCCCGACACGTTTCTCGTCTTTTCTTGTGGAGAGTCGTCAAATAGATCGGCGGGCTTCTCGCTAGGCTGGCAAGCATGCCTGATATCGCCAAGGTTCTCATCGCCAACCGCGGCGAGATCGCCGTACGCATCATCCGCGCCGCACGCGACTCCGGTATCGCCTCGGTCGCCGTCTACGCCGACCAGGATCGGGATGCTCTGCACACGCGGCTCGCCGACGAGGCCTACGCCCTCGGCGGAGCCACCAGCGCCGAGACGTACCTGCAGATCGAGAAGATCCTGTCGATCGCGCGCCGTGCCGGAGCGGATGCCGTGCACCCCGGCTACGGCTTCCTCGCCGAGAACGCCGAGTTCGCGCGCGCCGTCATCGGCGCGGGAATGACCTGGATCGGCCCGTCCCCCGAGGCCATCGAGGCACTCGGCGACAAGGTCACCGCACGTCACGTCGCCGAGAAGGTGGGCGCACCGCTCGCCCCCGGCACGCCCGGTCCGGTGTCCGGCGCCGACGAGGTCATCGCGTTCGCGCAGGAGTTCGGTCTCCCCATCGCCATCAAGGCGGCCTACGGAGGCGGCGGACGCGGCCTCAAGGTCGCCCGTGAGCTCGACGAGGTCGCCGAGCTCTTCGAGTCCGCGACGCGCGAGGCGGTCACCGCCTTCGGCCGCGGCGAGTGCTTCGTCGAGAAGTACCTCGACAAGCCGCGTCACGTCGAGACACAGTGCCTCGCGGATGCCGAGGGCAACGTCGTGGTCATCTCGACTCGCGACTGCTCGCTGCAGCGCCGCCACCAGAAACTCGTCGAGGAGGCGCCGGCCCCGTTCCTCACCGAGGAGCAGAATCGCCAGCTGTATGCGTCGTCGAAGGCGATCCTCAAGGAGGTCGGCTACGTCGGCGCCGGCACGTGCGAGTTCCTCATCGGCGCCGACGGCACCGTGTCGTTCCTCGAGGTGAACACACGCCTGCAGGTCGAGCACCCCGTGTCCGAGGAGGTCACCGGCATCGACCTGGTGCGCGAGCAGTTCCGCATCGCCGCCGGCGGCACCATCGACTACGACGATCCCGAGCCCCAGGGCCACTCGATCGAGTTCCGCATCAACGGCGAGGACCCCGGTCGCGGGTTCCTGCCCCAGCCGGGCCCGATCCACGTCTTCAAGACGTTCGGCGGCCCCGGCATCCGCCTCGACTCCGGCGTCACCGCCGGAGACTCGGTCTCCGGCGCCTTCGACTCGCTCCTCGCGAAGATCATCGTCACCGGCAAGGACCGCGCCGAGGCTCTCGAGCGCTCGCGCCGCGCTCTCGACGAGTTCGAGGTCGCTGGCCTTCCCACGGTCCTCCCGTTCCACCGCAAGGTCGTGAACGACCCGGCCTTCACCGCGGAGGACGGCGTCTTCGGCGTGTACACGCGCTGGATCGAGACCGAGTTCGTGAACGACATCCCCGCCTGGGACGGCGAGCTGGAGCCGCTGGCCGAGACCAGCGGGCGCCACACGGTCGTCGTCGAGGTCGGGGGCAAGCGCCTCGAAGTCAGCCTCCCCGACCGTGTCGCCGCCGCCGTGGGCACGGCAGGGCGCCCCGCGGCCGTTCCGCCGTCGCGCCGCAGCCACTCCACGACCGTCAACGCGGGCGCATCCGGCGACGCGGTGAAGTCCCCGATGCAGGCCACAGTGGTCAAGATCGCGGTCGAGGAGGGGCAGCAGGTCGTCAAGGGCGATCTCGTCGTCGTCCTCGAGGCGATGAAGATGGAGCAGCCCCTGCAGGCCCACAAGGACGGCGTCGTCGGCAACATCAACGCGGATGCCGGCGCCACGGTCTCCGCAGGACACCAGCTGCTCACGATCAGCTGAGCCGCCGGTACGGAAAAGGCGCCCCGCTCCGGCGGGGCGCCTTTTCCGTACCGTCGTCGGTCCGCTCAGGTGATGTTCGCGTTGACCAGGTGCATCGCGCGGCTCGCGTCGGTGATGCTGCTGGACAGCGAGGGGTAGGCCGCGAAGACGCGCGAGACCTGGTCGACCGTCAGGCGACGCTCGACGGCGACCGCGATCGGGTAGATCAGCTCTGAGGCCTTCGGGGCGACGATCACGCCGCCGATGACGGTGCCGGATCCCTTGCGCGCGATCAGCTTGACGAAGCCGTCCTTGATGCCCATCATCTTCGCCCGGGGGTTCGCGGCGAGCGGCAGCTTGTAGACGAGGCCGTCGGCGACGCCGTCCTCCACGTCCTTCTCCGAGAACCCGACCGTCGCGATCTCCGGCGCCGTGAAGATGTTCGAGGTGATCTTGATCTGCTCGAGCGGGATGACGATGTCTCCGAGCGCGTGGAACACCGCCGTGCGGCCCTGCATGGAGGCGACGGATGCCAGCGGGAAGAAGTTCGTGCAGTCGCCGACCGCGTAGATGTTGGGCACGGACGTGCGCGCCACCTTGTTGACCCGGACGTGACCGGACTCGGTGAGCTCGACCCCCGCGTCCTCCAGCCCGATGCCCGCGGTGTTGGGGATCGAGCCGACCGCCATCAGGCAGTGGCTGCCGTCGACCGTGCGGCCGTCGGAGAGCGTGACCGTCACGCCGTCCTTCGTGACCTCGACGCGGTCGGCACGCGCCTTGGAGAGCACCTGCATCCCCCCGCGCTTGAAGACCTTCTCCAGGACGCGCGCCGCATCCTGGTCCTCACCGGGGAGCACCTGCTCGCGGCTGGAGACGAGCGTCACCTTCGCGCCGAGGTTCATGTATGCCGAGGCGAACTCCGCCCCGGTCACACCGGAGCCGACCACGATGAGGTGCTCGGGGAGCGCCTTCATGTCGTACAGCTGAGTCCACGTGAGGATCCGCTTGCCGTCGGGCTTCGCCGAGTCCAGCTCGCGGGGAGAGGCGCCGACCGCCACCACGATGGTGTCGGCCTCGACGCGGTCGAAGTCGGTCCCGCCCTGACCGGTGGAGACGACGATCGCGTTCGCCCCCTCGATGCGGCCGTGGCCGGAGAGGATGCGGACGCCCGCGTCCAGCAGGGTGGAGCGCATGTCCTCGGACTGCTGGCCGGCGAGGGCGATGAGCCGTTTGTTGACGGCGGCGAGGTTGATCGCGATCTCGGGCTTGAGCGGCTTGCCGTGCTCGCCCTTCGCGTAGAACTGCACGCCGAGGTCGCTGGCCTCGGAGATGGCGACGGCGGCGTCGGCCGTCGCGATCAGGCTCTTGGAGGGGACCACGTCCGTGAGGACGGCGGATCCTCCGACGCCGACGCGCTCGACCAGTGTCACCTCGGCTCCGAGCTGGGCGGCGGCGAGAGCCGCCTCGTAGCCGCCGGGACCGCCGCCGAGAACGGCGACGCGCTGAGTGCGCTCGAAAGTGGTGGAAGACATGGAATCCATTCTTCCGCAATCCTGGCGGGGAGCCCTCCACCTTCCTAGAGTGGATCCATGCCCGAGATTCACAGCAACCCCCTCGACGACCCCACCGCGAACCCGTTCGAGGTGGCGGCGACCGCCGCCGCCGACATCGCGCGGCTGAGCGGCGTCGAGAAGCACGACATCGCCCTCACCCTCGGCTCCGGATGGGGCAAGGCCGCCGACATCATCGGCGAGACGGTCGCGACCATCCCGGCCACCGAGGTCACCGGCTTCTCCAAGCCCGCCCTCGAGGGCCACGTCGGCACCCTGCGCAGCATCCGCACCCCCGACGGCAAGAACGTCCTCGTCATCGGCGCGCGCACCCACTACTACGAGAAGCACGGCGTCCGTCGCGTCGTCCACTCCGTCCGCACCGCCGCGGCCACGGGGGCGAAGATCATGGTCCTCACCAACGGCGCCGGCGGCATCCGCGAGACCTGGAAGCCCGGCCAGCCCGTGCTCATCAGCGATCACATCAACCTCACCGCCGACTCCCCTCTCGAGGGTGCGACCTTCGTCGACCTCACCGACCTGTACTCGACGCGTCTGCGCGACATCGCCAGGACCATCGACCCCACCCTCGACGAGGGCGTCTACACGCAGTTCACCGGTCCGCACTACGAGACCCCCGCCGAGGTGCAGATGGCGAAGCACATGGGCGGCCACATCGTCGGCATGTCCACCGCCCTCGAGGCGATCGCCGCCCGCCAGGCCGGCATGGAGATCCTCGGGTTCTCCCTCATCACCAACCTGGCCGCCGGCATCCAGAAGACGCCGCTCAGCCACGCCGAGGTCATCGAAGCCGGTCAGCTCGCCGAGCCGGTGATCACCAAGCTGCTCGCCGACGTCATCGAGGCGCTATGAGCGAGGAGCTTCTCGCCACGGCCCGTGCCTGGCTGCGTCAGGACCCCGACGCGCAGACGCGCGACGAGCTCGCGGGCATCGTCACCCGCGCCGCGAGCGGCGACGAGGCGGCAGCCGCCGACCTGGCCGACCGCTTCGGCGCCCGGCTCGCCTTCGGCACCGCAGGGCTCCGCGGCGAGCTCGGAGCGGGCAGCAACCGGATGAACCGGGTGCTCGTCGCCCAGGCCGCCGCGGGATTCGCCGCGTACCTGCGGGAGAGGGCCGATGGCCGCACGCCGACCGTCGTGATCGGCTACGACGGCCGCCGCAACTCCCGGGTGTTCGCGACGGATTCCGCCGAGATCTTCGCCGGGGCCGGCCTGCGCGCGATCCTGCTCCCCCGTCTGCTGCCGACGCCCGTGCTCGCCTTCGCGGTGCGCCGCCTCGGCGCCGACGCCGGGGTCATGGTCACGGCGAGCCACAACCCGCCGAACGACAACGGCTACAAGGTCTACCTGGGCGGCGAGAATCAGGGATCGCAGATCGTCGCCCCCGCCGACGCGGAGATCGCCGCGCACATCCAGCGGATCGCGGATGCCGGCGATGTGAAGGCCCTTCCGCGGTCGTCGGCGTACGAGACGGCCGGTGAGGACGTCGTGACCGCGTACGTCGAGGCCACCGCGGCCGTCGCTCCGGCGCCCTCGTCGGCGACCGGTCTGCGCTGGGTCTACACCGCGATGCACGGCGTCGGATGGGAGACGCTCTCGCGCATCCTCCGCGTCGCCGGCTACCCGCAGCCCATGGTGGTCGGCGAGCAGCTCGACCCCGACGCGACCTTCCGCACGGTGTCCTTCCCGAACCCGGAGGAGCCGGGCGCGATGGATCTGGCGTTCGCGCGTGCACGTCGCGTGCAGGCGGACTTCATCCTGGCGAACGATCCGGATGCCGATCGCCTCGCCGTCGCGATCCCCGATGAGACCGCCGAGGGCGGCTGGCGTCGCCTCACCGGCAACGAGGTGGGGCTGCTGCTCGGCGCCCGTGCGGCACGCGCGGCGGCCGGAACGCCCGGCGCGTCCCTCGCGTGCTCGCTGGTGTCCTCCCCCGGCCTCGGCGCCATCGCGGCGCATCACGGACTGGACTTCCACGAGACGCTCACGGGGTTCAAGTGGATCTCCCGCGCACCGGGGATCGCCTTCGGATTCGAGGAGGCGCTGGGCTACCTCGTGAACCCGGAGACCGTCCGCGACAAGGACGGCATCTCCGCGGCGATCGCGATCCTCGGCCTTGCCGCGGAGGCGCGCGAGCGGGGTGCGACCATCGCGACGCTCCTCGCCGAGCTGGGCGAGACCTACGGGCACTTCGCCAGCGGCCAGGTGTCGGTGCGAGTCGACGACCTCTCCGTCATCGGCAACGTCATGCTCTCGCTGAGGACGCTACCGCCGACCCAGATCGGCTCGCACGCGATCGCCTCCGCCGAGGACCTGCTCCGTGCCGCACCGGGGGCACCCTCCGGAGACGTGCTGCGCTACCGGCTCGCCGACGGGTCGCGCGTCATCGTGCGCCCGAGCGGCACCGAGCCGAAGCTCAAGGTGTACATCGACGCGAAGGGCGACACCGCCGACACGGCGGCGCAGGCCGTCGCCGACCTCGAAGCGGGAGTCCGCGCGCTGCTCGGAGACCGCTCCTGAGCTGCCGGCGGTGGTGACGATGCAGACCAGGCGGATCACGATCAGCGCCCACAACGGCATCCACGCGCGCCCTGTGGCCGAGCTGGCACGGCTGGCGATGTCGTCCGCGCACCCCGTGATCGTCCGCACGGCTGCGGGTGCGGAGGCCGACCTGAGCAGCGTGCTCGCGGTGATGGACCTCGCGCTCGGCGAGGGCGACGTCGTCGAGCTGGAGACGGCGGATGCCCCGGCATCCGCCGCTCTCCTCGACTCGATGGCGGCCGTGCTCGACCCTCGAGACCGGTGATCGTCAGCCGTCGATGACGGAGACGAGCTCATCGAGGAACGACTCGAACGTCGTGCCCCTGCGGACGATCCTCTGCACGCTCTCGCGTTCGCTGAAGACCTCGACGAGCTGCTCGAACACGGTCTGGAATGCAGCGCGGTCGCTCTCGCTGAACGCGGCGAGGGCGACCACCTGCACGCGGCCGTCGCCCCACGCCACCGATCCGTCGGCGACGCCGATCGCGATCGCGGTGCGGGTCGCGGTCATCTGCAGCGCGTGCGGGACGGCGAGCGCGTCGGTGAACGCCGTGGACGACATGCGCTCGCGCACGATCGTGTTCTCGACGTAGTCCTCGCCGATCAGTCCGCTGCGCACGAGCCGATCGCCGAGGCGGCGGATGATCTGCTCCTCGCCCTCGTCGGGGAGAGGGTGCACGAACGCCTCGGCGTCGAAGTAGCGCGACAGCTCCTCGCGGAGCCTGTTGAGACGCCTCGCTCTCCTCAGCCTCGCCGCCGCCTGCTGCACGCGTTCGGCGTCGGTGTCGGAGAAGAACGGGTGGATGCGGACGAACCGCTCCCCCGCGATCCCCGGCTCGATCGTGCTGAGGACGAGGTCGGTCCCGAAGGACGCCCAGTCGGGGTCGACGCTGGTCACGACGCTGGTCACCTCGATCGAGGACCCCAGCGATCGGTCGACGCTGGAGCGGAGCAGCTCGTGCAGCTCGTAGTAGCCGGGGCAGACGATGGTCGCGGTGAGGATCGACGCCGCCGCACGGCTACGTTCCAGTCGCCCGCCGACGTGCATGGCGATGTAGGCGATCTCGTCGTCGTGGATGGGCGATCCCACCCGGTCGTGCAGCCCGCTCGCGATCGAGACCGCGACCTCGAAGATCATCGGATACGTCGACTTGAGCGACCGCGTGAGCGGGTTCCGCGACAGCGCCTGCGTCTCCGCGCGGCGGAGCAGATTCTGGATGTGCAGCGCGAGCCGGAGCACGAAGGTGTCATCGACGAGGTCGAGCTGGTACTCGGATGCCGCCCGCTGCAGCTCCTCGCGCACGGCCCGCTCGACGCGCGGCTCGACGCCGCTGCGTGCGACGTCTCTGGTGGCCGTGTCGCCGGGTGCGACGACGCGCGTGAGCACGAGCGAGGCCAGGTGGGCGCTGTCGCCGTCGCCGAGCGGCACGCCGAAGTGCTCCTCGGCGAGCCGGGCGAGGACTCTCCCGACCTGGGGGATCTCGTCACGGACTCCTTCCGCCTCCGCGGCGAGCGCATGCCCCGCCGCGACGCGGTCGGCCGCGATGGCGATGTGCAACAGCACGTCGGAGATCGCGAGCTCGTTGACGAAGTAGCCCAGCGCTCCCAGTTCGTCGACCAGCGCGGACTTGAACGGCCCGACAGCACTCGCGTCGACCGCGTTGCCGACGAGCGCGGTGCGGAAGACCTCGGGGTGGAAGGACGCGGCATCCGACTCGTCGTGGGCGAGCCGGCTGATCAGGCGGCGCCTCGCCTCCTCCGAGCCGCGGAGCCTCACATGCTCGCGGTCCCGCTCCAGGGAGAGCCCTGAACCGTCGAGAAGGCCGCGCACCCTGGTGAGATCGGCCTCGAGCGTCGCCTCGCTGACGTGCAGCCGATCTGCGGCCTGGAAGACGTCGATTCCCCCCGCGTCGTCCAGGAGCATGCGCACCACGGCGTGCAGGCGATGCCGTGGGGTGCTCTCGGCGCCCGTGCGCGTGCGGAGAGCATCACGTGCGGATGCCCCTGCCCGGTAGCCGGCGGGACCCGACTCGACGGCGTCCGCGCCGGTGACTCTCGCGTTGAGAGCCGCCACGTAGGAGCGGATGCTGCGCGGAGTGACGCCGACCTGATCGGCGAGACTCGCCGCCGTGACCCAGGTGTCATGACGGAGCAGGGTGGTGAGGAGCTGGTCCTGGCGCTGGCGCGACATGTTCCTCCGATCCTCACTCGCGGGTGACGGCCCTGTCCCGCGCATCCCATGATGTCAGCATCCGGGGAGCGAAGGGCGGAAGGCGACGTTCCGCGGGGGCGGAAAGGTTCGTGTTGGCCACGCGCCCCCAGCGGCTCACAGACTGTTCTCAGGAAGGCGGAATCAATGAAGATCCTCGTGATTTGCGGTGCGGGCGCGTCGAGCACCTTCGTCGCGCAGCGCCTTCGCCGCGCAGCCGAGGCTGCGGGGCTCGACTGGGAGACCTCCGCGGGCACCGCTCAGGCGGTCACCGAGTCCAGCGCCGACCTGATCCTCGTCGGACCGCACCTGAAGGACCGCGCCGCCGATCTGCAGGAGGTCCTGCCGATGCCGGTCGCCGTGCTCCCCGACGACGTCTTCTCCGACCGCGACGGGCGCCGCACGCTCGCGCTCGTCCGCGCCCTCCTCGCTGACAACCGCACCTCTTCGGAAGGAAGATCATGACCGCCACACGCACCGTACGGATCGGCTCATCCCACGGCCTGCACGCCCGCCCCGCGAAGTTGTTCGCCCAGGCGGCGAAGGACTCGGGCATCGCCGTCACGATCGCGAAGGACTCGGGCAAGGCCGTCAATGCCGCCAGCATCCTCGGGGTGATCGCCCTGGCGATCGAGTTCGGCGACTACGTGACCCTCACCGCGGACGGCGAGAACGCCGAGGGTGTGCTCGACACGCTCACGGAGCTGCTGACCACCGACCACGACCAGGAGAGCGCCGGATGACCGAGCTCAGAGGAGTCGGGATCGGCCTGGGCGTCGCCCAGGGCCCCGTGGTGCGCATGACGGAAGCCATGCCCGCGCCGCAGAACACCACGAGCACCCTCGGCGCGGACGCCGAGCGGACGCGCGCCCGCGAAGCCGTCGCCGCCGTGGCGCAGGAGCTGACCGCCCGAGGCGCGACCGCAGGAGGATCGGCGCAGGAGGTGCTCGAGGCCCAGGCGATGATCGCCGAGGACCCGACCCTCCAGGACGAGATCGACGAGCGGCTGAACGCCGGCGGCACCGCCGAGTGGGCTGTGCACGACGCCTTCGCGGGCTTCAGAGCGACTCTGGAGGCCGTCGGCGGCTACCTCGGCGAGCGCGCCGCAGACCTCGACGACATCGCCCAGCGGGTGCTCGCGCGGCTGCGCGGGGTCGACGCCCCCGGCGTGCCCGACCCCGGTCACCCCTTCGTCCTGGTCGCCCGCGACCTCGCTCCCGCGGACACCGCTCTGCTCGACCTGGAGAAGGTGCTCGCCCTCGTCACGTTCGATGGCGGGCCCACGTCGCACACGGCGATCCTGGCCAGGGAGAAGGGCATCGTCGCGATCGTCGGCGCCGCGGCGGCCGCAGACCTCGCCACCGGCCAGACGGTCATCGTCGACGCCGCCGCCGGGATCGTCACGGCCGACCCGAGCGACGAAGAGAAGACGCGCGCCGCCGAGCGCGCCGCCGCACGCCTCTCGGCGGATGCGGCACCATTGACTCCCGGCGCCCTCGCCGACGGCACGCGCATCGCGCTGCTGGCGAACCTGGGAAAGCCTGCAGACGCGGCCGATGCCGTCGCGCGCGGGGCCGAGGGCGTCGGGCTCTTCCGCACGGAGTTCCTGTTCCTCTCCTCGGCGCAGGCTCCGACGATCGCGCAGCAGCGCGAGTCCTATCGGGAGCTGCTCGCGGCGTTCCCCGGCAAGAAGGTGGTCGTGCGGATGCTCGACGCCGGCGCCGACAAGCCGCTGGCGTTCCTCAACGACTCGCACGAGGAGAACCCCGCACTGGGGCTTCGCGGCCTGCGTGCACTGCGCGCCAGCGAGGACATCCTGCGCGAGCAGCTCACGGCTCTCGCGGAGGCGGATGCCGAGACCGACGCCGACCTCTGGGTCATGGCGCCGATGGTCGCCACCGTCGAGGAGACCGTGTACTTCACGACCCTCGCGCGTGAGTACGGGCTGAAGACGGCGGGAGTGATGGTCGAGGTGCCGGCGAGCGCGCTGCTCGCCGATCGGGTCCTGGCGCACGCGGACTTCGCCTCGATCGGCACGAACGACCTCACGCAGTACACGATGGCCGCCGACCGCCTGCTCGGTTCGGTGGCGGGCTTCCAGGACCCCTGGCACCCCGCCGTGCTGCGCCTCGTCCGAGAGGTCGGCGCCGCCGGCTCCCGGCTGGGCAAGCCCGTGGGGATCTGCGGAGAGGCCGCGGCCGATCCGCTGCTCGCCGTCGTGCTCATCGGCCTGGGAGCGACGAGTCTCTCCATGGCTCCGTCGGCCCTGGCCGACGTCCGCCGCATCCTCGCCACCCGCACCCTCGACGAGGCGCGCAGCCTCGCCGAGGCCGCCCTCGCCGCAGACGATGCGGCATCCGCCCGAACCGCCGTGACCACCCTCACGGCTACCCTCCCTCAACACTGAAAGAGACCATCATGACGACGACGTCACCCGCTGCCACAACGCGCAGCCTCCGAACGGGCGTGCAGCGCTTCGGCACGTTCCTCTCGGGCATGATCATGCCGAACATCGCGGCATTCATCGCCTGGGGCTTCATCACCATGCTCTTCATCGCAGTCGGGTGGTTGGGCAACTGGCACCCGGTGTCCGACATCCTCGGCGGGTTTGGAAACGCCGACCTCATCGGCTGGCAGGGAGCGATGACGGCGCTGGCGACGACCGAGGACGGCACGACCTTCCCGCAGTACGTCGGGTTGGTCGGCCCGATGATCACCTACCTGCTTCCGCTCCTCATCGCCAACACCGCCGGCCGCATGGTCTACGGCGAGCGCGGGGGCGTCGTGGCGACGATCGCCACGATGGGCGTGATCGTCGGCACGAACATCCCGATGTTCCTCGGCGCGATGATCATGGGGCCCCTCGCCGGGTGGCTCACCAAGAAGATGGACAAGATCTGGGAAGGCAAGATCAAGGCCGGCTTCGAGATGCTGGTGAACAACTTCTCCGCGGGCATCCTCGGAATGCTGCTCGCGATCGCGGGGTTCTTCGCCTTCGGGCCGATCATGATCGCGATCAGCTCCTTCCTCGGCGGCATCGTGGACTGGCTCGTCGGCCACAGCCTGCTTCCTCTGCTGTCGATCATCGTCGAGCCGGCCAAGGTCCTGTTCCTGAACAACGCGATCAACCACGGCGTCTTCACCCCGCTCGCCCTGCAGCAGGCCGAGGAGACCGGCAAGTCCATCCTCTTCCTCATCGAGGCGAACCCCGGGCCCGGTATCGGACTGCTGCTCGCATTCACCTTCTTCGGCATCGGGGAGGCGAGGGCTTCTGCTCCGGGCGCGGCGATCATCCAGTTCTTCGGCGGCATCCACGAGATCTACTTCCCGTACGCGCTCAGCAAGCCGATGACGATCCTGGCGCTGATCGCCGGCGGAGCCACTGGTGTCACCACCAATATGGTCCTCGGTGGCGGGCTCTCGTTCCCTGCGGCTCCCGGGAGCATCATCGCCGTGTTCTTCGCGGCATCCAATCCCGCCGCCGGCGGCGTCGGCAACGTGCTGATCGTGCTCCTGTCCGTGCTGCTCGCCGCTGCGGTGACCTTCCTGCTCACCGCAGTCATCCTTCGGGCCTCCCGTAAGCGGGATCTCGAGGCCGAGGACAACTTCGGCGCAGCCATCGCCCAGACCGAGGCGAACAAGGGCAAGTCCTCGGCGGCGATGGACGCGCTGCGCGGCGCCACCGCCTCCGCGACGTCCGAGTCCTCGACGACCGCGACGCTCACCGCTCCGATCTCGAAGATCGTGTTCGCGTGCGACGCCGGAATGGGGTCCTCCGCCATGGGCGCGAGCGTGCTGCGCAACAAGTTCAAGAAGGCGGGCATCGAGGACCTCACGATCATCAACCAGGCGATCGCGAACCTCGATGGCACGGCCGATGTGGTCATCACCCAGCAGCAGCTGACCGACCGCGCGAAGGCGCAGTCCCCGAACTCGCTGCACGTCTCCGTCGACAACTTCATGAACTCTCCGAAGTACGAAGAGGTCGTCGAGATGGTCCAGGAACAGCGCGCCTCCGACGCGTGACAGACCGGCGGGGCGGATGCTGCGGCACCCGCCCCGCCACCACACACTCAGAAAGGAATCACCATGAGCGTTCTCACCCCCGGACAGGTCCGCATCCACGCAGGGTCCGTCTCGCAGGAGGCGGCTCTCCAGGAGGCCACCGACATCCTCGTCTCCGTCGGCGCGGTGACGCCCGCCTACGTCGATGCGATGCGTCAGCGCGAGGAGACCGTGTCCACGTTCATGGGCAACGGCCTGGCGATCCCGCACGGCACCAACGAGACGAAGGACGAGATCCTCGCCTCGGCCCTGTCCGTCGTGCGCTACGACGGCGGAGTCGACTGGGCGGGAGAGCAGGCCAACTTCGTGGTGGGCATCGCCGGCAAGGGCGACGAGCACCTCGAGATCCTCTCCCAGATCGCGATCCTGTTCTCCGATGACGACGAGGTCGCGAAGCTCGCGGCGGCGCAGACGGCCGACGAGCTCTACGCCCTCCTCTCGGCGGTGAACGCCTGATGAAGGCGGTCCACTTCGGCGCGGGCAACATCGGCCGCGGATTCGTCGGACTGCTGCTGCACGACGGCGGGTACGAGATCGTGTTCTCCGACGTCGCCGACGAGCTCGTCGACGCGATCAACGCGACCTCGGAGTACACCGTGCACGAGGCCGGCCCCGGCGGAGTGGATCACGTCGTCACCGGCTTCCGGGCGGTCAACAGCCGTCTGGACCCGGATGCCGTCGCCGACGAGCTCTCCACGGCGGACGTCGCGACCACCGCCGTCGGCCCCACGGTGCTGCGATTCGTGGCTCCGTCGATCGTCGCGGGGCTCCGTCGCCGCAACGCGGACGCTCCTCCGCTGCAGATCATGGCCTGCGAGAACGCGATCGGCGCCACCGACCAGCTGCGCGCGGAGGTCGAGAAGGCCGCGGGGACGGATGCCGCGGAGCTCCTGGCGAAGGCCGTGTTCGCGAACACCGCCGTCGACCGCATCGTGCCCGCTCAGGCGCCGGGGCAGGGCGTCGACGTCACGGTGGAGCCGTACGTCGAGTGGGCGATCGAGGCGGGGCCCTTCGGCGACTCCCGTCCGTCGATCCCCGGGGCGCATTTCGTCGACGATCTCGCTCCGTACATCGAGCGCAAGCTCTTCACGGTCAACACCGGCCACGCGGCGACGGCGTACTTCGGCGCCCGCGTCGGCGCCACCTCGATCGCCGCGGCGCTGGCGGATCCCGATGTGGCGAGAAGCGTCGAAGCCGCCCTGGAGGAGACGTCTGCCGTCCTGACGGCCGAGCACGGGCTCGACCCGGCCGATCTCGCCGCGTACCGGGCGAAGATCCTGGAGCGGTTCCGCAACCCCGAGCTGGAGGACAGCGTCGACCGCGTCGGTCGGCAGCCGCTGCGCAAGCTCTCCCGCCACGAGCGCTTCATCGGCCCCGCCGCGATGGCGAGCGAGCGCGGCCTCTCCACGGCGGGGCTCGTCGCCGCGGTGTCGGCTGCACTCGAGTTCGTCGAACCGGCCGATCCGCAGGCCGTGGAGCTGCAGCAGAGGCTGCACGATGAGGAGGCCACGGCACTGACCGCCGAGGTCACCGGACTCGATCCCGAGCATCCGCTGTTCCGCTCGGTCCGGGATGCCGTGATCGCCCGCCAGGGGCAGCTCGGCGTCGTCTAGAGACTTCCTCCTGTGCTCCGGCCGGGGCGGTGCGATACGGTTGCGATCGATTCACCGGACCCGACCGGAGCACAGCGATGTGCAGGGAGACTCATGAACACGTACGCCGTCATCGGCGCGGGGCCCTCCGGCCTCGCCGCCGCCAGAGCCCTGACCAGCCGTGGAATCCCGGTCGACGGCTACGAGGCCTCGCACGGGGTCGGCGGCCTCTGGGACATCTCGAACCCGCGCAGCACCATGTACGAGTCGGCGCACCTCATCTCCTCCCGGACGACGACCGAGTTCGCCGAGTTCCCGATGCGCTCGGACGTCGACTACCCGGGCCACCGGGTGCTGCTCGAGTACTTCCGCGAGTACGCCGAGCACTTCGGGCTCACCGAGCTCTTCCGCTTCGAGACCAGGGTCACGCGTCTCGAGCCGCGTGACGGCGGCTGGGATCTCACCGCAACGGGGCCAGACGGGACGAGCACCCGCTGGTACGCGGGAGTCGTCCTCGCGAACGGCACCCTCGCCGAGCCGAACGTGCCCGCCTTCCCCGGCGAGTTCACCGGGGAGATCCTGCACACGAGCGCGTACAAGAGCGCGGCGCAGCTCTCCGGCAAGCGCGTGCTGCTGATCGGGGCGGGCAACTCCGGCTGCGACATCGCCGTGGATGCCGTGCACCATGCGGCATCCGTCGACATGAGCGTCCGCCGCGGCTACTACTTCGTCCCGCGCTACCTCTTCGGCAGGCCCAGCGACACGCTGAACCAGGGGCACCCCCTCCCCGCGCGCATCAAGCAGGCCGTCGACACCCGCGTGCTGAGGGCGTTCACGGGAGACCCCGTGCGGTTCGGATTCCCGAAGCCCGACTACCGCATCTACGAGTCGCACCCGATCGTGAACACGCTGATCCTCAACCACCTGGGGCAGGGCGATCTGCGCGTCCGTGCCGACGTCGAGCGGTTCGACGGCCCGGTCGTGCGCTTCCGCGACGGGAGCACCGGCGAGTACGACCTGGTGATGCTGGCGACCGGCTACACGCTCGACTACCCGTTCGTCGACAGGACGCACCTGCACTGGCGCGGCGCCTCGCCGCGTCTGTTCCTGAACCTGTTCCCCGCCTCGTTCAACGGCCTCTACGTGATGGGCATGGTCGAGGCGTCGGGCATCGGCTGGCAGGGGCGCTACGAGCAGGCCGATCTGCTCGCCGCCTACCTGGAAGCCGTCGAGACCGACCCCGCGCGCGCCGCGCGGTTCCGCGACCGCGTGACGGGCTCACCGTGGCCGGACCTCACCGGCGGGTACCACTACCTGGGCCTGGACCGCATGGCCTACTACGTCAACAAGGACGCCTACCGCGGCGCCGTCCGCCACGAGAAGGACGCGCTGGAGGCGGGAGCATGAACGTCGACGACGTCGTGCTGACGTTCTCCCCCGGGTCCCTCACCATCCTCAACATCGTCCTGGGCCTCATCATGCTGGGCATCGCACTGGACACCTCCCCCGAGGACTTCCGGGTCGTCGCCAAGCATCCGAAGCCGTTCGTCATCGCGATCCTCGCGCAGCTGCTCCTGCTTCCCATCGCGACCTTCCTGCTCACCCTCGTGCTTCCCGTGGCGCCGTCGATGGCGCTGGGGATGCTGCTCGTGGCCTGCTGTCCGCCGGGCAACATCTCCCAGGTCCTCACGCACCGCTCCGGGGGCAACGTCGCGCTGTCGGTGTCACTCACCGCGGTGGGCAACCTCGTCTACATCGTCGCCATGCCCCTGAGCATCACGTTCTGGGGGTCTCTGCACCCGACGGCCCGCACGCTGCTCCGCTCCGTCGAACTCGACCCGTGGCGGATGCTCGTCGAGATCCTGCTGATCGTCGGTCTGCCGTTCGCGGTCGGGCTCCTGATCCGCGCGAAGCTCCCCGCCCTCACCCGACGGGTGCAGCCCTTCGTGAAGTGGTTCAGCCTACTCGCCCTGCTCGGCTTCATCCTCGTGGCGCTCGTGGGCAACTGGGCGGTCTTCGTGCAGGTGCTCGGGATCATCCTGCTCGTCGTCACGGTGCACGACGCGGTGGCACTGGCGCTCGGCTACGGCACGGCCGTGGTCGGCGGACTCGGCACCCGGGAGCGCAAGGCCATGACCTTCGAGGTCGGCATCCGCAACGCCGGTCTCGGACTCGGACTCGTGTTCCTGTTCTTCGACGGTCTCGGTGGCATGGCGATCGTCGCGGGCTGGTGGGGCATCTGGGACATCATCGCCGGCCTCGTGGTCGCCGGTCTCTGGGCCCGGCACACGAAGCGTCGAACCGGCTCCGCCACCGGAGACGCGACGCTGAAGGCGGCGTCATGAGCCGGGTGCTCATCACCGGGGGCGGCGGGTTCCTCGGGTCGCACGTGGCCGCGGCTCTCGCCGCTCGCGAGGACGTCGAGCTCGTCGTCTCCGCCGATGTCCGCGCGGGAATTCCGCGCGACGGCATCGTCGACGAAGTGCTGGACGTCACGGATGCCGACGCGATCGCGCCCGTGCTGCGGGCGCACCGGATCGACACGGTGGTGCACCTCGCCGCCATCGTCAACCCCGGACGCGACGTCGAGCTCGAGTACCGCGTCGACGTGACCGGCTCCGCCCAGGTGCTCGCGGCCTGCGTCGAGACCGGTGTGCGCCGGATCGTCGTGTCCAGCTCCGGGGCGGCCTACGGCTACCACCCTGACAACCCGGACTGGATCGACGAGGATCAGCCGCTGCGGGGCAACGACGCCTTCCCGTACTCGCGGCACAAGCGCCTGGTCGAGGAGATGCTCGCCTCCTACCGAGACGCGCACCCTGAGCTGGAGCAGGTGGTGTTCCGCATCGGCACCATCCTCGGTCCGACCGTGCGCAACCAGATCACCGCGCTCTGGGACGGCCGGCGCCTCCTGCGCATCGCCGGCTCCGACTCTCCTTTCGTGTTCGTCTGGGTCGACGACGTAGCCGCAGCGATGGTGCGCGCGGCGACGGACGGCCCTGCCGGGATCTTCAACGTCGCCGGAGACGGACGGATGACGGTGCCCGAGATCGCCGCACGACTCGGCAAACCCCTGCTGGTGCTGCCCGCCTGGGCGTTGTCGGCCGCCCTGCGGATCGGAAGGACGCTGCGGCTCACCGAGCACGGCCCGGAGAAGGTGCCATTCCTCCGCTACCGTCCGGTGCTGGCCAACGCACGGCTGAAGGATGTCTTCGGGTTCGCTCCCTCACGTACGTCGGCGGAGGCTTTCGAGGAGTATCTAGCGACGCATCCGGGGGTCGCTCGCCGCTGACGAGCGGATCAGCCGAGCACGGCATCGAGGAGCGGATGCAGGTGCCTGGTGCCGAGCACCGTCGCCGCCGACCGCGCCCCGGCTGCCAGCGCCTCCGGAACCGCAGCGCCCGTCAGCCGCGCGTCGAGGACGCCCGCGAGGAACGCGTCGCCCGCGCCGTTCGTGTCGACCACGTCAACGGGCTCCGCCGCCACACGGTGCTCGACGCCATCGGCATCCACCCCGACTGCACCGTCGGAGCCGAGGGTGCACACCGCGAGTCCGGCGCCGCGATCGATGCACGAGCGCAGGAAGGCGACAGGATCGGCGAGCCTGTCGGCATTGCAGAAGACGGCATCCGCCGCCTCCAGGAAGGGCCGGTGGAACTCCGCCTCGCCGTCGTAGTCGTGCACGTCGACCCAGATCGGTCGTCCGCTGTCTCGGGCGAGGGGCAGCATCCGCAGCGGCTCGGCGGCGAGATCGAGCACGATCGCATCGGCTGCGGCCATCGCGGCGCGCAGCTCGTCGTCATCGTCGCCCGCGGTGGCGGCGGGGGTCGAGAGGTACAGCGAGACCCGCGCGCCCGCTCGGGTCATCAGGTTGATGTGGCGTTCGGTCGTACCGATCCCCCAGCGCACCGGCACTCCGGCGGCGTTCAGCGCGGCGCGCACACGGTCGCCGTGCTCGTCAGCCCCCGCCTGCGCGTAGAGCAGCACGGAGCGGCCGAGCCCGGTGAGGCTCAGCGCCTTCCCCGCGCTGGTGCCGCCGACGGTGTCCCAACTCGCCTCGGCGAACTGCATGTGCGGCACCGGTTCGGGGAGCCTGTCGAGCACCACGATCGAGTTCCAGGAGGCGGGACCGGCGATCACGACGGAGGCGGAGAACATGCCCCCATCCTGCCGCAGCGGGCGCACTCAGCCGATGCGCTTGATCAGCGAGTCCACCGTCATCCCGTAGTCGATCCGCACCACCGGAAGCGCGAGCTTGTCGGTGCCGATCCCCACGAGTCCCGGCTCGATGGTGCGGGCCATCTCGTAGCCCGCCTGCGTCACGCCCTGCTTCGCCGTGTCGTTGTAGTGTCCGTACGGATAGGCGATCACCTGGCGCACACCGAGGATGTCCCCCGAGGTGTTGAGATCGGCAGCGATCTGATCCGCCGTCCAATTGACCATGCGGCCCTTGCCGTTGTCGCCGGCCTGATGCATGTCGTGGGTGTGCGAGCGCCGCTGCACGTAGATCGACGGAGCGGGGTCCTGGCGATAGGCCGTGATCATGAACGACGTCGACAGCAGCTTGTACTTGTCGATCACCGGGACGGCCAGATCGAACCAGGTCTGGTCGGCGTCGTCGTCGGTGATGATCACGGAGCGCGCAGGCAGATAGAGCTTCCCGTCGATGAAGGCGCTGAGCTCGTCCCACGTGGGGAGGTAGAAGCCGGTCGTCGCGATGTGGTTCATCTGCGCGTCGAAGTCGCCGATGTACGCGTAGTTGCCGCGCAACCAGCCCTTCTCCCCCTCGGGGTTCGCCGTGAACTGGTGGTACATGAGGATCGGGATCTTCGCGTTCTCTGCGACGTTCTCCTCCGGCGTCTTCCACGAGGCGAACAGCTCGACCTGCTGGTCGGTGCAGACCACGGGATCGGCGCCGTTCACACGGGCTGCCGGGTCGAACGCCGCCGCTGCTGCCGCCGTGGGATACCAGCCCGCGAACACCTTCCCCTCGATCGCCGGGATCGGGAGGTTCTGATACAGCGCCGCCTGCGACTGCAGCAAGGGATCGGCGGGAGCGCCCTCTCCCGAGAACGTCACCGCGCATGCCTGCGGATCGTCGGCATCGGCGACCAGCTGCTGGGCAGGGGTGAGCGGATGCTCGATCACCCCCGCCTGCGCGCGCGGGACGGGCTCCTCGGGAGTGCGCCCAGAGATCCAGGCGTAGGCCCCGGCCGCTCCCCCTCCCAGGAGCACCACCGCGGTGATGATGAATGCGATGACCTTGCGCTTGCGCTTCCCCCCGACCATCGTGATCTAGATGTCGAAGCCTTCGGCGATCATCTCGACGAGCTCTTCCCGCTCCTCGACCGGGAGGAAGGCCGCAGCAGCGGCGTTGAACTGGAAGGTCTCCAGGTCGTCGAGGTCGTACTCGAAGGTCTCGACGAGCAGGGCCAGCTCGCGGGTGAGCGAGGTGGCGCTCATGGTGCGGTTGTCGACGTTCACCGTCACGGCGAAGCCGAGCTGGTAGAGCAGGTCGAAGGGGTGGTCGGCGAGCGTCCTGCCCCACTTCTCGATCGCGCCGGTCTGCAGGTTCGACGAGGGCGAGAGCTCGAGCGGGATCTCGCGATCGCGCACCCAGCGGGCGAGGTCGCCGAACTGCACCTGCACCTCGTCGCCCTCCTCCGTGATCACCTCGAGGTCCTCGGCGATGCGCACGCCGTGACCGAGGCGCAGCGCGCGGCCGTCGAGCAGTGCAGAACGGATCGACGCGAGACCGGCCGCCTCTCCGGCATGCACGGTGACCGGGAAGAAGTTCTCGGCGAGGTAGTCGAACGCCGCACGGTGGTTCGACGGCGGGAAGCCGTCCTCCGGACCGGCGATGTCGAAGCCCACGGCCCCGCGACCGCGGAAGTCCACCGCGAGCTCCGCGATCTCACGCGCACGGTCGGTGTGCCGCATCGCGGTGATCAGCTGGCCGACGCGGATGCTGCGACCCGCGCGGTCGACGGCGTCCTCGCCCTCCTCGATGCCCTGCTGCACGGCCTCGACGGTCTGCTCCAGCGTGAGGCCGCGCGCGAGATGCTGCTCAGGCGCCCAGCGGACCTCGCCGTAGATGACGCCGTCGGCCGCCAGATCCTGCACGAACTCGCGGGCGACCCTGGTCAGGCCCTCCTGCGTCTGCATGACGGCGGTCGTGAGGTCGAAGGTCTTCAGGTACTCGACGAGCGACCCGGAGTCGCTCTTCGTCGCGAACCACTTCCCGAGTTCGACGGGGCTGCTCTCCGGCACCTCGAGCCCGATGGCATCAGCCAGCTCGATGATGGTGGCCGGGCGCAGAGCGCCGTCGAGGTGGTCGTGCAGCGACACCTTCGGCAGGCTGCGCAGTGACGCTCCCTGAATGGAGACGTCGCCGTTCGCGTCGATCGACATGGAAGTTCCTCTCGGTCGCAGGTTCGCTCTGTACAGGCTAGCGGTCGGCGCTCAGGCCGTGATGCGCTCGCGCACGATCGGGCCGGAGGCCGGAGCCTCGTCGCCGATCTCCCACGAGCCCGCGAGAGCCTCGAGCGCGCGGGGGAACCGCGCCTCGTCGGCCGCGGACAGCGTGAACAGCGGCTGCCCCGCCACGACACGGTCACCGGGCTTGGCGTGCAGATCGATGCCCGCCTCGAAGACCACGGGGTCCTCGGCCCTGGCGCGGCCGGCGCCGAGACGCCACGCGGCGATCCCGAACGGGAGCGCATCCATGCGCGACACGACGCCGTCGGCGTCCGCCGTGACGACGTGCGTCTCCCGAGCGGTCGGCAGCGCGGCGTCCGGGTCGCCGTCCTGGGCGCGGATCATCGCCTTCCAGCTGTCCATCGCACGTCCGTCGTCGAGCGCCTTCTCCACATCGGCATCCGGCTGTCCGGCGAGGGCGAGCATCTCCTTGGCCAGGGCGATGGTGAGCTCACGCACGTCGGAGGGGCCGCCGCCGGCGAGCACCTCGACCGATTCGCGCACCTCGTTGGCGTTGCCGATCGCGAGTCCGAGCGGCACGTTCATGTCGGTCAGCAGCGCCGTGGTCGCCACGCCGGAGTCGGTGCCCAGCGCGACCATCGTGCGGGCCAGCTCGCGGGCGCGGTCGATGTCCTGCATGAAGGCGCCTGAGCCGAACTTCACGTCCAGCACGAGAGCATCGGTGCCCTCGGCGATCTTCTTCGACATGATGCTCGACGCGATCAGCGGGATCGCCTCGACCGTGCCGGTGACGTCGCGCAGGGCGTAGAGCTTCTTGTCGGCGGGGGCGAGGCCGGAGCCCGCCGCGCAGATCACGGCGCCCACGTCGCTCTGCATCTGCGCGAACATCTCCTCGTTGCTGAGCGCCGCGCGCCAGCCGGGGATCGACTCGAGCTTGTCGAGCGTGCCGCCCGTGTGGCCGAGACCGCGGCCGGAGAGCTGCGGCACCGCGACGCCGAACACGGCGACGAGCGGGGCGAGCGGAAGGGTGATCTTGTCGCCGACGCCGCCGGTGGAGTGCTTGTCGACGGTCTTCTTGCCCAGGCTCGCGAAGCTCATGCGCTCCCCCGTGGCGATCATCGCGTCGGTCAGCACCCGGATTTCGTCACGCTCCATGCCGCGCTGGAACACGGCCATCGCGAACGACGCCATCTGCGCGTCGGACACGTAACCACGGGTGTACGCGTCAACCATCCAGCGCAGCGCCGGCTCGGGGACGACCCCGCCGTCGCGCTTCGCGCGGATCACGTCGACGGCGTCGAAGGGCTCAACAGACATCAGCGAACGTCCTCAAGGTCTCGGGGGCCGAACGCATCCGGCAGTACTTCATCGATGGTGCGGATGCCGGAGACGGTCTCCAGGAGCATCCCGGGCATGGCGTGCTCGAAGAGCAGCTGGCGGCAGCGGCCGCACGGCATGATCGTCTCGCCGTCGTTGTTGACGCACACGAAGGCGACGAGCTTGCCGCCGCCCGACATGTGCAGGTCGCCGACCAGCGCGCACTCCGCGCACAGAGTCACTCCGTAGGAGGCGTTCTCGACGTTGCATCCGGCGACGACCCTGCCGTCGCTGACCAGTGCGGCGGCGCCGACCCGGTAGCGCGAGTACGGCGCGTACGCCTTCGTCATGGCATCCGTCGCGACCTGTCTCAGGTCGTCCCAGTCGATGTCGGTCATGTCTCTCCTAGGACTTGATGTACGGATCGCCGTCGGCCGCCGGCGGACGCGAGCGTCCGACGAGACCTGCCACGGCGAAGATCGTGACGACATACGGCAGCATCAGCATGAACTGGCTGGGCACCGGGGAGCCGATGACGCTCAGCACGCCCTGCAGGTTCGTCGCGAAGCCGAACAGCAGCGCCGCCAGCGTGGCCTTGATCGGGTCCCACTTTCCGAAGATCACGGCGGCGAGGGCGATGAAGCCCGCACCAGCGGTCATCTCGGGGTTGAACCGCGGCACGGAGACGAGCGTGTAGAACGCGCCGCCCATGCCGGCGATGGCGCCGGCGATCAGCACGTTCATGTAGCGCGTCCGGGCGACGTTGATGCCCACCGTGTCGGCGGCCTGCGGGTGCTCGCCGACGGCGCGCATGCGCAGACCCCACCGGGTGCGGTACATGCCGAACCACACGACGAACACGACGATGTACATGAGGTACACGACGATCGTCTGCCGGAACAGGATCGGCCCGAGGATCGGGATCTCGCTGAGGAGCGGGATCGGCAGCACCTCGAACGGGGTGACCGTGTTCAGGGTCGCCTGGTTGGGCGCGAGCACCTGCCGGAACAGGAAGGTCGTGACGCCGATGACCAGCACGTTCAGCACGACGCCGACGATGACCTGGTCGACGTAGTAGGTGATGGCGAAGACGCCGAGGATCAGCGCGACGAGCACACCCGCCGCCATCGCGGCGATGAGCCCAGCCCACGGGGAACCGGTGGCCGACCCGACGATCGCCGCGGTGAAGGCGCCGGCCAGCAGCTGCGCCTCGATGGCGATGTTCACCACGCCGGCCCGCTCGCCGATCACGCCGCCCAGGGCACCGAAGATCAGCGGAGTGGCGAGGGCCAGTGCACCGCCGAGCAGACCGATCATCGGCAGCGTGCCCGAGCTGCCTGCGGCGGCCCAGGCCAGGAAGCCGAAGATCAGCGCGATCGCGAAGACGGCGGTGAGCCACAGCGGGATGGCGCGTCGCTTCGACGCCAGGAACCATGCCGCAGCGGAGATCGCCGCCGCGATGATCACGGCGATCCACGCGGTCGCGGTGCCAGGCACGACGAGGTTCGGGATCGCGATCAGCTCGGAACCAGCGGTGAGCTTGAACGTCGAGTCGCCCGGACGGGACACGAGCAGCGGAAGCAGCGCGAACAGCACGGTGACCACGCTGAAGATGATCGGCGTCTTCCAGGAGACGACCGCGACGGTACGGGGCTCTGCATCGAGAGTCTGCACGCTCATGCCGACACCTCCTTCTTCGCGGCGCGACGCTGTCGGCGGCTCGCGCGACCGGGCTGCGGGAGACCGAACATGGCCCGCACGAGCGGCGGCGCCGCGATGAACAGCACGATCAGGGACTGCACGACCAGGACGATCTCGATCGGCACCCCCTGGGAGGCCTGCATCGTGAAGCCGCCGGTCTTGAAGGCGCCGAACAGGAGTCCTGCGCCGAGGATGCCGAGCGGGCGCGAGCGACCGAGCAGGGCGACCGTGATCGCATCGAAGCCGATGCCCGCGTCGATGCCGCCGCTGAAGCCCTTCGGCTCGGTGCCGAGCACCTGGCTGACGCCGGCGAGGCCGACGAGGGCTCCGGCGATGAGCATGACCGTGAAGTACATGCGCCCCACCGAGATGCCAGCGGTGCGGGCGGCTGCGGGGTTCTCCCCCACGGCGCGGAAGCGGAAGCCGAGGCTCGAGCGCTCCAGCAGCCACCACGTGATGGCCACCGCGACGAGGGCGAGGAGGAAGCCGAGGTGCAGCTTGTACATCGGGCCGAGGATGAGGGGGAAGATCGCGTTCTCCGCCATGGGCGCGGTCTTCGGGTTGTTCGAGCCCGGCGCCTGCAGCAGTCCCTGCGTCGCCAGCATCCAGGCCAGGAGGTAGAACGCGATGTGATTGAGCATGATCGTCACGATCACTTCGTGCGCACCCGTGCGCGCCTTGAGGAGACCGGCGATGCCCGCCCAGATCGCACCGGCGACGATGCCGGCGATGAGCGCGGCGATCATGTGCAGCGGGAACGGGAGGTCCCACGCGGTGGCGACGTATCCGGCAGCGGCAGCCGCCATCAGCATCTGCCCCTGGCCGCCGATGTTGAAGAGGCCGGCGCGGAACGCGAGTCCAACGCCGAGACCGGCCGCGATCAGCGGCGTGGCGAACTTCAGCGTCTCCGTCAGCGGACGGATGCCGATGAGGAAGGAGTCCGCGTTGAAGTTGTAGATCGATCCGCGGAAGAGAGCGGCGTACGCGCCTCCGACGGCGCTGCCGATCGCATTCAGCGTGTCCATGGGCGCCGCGAAGAAGTAGCTCGACGCCGCCTGGACCTCGGGGTCCGTCAGCGCGATCATGAGCGAGCCGACGATGATGGCCGCGAGCACGGCGAGCACCGAGACGAGGGCGTTGCCGCTGACGATCTCGGTGAGAGCGGCGCGCCACTTCGAGGGCGCCGGAGCCTCGGGCGTGGTCGTGACCGCGTCGGGCTGGGTCTGGGCGGAGGTCATGCCTGGGCTCCTTCGTTCGCGGCGCCTGCCATCATCAGACCGAGGGTGTCGCGCGGGGTGTCCCCCGGGACGATGCCGACGATCTTGCCGCGGTACATCACCAGGATCCGATCGGCGAGGGCGGTGACCTCGTCGAGCTCGGTGGAGATCACGATCACGGGGACGCCGGAGTCGCGCGTCTCGATCACGCGCTTGTGGATGAACTCGATCGAGCCGACGTCGACGCCGCGGGTCGGCTGCGCCGCCACGAAGAGCGACAGGTCGCGGCTCAGCTCGCGGGCGAGCACGACCTTCTGCTGGTTGCCGCCCGAGAGACGCCCTGCGGCCTGCGTCGGCCCCTGGGTCCTGATGTCGAACTCGGCGATCTTCTCGCGGGCGAAGTCATCGCGCACGCGCAGCTGGAGGGCGCCGTTCTTCACGAACGGGGCGCCGTTGGAGCGGTCGAGCATGAGGTTCTCGGCGATCGAGAACTCCTTCACGAGACCGTCGACGCCGCGGTCCTCGGGGACGAAGCCGACGCCGACGTCGAGGATCTGCTTGACGGTGCGGCCGACCAGCTCCTCGCCGTTCAGGCGGATGCTGCCGCGGACCCTGTCCTGCAGGCCCATCAGCGCCTCGGTGAGCTCGGTCTGGCCGTTGCCCTGCACGCCGGCGATGGCGAGGACCTCGCCGCCGCGGACCTCGAAGGAGGCCTCGTCGACGAGGACCGCTCCGGTGACGTCCGTCACGGTGAGGTTCTCGACCACCAGGGAGTTGGTGCGGAGGTTCGGGGCGTCCTTGTGGACGGTGAGCTCGACGGCGCGGCCCACCATGAGAGAGGCGAGCTCGGTGTTCGACGCGGTCGGGGAGGCTTCGCCGACGACCTTGCCGAGACGGATCACCGTGATGCGGTCGGCGACCTCGCGGACCTCACGGAGCTTGTGGGTGATGAAGACGATGGCGGTGCCCTGCTCCTTGAGCTGGCGCATCGTCGCCATGAGCTCGTCGGTCTCCTGCGGGGTGAGCACGGCGGTCGGCTCGTCGAAGACCAGGATGCTGGCCTCGCGCGACAGCGCCTTGATGATCTCGACCCGCTGCTGCACGCCGACGGGGAGGTCCTCGACGACGGCGTCCGGATCGACGTCGAACCCGAAGCGGTCGGAGATCTCCTTGACCTGACGGCGGGCGGCGGCGAGGTCGAGGCGACCGCCGAAGCTGGTCTTCTCGTGGCCCAGCATCACGTTCTCCGCCACGGTGAAGACGGGGACGAGCATGAAGTGCTGGTGCACCATGCCGATGCCCGCGTTCATCGCGTCGCCGGGGCCGGAGAAGTGCTGCACGACGTCGTCGATGAGGATCTCGCCCTCGTCGGCCTGGTAGAGGCCGTAGAGGACGTTCATCAGGGTCGATTTTCCTGCGCCGTTCTCGCCGAGAAGGCAGTGGATCTCTCCGGGCTGGACGACCAGGTCGATGTGGTCGTTGGCCGTCAGTGCGCCGAACCTCTTCGTTATGCCGCGCAGCTCGAGCTTCATGTGTCCGATCCTATTCATGACATCGCCGTGCTGCCCAGAGATCGCCCGGGCAGACGACATCGGGGAGGCCGACTGGGCCGGCCTCCCCGATGCTGTGGTGGTTGTTACTCGCTGAGGTACGAGGTGACCTTGATCTTGCCGGAGATGATGTCCGCCTTGATCGTGTCGACCTTCTTCACGAGCTCGGCGTCGACCTTGCTCTCGAAGTTGTGCAGCGGGGCGATGCCCACGCCCTCGTTCTCGAGGGTGCCGATGTACGGCTCACCGGAGAACTTGCCCTCTGCGCTGGACTTGACGGCCTCGTAGGTCGAGACGTCCATGGCCTTGAGCACCGAGGTGAGCACGAAGTCGGCCGTGGTCGGGTCGGTGTTGAAGAGGTCGGCGTCGGCGCCGATCAGCGCGATGTCCTTGCCCGAGTCCTTGATGGCCTGGAGGCCGGACTGGTAGATCGGACCGCCGACCGGGAAGAGCACGTCGACACCCTGGTCGATGATGTTCGTCGCGGTGGTCTTCGCGTCCTGGTTGGCCTCGAAGCCACCCGTGAAGGAGCCGGTCTTGCCGTCCCAGCCGATGACCTCGACGGCCGTGCTGTTCTCGGTGTTGTAGTAGTCGACGCCCTGCTTGAAGCCGTCCATGAAGATCGTGACGGTCGGGAACTCCATGCCGCCGTACGTGCCGACCTTGCCGGTCTTGGTGTAGCCGGCGGAGAGGTAGCCCGCGAGGAACGCGGCCTCGGCCGTGTTGTAGAGCAGCGGCTTGACGTTGTCGGGCTTGCTGTCGCCGCCCGCGTCGTCGATGAGGATGAAGTCGGTGTCGGGGTTGGCGGTCGCCGCGTCGACGGTCGCCTGCGAGAGCGCGAAGCCGACGGTGACGATCGTGTTGCAGCCCTCGGAGACCATGTTGTCGATGTTGGGGCCGTACTCGGTCTCGGCGTTCGACTCGGCCTTCTTGAGCGTCACGCCCAGCTCTTCGGCGGCCTTGTTCGCGCCCTCGAAGGAGAGCTGGTTGAACGACTTGTCGTCGAAGCCTCCGGCGTCGGAGACGATGCACGGAGTGAAGTCGGATGCAGCGGGCTTGTCAGAGCCGCCCGGCTTGTCGGTCGGAGCCTGGCCACAGCCGGCGAGGGCGAAGATGACGCCCGCGGCGACGGCTGCGCTCAGCAGCTTCTTGGTGGTGGAGATGGTCAACTCATGCCTCCCTCAGCGAACCCGCGGCCATCGCGGATCGCTCAAAGTTACCTACTGTTTCGACGTTTGGGCATATCCGGCCCGCGCCTGCTGGCGAATGGTTACAAAGCTGAAATCAATTCAGCAGATGAGCATGCAAGCGTGCTCATCAGAGCACGTCGCCACGCCCCGTCAGCTTCAGCGACTCGACGACGCCCTTGACGCGCTGCGCGTGCTCGACGGTGGTCACCAGCAGGGCGTCCGGGGTGTCCACCACCACGATGTCCTTCACCCCGACCAGGCTGATCACGCGGCTCGTCTGACTCACGAGGATGCCGCTCGCCGCATCCGACAGCACTCTGGCCTTGGGGCCGAGCACGGCGAGGTCGTTCTTGCGGCCGTTGGTGATGAGCTTCGTCAGAGAGGCGAAGTCGCCCACGTCATCCCAGTCGAAGTGACCGGGCACCACGGCGAGGCGTCCGCGCTGGGCCGCGGGCTCCGCGACGGCGTAGTCGATGGCGATCTTCTTCAGGCGGGGCCAGATGCGGTCGACGGCGGGGCCGCGACGGTCCCGGTCGTCCCATGCCTCGGCGAGCTCGATGAGCCCCGCGTGCAGCTCAGGCTCGTTGATCGCCAGCTCGTCGAGCAGCACGCTCGCCTTGGCGATGAACATGCCCGCGTTCCAGAGATAGCTGCGGTCGGCGATGTACGCCTTCGCGGTCTCCAGGTCGGGCTTCTCGACGAAGCTCTCCACGAGTGACGCCTCGCGGGCGCCGTCGACGACGAGCTCCTCCCCCTGCTTGATGTAGCCGAAGCCGATGGCGGGCTCTGTCGGCGTGATGCCGATCGTGCAGATGTACCCCTCGCGCGCGACCTCGACGGCATCCCGCACGGCGAACTCGAACACGCGGGTGCCGCGGATCACATGGTCGGCGCTGAACGAGCCGATGATCACGTCGGGGTTGCGGCGGTGCAGGATCGCGGCGGCCAGGCCGATCGCCGCCGCCGACTCGCGCGGCTCCGACTCGAGGAAGACGTTGAGATCGGGGATGTCGGGGAGCTGCTCCTCCACCGCGGCGCGGTGCGCGCGGCCGGTGACCACGGCGATCCTGTCGTGCCCGGCGAGCGGCTCCAGCCTGTCCCACGTGTCACGCAGCAACGAATGACCAGAGCCGGTGAGGTCGTGCAGGAACTTGGGGGCGTCCGCCCGCGACAGCGGCCAGAGCCTGCTGCCGATGCCGCCAGCAGGGATCACCGCGTAGAAGTCCTTGATCGGTTGGGTCACCTGGCCAGAGTACCCGCCGCCCATCATGCGCACAGGCTCTCGACACCATGCGGAAATCCTCTCGACATCGAGACATTTAGGTTGCCCTTCGTCGCTCTCAGCGATCTGACAGGAATAGGATGGACACCGATCGGCCGTGCCTGATGTGATGACAGGCTCACACTTGGACCACGCACTGCACGCGACCGAGTCACTTCGATCCAGGGAGGACGACCGTGTCCACAAGCGCTCGCTTGACACCGTCGATTTCGGAAACCACGTCCAAGACCCCGCGCGGCACCCTCTACCGGGGCCGCGAAGGCATGTGGTCGTGGGTGCTTCATCGCATCACCGGAGTCGCCATCTTCTTCTTCCTGTTGGTGCATGTGCTCGACACAGCGCTCATCAGGGTGTCGCCGGAGGCGTACAACGCGGTGATCGGCACCTACAAGAACCCGATCATGGCGCTCGGCGAGGTCGTGCTGGTCGCCGGCATCGTGTTCCACGCGATGAACGGCCTGCGCATCATCGCGGTCGACTTCTGGTCGAAGGGCGCCAAGTACCAGCGTCAGCTGTTCTGGGTCGTCATCGGCGTCTGGGCCGTGCTGATGGCCGGCTTCGTGCCGCGCCACCTCGCGCTCGCGTTCGCCGGCTTCGGAGGAGGACACTGATGACCGCTCAGACCGTCGCCGCCCCGATCCGCCGTCAGCGCGGATTCAACCTCGAGAAGTGGGGCTGGCTCTTCATGCGCGGCTCCGGCATCGTGCTCGTGGTGCTGATCTTCGGCCACCTCTTCATCAACCTGATGGTCGGCGAGGGCATCCACGCCCTCGACTTCGCATTCATCGCCGGCAAGTTCGCCACGCCGTTCTGGCAGTGGTGGGACGTGCTGATGCTGTGGCTCGCGCTCATCCACGGCGCCAACGGCATGCGCACCATCGTCAACGACTACGTCACGAACAACACGGCACGCAAGGTGCTCATCTGGGCACTGGGCCTCGCAGCCGGCCTCCTCATCCTCCTCGGCACGCTCGTGGTCTTCACGTTCGACCCGTGCCTCGGAGTGACCGAGTCGAGCACCCTGTGGGACACCTGCCAGGCCGTGGCTAACTGATAGAGAAGGCATACGAAAAAGTGACTACTGAGGCGCAGGAGTCCGTCGTCCGCGACGGCGTGCACTACCACCAGTTCGACATCGTCATCGTGGGCGCCGGCGGCGCCGGCATGCGCGCCGCCATCGAGGCGGGTCCCGGGGCCAGGACCGCCGTGATCTCCAAGCTCTACCCGACGCGCTCCCACACGGGAGCGGCGCAGGGTGGCATGGCCGCCGCCCTCGCGAACGTCGAGGAGGACAGCTGGGAGTGGCACACCTTCGACACGGTCAAGGGCGGCGACTACCTCGTCGACCAGGACGCGGCGGAGATCCTCGCCAAGGAGGCGATCGACGCGGTCATCGACCTCGAGAACATGGGCCTGCCCTTCAACCGCACCCCCGAGGGCAAGATCGACCAGCGCCGCTTCGGCGGTCACACCGCCGAGCACGGCAAGACCCCGGTCCGCCGCGCCTGCTACGCCGCGGACCGCACGGGGCACATGATCCTGCAGACGCTGTTCCAGAACTGCGTCAAGCTCGGCATCAACTTCTTCAACGAGTTCTACGTGCTCGACCTGTTGACGGTGAAGGATGCCGACGGCAAGACCCAGGTCTCGGGCGTCGTCGCCTACGACCTCTCCACGGGCGAGCTGCACGTCTTCCAGGCCAAGGCCGTGATCTTCGCGACCGGCGGCTTCGGCAAGATCTTCAAGACCACCTCGAACGCGCACACCCTCACGGGAGACGGCGTCGGCATCGTGTGGCGCAAGGGGCTCCCCCTCGAGGACCTGGAGTTCTTCCAGTTCCACCCCACCGGCCTCGCCGGCCTCGGCATCCTCCTCACCGAGGGCGCCCGCGGCGAGGGCGCGATCCTGCGCAACGCCTCGGGCGAGCGCTTCATGGAGCGCTACGCCCCGACCATCAAGGACCTCGCTCCGCGTGACATCGTCGCCCGATGCATGGTGCAGGAGGTCCTCGACGGCCGCGGTGCCGGGCCCCACAAGGACTACGTGCTGCTGGACTGCACGCACCTCGGCGCGGAGGTCCTGGAGACCAAGCTCCCCGACATCACCGAGTTCGCCCGCACGTACCTGGGCGTCGACCCCGTCGTCGAGCCGGTCCCTGTGATGCCGACCGCGCACTACGCGATGGGCGGCATCCCCACGAACAACAACGGAGAGGTGCTGGCGGACAACGACACCGTCGTCCCCGGTCTCTACGCCGCCGGTGAGTGCGCGTGCGTCTCGGTGCACGGAGCCAACCGTCTCGGCACCAACTCGCTGCTGGACATCAACGTGTTCGGCAAGCGCAGCGGCCGCAACGCGGTCGAGTACGTCAAGACCGCGGAGTTCGTCCCGCTGCCCGAGAACCCGGCGGCGTTCGTCTCCGACATGCTCGAGGGCCTGCGGAACAACCAGGGCACCGAGCGCATCGCGGTGCTCCGCAAGACTCTGCAGGACGAGATGGACAAGGGCGCCCAGGTGTTCCGCACCCACGAGTCCCTGCAGCACGTGCTCGGCGTCATCGCCGACCTGCGTGAGCGGTACAAGAACGTCCACGTCGACGACAAGGGCCACCGGTTCAACACCGACCTGCTCGAGGCCGTCGAGCTGGGCTTCCTGCTCGACATCGCCGAGGTGGTCGTCTACGCGGCGCAGAACCGCGAGGAGAGCCGCGGCGGCCACATGCGCGACGACTTCCCGAAGCGCGACGACGAGAAGTACATGCAGCACACGATGGCGTACCTCACGGGAGACGCGCACTCCGCCGACCCGAGCGACCACATCCGGCTGGACTGGAAGCCCGTCGTGTTCACGAAGAACGAGCAGGGCGAGTTGAACTACCCGCCGATGGAGAGGAAGTACTGAGCATGGCGAACGCAGTCGCAGAAGCACCGGCAGCAGACTCGGCATCCGAGGTCATCCAGTCCTTCATCGTCACCTTCAACATCCGCCGCTTCGACCCCGAGGTCGACGCGGAACCGCACTGGGTCGACTACGACGTGGAGCTCTACTCCACCGACCGCGTGCTCGACGCGCTGCACAAGATCAAGTGGGAGGTCGACGGCTCGCTGACCTTCCGCCGCTCGTGCGCCCACGGCATCTGCGGCTCCGATGCGATGCGCATCAACGGCCGCAACCGCCTCGCCTGCAAGACGCTGATCAAGGACCTCGACATCTCGAAGCCGATCTACGTCGAGGCGATCAAGGGTCTGCCGCTGGAGAAGGACCTCGTCGTCGACATGGAGCCGTTCTTCGCCTCCTACCGCGAGGTGCAGCCGTTCCTGGTGGCGAGCTCCGTGCCCGAGAAGGGCAAGGAGCGCATCCAGACCATCGCCGACCGCGAGATCTTCGACGACACCACCAAGTGCATCCTGTGCGCCGCGTGCACCTCGTCGTGCCCCGTGTTCTGGACCGACGGGCAGTACTTCGGCCCGGCCGCGATCGTCAACGCGCACCGCTTCATCTTCGACTCGCGCGACGACAACGCCGCCGTGCGTCTCGACATCCTCAACGACAAGGAGGGCGTGTGGCGCTGCCGCACGACCTTCAACTGCTCCGAGGCGTGCCCCCGCGGCATCGAGGTGACCAAGGCCATCGCCGAGGTCAAGCAGGCGGTTCTCCGCGGTCGTCCCTGACCTCTCTCGCGCTGTTCGACACGCCTCCGCCCTTGGATAGGGTGGAGGCGTGTCTGATTCCGGTGGCGCCGCGCCCGAAGCCGGTCGCCTCGATGTGGCAGTCGAACGCGCCACGGCGCTGACCCGGCGCACGCTCGGCCTCTTCCCCGTGCGCGTCTGGCGCCACTTCCTGCAGCACAACGGGTTCCTCCTCGCCGCAGGCGTGAGCTACCAGGCGCTGTTCGCGATCTTCGCGGCGATCTACCTCGCGTTCGCGATCGCCGGCCTGTGGCTGGGCGGGAGCGCGGAGGCGGTCGAGGGGATGATCGGAGTCATCAACAGCTACATCCCCAACCTCATCGTCCCCGAGGGAGGCCTCGTCACCCCCGATCAGGTGCAGGAGATCGCCGCGAACACGACAGGGGTCCTCAGCGTCACCGGTCTGATCGCCCTCGGCACCGTGATCTGGACGGCGATCGGATGGGTCACTTTCTCCCGACGCGCGACGAGGGACATCTTCGGCCTGCCGCCGGACCGCCGCAGCTACGTGCTGCTGAAGGCGAGAGACCTGCTGGCCGCGCTGATCTTCGGCGTCGCACTGATCGCCGGCTCGCTGCTCAGCTCAGCGAGCGCGGGGATCCTGAGCTGGCTCCTCGACCTGCTGGGCTGGGACACGGGCTCCGGCGGACTGAACCTCAGCATCCACATCGGCACCGTCCTCATCTCGTTCGTGCTGCTGTCGTCGGCTCTGGCCGCCATGGTCCGCTTCCTCACCGGAACGTCGCTGCACTGGCGCATCATCTGGCCCGGTGCTCTTCTCGGCGGCGGCGCGATGACGATCCTCCAGTTCGGAGCCGGCTTCCTGCTGAGCTACACGCCCTCGAATCCGCTGCTGGCGACGTTCGCGATCTTCATCGGCCTCCTGCTCTGGTTCCGCATCAACGGCGTGGTGATGCTGGTGGCCTCCTCCTGGATCGCGGTGGCGGCATCCGACCGTGACGTCCCGCTGCTGCAGCAGACGGAGGCGGAGAGGCGCCTGGCGGAGTACCAGGCGCTGCTGACCGCGGCGCGGATCCGCGTCCGTGAGGCCACGGCCGCGCTCGACTCTGCTCCGTGGCACCGCGCCTGGGCGGCGGGGCGCGACCTGCGCGCCGCCGAGGCCGACCTCGAGGCTCTCGAGGCCGCCGCTCCCCCGCCCGCCGAGCCGAGCACGCCGATCGCGCAGCGCCTCCTGAGCGAGCTGAACCGGACCCGGTCCACGCGGAATGTCGGCGGCGCCCCATAGGCTTGTGTCCATGTCTCATCTGCGTATCGCCACGGTCAATGTCAACGGGATCCGCGCAGCGGCTCGCAACGGGATGAGCGGATGGCTCGACGCCGCAGACGTCGACATCCTGACGCTGCAGGAGGTCCGCGGGCAGGACGAGCACCTGGAAGCGGCCCTCCCCGGTTGGACCTTCGTGCACGACGAGGCGAGCGCCAAGGGTCGCGCGGGAGTCGCCATCGCCAGCCGCACCCCCGCGATCGCCTCGCGGACCGACTTCGGCGACCAGGACTTCGACTCGAAGGGCCGCTGGATCGAGGCCGACTTCGAGATCGGCGGGCGTCCGCTCACCGTGGTGAGCGCCTACGTCCACACGGGCGAGGCCGACACCCCGAAGCAGGACGAGAAGTGGAAGTTCCTCGACGCGTTCTCGACCCGTCTCGCCGAGCTCGGGAAGGATGATGCGCTCGCGCTCGTCACCGGCGACCTCAACGTCGGGCACCGCGAGCTCGACATCAAGAACTGGCGCGGCAACCGCAAGAAGGCGGGCTTCCTCCCGCGTGAGCGCGCCTACTTCGACCGCTTCCTCGGCGAAGCCGGTGCGGATGTCGAAGGGGTCGACGGCTCCGTGGGCACCGGTCTCGGCTGGGTCGACGTGGGGCGACGGTTCCACGGCGAGGTCGACGGCCCGTACACCTGGTGGTCCATGCGCGGCCAGGCCTTCGACAACGACTCCGGCTGGCGGATCGACTACCACCTCGCGACTCCGGCCCTCGCCGAGCGCGTCACGGCTTATCACGTGGCACGCGCCGCGGCCTACGACCAGCGCTGGAGCGACCACGCGCCGGTGGTCGTCGACTACAGCTACTGATCCTCGACGCTCGAGTACCGATACCAGCCCCGGTACTCGAGCAGGGTTCCTGCGAGCGGATTCCGCACGGTGACGGCGATCGTGCGTCGGGCGTTGTCGTCGTCCCATCCGTCTTCGACATCCACGTGCACGGCGAGGATGCCGCGGAGGGCGATCCGGCGGCCGCCGAGACGCAGTGCCGCGCGGCGGGTTCGCATCCGCAGGGTCCCGCCGTCTCCGACCGCGCACTCCTCGATGAGCTCGACGCGTCCGCGCTCGCCGAGCAGCGTGCGCACGAGTCCGGGGTGCACGCTGGTGGTCATCACATCGGAGACGCGCTGCGCACCGCTCGGGAAGCGGAAATCCCGCGTGGTGCGGAGCGTCACCCTCTCGATCGCAGCGTCTCCGACCGCCACCGTCGTCACGGTCGACTCGGTGAGCACCGAGAACGGCACGTCCGAGGCGATGCGCGTCACGACGGCATCCCTCCCCAGCAAAGGCATCGCGAGGGCGTTGAGCAGACGGTATCGGCTCCCGGCGCGCGCGAACACGCCCTCGCCCCGGGCGTGCGACGCTGGTGTGCGCATCTGGGCGGCGATCTCGGGGTGCAGCAGCGCGGCGTCGGGGCCCAATGCCCGCAGGAATGCCTCTCCGCTCCTGACCGGAACGCCTTCCCGATCGCCGGACATGATCACTCTCGCCGTTCCTCGCGGTACGGCTTCACCGTCTCCGGCATGTCCTGTCCGTCAACGAAATCGCAGGTGAACGTGCCCCGGTACCCGAAGAGGAAGCCCAGCACGTCGTTGCGCACCTCCAGCTCGATGACATAGCATCCCCGCTCGTCATCGAAGCGCTCGGTGAGGTGGGCCCGTCCACTGAACAGCATCGGGAAGCGGAACGCGATCGGCCCCTCGTAGAAACGCTGGGAGCCCGAGGTGAGCCGCAGCCCGCCGTCGTCGGTGACGGCGAGGTCGAGGTCGACGGCCAGGTGCTGGTGCGTACCCAGGTAGTCGACGATCCGGCCCCTGCTGTCGCTGTAGATCATCGTGGCATCAAAACGGCGTCGGAGACCTGGCCGGATCTCCATGGTCCGCACGAACGTGACGGTCTCGCGCCCCAGGCTGTCGATGTACGCGTGATTGTCGATCTGGAAGGGGATGTCGGTCCCCCGGTCGGGGAACAGGATGTTGCGCAGCGTGCCGATGGCGAGGAACGGCAGTGTCCACCACGGGCCTCGGCGCACCTCGTTCATCACGCCCCGCCCGACGCAGCCGTAGCCTGCGGCGATCCCCACGCCGAAGCGGCGCTGCATCTCCGGATGCAGGCGCGCGAAATCGGCGCCGAGCGCCCTGGCGAAGATCCCGTCGGCGCTCATGCGTGCAGCTCCGACAGCGAATCCGGCGCCTGCTGCATGATCGTGCCTCCTGCGGAGACGGGACGCGACAGGCACCTCCTCGCGTGGGCGCGCTGTCGCCGACCGGGCATGACGGAACGCCAGAACCCGGTGGCCTCCGGCGGCACGTCCTGCTCCGCCCAGAGCCGCAGCCTGTCGAAGCTCCATGCGGTGAGCCACCACACGAAAGGGCGCGTGACGAGCGGATCGAGGAAACGTCCGAGCGGTCCCCACCCCGGCGCGTAGTCGTATCCGGTGATGAAGCGGACGCCGTCCTCGGTGGGGACGTACCGCCAGTACCCGCGGCCGGCGCCGAGCGGCGAGAGCCGGTCGGCGGTGTCGAAGAGGAGGGCGGAGGTGCGCTCCCCCGCGGGACTGCGCCTGTCCCCTCGCGAGACGCCGGTGCCGCGGATGGTGTGGATGCCGAGGTCCAGCTCGTACGCGAACTCCTGCGCGCCGTCGTCACGGACACGCGTCGGCCGGATCGTCGTGAACCGGCCGTCCCAGCGCACATGGTGCTCCGGGGTCTGCGTCAGCTCCCAGACGCGCTCGATCGGCGCGTCGATGAGGATCTCGACGTAGAGCGCTCGTTCCCTCCTGCGTCGTTCTCCCATAGCCACAGGGTAGAGGATGCGGAACGCGGAGCCTCGTCGCACGGCGCATAGGATTGACAGGTGAACAAACCTCGCTTGTACTCCGGAATGCAGCCCTCCGCCGACTCCCTCCAGATCGGCAACTACATCGGCGCGCTCCTGCAGTGGCGAGAGCTGCAGACCTCCTACGACGCGTACTTCTCCGTCGTCGATCTGCACGCGCTCACGGTCGCGCAGGACCCGGCCGAGCTCCGCGAGAAGACGCGCCGCACCGCGGCGCAGTACATCGCAGCCGGCATCGAGCCGTCGCAGTCCACTCTCTACGTGCAGTCGCACGTGCGGGCGCACGCCGAACTCGCCTGGATCCTCTCCACGATCACGGGCTTCGGTGAGGCCGGACGCATGACGCAGTTCAAGGACAAGTCGGCGCGCTACGGAGCCGACGCCACGAGCGTGGGCCTGTTCACGTATCCGGTCCTGATGGCCGCGGACATCCTGCTGTATCAGACCGACGTGGTGCCGGTGGGAGACGACCAGAAGCAGCACGTCGAGCTCACCCGTGACCTCGCCGAGCGCTTCAACTCGCGCTTCGGCGAGACGTTCGTCGTGCCGCGCCCCGTGATCCAGAAGGACACGGCGCGCATCTACGATCTGCAGAACCCGACCTCGAAGATGTCGAAGTCGGCCGAGAGCGATGCCGGCGTCCTGTGGATGCTGGACGACCCCGCCAAGTCGGCGAAGAAGATCATGCGCGCGGTGACCGACAACGAGGGCTCGGTGCGCTTCGACCGCGAGACCAAGCCCGGGGTCTCGAACCTGCTGACGATCTATGCGGCCCTCACCGGTCGTCAGGTCGCCTCGATCGAAGACGAGTACGCGGGCCGTGGCTACGGCGACTTCAAGAAGGGTCTGGCCGAGGTCGTCGTGAACGAGTTCGAGCCCGTCCGCACCCGCGCGCTCGAGCTGCTGGACGACCCCGCCGAGCTCGACAGGATCCTCGCGGCCAATGCGCAGCGCGCGGATGCCGTCGCCGACGCCACCCTGGGCGACGTCTACGATCGCGTCGGGCTGCTGCGGCGCATCTGATCGCGACGGCCCTAGGATGGGGGCGTGACTGATCCGCAGCTGCCCCCTCCTTCCGGCGCCGTCCCTCCCGTGCCCCCTGCCCCGCAGGGTGCGGATACGACGTCACCGCAGATGCCGCCGGTTCCTCCGGTCACTCCCCCTGTCGCGCAGCCGTCGCCCGCCTTCCCCACGGAGCCGCCCGCGTACCCGGCGCAGCCTCCGGCATATCCGGCGCAGCCGCCGGCTTTCACGGCGCAGCCCCCGGCGTTCCCGACGCAGCCCCCGACATACCCGGCGGCGGCCGGCATTCCCGCTCCCGGCCCCGCGTACCAGGCTCCTCCCGGTGCGTATCAGGTCCCGGTGGGCGGCTATGCGGCCCCCGCAGGAGCCTACGCCGCACCCGAAGCGGCATCCGTGAAGCCCAAGGGCCTGCTCGGCACCCTCTCGCTCATCCTCGCCGTGGTGGCCGCGATCGTGATCCCGATCATCGCCGGAGTCTCCGGCTTCGAGATCGGCCGCCACCTCCCCTCGTCGGGGTTCGACTCGAGAGATCCCGAGTTCCTCTCGCTGCTGTCCCCCGCGCGGGACCAGGTGCTCTGGACGGAGATCTCGTTCTGGGCCGGCACGGTGCTCGGCATCGCGGCGATCGTCGTCGGCATCATCGCGATCGCCAAGAAGCAGCGGCGTGGCCTCGGCATCGCCGGCCTGATCCTCGCCGTGATCGGCGCCGGAGGCTTCTGGGTGATCCTGCTGTTCTCGGTCTCGATCGGCACCGCGACGGGCCTCGGCGGCTCCTGAGCCCCGACGGGATCAGCGCGGCGCGTGGTGCTTCTGCTGCGCCGCGAGCAGTCCCTCTGCGACGAGGAGCTCGACGGCATCCGCCGCGTCCGAGATGAGGATGGGCAGGTTCGCACGCTCGTCCTTGCCGAACGGAGACAGCACCCAGTCCGCGGGATCCTGTCGTCCGACCGGCCGTCCGATGCCCACGCGCACGCGCGGGAAGTCGGGGGTGGTGATGGCGCGCGCGATGTCGCGGACGCCGTTGTGCCCTCCGTGGCCTCCACCGGTCTTCAGCTTCACGGTGTCGAACGGGATGTCGAGCTCGTCGTGCACGACGATGATCTGCTCCGGCGGCACCGAGTAGAAGCGCGCGAGGGCCGCGACCGGCGTGCCCGACACGTTCATGAAGGTGTTCGGCTTCGCGAGCACGAGCTTGTCGCCGCCGGGCCGCAGCCAGGTCTCCACGACCCGCGCCCCGCCCTTGTGCTCGCGGAAGCTCTCGTTCCGACGGGAGGCGAGCTCGTCGACGACCATCTGCCCGATGTTGTGCCTCGTCGTCTCGTACCGGGGTCCCGGGTTGCCGAGTCCGACCACCAGCCAGGTGGATGCCATCTCATCGTCCTTTCGCCCGCGCGTCCGCAGGACTCGGTCAGGATACGACAGAGGGGGCGCGATCTGCTCGCGCCCCCTCTGCGGTGAATCGGTCGGAGATTACTCCGCGGCGGCCTCGGCCTCGGCGGCGGCGTCTGCCTCGTCGTCCGCAGCGGTGCCGGAGGACGGGACGGAGATCGCGACGACGAGCACCTCGGGGTCGGAGAGCAGCGTCGAGCCCTTGGGCAGGACGACATCGGCGGCGGTGATGTGCGCGCCGTCCTCGAGACCCTCGATCGAGACCTCGAGGTTCTCCGGGATGTGCGTGGCCTCGGCCTCGATGGACAGGGTGGTCGCGTCGAGGTTAGCGATGGTTCCGGAAGCGGACTCGCCCACGAGAACGACGGGGATGTCGATCGTGACCTTCTCGCCCTTCTTCACCACGAGCAGGTCGATGTGCTCGATGATCTGGTGCACCGGGTCCTTCTGCACGTCCTTGACCAGGGTGAGCTGGTCGCCCTTGCCCTCGATCTGGAGCTCGAGAACGGCGTTCGCGCGACGGATGATGAGCGAGACCTGGTGGCCGGGCAGTGCGACGTGCACCGGCTCGGTGCCGTGGCCGTAGATGACGGCGGGGATCTTGCCTGCGGCGCGGAGGCGGCGGGCGAAGCCCTTGCCGAAGCTGGTGCGCAGCTCGGCCTGGACCTTGGTGTCTTCAGACATGTGGTTCTCCTTCGGGACACGCAGCGGTGCGCCACGCGGTGGTCTCTTCGTCATGATCTCGAACGCAGACGCGCGAGAAAGCCACCGGGCCTGCTCCGCCGCGTCGATAACGGACGCCTGCGCACGCGCAGAAGCGTCCCTCGCCGAGGTACATCCTCAATGGTACCCGATCACCCGATAGGCTGTAGCCACCGATCATCCCACCCAGATCACGGAGAATCCCATGCTCGACGGCGCCTTCCTCTCACACGCACTCGCATGGCTGATCGGCGCGATGACGGTCTGCGCGGCGGTGTTCACCTTCGCCGCGCTGTTCTCCCTCGGCCGCTCGGGCTACCGCAAGGACTGACTCCCCCGCGCCTCCTCGTTCCTCGGATGCTCCGCGCATCCACGACACACGCGCGCTCCCGCTCTCCTCGTCGCGATAATCTGGGTTCATCCCCTACTTCACGATCGAGGAGCCCTCTGTGCCCGAAGCATCAGCGAACATCGGAGTCGTCGGACTCGCCGTCATGGGTTCGAACCTCGCCCGCAACCTCGCGAGCCGCGAGGGCAACACCGTGGCGATCTTCAACCGCAGCTACGAGAAGACGCAGTCCGTGCTCGACGCGCACCCGGAGGCGGGCTTCATCCCGGCCTCCACCTACCAGGAGTTCGCGGACTCGCTGCAGAAGCCGCGCACCGCGATCATCATGGTCAAGGCCGGCGGCCCGACGGATGCCGTGATCGACTCCCTGGTCTCGGTCTTCGAGCCCGGCGACATCATCGTCGACGGCGGCAACGCCTTCTTCCCCGACACGATCCGCCGCGAGAAGGCGGTCCGCGAGACCGGCATCAACTTCGTCGGCGCCGGCATCTCCGGCGGTGAGGAGGGCGCGCTCCTGGGCCCGTCGATCATGCCCGGCGGTTCCGACGAGTCGTGGGTGACCCTCGGCCCGATCCTGAAGTCGATCGCCGCCGTCGCCGAGGGCGAGCCGTGCGTCACGCACGTCGGCCACGACGGCGCCGGCCACTTCGTCAAGATGGTGCACAACGGCATCGAGTACGCCGACATGCAGCTCATCGCCGAGGCCTACGACCTCATCCGCCGCGGCACGGGCAAGTCGCCGGCCGAGATCGCCGAGATCTTCGCCGAGTGGAACAAGGGCGAGCTGGAGAGCTACCTGATCGAGATCACCGCCGAGGTGCTCCGCCAGATCGACGCCGCCACCGGCGAGCCGCTGGTCGACGTCATCGTCGACCAGGCGGGCGCGAAGGGCACCGGAGCATGGACCGTGCAGACGGCCCTCTCGCTCGGCGTGCCGGTCTCTGGCATCGCCGAGGCCACCTTCGCCCGCTCGCTGTCCTCGCACCCCGAGCAGCGCGCCGTGGCATCCGCGCTCCCCGGCCCCGACGAGGAGTTCGCCGTCGCCGACCAGGAGGCGTTCATCGAGGACGTGCGCCTCGCGCTGTACGCGTCGAAGATCGTCGCGTACTCGCAGGGCTTCGACGAGATCCGCGCCGGAGCAGCGGAGTACGACTGGAAGATCGACCTCGGCGCCATCTCCAAGATCTGGCGCGGCGGCTGCATCATCCGCGCGCAGTTCCTCAACCGCATCGCCGACGCCTACGACGCCGAGCCCGGCCTGCCCGTGCTGATGACGGCGCCGTACTTCGCCGAGGTCTTCGGACGCGCCCAGGCGGCGTGGCGCCGCGTGGTCGTCGCCGCTGCCGAGGCCGGCATCCCCGCTCCCGCGTTCTCCTCGTCGCTGTCGTACTACGACGGCATCCGGGCCGACCGCCTGCCGGCCGCCCTCGTGCAGGGCCAGCGCGACTTCTTCGGCGCGCACACCTACAAGCGCATCGACAAGCCCGGCACCTTCCACACGCTGTGGTCGGGCGACCGCACCGAGATCGAGGCGGAAGACACGCACTGAGCGCGTCAGACACCATGACGAAGGCCCCGGCTCACCGCCGGGGCCTTCGTCATCTGCTCAGCGCGTGATGTCCTGTACGCGTCCGTTCGCCAGACGCAGCCGCCGCGTCGCCCGACGGGCCACGGCCGAATCGTGAGTGACCACGATCATCGTGATGCCCTCGGCGCACAGGTTCTCCAGCAGCGTGAGGATCTCGTCCCTCATGCTCTCGTCCAGATTGCCCGTCGGCTCGTCGGCCAGCAGCACCCGTGGGCGCTTGACGATGGCCCTGGCGATCGCGACCCGCTGCTGCTGTCCTCCGGAGAGCTCGGTCGGCAGGTGGCTACCCCGGTCGTCGAGGCCGACGTGGGCGAGCGCGGCGGCGACCCGCGACTCCCGCTCCGCTCGAGCGAGGGACAACGGCTCCAGCGCCATGTTCACGTTCTCCGACGCGGTGAGCGTCGGGATCAGGTTGAAACCCTGGAACACGAACCCGATCTCCTCGGCGCGAATCCGGTTGAGTTCGCGGGCGGTCGCACGGGCGAGCTCCGCTCCGCCGAATCGGAGCGATCCGGATGACGGCCGGTCGAGAGCGCCGAGGAGCTGCAGGAGCGTCGACTTCCCTCCGCCCGTCGGCCCCTGGATCGTGACGAACTCGCCCGGCATGATGGCGAGGTCGACGCCGGTCACCGCGGTGACCGTGCGCCCCTTCTGCGCGTAGGTGCGGGTGAGACCCTCCGCCTGATAGAGCGGAACCCCTGGTTCCGTACCCTCCGCCGAGTGCACTGCTTCTGCGATGCTCATGTCTGATTCTCCTTGTCCGTACGAGTCCGTCATGCGACCGAGCGCAGTGCCTCGGCCGGGCTGAGCCGTGCGGCCCGCCATCCTCCGAAGGCGCCGGCGACCAGTCCGCCGAGGACGGCGAGGCCCACCGCGGCGGCGAGCACCCAGGGGGTGAACGGCGCGTGGAGCACGATGTCCGCCGCTTGCTGCACCTGGAACATGCCGCCTCCCGTGGGGCCGCCCTGACCCCCGGGACCGCCCTGTGCACCGCCGCTCGAGGCGGCGACCGTCGGCTTCAGCACGTTGATGAGCACGATCCCCGCGATGCCGAGGACGAGGCCCGCCGCGCCGCCGATCAGCCCCTGGAGCATCGACTCCCCGGCGACCTGACGGACGACCCTGCCGTTGGACCAGCCGATCGCCTTGAGCGTGCCGAACTCCCGTGTGCGCCGCGAGACGCCGGAGAGCGTGAGCAGTACCGAGATAAGCACGGCCACCGCGAGCACGATGACCGACAGCCACGTGCCGAGGTTCGTGATCAGCGAGGTCGCGCTCGAGAGCGACGCGGACACGGTGGAGGCGAGCTCGGACTGCGAGGTGACCGTCGCATCGGGCAGCTCCTTCGTCAGCGCCGTCTGCACCGCATCGATCCCCGATGCGGAGTCGGCCTGCACGTAGATCGTCGAGACGACGTCGCCCGCGCCGGAGAGCTCCTGCGCGGTGTCGAGCGGCAGATAGACGTTCGCCGCGGTGTCTGCGGTGTCGGAGGTCGAGGCGACGATGCCGACGACCTGCACGGTCGAGCCGGCGACGTCGATCGTGCCGCCGACGGCGATCTCGTTCGTCGCCGCATAGGTCGCATCGACGAGCGCGACGAGCGCCCCCGCATCGCCGCTGGTGAAGGCGCGGCCGTCGCTGACCTCGACCGAGGCCAGCGGTCCGACGGATGCCGTCCCCGGGTCGATCCCCAGCACGGAGAACGAGTCGATTCCGAACGAGCCGCCGCCCGCTCCGTCTGCGCCGCCCTGCGGGGCGGTCTCGCCCTCCTGGGGAGCACTCTGGCCGCCCTGCGGAGCGAATCCTCCGCTCGGCATCTCGCCCGTGAACGTGGAGTCGGTCAGGCTGAGCGCCGCGGATGCCGCGGCCACGCCCTTCGTCGAGGACACCGTGTCGAGCACCGAGCTCTCCAGAGTGCCGCGCATGAGGTCGGTCCGCAGCGTCGAGCGGCTGAGGGTCGTCGTCTCTCCGTCTGTGCTGCCGTCGTCAGCACCGAAGTCGAAGCGCTGGGGTCCGCCCTCCCCCGGCTCTGCTGCGGCGCCGGTCACGGTGAGGTCGGTGCCGACCCCGTACACCGACTCCAGCGCCTGGGCCTGCGCATCGCGGACTCCCGTGGTGAGCGCGTTGACGACGATCACCAGGCCGATGGCGATCGCCAGGCCGATGGCGACGATCAGCGTCTGTCTCTTGCGGCCCGCCAGTTCGCGCCGCAGATATGTCCCGTACATGTGTCTCCTTCCTCCGCGCGATTTCGCGGGTGAGGATGACGGTATGCACCGCCGCTATGGGGACCTGAGGGACGCCCGATGGGAAGCCTATGGACGCGGACGGCGCCCGCGCCACGGCAGCGCGGGTGCGCCGGGAGCATCGATCTCGACGCCCAGCAGCGCGCCGTCCGCGGTCGACGGATGCTCCAGCCCCACGCTCGCCGTCGTGATCACGAGGAGTCGGTCGACGAGGGCGACGGCGGTCGGTCGCTTCGCGGGGAGCTCGATCGTCTCCACGAGTCGACCTGCGGGAGAGTAGCGACGCACTTCGGCGGCATCCCAGACCGCGACCCAGAGCATGCCCTCCTCGTCGATGGTCATGCCGTCGGGGTTGCCGCCGTCGACGCGGCACACGGTGCGCCGTCCGGAGAGCCGCCCGTCCGGAGCCACGTCGAAGGCCTCGATGCTGCGATGGGGCAGCGTGTCGATGTAGTAGAGCGTCGAACCGGAGTCGTCGAAGACGAGCCCGTTGGACACGGTGACCCCGCCGAGCCTCTCGGTGGCGACGCCCTCGGCGTCGATGCTCCACAGCGCGCAGTGCGGGTCGCGGGGCATCGACTGACTGCCCACCCAGAAGCGTCCGGCGGGGTCGCAGCCGCCGTCGTTCATGTAGTCGCCGGGTGCGGCGAGGTCGGCGATCAGCGGGACCACCGACCCGTCGTCCCCGACGTGGACGAGTCCGCGGTCGACGGCGACCGCCCACCCCGCTCCCGCATCGGCGAGCGGAGCGGGAGCGCCGATCTGGGCGCCGACGACGACGGAGGAACCGGCCACGACCCTGCCGTCGGCGATGCTGCCGCGATGGAACCTGCCGGTCGACATGTCGATCCAGGCCAGGGTCCCGTCGCGCGCGTCCCAGCGCGGGGACTCCGCCTGTACGTAGCGTTCCTCGGAGAGGATCTCGACACGGCGTGAGCGGGGGGAACGCGACATCGGGGCCAGCTTTCAGTGGTAGTCCATAACCGTTATATGGCAGACTATCTCACAATGTGCATAACGCTTGCGTGAATGCGAGACTCCGATTGCGAAAGCAGGGAACTGGCCAATGCCTCCGACACTCCACGGCTTGATGCCGATCCTGGCGACCCCGTTCGACGAATCGGGCGCGCTCGACCGGCCGGGCCTCCGCCGCCTGGTCGAGTTCCAGCTCGCCTCCGAGGTCGACGGCGTCGCCGTCTTCGGGATGGCCAGCGAGGGGTTCGCCCTCACGACCGACGAGCGGCGCACCATCCTCGCCGACGTCGTCGAGGTCGTCGACGGGCACGTCCCCGTCATCGCCGGCGTGAACGGCACCTCGACGGCCACCTCGATCGAGCAGGCGCTCCTGGCCGAGGAGGGCGGCGCTGACGCCCTCATGGTCCTCCCGCCGTTCATGGTCAAGCCCCCCGCGGCGACCCTCGTCGACTTCTACGGCGACGTCGCCGCGGCGACATCGCTGTCGGTCATGGTGCAGGACGCCCCCGGCGTCACCGGCGTCGTCATGCCGCCCGCCCTCATCGCGCAGCTCGCCCGCCTCGACAACGTCGACTCGGTCAAGGTCGAGGCCCCGCCCACGGCCCCCAAGGTGGGCGCCGTCGTCGAGGCGATCGGCGACGCCGACTTCGCCGTGCTCGGCGGACAGAACGCCCAGTTCTGCCTGGAGGAGTACGCCCGCGGCGCCGTCGGCACCATGCCGGCGTGCGAGTTCCCCGATCTGCTCGGCCCTGTGCTCGCCGACTTCGTCGCGGGGCGCGTCGACGAGGCGCGCGCCGGCTTCCGTCGTATGCTCCCTCTCGTGCTCATCGGACTGCAGGGCGGCATCGCGTGGGCGGTGCACAAGGAGATCCTCGTCGCGCGCGGCATCATCGAGCACGCGACCGTGCGGTATCCGGCATCGCGACTCGACGAGGGCAGCCGCGCCGCGGTCGACCTCGTGATCGAGGAGCTCGCTCTCCCCGCCGTCCCGTCAGCGGTGCGCGTGTGAGCGGCCGCGGCGTCCTGCTCATCGGCGCCAGCTCCGACATCGGCCTCGCGATCGCGCGCGCGTTCGCGTCCGACGGCGACGCCGTCGTCGGTGTCGGCCTCGAGCCCTCCGACGATCCGGTCTTCGCCCGCTACCTCGTCGCCGACTGCAGTCAGCCCGAGGCCGCGGACACCGCGGTCGCAGACGCCGTGCAGGCGCTGGACGGCCTCGACGTGGTCGTGCTCGCCGCGGGACGGATGCCGGTCAGCCCCGCGCACTCGACGAGCGACGACGACTGGCGCGGAGCGCTGGGCGCGACCCTCGACTCCGCGTTCTTCGTCGCTCGCGCGGCGCTCCCGCATCTCGCTCGCGGCGCGGCGATCGTCGCCGTCACGTCCGTGAACGCCTCCCTCGCCGCGCCTGGCCTGCCCGCGTACGCGGCGGCCAAGGCCGGCGTGGCCGGGCTCGTGCGTCAGCTGGCCCTCGAGTACGGTCCCCAGGGCATCCGCGTGAACGCGGTCGAGCCCGGCAGCATCTCCGCGGTCGACACCGGAGAGAGCGAGGGCTACCCGCTCGGACGGATCGGCCGACCGGAGGAGGTCGCCTCCGTCGTCGCGTTCCTCGCGTCCGACGCCGCGTCCTTCGTGACGGGAGCGTCGATCGCCGTCGACGGCGGTCTCTCCATCTCCTCCCCCGCCGCATGGTTGAAGCCCGTGCTGCGCGAGCGCTGGCTCTGAGCCGTCGCCTGAAACCACTGAACCCCGCCCTCCCCATCCGCTCGGATGCCGGAGGGCGGGGTTCTTTCGTCTCGCCGTGAGTGCTCTCCCCTGACCCGGAGGGGTCGCCCGCAGACGGCACGATCGCCGCGCCGGAGACCGGCACGGCGATCGTGTGAAGCAGAACCGCTGCTATTTGTTGGAGTCGAGCAGCCCCTGCACCTCCTTCTTCAGAGCGTTGAGGCCGGCCTGCACGTCGACCTGGCCGGCGAGGATCGTGGCGATGCCGCCGCCGATGGCCGCGTCGATCTGCGCGGTCACGGCCACGCGGTCCCACGCAGCGCCTCGCGCGTGCTCGGAGACCTCGGTCCGGAACGCCGCCTGGAACTTGTCGGCGGCGAGAGCGGGGATCTGGTCGGCGACCGTCTTCGCCGCCGGCGCCACCGCCGACCGCTCGTACAGCGCCGTCGCCGCCTTCACGTTGGTCGCGGCGTAGGTGATGAACTCGCGGCTCGTGAGCTCGCCCTCCCCGGCGCTCGCGAAGAGGCCGCTGCCCCATGCCCGGTTGTACGACTTCTTGCTGCCGACGGTCGGACGGGAGATCGCGCCGATGTTGTCGACGATGTTCTGCGCCCCGCCGTTGGTCTTCACGAAGGTCGACGCGAGGGGCGCGTCGTCGTACAGGGCCGTCCTGCCGCTGGCGAACAGGATGCGGGCATCGCTGCGTGCGACGTTGGTCTGCGTGAGCCCGTCGTCCTGCAGGGACTTGTACCAGGTGATCGCCTTGACGCTCTCCGCGTCGCCGAGCGTGCAGACGAGGTCGTCGGTCACGACATCGCTGCCGAATCCCCACATCCAGTGCACGGCATCCTTCAGCTCCGAGGCCTTGGTCACCGCGGCGTACGGGATGAGGGACGAGTCCTGGGACTTGATCTTCTCGAGCGCCGTCGCGAACTTCTCGACGGACATGCCGGAGGTGATCCCGACGCTCTTCGCGATCTCGCCGTTCGTGATGAGGCCGATGCCGGCCGCCGTCAGCGGGAGGACGAGCAGCTTGCCGTCCATCGTGTACGAGTCCAGCACGCCCTGCGGGATGCCGAGCCCCTTGGCGAGGTCGGTGAGGTCGGCGAGCACGTTCATCGGCGTGAGCACCTGCCATCCGCCCGACTGCCCGACGCCGAGGAGCTTGCCGGAGCGTCCGGTGAGGGCGAGCTGCGTCGCGGCCTGGTCGTACGGGTAGATGACCGGGGCCACCTTCACGCCGGCCTTCGACGAGAACCCGTCGAGGATGCCCTGCCACGCGGGCTTGAGCGCCTCCTCGCCGAGGGAGTTGCCGTAGAAGTTGATGGTCTTCGCCTTCGTCGCCGCGTTCGTCGCGGTGACGGAGCCGGGACCGGCGGGGGTGGCGCAGCCCGCGAGGGTGAGGGCGCCGAGGGCGACCAGGGCTGTGCTTCCGCCGAGGAAGGCACGGCGGCTCAGCTGCGTGTTCGTGATGGTCATGGAGACTGCTCCTTCATCGAGTTGTTCGGGTCGAGATGGTCATGGCGGCGCTACCCCTTCACCGCTCCGGCGGCGAGGCCGGAGACGAAGTAGCGCTGGAGGAGGACGAAGATGATCACGAGGGGAAGGGACGTGATGAGCGATGCCGCCATCAGCGCCGGCCAGTCGGCGGTCCCCTCGCGGATGAACGCCTGCGTGAGCCCCGCGGGCAGGGTCTGCTTGTCGGGTCCGGCGAGGGTGAGCGCGAAGAGCAGATCGCTCCAGCCGCGCATGAAGGCGAACATCGCGGCGGTGATGAGCCCCGGCACGACGAGGGGGAACACGATCCGGAACATGGTCCCCGTGCGTGAGAGTCCGTCGACCTTCGCGGCCTCGAGGATGTCGTCCGGCAGCCCGTCGATGATGCCCTTGAGCAGGAACACCGTGAGCGGGAGCGTGAACGTCGTGAACGAGATGATCAGACCGGTGTAGGTGTAGAGCAGGCCGGCGGAGCTGAGCATCAGGTAGAGGGAGATCAGCAGCAGCGCTCCGGGGATGAGCTGCCCGATGAGGAACATGAACATGATCGCGTTGCGCCCGCGGTAGCGGAACTTGGAGAGCGAGTAGGCCATGAGCCCACCGACCAGGACGGCCAGCACCGCGGTGCCGGTCGAGACCACGACGCTGTTGCCGAGGTTCTTGATCAGCGCATCGTTCTGGAAGAAGCCGATGAAGTTCTCGAACGTCGGATCGACCGGGAAGAACGGACGGTCCTGCGCGAAGACGTCCTCCTTCTTCGTGAACGCCGTGGCGGTGAGCCAGTAGATCGGCAGCAGTCCGAACAGCGCGAGCAGCACGAGGCCGATGCGTCCGGGGAGCGAGAGGCGGGGGCGGATGATCGACTCTCCGATGTCGCGGCTGCGGCTCATCACTTCTCCAGTCGTCGGTTGAGGAGCAGGTACCCGCTCGAGATGATCGCGAGGAGGACGAGCCAGAGGGCGCCCATCGCGGAGGCCTTGCCGAGTTCGTAGCTGCCGAACGCGAGCTGGTAGAGGCTGAGCGCCAGGGTGGTCGTCGAGTCGCCGGGGCCGCCGCCGGTCATCACGAAGATCGTGTCGAAGTTGCCGAAGTTGTAGATGAACTCCAGCACCGCGACGAGGGCGACGGGACCGGCGATGTGCGGGAGCGAGATGTAGCGGAATCGCTGCGACCGCGTGGCGCCGTCGATCGTGGCCGCCTCGATCTGCTCGCTGGGGAGGGTCTGGAGCACGGCGAGGGCGACGACCATGATCCAGGGGAACGAATGCCAGGTCTTCGCGATGATGACCGCGGCCATGGCGCCGACGGGGTTGCCGAGCATGCTGATCTCGGGAAGACCGAAGACGGCGAGCACGTGGTTGACCACGCCGTAGCTGTCGTTGAAGATCCAGGCCCAGAGGAAGGACACCACGACGCCGGGCAGCAGCCACGGGAGCATGAGCGCGCCGCGGAGGATGTTGCGTCCGCGGAGGCGGGAGTTGAGCAGGATCGCGAGCGCGACGCCCAGCACGAGGGGGAAGATCGTGGAGAGCGACGAGAAGACGAGGGTGGTGCCCAGCCGGGCGACGAACTCGTCCCAGACCGCGACGTAGTTGTCGAACCCGACGAAGGTCCGCTCCGGGCGGAGGAGCGATTGGTCGTACAGGCTCGTGCCGATGCTCGACACGAGCGGGAAGATCGCGATCACGAGGAACAGCAGGACCGCGGGAAGTGCGATCATGAATCCGAAGGTGCGATCCTTCGCGCCCAGCGTCGAGCGTCGACCGGAACGCGGTTCGACCCGTTCGCGTGTCTCGGGCCGCTCGAGGGTGGCTTGTGGCATTGCTTTCACTTTCGAGTAGGGAAGATCCCGTACGGGATCGTGCGCGTCGTCGTCACAGTCGTCGACGTTGACGTGCGGCTAGTCAACCACAATGCGGATACGAAATCCACAAAATGCATAAGACGCCCACATTTGCCTTGCTCGATGCCACTTCTCTCATTAGGATGACTGGCAGCGGCGTGGAGCCGCGACGCCGCTGATGCGGCGCCAGCAAGGAGGAGGAGTCGACATGGCATCGGAATCGGTGGGAGGCACCCAGACCGTCGAACGGGCGATGTCGCTGCTCGCATGCTTCACCGAGGAGTCGGGAGAGCTGCGCGTCTCCGAACTCTGCACGCTGACGGGCCTCGGCCAGTCCACGGTCTCGCGCATGATGTCGGCACTCGACCGCATGAAGTTCGTGGTGCAGGACGCACGCACCGGCCTCTACCGCCTCGGCCCCGCTGCCGTCGCGCTCGGCACGATCGCCCTCAACGGCTCTCCGATCCACCGCGCCTCCCGGCAGATCGCGCAGAACCTCGCCCGCCGCATCGAGATCGGCGTGAACGTCGCCGAGCTCAGCGGCTTCACCTTCACCTACCTCTGCAACTTCGAGGGCGCGCTCGCACCGAAGTCGTTCGCGATGGCCGGCCGCACCGGCCCGCTGCACGCCACGGGCCTCGGCAAGGCTCTGCTGGCCGGGATGCCGTCGGCCGCGGTCGACGAGTACTTCCAGCAGTCCCCGCAGCGCTTCACCCCCCACACGATCGTCGACCGCGACGCCATGCAGACAGCCCTCGACGAGACCCGCAGCCGCGGGTACGCGACGGAGATCGAGGAGCTCGCCTTCGGCCGCGCCTGCATCGCGGCGCCGATCCGCAACAGGGCGGGCGAGGTCGTCGCCGCGCTCTCCGCGAGCGGACCGCTCTCGGTGCTGGATCTGCACGCACCCCATCAGGAGCTCGCACTGCAGCTGATCGAGGCGGCCGACGAGATCTCGGTGGCCCTGGGCTACAGCCCCTCCCGCTCCGCGTCGGCGTTCGCCGCGCTCTGACCCGCGGCGCGGCATCGACCGCGACGCTCGAATCCCCCGCCGAGGCACCCGCCATCGGCCTCTTCCCTCACGACTGTCTTCGGAGACCCCTGTGAAAATCGCGCGCGTGCAGACCTTCCCGCTCTTCCTGTCGAGGGAGGAAGCCGACGACTCCTACGCGGGCGACACGGGCGTGGCGCATCGCGGCTACGTCATCCGACCGCCGTGGCGGAGCCTGTACTCCCCCGGCTACGAGACCCTGATGGTGAAGATCGAGACCGATGACGGCCTGGTCGGCTGGGGAGAGGCGCTCGCCCCCGTCGCCCCCGAGGTCGCCGCGGCGATCGCGGATCGTCTGCTCACGCCGCTCATCATCGGGGAGGACCCCCGTTCGGTGCGGACGCTCTGGCACCGCATGACGGAGTCGATGCGCGAGCGCGGCCACCTCACCGGTCATCAGGCCGATGCGATGGCGGCGGTCGACATCGCCCTGTGGGACCTCTGGGGGCGCGCGACCGGACTCTCCGTGTCCGAACTCGCCGGCGGACGCTTCGCCGAGGTCCTGCCCGCCTACGTCTCCGGCATCCGCGGGGACGACGACGTGGAACGCGCCGACAAGGCTGCCGCGCTCGTCGAGGCCGGCGTGCGACGGATCAAGCTGCACCTCGGCACCGACATCCGCACCGACCTCGCGACCTTCGACGCGATCAAGGCGGTGCACCCCGACCTCGATCTCGCGCTCGACGCCCACTGGACATACCGCCTCGGAGAGGCGAAGGCGCTCGGCCGCGAGCTCGACGACCGCAGGGCCTGGTTCTTCGAGGCGCCGCTGGCTCCGGAGGACGTCGAGGGGCACCGCGACCTCGCGGCGAGCCTCGCCACCCCCATCGCCGTGGGCGAGGCGATGCGCAGTCGCTTCGAGTTCGCCGACTGGCTCAGCCGCCGGGCGGTCGGGCTCACGCAGCCCGACATCGGGCGCACGGGAATCACCGAGGGTCTCGCGATCGCCGCCGTGGCCGACGCGTTCCACGCCCAGGTCGCCCCTCACCACTCGGCCGCGTTCGGCATCGCGATGGCCGCGGGCGTGCACGTCGCGGCGAACTCCGCCTCCCTGCTCGCGTTCGAGTACCAGCCGTTCACGCTTCCGGTGGCGAACCGCATCCTCACCACTCCGCTGGAGGTGCAGCCCGACGGCGGCTTCATCGTCCCGACCGGCCCCGGCCTCGGCGTCGAGGTCGACGAGGACGTGGTCCGCGGGTACGTGCGCAGCTGAGCGCAGCCGACCACGCACACGAGAAGGGGGTGCGCCGGGGGGAGTCACCGGGCGCCCCCGTCGCGGGGGGCGTCGCGCGGGCGGTGCTGGT
>NZ_JBHVPJ010000003.1:172201-338081 GCF_042887445.1 Microbacterium sp. NPDC057944
GGCGCCCCGCTCGACGTGGTCGGGGGTTCGGGGCGACGGGCCCTCCCGCCCCCCCCCCCCCGGCCCCGGGGCGGCGCGGGTTCCCCCCCCGGCCCACCCCCTTCTCGTCGTCAGTCGCCGATCCGGACGAACTGCGCCGCGCTCACGCGGTGGATGCTCGTGTTGCGCACCTCCAGCTTCACGACGCCGACCGCGCCTGCGCCGTAGCGGAACGTCCCGAGAGAGCGCCAGGCCGCTGCGCCGACGGTCTGGTCAACGATCACCTCCGTGCTGCCCGACTCGTGCTGGACGATGTAGGCCGCAGACGTCGTGGTCGTGGGGTTCGTCGGGTACCACACCGACACCCGGTAGAGCCCCGCCTGCGGCAGGTTCGCGTTCCAGGTGACCGTGCTGCCCACCGAGTCGGCGTCGCTGTAGCGGGTGCGCGTGCCGTTCCACCCGGAGAGCCCGCTCGGGTACCACCGCCCCGCCTCGAGATACCCGGGCCACGGGGACTGCGTGTGGGCGATCACGCCCTCGTCGGCGACCCGCACGAGCACCCCTCGCCGCAGCGTCTGATCCAGCCGCGCCTCGAACCTGATCGTCGATCCGGGCGCGACGGTCGGGCCCGCCGTGACCGTCCACGAGTGCGTGAGGTCGGACCGCGGCGGCACCGTCACGACGGCATCCCGCTGGGCGATGCTCCACGCCGTGGTTCCGTACAGCGACAGCGTCGCCTGCAGCGGGGTGACGCCCGTGTTGATGACGAGCGCGGTCAGGGTGGCGACGGCGCCGGGACCGCTCACGATCTCCTTGTCCGAGGTCAGCGACACGAGGCGGCGCCTGTCGATCACCTCGATGGGAGCCGGACGCAGAGCGATCGGCGCCCCGCCGGGCACCGACAGGGATGCCGTGATCTGCACCTCGCCGAGCGGAGCAGCCGCCGCGATGACCGCCGCCGCCTCCACGCGTGCGGTCCCGTGCGCCGGGACGGACACCGCCGGCACCGGGCCCTCGAGCTGCCACCCTGTCGGGAGGGTCGTCGTGACCGACCCACTGATCGCCGCGTTCGTGGCGTTGCGCACCTCGATCGTCAGCGGCACGCGATCCCCCGCCGTCCCCGTGGCCTGGGCGACGACGTCTCCCGCGACGCCGGAGTGCGCGCCGCTGATGCGCGAGGGCAGCCGCAGCGTGACCTCCGACGTGGTGACGCCGCCCGCCGTGACCGTGTAGCTGATGCTCTTGGTCGGGTCGTCCACCCCGATCGTCCATTCGTAGGGGTAGCCCTTGGCCGGCGCCTGCTGCACGGGCTGCGAGCCGATGCGATAGCTCAGCGTGGCCGCCTGCTCGGTGTCGATCTGGACGTAGGCGTCGTACCCCTCCCCGCCCGGCCTCACCAGCAGCAGCCCGCGGACGAGCCCGTACTCCCCCGAGGGATCGGAATCGACCTCGCTGAAGCTGTCGGAGCCGTGGTCGACGATGTCGTCGGAGGGCAGCGAGGGGCGCTCGACGGTCACGTTGCGCACGACGAGTGCGAGCAGGCCGTGCCCAGGGACCGTGACCGTGACCCTGCCGTTGTGCCCCGAGACGGATGAGCGGCTGCCGTCCGCCGAGACCAGTTCGACCACGGGTGCGGAGCCGCGAGGGATTCCGGTGAGGTCGCTGGACAGGTCGACCACGACCTGCTGCGCACCGGCGGCGGAGTTGGTGAGACTGAGGTAGAGCGCGTCGTTGCCGACGCCGCCGATCCAGTTGACCAGGGGGTTGTCGAGCGAGATGAGACCCGCGGGGAGGTACGGCCAGACTCCGGTCTCGCCGAAGAACGTCCCGGGGGCGTGACCGTACGCGAAGAACTTGAAGTACGCGAAGTCGGCCTCGAACACGTGCGGGAAGTCGATGCTGCCCGAGCTGCGGTAGAAGCTCTCGCTGATGAGGTAGTCCATCGCGAGCCCCAGCTGCGCGGGAGCGTGATGGAAGTAGTACCCGGTGATCCCGACGGGCCCGCTCGTGGCGAAGTCGGGCTTCATGTGGGCGACCTGGAACTGACGTCCGTAGTAGCCGGGGTAGGTCGTGAAGCGTCCGATCACCATGTTGTGCGCCACATCGGCGAGCAGTTCATCACCGGTGTGGTGCGCGAGCCGGAGCAGCGCCCCGGCCCAGCACGGGTTGAAGACGTAGCCGCCTCCCGGATCGGTCAGCGAGCTGACGCCCAGTTTGAACGACGACAGTGCCTCGAACGTGAGTCCTGACGGCGAGACGTACCACGCGGGCACGGTCTCGGTCGCGACGCTCGTCGTCGGATAGCTCGGGAGCGAGCTGCGCGTCTCCCAGTCGTACTGCTGAGTGATCACGTGCCCGTCGGGGACGGTGACGTTCTGATCGGGGACCGGACGCACGGCCGTCTGGGTGATGAACCGCTGGGCCTCGCGGTACGCGCCGTCGAGGAACTCCGTGTCGCCGGTGACCTCGAACAGCTCGAGCAGGTCGACCCAGTACTTCGAGAAGCTGTAGGCGAATCCGCCGGGCGGCTGGCCGTTGCTGCGGTACGGGGTGAGGATCTGCTCGCGCGTGTAACGCTTGCCGATCAGGCTCGCCTCCGCGAGGTATGCGGGGTCTCCGGTGATCCGGTACGTGGCCAGGGCGTTCGAGAAGGGCGCCCTGCTCTGCCCGACGACCCCGGCCTTCGTGGCCTGCACGGCGAGGCGCTGGATCGATGCGTTGCGCCCGTGGGTGAGCTGATAGAGGGACGCGAGGTTCACGGCATCCGTGGCGATCTTGCCCAGCCGGTACTGCGTCGTGTCGTTGTACACGGGGCTGCCGATCACCGGCGAGTGCCCGATGCCCTTGCGGGAGAGCTGGTACTCGATGAGCGGTCGCGCTCGCTGCTCGTACAGGGTGCTGTCCGCCGTGCCCGTGAGGTAGTGCGCCGCCAGCACGACGCCGCTCGCGGCGGTGCGGACGGCATCCTCGTTCTCGACGTCGACGAATCCCTTGGCCCGGCTCCACCAGCCGGAGAACGACGGGATGTAGTCGGTCGAGTCGTCGCCGTTCGGCTCGATGGCGATGAGCTCGGTCATCGAGTGCACGGCGTCGGTCAGGGAGCGGTCGTAGACGTTCCGCCGGTACGCGGTGAGCCCGTACTCGTCGCGGCACAGCCGGGTGTAGGTGCCGTACAGGGTGTCGGCGCGGGCGGCGATGCCGAAGGCGAACCCGCGCTGCTGTCCGACCGTCATCGCGGTGCGCAGCCCCGGTTGCGGGGAGTACATGCTCGGCACGACGTCGAGGCTGTCGTTGCGCAGGCTCATGCCGTAGGGCTGGCGATCCGACATGAGCTGACGCTCGTGCACGAACTCGGCGACCTCCGCTGGGAGGTACAGCCCCGAGGTGACCGCGACCCCGCCGACCTCGTACTGGGTCAGCGCCATCGGCGCGAAGAGCTCCCATGCGCCGAGGGGCGCCGAGCCGTCGAGGACGGAGAGCGCATGCTGGTACGAGCCGCAGAGCACCTCGTCGACGTCGTCCAGCGACCTCGTGTCCTGGCTCTGGTACCCGACGATGTAGTCGCCCGCCGTCTTCGCCGTCAGCACGTAGTGCGCCTCCGGGTTGTCGCCTTCGAGCCGCCAGCGCACGACCAGGTCGACGTCGTCCGTGCTCGTGCGGAGCTCGATCGCCTGCGATCCGAGCACCTGATACGACGTGAAGCCCAGCCAGCTCGTCGCCAGCGGTCCGTAGAGCTCTGGAGCACTGCCGGACGGCAGGGTGCCCGTCAGCACGACCCACTGCTCGTCGAAGCGGTGCGCCTGATCGGTGATGGGCAGCCAGGCGCCGTTCCGCTTGACCTCGAGGTCGCGGACGATCGTCTCCCCGCCGTCCCATGTGGCGTGGTGGAACGTCATCCGGTGGTTCTGCCCCACGAGCTGTGCGACCTGCGTCAGTGCCAGGTTGGGCTTCGTCAGCCGGCGCAGCGCGTCGGGAAAGGCCCCGCCGGTTCCGGTGACCGTGGCTCCCATCATCGAGGCCGAGGCCGATGACGGACTGCCCCCGAGGACCGGAGGCAGCACCCCGGCGATCACCAGCATCCGCAGAACCGCCCGACGACTCCAGAGCGTGGCGTCGTCGCCGGCCCCCGTGTTCGAAATTGAATCCATGATGCACATGATGCAATCTGTATGCGACAATGTCAACGGATGCCCACACGCCGATACGATGGCGCCGTCGGATCGCCCTCACCCCAGAGAGGACTCACCAGGTGCCCCAGGACACGCCGGAAGAGCTGACGGAGTACGCGCTGAGCGCTCTGCTCCTGCCGCCAGCCCCGCCGATCGAACCGGACGACTTCGACGAGTTCTGGACAGCGACCCACGAGGAGTTCGGCGTCGGCCCTGTGGAGTGGGCGACGACGCACGAGCTCGCCCCGACCGATACGCATCGCGTCTCAGCGCTGACGTTCGCCTCGTCCGCGGGCGAATCCGCAGCGGCCTACCTGATGCTGCCCCTCGACCCCTCGGCGATCCGCCGTGGTCTCGTCGTCGGTCACGGCTACGGAGGCCGCACCGCCCCGGATCCCGATCGCGTCCCGTCGGACACCGCCGCGATCTTCCCGTGCGCCCCCGGCACGCACCCCGGCACGCCCAGCCGCTTCCCCACCGTCCCCGATGAGCACGTGGTCGCCGGGATCGCGCACCGCGACACGTACTCGCACCGCTTCGCCGCCGCCGACATCTGGCGCGCCGCGACGATCCTGCTCGGCATCGCGCCGTCCGCCGCGCCCGCCCTCGACTTCAGCGGCAGCAGCTTCGGCGGCGGCATCGGTGCGATGGCCCTCCCCTGGGATCCGCGGTTCCGCCGCGCGGTCCTCGACGTCCCGAGCTTCGGTCATCACGCGATCCGCCTCACCCGGAGGTGCACGGGCAGCGGAGAGGCCGTCCGCCGACTGCTGCACGAGCATCCGGAGCACCGGCCCGTCATCGACTACTTCGATGCGGCCATCGCCGCACGGCGGCTGCACATCCCCACCCTCACGATCGCCGCGGTGCTCGATCCGGCCGTGGATCCGCGCGGGCAGTTCGCGGTGCACCACGCGATCCCGGTGTCCTCGCGCCTCGGCGTGAGGGCGAACGGACACCTGGATGGCCCCCTCGGCGCCGCGGCCGATCGCCGCGCCCTCCAGCAGGGCATCGACTTCCTCGCGCTCCCGGCGGATCGCCTCGCGCCGGAGCTCCCAGACAACACATAGCGCTCTCCATAGAAATCACATAGGAGATTCCGCAGAATGGATGCATGAGCACTGTGCATCCCGATCTGCGCCGCCCCGACGGCTCCCCCCTGCGCATCCTCGCCGTCGACGACGAGCAGATGCTGACCGACCTGCTCGCGATGGCGCTCCGCATGGAGGGCTGGGAGGTGCGCACCGCGTCCTCCGGTCTCGAAGTGCTGCAGGTCGCACGCGAGTTCGAGCCCGATGCGCTCGTGCTCGACATCATGATGCCCGACCTCGACGGCATGTCGGTGCTGCGGCGGCTGCGCGAGTCGGGGAGCCTCGTCCCCGTGCTCTTCCTGACCGCGAAGGATGCCGTCGGCGATCGCGTCGCCGGACTCACCGCCGGCGGCGACGACTACGTCACCAAGCCGTTCAGCCTGGAGGAGGTCATCGCCCGCCTCCGCGCGATCATCCGGCGCACCGGTCACGCCACGGCCGACGACGGGCAGTCGATCCTGCGCGTCGCCGACCTGACGCTCAACGAGGACAGCCACGAGGTGGTCCGCGACGGCACCGAGATCGAGCTCACCGCGACGGAGTTCGAGCTGCTGCGCTACCTCATGCGCAACGAGCGCCGCGTCCTGTCGAAGGCGCAGATCCTCGACCGCGTCTGGAGCTACGACTTCGGCGGCAAGTCCTCCGTCGTCGAGCTGTACATCTCCTACCTGCGCAAGAAGATCGATGCGGGCCGCACGCCGCTGCTGCACACCGTGCGCGGCGTCGGCTACATGATCAAGGCCCCTCAGTGAGCATCACGAGGATGCCGCGGCGCCCGATGAGCCTGCAGACGCGGCTGATGTCCGCCGTGATCGGGTTCGTGTCGCTCATCCTCGTGATCGTCGCGGTCATCACCAGCGCCATCCTGGGGCGGACGCTGGAGGATCAGCTCGATCAGAAGCTGTTCACCACCGCGAGCGAGGTCGCCGGACGCATCGATCAGCTCCCCGGGAGCTTCGCCACCACCGAACAGGCTCTCGCGGGAATGCCCGTGGATCCTGGGTCGCTGTTCGCCGTCGCGAGCCAGGCCGGCACCGGAGGTCTGGTGCTGAGCAATCAGAACAACGAGCTCACCGGGGGCGCCCGCAGCCTGACCAAGGCGCAGCTGGTGCAGATCAACGAGGCTCTGAACGGCGGTCGCACCGCGACCGTGTCGATCGAGGGCCTCGGGTCCTACCGCGTCGTCGTCGTCACTTCACCGCTGAACCAAGCCGTCGTCGTCGCGGGTCTTCCCCGCACCGGCATCCAGAACCAGATGGCCACCCTGTTCACGGTGATCGTGCTCGCGACGCTGGGCGGGCTGATCCTGCTCGCGCTCACCACGGCCATCACCATCCGCCTGAGCCTGCGCCCGCTGCGGGCGATGGCCGCGACCGCGACCCGCGTCGCGAATCAGCCGCTCGACCGCGGCGAGGTCGACATCACCGAGCGCATACCCGCGTCCGAGGCCGACCCCCGCACCGAGACGGGGCTGGTCGGCGCCTCCCTGAACAAGCTGCTCGACCACGTCAACACCTCCCTGGCCGCGCGCCAGAAGAACGAGGAGCGGATGCGGCGCTTCGTCGCCGACGCGAGCCACGAGCTGCGCACCCCCCTGGCGTCGATCCGCGGGTACTCGGAGCTCTCCCTGCGCGCGCTCGGCCAGCAGGAGGGGCCGGAGGTGATCGAGAGCACGACCACGTCTCTCGAACGCATCCAGGCGCAGTCGCTGCGGATGACTCGCCTCGTCGAGGACCTGCTGCTCCTCGCTCGCCTCGACGAGGGCAGGGAGCTCGTCTACGGCACGGTCGACCTCACGCAGCTGGGACTGGAGGGCGTGTCGGATGCGCGCCCCACCGCACCCGATCACCGCTGGAACATCGAGGTCCCCGACGAGCCCGTCGTGATCGTCGGAGATGCCGGCCGCATGCACCAGGTGGTCACGAATCTCCTCGCCAACGCGCGCACCCACACTCCCGCCGGCACCGAGATCACGCTCAGCGTGAGCCGTGAGGGCGAGGAGGCGGTGCTGCGGGTGCACGACGACGGCCCCGGCATCGACCCGGCCGTCCGCGAGGAGCTGTTCGCGCGGTTCGCCCGCGGGGACAGCTCGCGCGCCAGGCAGACCGGAGGCACCGGCCTCGGGCTCGCGATCGTCAAGGCGATCGTCGAGGGGCACCACGGGCACATCACGGTCGAGAGCGTTCCGGGGAGCACGACGTTCAGCGTCCGCCTCCCGATCGAGCCGGTCGTCGGCGCCTGAGCCCGGTGCGGGCATCGCGTCCTCGTGACGCTCAGTACCCGGCGAAGGCGTCGGTCGTGAGGCTGTGCGCCTTCTGCAGGGCCGGAGCGAGGTCGGCGATCAGCCGCGGAGGGCCGGAGATGAAGGCGTGCCGAGCCGCAATGTCGGGAACGTACCGATCGAGCTCCGCGGCGTCGAGGCGCACGCCCCGCGCCCAGGTCCAGTGCGCGGGGAGATCGGCCGGCTCCTCACGCGTGAACACGACGACCCGGGCGCCCGTCGCGGCCAGCTCGTCGCGGAACGCCAGCTCGGCAGGCTCCGACGCCACGTAGACCAGCACGACGTCTCGGGTCTCTCCCGCCAACTGCAGCTGGCGCAGCTGGGAGACGAACGGCGTCACGCCGATGCCGGCCGCCACCATGAGCACCGGCGCCTGCGAGCGCGGCAGCAGGAAGTCGCCCCAGGTGCCGGTGACCGCGAGAGTCGCACCGGGCTGAGCGGCCGCCAGCGCGCGCTTGTAGCTGGACGGATGCTTCTGGTCGCCGTCCTTGTAGGCGATGCGCAGCGTCGGCAGATCGCCCGGGGCCGACACGATGCTGAACTCGCGCCTCGTTCCGCGAGCGTCGGGACGGCGGTGCGGCACGTCAAGCTCGAGGTACTGCCCCGGGAGGAACCTCAGCCTGCTCCTGGTGCGGAACGTCAGCTCCTGCACGGTCGGGGTGATGAACTCCCGCTTCTCGAGGGTGAGCCGCACCGAGCCGCGCACGGCGAACGCGAACGCGAGCAGGTTTCCGATCAGCAGCGCGCGCTCCTGACCAAGGGTGATCCCGCCGATCAGGATCGGCCAGCCCGCGAGGACGCCGACGAGCGCGGCCACGGAGAACTGCTGCCACCGCCGCGGCGGCAGGGTCAGCGGCTCGGAGAGCATGAACGCGCCGAGGAACAGGTAGGGCGACTGCATCAGCGCGAACGACAGCGCCGTCGCGAGGTCGAAGGGAAGCCCTCCCTGCGACAGCTGGACGTACTGCCGCAGCAGCGCGACGACGATCGCGACGAGGAGGAAGACCAGCACGATCCGCACCTTCTCGGTGCGCCAGAGCACGATCAGCCCGAGCAGCGCGACGGGGACGAACAGCGCCGGCGTGCCGACCCACCACGACGAGAAGGTGCCGAGGCCGGTGATCGTGACCACCGCGGCACCGAACGCCGCCGGGTTGAGGATGTGACGGCCGCGCCAGGCGATCACGTACTTCGAGATGCTGGCGAGCGCCCCGGCCAGAGCCAGTCCGCCGAGAGAGGGGAGATCGGCGCCCGGCTGCAGCACGAACAGCAGGATGAGCGCCGTGACCAGAGACGACTCGATGCGCCACGGCAGCCGCAGCACCCGCTGCGCGGCGGCATCCACCGCCGAGATCACGACCGCCAGCACGGCGAAGGAGACCACCAGGGCGAGCGGCGTCGGCGAGACGAGCCCGAAGAAGGAGAGCACCTCGGCGAGTGCGGCCAGCGCGAGCAGCGAGAACAGCACGAGCCGGTACATCGACAGTGCCCCGAGGAGCGCGAGGACTCGCTGTCTGACAGTGGTGAAAGCGGTGATCACGGCTTCTACTCTTCCCTATTTCTCCGGGTCAGGGGCGGGCGACGAACAGCTCGGCCCTGCAGCTCGCCGAACGCTCGATGCGTCCGTCGGTCGTCATCCGCACCCACTCGACACCCCAGTCGTCGGCGAGCTCGGGTCCGCCGTCGAAGAAGAGCGCGGTGGCCACGGCATCCGCTCTCATCGCATCCGCGCCGATCGCCCAGGTCGCCGCCCAGGTCTGCACCGGGACGCCGGTGCGCGCGTCGAGGACGTGGTGGAGTCCGTCGCCCCAGGCCCGGCGGTTGATCGCGGACGCGCAGAGCGCCGCATCCTGCAGGGAGACGATGCCGACGGCCTTCGTGGGGTCGAACGGATGCTCGAGGCCGATACTCACCGCGCTCCCCCGCACCCTGAGGTCTCCGGCCGCGTCGACCACGAGGTCTCCCGGCACGTGGGCCAGGAGAGCGAACACGAGGTCGACGAGCCGTCCCTTGCCGAGCGCGCCGACATCGAGGAGCACGGGAGCCGTCGCCTCGGCGTCCCGGTCGCTCCACGAGACGAGAGACGTCCAGTCGGACGGAGCGGCGACGGGGTCTCCGGCGCGCAGCGAGTACGCCGCGTCGTAGCCGAGGGCTTCGAGACCGGCGCCGACCAGCGGGTCGACGGCCCCCGCGGTCGCCATGGAGAGCTCGCGATAGAGACTCAGCATCGGCCCCGCGTCAGGAGACGTCAGGCGTCCTCCGCGCGCGGCGAGCCGCGTGACATCGGAGTCGGACCGGAAGCGGGACCACTCCCGATCGAACCGCTCGATCTCCGCCGCGACCGCCGCGCGATCGTCGGACGAGAGCTCCCCCTCGATCTCCCAGCGGGTGCCGATCGCGTCGAAACGCCAGATCGTCATCGCCCCGTCAGGCGCCTAGGAGGCCGCCTGCTCCTTGATCGACTCGACCGCCTGGTTGAAGCCGCCGCTGGTGAGCGAGGAGCCCGCGACGCGGCTGACCTTCAGATCGGAGAGCGGGACGCCGACCGCCTCATCCGCGATGCCGCCGATGAACTTGCCCTGGTACTCCTCGGTCTCGCGCGCCTGCGGGTCGCCCGTGACCTCGACCTCCGTCACGACGCCGTCGGCGATGGTGAGCGACACCGAGATCTTCTCGACGGTCTCGGGGGTCTGGTAGGAGCCGTCGGCCGTGTAGGTGCCGTCCTTGTAGGTCGTCGAGCTGCTGTCGCTCGGCGCCGAGGAGGAGCCGGAGCCGGTTTCTCCCCCGGTGGAGGCGCTGTTGTCCGCGTCTGCAGCACCGGAGCAGCCGGCCAGGACGAGGAGTCCTGCGACGCCGACGAGAGCGGAGCCCTTGCGGACGGAGGTCGGTACGGTCGTGCGGATCATGATGGTCCTCCCGGCTGTGTGCTGGTCGACGATCTGTCGATGCATTCGACCGTATGCATTCGTCCTATGTGGCCGCTGTGCCTCTGCTACGCGTCTCCGCCGAACATGCTCGTCACGGAGCCGTCCTCGAAGACCTCGTGGATGGCGCGAGCGAGCAGCGGGGCGATCGGGAGGATCGTCAGCTTGTCCCAGCGACGCGACTCGGTGAGCGGGATCGTGTCGGTGATGACGACCTCGTCGATCGACGAGTCCTGCAGACGCTCGGATGCCGGGTCGCTGAAGATCGCGTGGGTCGCGGCCACGATGACGCGGTGCGCGCCGTTGGCCTTGAGCGCCTGCGCCGCCTTCACGATCGTGCCGCCGGTGTCGATCATGTCGTCGACCAGGAGGCAGGTGCGCCCCTCGACGGTGCCGACGATCTCGTGCACGGAGACCTGGTTGGCCACCTTCGGGTCGCGACGCTTGTGGATGATCGCGAGAGGAGCGCCGAGGCTGTCCGACCAGGTGTCCGCCACGCGGACGCGGCCCATGTCGGGCGAGACGACCGTGAGGATCTCGCGGTCCTCCTTCGACAGCGTGCGCTGGAAGTAGTCCAGCAACACCGGCTTGGCGAAGAGGTGGTCGACGGGGCCGTCGAAGAAGCCCTGGATCTGCGCGGCGTGCAGGTCGACGCTCATGACGCGGTCGGCGCCGGCCGTCTTGAGCAGGTCGGCGACGAGACGGGCGCTGATCGGCTCGCGGCCGCGGCCCTTCTTGTCCTGACGCGAGTAGGGGTAGTACGGGGCGACGACGGTGATGCGCTTGGCGGACGCGCGCTTGGCCGCGTCGATCATGATGAGCGTCTCCATGAGCCACTCGTTGACCGGCTCGCCGAACGTCTGCACGAGGAAGAGGTCGCAGCCGCGGATCGAGACCTCGAAGCGCGCGTAGATCTCACCCGACGCGAACGTGCGGTGCTCGACGGGAGCGATCTCCGTGCCGAGATCAGCGGCGACGGCCGCCGTCAGCTCGGGGTGGGAGCGTCCGCCGGCGATGACCAGCCGCTTCTTCGTCTTGGCGACGAGACCGGGGGCCACATCGTTGTCGCGGTCCAGTTCGACCGTCTTCTTCTTGCGCGCCATTGGTCCCTACTCCGCCACTCGAGCCCGGGCTGCGGCATCCGCAGCGTCCGTGCCTGCCCTGTTCTTCTCGACCCAGCCCTCGATGTTGCGCTGAGGCGCGACGCTCATGGCGAGCGATCCGGCGGGGACGTCCTTGCGGACGACGGCGCCGGCGCCCGTCTTGGCGCCTGCCCCCAGCCTAACGGGCGCGACGAGGGTCGTGTGCGACCCGGTGTGCACCTCGTCCTCGACGATCGTGCGGTGCTTGTTGACGTCGTCGTAGTTGGCGGTGATGGTGCTCGCGCCGAGGTTGACGCCCCGCCCGATCGTGGCGTCGCCGACGTACGAGAGGTGCGGAACCTTGCTGCCCTCGCCGATCTCGGCGTTCTTGGTCTCGACGTAGGCGCCGATCTTGCCCTGGGCGCCGAGGACGGTGCCTGGGCGGAGGAAGGAGAAGGGGCCGACCGTGGCCTCCGCTCCGATCACGGCGAGGGTGGCGTCGGTGCGGCGGACGATCGCGTCCTCCCCCACCTCGCAGTCGACGAGAGTCGTGTCGGGGCCGATCACCGCGCCAGCGGAGATGGCGGTGGCCCGCAGGATCTGCGTGTGCGGGAGGATCGTCACATCGGGTGCGAGGGTCGCGTCGTCGTCGATCCACGTCGTCGCCGGATCGATGATCGTGACGCCCTCCAGCTGCCAGCGGCGCACGATGCGCTCGTTGAGGAGCCGACCCACCAGGGCGAGCTGAGCGCGATCATTGACCCCGAAGGTCACGGTGACGTCGGAGACGACGGATGCCGCGACCCGGTCGCCGTCGCGGCGGAGGAGCCCGGGGACGTCGGTGAGGTACATCTCGCCCTGGGCGTTGTCCACCCCGATCTCGGGGAGGTAGCGGCGCAGCGTCTCCGCGCGGAAGACGTACATGCCGGCGTTGATCTCGCGGACGGCGGCCTCGTCGGCGCTGGCGTCCTTCTGCTCGACGACGCGGTCCACGCCGCCGTCGGCGTCGCGGATGACGCGCCCGTAGCCCGTCGGGTCGTCGACGACGGCGGTCATCAGCGTCGCCGGGGCGCCCGCCGCGCGATGCTCGTCGAGGAAGGAGGAGAGGGTGTCGGCATCGGCGAGCGGGCAGTCGCCGGAGAGCACGAGGACGTCGCCGTCGAAGTCGGCCGGGAGGGCGTCGATCGCGACCTGCACGGCGCGGCCGGTGCCCGGCACGTCATCCTGGTCGACGAAGATCGCGTCGGGGTAGTCGGCGGAGAGCGCCGCGACCACCTGGTCGCGCTCGTGGCGCACGACGACCTCGATGTGGTCGGCGCTCAGCCGTGCGGCGGTGGTGAGTACATGCCCCACCAGCGGACGCCCGCCGATCGGGTGCAGCACCTTCGGCAGGCGCGACTTCATGCGCGTGCCCTGGCCTGCGGCGAGGATGATGATGGCGAGATTGTTCCCAGTCATGCTCCGCCGCCAGGACTCGAACCTAGACCTCACAGCTCCAAAGGCTGTCGTGCTGCCATTACACCACGGCGGACCGCGGCATCCGAGTGGGGGCCGCCCGTCAAGTCTGCCATGCTCGCCCCTGTGCGTACGGCGATAATGGACGGATGAGCGAGGCGGATGAGGTCGACCGGATCGTCGGAGCGTGGAACACCCAGCGCCCCGACCTCGACTTCTCACCCCTCGAGGTCCTGTCCCGCATGGACAGGCTGACCCGGCTGCTCGACCGCGCCCGCCGCGACGTGTTCCGGCGCAGCGATCTGGAGCCGTGGGAGTGGGACGTGCTGTCCGCTCTCCGCCGTGCGGGGGCGCCGTTCCAGCTCTCCCCCAAACAGCTGCTCCAGCAGACGCTGGTGTCGAGCGGCACCATGACGAACCGCATCGACCGGCTCGTCGGACGCCGCTTCGTGCGCAGGGAGGCCGACCCCGGCGACGGCCGCAGCGTGCTGGTGATCCTGACCGACGACGGACGGATCAGGGTGGATGCCGCGATCACCCGTCTCGTCGATGTCGAGGCCGACCTGCTGCAGGGGCTGTCCCGCGGCGACCGCGATCGTCTGGCGGGACTGCTCCGCAAGCTCAGCCTGAGCTTCGACGCCTGAGAGCCGTCAGCCGAGGAGCCGGCGGTTCTTCTCGATGACCGACGCGGGCAGTCCGTCGACGATCCCGGCGAGGGTCACGTTCGCCAGCGACGCCCGCCAGGCCTCGTGCGCCGCACGCATGGCGGCCGCCAGTGCGCAGGGGTTCCGGCAGTCCTCCGGGCGGGCGGCGCCGCGTCCCTGCTGACGCAGCTCTCGGCACACGTAGGGGTCCGCCGCGCCGTCGACCGCGGTGACGAGGTCGAGGATGCTGATGCGCTCCGGCTCCCGCGCCAAGCGGAAGCCGCCGCGCGGCCCCGTGCTCCCGGTGAGGATCCCTGCGCGCACGAGCTTGGCGAGCTGCTTGGAGAGGTAGGGACCGGCGACGCCGAAGTGCTCGGACAGCTGCGCCGCGGACACGGTCGAGCCCGGCGGGAGCTGTGCGATCACCGTGGCGGTGTGCAGCACCCATTCCGACGTCTCGGGAAGCTTCACTTGCTCATCCTACGCGACACCCATATTGTGGACATGCAATATCCATAATTAAGGAGCGGACATGCGCATCGCAGTGGCAGGCGGAACGGGACGGATCGGACGACTGGTGGTCGACGAGCTCGAGAAGGAGGGACACGACGCGGTGTCGCTGACCCGCGGAGAAGGCGTCGACCTGCGCAGCGGGGACGGGCTCGCCGCACGCCTCGAGGGCGTCGACGCGGTGATCGACGCCACGAATCCCCCGGTCGCGGACCCCGCCGAGGCGGAGGACACGTTCACGACGATCTCGCGCGTCCTCCTCGAGGCGGAGCGGTCCGCCGGAATCGGGCACCACGTGGCGCTCTCGATCGCCGCACTCGACGCGGTTCGAGGCAACGCCCACTACTTCGGCAAACGCGCCCAGGAACGCGAGGTGGCGGCGGGCGCCGTGCCCTTCACGATCGTGAGGGCGACCCAGTTCCACGACTTCCCGTCGATGATCGCCGAGTGGTCGGTCATCGACGGCGAGGGCGTCGTCCCACCGCTGCTGCTGCAGCCGATCGCCCCCGCCGACGTCGCCTCGGCCCTCGTCGCCGCTGCGATCTCGGCGCCGCTCCAGGGGTCGTTCGACCTCGCGGGCCCCCGAACGGAGGATGCGGTGGACATGGCGCGCCGCACGCTCGCCGCGCGGGGGAACGCCCTGCCGCTGCGTGCGTCCTGGCGCGGCGCCGCACTGGGGATCGAGTTCGCCGGCGAGGTGCTGCTCCCCGGCGAGGACGCCCGGATCGCGCCGACCACGTTCGACGACTGGCTCGCCGCCGGGGCGCGCTGACGCGCCCCGGCGCACGACTCACACGCGGGGATCGACGACCACGACCACCTTGCCGGTGACACGGCCGGACTCGACGCGCTCCTGCGCGGCGGCGAGCTCGTCGAGGCCGAACTCGGAGTCGAGGTGCACGGTCACCGCCTCGGACTCGGCGAGGGCGGCGATCTCGGCAAGCTGCCCGCCGTTCGCGGAGACGAGGATGCGCTCGACCGGTCCGGCGCCCCACGCCGCGAGCTCGGCCCTGCGCTCGTCCGTCAGCCCCGTGATCGTGACGACGGAGGTCCCGGCCGCGACTGCCCCGCGCGGGGGCAGGGTGTCGTCGACCGTGATGATCACGGCATCCACCGGCGCGATCGCCGCGAGTGCGGCCTCGTCGTGGTAGTCGACGGTCTCGCTCACGCCCCAGGAGCGCAGCAGCTGGTGCTTGGCCGGGCTCGCGGTGGCGACGACCTCCGCGCCCCTCGCGGCGGCGAGCTGGATCGCCAGATGGCCGACGCCGCCCGCGCCGCCGAGCACGAGAACCCGCTGCCCCGAACGGACGCCCGCGGTGTCGAGCGCCTGCCATGCGGTCAGGGCGGCGAGCGGGGCCGCCCCCGCCTGCGCAGTACTCCACGTGCTCGGCGACGCGGCGAGATCCCCGGCGGCGACGACGGCGTACTCGGCGAGGGTGTGCGCGGCGGCGGGGAACGCGGCGAGCGCGAACACCCGGTCGTCCTCCGTCCACTCGTCGACGCCGGGCCCGACGGCGGAGACCACCCCCGCGACGTCCCACCCCGGGAGGTCCGTGTAGATGATGGGACCGAAGTCGACGGCGGCGGCGCGGATCTTCACGTCCACGGGGTTGAGGCCGGCGGCGCCGACCTTGACGAGCACTTCTCCGGGGCCGGGAGACGGGATCTCGGTGTCGATGACGGAGACGACCTCAGCCGCCGCCCCTGCACCGGAGTACTTCGCTGAACGCACTGGTCTGCCTTTCTCTCATGCGGCCGATCCGACCGCTCCATCCAGCCTGGTCTGTCGATCATCACCCCGACAGTGGCCGGACGGACAATATGTGTCACGATATAGCCATGCACCGCATCGTCGTCGTCGCCCTCCCCGGAGTCTTCCCGTACGAGCTGGGGATCCCCGCCCGCTTCTTCCGCGCTGCTCACCGTGACGGCGAGCCGCTGTACTCCGTCACCACCTGCACCCTCGACGGACTCCCCGTGCCCACGAACGCCGACTTCACGGTGACCCCGGCCTCCGACCGGAGCGCGCTCGACACCGCGGACACGATCATCGTGCCCCCGTGGAGCGCCGCAGAGACCTCCGACGACCCGATCGGACTGGCCGAATTCGGAGACCGGCGGATCGTCAGCTACTGCACCGGCGCGTTCACGGTCGCGGCATCCGGACTCCTCGACGGCAAGGAGGCGACCACCCACTGGTGCTCGTCGGACGAGTTCGTTCGGCGGTTCCCTCTGGTGCGCATGCGCGAGGACGAGCTCTTCGTCGACACCGGCCGCGTGCTGACCGCCGCCGGGGCGTCTGCCGCGGTCGACGCCACCATGCACCTGATCGCGAACGACTTCGGCGCGGCGGTCGCGGCGACGGTCTCCCAGGTCACGCTCGCGGCACCGCACCGCGGCGGCGGTCAACGGCAGTTCGTCGCCAGGCCGGCGGTGGCGTCCTCCCCGACGGTCGGCTCGGCGAGCGACATCCAGACCTGGCTGATCTCCCGCATCGACGAGCCGCTGTCGCTCACGGACGTCGCCGATCGCTTCGGGATGAGCGTGCGCACCCTGACCCGCCGCTTCCGCGCCGAGACGGGGCGGACGGTGGGCGACTGGTTCGCCGACGCCAGGGTCGACCGCGCCCGCGAGCTGCTGGAGACGACCGACCTCCTCGTCGACGACGTGGCCTCGCGTTCGGGCTTCGCCACCGGGGCGGCGCTGCGCAAGCACTTCCGCGACCGGATCGGACTGGCACCGCAGCAGTACCGCTCCCGGTTCACGCAGGCCGCGTAGGCTTGACCGAATGGGCATGCCCTCCCCCCTCCCCATGCGCGACGGCGTCGGCGCGACCCGTCTGCACGTGCCGATGAGCGGCGCCTGGCCGACGATCTCCGCCTACATGGTCGAGCGGTTCTTCCACATGGATCCGGAGCGGCTGCTCGTGCGCTTCGACCGCGGTGAGATCGTCGCCCGCGACGGCAGCGCACTGGCCAGGGACACCCCGCTCGGCGCCGAGGAGTTCGTCTGGTACTACCGCGATCCGCCGCCCGAAAAGGACATCCCCTTCGAGATCGTCCTGCTGCATCAGGATCCCGACCTCGTCGTCGTCGACAAGCCGCACTTCCTGCCGACGACACCCGGAGGCAGGTTCCTGCAGAACTCGGCGCTGGTCCGCCTGCGGAACCTCCTCGGCATCCCGGAGCTCACCCCCATCCACCGCCTCGACCGCGCCACCGCTGGCCTGCTGATGTTCTCGGCACGCCCCGAGACGCGGGGCGCCTACCAGCTGCTGTTCGAGAACCGTCAGGTGCAGAAGGTGTACGAAGCGGTGTCGGCGCGACCGGCGGATTGGGATGCCGCGATGCTCCCCCTGGTCTACCGCAACCACATCGTGAAGCACCGCGGCGAGGTGCGCGTGCGGGTGGATGCCGAGCGCGAGCCGAACGCGGAGACCCTGATCGAGCTGATCGCCGCCGATGAGCACGTCGTGCACACGCTGCTGCGCCCGCACAGCGGCAAGATGCACCAGCTGCGCGTGCATCTCGCCGCCCTCGGTCTCGGCATCCTCAACGACGGTTTCTATCCCGTGCTGCAGCCGGAGAAGCCCGACGACTTCGAGGCCCCCCTCCAGCTGCTGGCGCGGGAGCTGCGCTTCGTCGATCCGCTGAGCGGCGCCGAGCGCGAGTTCGCGACCGGTCTCGCTCTGAAGGACGCCCCTAGCGCCGCATGACCTTGCGCGCCAGCCGGCTTCCGAGCACCTGCACGAGGTGCACGAACACGACGATGAGGATGATCGCGGCCCACATCACGACCGGCTCGAACTGCCGGAAGCCGTAGATCTGCGCGAACGCGCCGAGGCCGCCGCCGCCGATCAGACCTGCCATCGCGGTCATGTCGATCAGCGCCACGACGATGAACGTGTACCCGAGGATCAGCGGCCCGAGCGACTCGGGGATCGCCACGGTGAACAGGATGCGCAGAGGTCCTGCGCCCATCGACCTCGCCGCCTCGATCACGCCGGGCGAGACCGACACGAGATGCTGCTCGACGATGCGCCCGATGGCGAAAGAGGCGGCGAGGCCAATGATGAAGGCGCCGGCGGTGGTGCCGATGCCCACCCCGACCACGACGCGTGCGAGGGGCTGCGCGACCGCCATGAAGATCACGAACGGGATCGGGCGGAAGAAGTTCACGACGAGGTTGATGAGGAACGAGACGACGCGGTTCTCGACGAGACCGCCGGGGCGCGTGACGTAGAGGATCACGCCGATCAGGAGGCCGAGGATCCCGGAGATCACGAGCGCGACGGAGGTCATGTACAGCGTCTCGAGCGCGGACTTCCAGAACTCCGGCCACAGTTCCATCAGACGTTCCATCAGCGGACCTCCTCTCCGGCGATCTCGGTGACATCGACGCGCGTGCCGATCTCGGCGAGCGCCCGGTCGATCGCAGCGCCGTCGCCGCGGATCGCGAGCGTGAGATGCCCGAAGGCGCGTCCGCGGATGTCGTTGATGCCGCCGAAGATCAGTTCGAAGTCGAGTCCGGCGCCGGCGAGATCGAGGAACACCTGCGCCTGGGAGGAGTCGCCGTCGCGGAACGAGAAGGTCACGATGCGACCCCGGTGCCGCTCGCGCAGCACCGCCAGCTCTGACGGCGAGGGGATGCCCTTGACCACCGTGCCGACGAAGCGCTGGGATGCCGGGTTCTGAGGCGAGGAGAACACGTCGAACACGTCTCCCTGCTCGATGACGCGGCCGTTCTCCATGACGGCGACCTTCGTCGCGATGGTCTGGATGACATCCATCTCGTGCGTGATCACGACGATCGTGACGCCCTGCTCCCGATTGACCCTGGAGAGGAGCTCGAGCACCTCGTGCGTGGTCTGCGGATCGAGGGCGCTGGTGGCCTCGTCGGCCAGCAGGATCGCGGGGCCGGTGGCGAGGGCGCGGGCGATGCCGACGCGCTGCTTCTGCCCGCCGGAGAGCTGCTCGGGGAACGCCTTCGCCTTGTCGGCGAGACCGACGAAGCTGAGCAGCTCCGTCACACGCGCGTCGATGTCGTCCTTCGACCAGCCGGCGAGCTTGAGCGGATAGGCGATGTTAGCCCTGACCGTCTTCGCGGCGAAGAGGTTGAACTGCTGGAAGATCATCCCGATGCCGCCGCGAATCTTGCGCAGCTCCCGTTCGCCGAGCGCCGTGATATCGACGCCGTCCACGGTGATCGTGCCGCCGGTCGCGGGCTCGAGGGCGTTGATGAGTCGGACCAGGGTGGACTTGCCCGCCCCGGAGTAGCCGATGATGCCGAAGACGTCGCCCTTCTCGATCGAGAGGGTCACGTCGTCGACGGCGACGACGTCGCCCGCCCCGGCGGACCGCGAGGGGTACGCCTTGGAGACGTTCGTGAGGGTGACGATCGGCATGTGCTGCTCCGTGTGGTGCGTGGCGACGAAGAATCGGGTGGCGCTGAGCGCCACCCGATTCTCTCAGTCGCTGACTACTTCTGAGCCTTCGTGTCCTTCTCGACCTTCTTCAACGAGGAGAGGAGGTCGGCGACGGGGGTCTGCAGCGGCACCGCCGTGTTCCCGGACGACTCCTGGAGTCCGGCCTGGACGTCCTTGTTCGTCTGGAAGATCTCGACGAGCTTCTTGTAGGTCGCGTTGTCGGCATCCTCGGCGCGAGCCGCGAAGATGTTCACGTACGGCAGCGCGTTCGGGTCTTCCGGGTCGTCCTGTGCGATCGCGTCGGTGAACGTCAGACCGGCGTCCTTGACGAAGTCGTTGTTGATGATCGCCGCGGCGACGTCGGGCAGCGAGGTCGGGATCAGGGCCGCCTCGAGCGCCTTCACCTGGACCTTGGACTTCTCCGTGTCGACGTCGGCGATGTCGGAGAAGATCGACCCGCCGCTCTTCAGCTCGATGAGGCCTGCCGACTGCAGCACGAGAAGCGCGCGAGCCTGGTTGGACGCGTCATCCGGAACGGCGACGGTCTCGCCCTTCGGGATGTCCTTCACGTCGTCGTACTTCTTGGAGTACAGGCCGAGCGGGTAGATCGCGGTGGAGCCGACCGGCACCAGGTCCTTGCCGGAGTTCACGTTGTAGTCCGCGAGGTACACGATGTGCTGGAACTGGTTGAGGTCGATCTCGCCCTCGGCGAGCGCCGGGTTCGGCTGCTCGTACGAGCCGAAGTCGACGAGCTCGACCGTGATCCCCTCGTCGGCCGCAGCCTCGACGAAGGGCGCCCACTGCGCGTCGCCCTTGCCGACGACGCCGATCTTGACGGTCTCGTCCTTGGCGGAGTCGCCGCTGCCGGCGCCGGCGTCACTGGATGCCGTGGCGCAGCCCGCGAGGGCGACGAAGAGCGGGACCGCGGCCAGCGCGGCGAGGATGGACGTTGTGCGACGAGTCATGTGAAGAGTTCCTCTCTTGGGGGGACTCTTCAACGGTAGGCAGGGCCTCCCCGCCCCGAGGAATCGGGTGTCACACGGCGTCACAGCCGGGTCAGTCGAACTCCTCGATCCCCTGCAGGCGCACCTGCTCGAGGTCGAGACGCGCGGAGATGCGGCGCACCACCACGTCGTCGACCGTGCCGGAACGGCGAAGCCCCAGCAGCACCTCGCGCTTGCGGTCGAGCAGCGCGAGCTTGAGGCGCGTGTGCTCCTCGTGGCGGATGAGCGGGGACCGCTGCGCGACGTCGACCGCGGTCGAGGTCGCGATGATCTGCAGACTCGAGCCGTCGACGGCATCCTCCCGCTGCTCCACGAGCTCCAGGCCCGCGCCGCCGCCGTAGGGGTCCGGCTCGTCGAGCATGGCGTCGAGGGCGCTGGCCTCGGCATCCACCGCCGCCTGCTCCCTGGCGAGAGCGCGCGCGTTCGCGTACTCGAGCATCAGGTAGCCCTCGCTGCGCACGCGGTCGAGGATCTCCTGGCCGACGCCGTGCTCGGTCGCGAGGTCGTCGAGAGCCGCGAGCGCCGCACCCGAGATGGTGCGCTCTGCGAGCTCATACTCCTCGACCTCCGCCGTGTCGACGGGGAGCTTGGCCCAGCGCACGACGGCCGGCAGGAGCGGACCCTGCACGAGCAGGCTGAGCAGGATGACGCCGGCCGTGACGACCACGACCTCGTCGCGTCCTTCGCCACCGATCTCGACGGGGATGGAGAGCGCGATCGCGAGGGACACCGCTCCGCGCATGCCGGCGAACGTGGAGAGGAGGCGGACGCGTGCGGCGAGACCGCGTGGTGGTCGCGCGTCGGTCGGGCGACGCACCACGGCGCTCAGCAGCTGGAACAGATAGCGCACCGCCAGCAGAGCGATCCACACTCCGAGGGTGATCAGCACGAGGCGCCCCACGGCTGCGGCGGAGATCTCGTGCACGACGTACTGCACCTCCAGCCCGATCAGCACGAAGAGCGCGCCGTTGAGCAGGTAGACGCCGAACGGGAAGGCGGCCTCGGACTGACGGCGGGAGGATGCCGTGGTGATGCGCGGAGACACGTACGCGATGACGAGTCCAGCCACGACGACCGCGAGCACACCCGAGGCGTGCATGATCTCCGCCAGCAGGAACGCCGTGAACGGCACGAGCAGCAGGGTCACGTTGATGACCGCCGTGCTCGTCGACCGGCGCAGCAGCAGGTACGCGAGGGCCGCGATCACCGCGCCGGCGAGCACGCCGCCGACGTACGAGACCAGGACGGTCCAGGTGATGCTCAGCGGCGTGACGTCGCCGCCGACCGCCAGCGAGATCGCGATGGCGTACAGCACGAGGGCCGTGCCGTCGTTCGTCAGGCTCTCCGCCTTCAGCTTCATGAACATGCGCCGCGGCAGCAGTCGCCCGAGGGCCGCGACGGCGGTGGCGTCAGGAGGGGCGACGGCGGCGCCGAGGATGAGCGCGATCTCCCACGGCATCCCGAACAGCACGCCCACTCCGGCGACGGCGAAGGCCGAGGCCACGACGAGCAGCGTGCTCATCGGCAGGATGTAGCGGAAGTCGCGCCGGATCGACCGGAGCGACGTCGTCAGGCTCTCCCAGAACAGCATCACGGGCAGGAACAGCAGCAGCACCGTCTCCGGCGGCAGCTGCACCTCACGCAGCTGCGGCACGAAGCCCAGCAGCAGCCCGAAGACGACGAGGACAAGGGGCAGTGCGACGCGGATACGCGGAGCGAGCAGGGTTCCTGCGAGGATCGTGAGTCCGAGCAGGACGGTGACTTCTAGACCTTCCATCTCTACCTCCCAACAGCGGTGAGAGAAGGATATTCCCCGTTCGGGGGTTCAGGTCAGCCGATCTCCTCCGTGAGCTCGAACCAGCGCAGCTCGAGTTCCTCGATCTCCGCCTCCCGATCCCCGATCGCCTTCATCTTCTCGCCGAGTCCGGCGTAGTCGGACTGGTCGTGGTCGGCGAGGGAGTGCTTGGCGGCATCCACCTGCTCCGTGAGCTTCTGGATGCGCCGCTCCAGGGCGGAGACCTCCTTCTGCGCGGTGCGCAGCGCCGCTCCGTCCAGCCCCTTCGGAGCCGCCTTCGCAGTCCCGGTGGACGCCTTGGAGGGCTCGGCATCCTGCAGCTGACGCAGGCGCAGGTACTCGTCGACGCCGCCGGGGAGGTGCCGGAGTCTGCCGCCGAGGATCGCGAACTGCTGATCGGTCACGCGCTCGAGGAAGTACCGGTCGTGGCTGACGACGAGCAGCGTGCCCGACCACGAGTCGAGGAGGTCCTCGATCGCGGCGAGCATGTCGGTGTCGAGGTCGTTCGTGGGCTCGTCGAGGATCAGCACGTTGGGCTGGTCGAGCAGCACGAGCAGCAGCTGCAGACGGCGCTGCTGACCTCCGGAGAGGTCCTTCACCGGAGTCGAGAGCTGGGCGGACGAGAATCCGAGGCGCTCCAGCAGCTGCCCGGGAGTGAGGTCCTGCGCCTTCGAGCCGTTGCCCATCGTGTACGAGGTGCGCAGACCCGAGATGACCACGCGCACCGGGTCGTTCCAGTGCTGGTCGAGCTCGTCGAGGCGCTGGGTCAGCGTCTGCACCTTGACGGTCGTGCCGCGCTTGACGCGTCCGACCGTGGGTTCGACGGTGCCGGAGATCAGGCCGAGCAGCGTCGACTTGCCCGCGCCGTTCACGCCGAGGATGCCGGTGCGCTCCCCCGGCGCGATGCGCCACTCCACATCGCGCAGCACCTCCTTGTCGCCGTAGGACACCCCCACGTCGAGAAGGTCGACGACGTCTTTGCCGAGGCGGGAGACGGCGAGCGACTGCAGGGAGATCTTGTCGCGGATCTCGGGGACGTCGGCGATGAGCTCGTTGGCGGCGTCGATGCGGAACTTCGGCTTGGCCGTGCGCGCCGGGGCGCCGCGGCGCAGCCAGGCGAGCTCCTTGCGCGCGAGGTTCTGCCGCTTCGCCTCGGTGGCCGCGGCCATCCGGTCGCGCTCGACGCGCTGCAGGATGTACGCCGCGTAGCCGCCCTCGAAGGGCTCAACGATCCGGTCGTGCACCTCCCAGGTCTCGGTGCAGACCTCATCGAGGAACCAGCGATCGTGGGTGACGACCATGAGGGCCCCGGAGTTCGGGCTCCACCGCTTCTTCAGGTGCCCGGCGAGCCAGGTGATCGCCTCGACGTCGAGGTGGTTGGTGGGCTCGTCGAGCGCGATGACGTCCCAGTCGCCGGTGAGCAGCTTCGCGAGCGAGACCCGTCGGCGCTGGCCGCCCGAGAGCGAGCTGATCTCGGCATCCCACGGCAGATCCCGCAGCAGCCCGTCGATGACGTCGCGGACCTTCGCGTCGCCGGCCCATTCGTGCTCGGGGGTGTCGCCGACGACGGCCTGGCTGATCGTGAGCCCGTCGCCGAGGGTGTCGGCCTGGTCGAGCACGCCGATCGTGGTGCCGCCGCGGACCGTCACGCGGCCGGAGTTGGGTTCCTTGATGCCTGCCAGCATCCCGAGGAGGCTGGACTTGCCGTCGCCGTTGCGGCCGACGATGCCGATGCGGTCGCCCTCCTCGATTCCGAGGGTCACGGAGTCGAAGACGACCCTGGTCGGGTATTCGAGCTGGAGGGCTTCTGCCCCGAGAAGATGTGCCATGTCACTTCAAGGGTAGTCGCGCGCGCCTCACCCGACGGCCGGGGTGTCGGCGGACGCCTCGGCGATGCGTCTCAGCGGGGTCCGTCGGAGAACTGCTGCGTGCCGACCGCGAGCGCGAGCGCCAGCCGCTCGGAGTCCTCGCTTCCGGGCTCGGCGGAGTAGATCATGATGCGCAGGTCCTCAGCCGCGACCACGAAAGTGTCGCAGTCGAGGTCGATCGCACCGATCTCGGGATGCACGACCGTCTTGCGGTGCGCCCGCTCGACGGTCTCTCGGAGCTCGACCGATTCCCACAGATCGACGAAGCGCGGACTCTGCCTCCTCAGCTCTCCGACGAGTCGCGCGACCCGCGGATCGCCGGGGTACCTCGCCGCTGTGAGCCGAAGATCGGCGACGATCCCCTCGGCTTGGAGCTCTCGCTCCTCATCGGAGAGGGCGGCGAGCGGGCCGGGCCCGACGACGTTGCGCCACACGGCGTTGCGCTCGATGCCTCTCCAGGACGATGCTCCGGAGATCGCGTCATACGCCGGGTTGGTGACGACGATCGTCCACATCGCGTCGTAGACCACGATGGGATTTCCCGACAGCCGATCCAGCAGGCGCTGCACGCTGGGAGAGATCCGTTGAGAGATCGTCGCACCACCCGGAGGAACCTGGTCGGCGAGGCGGAACAGCAGTTCACGTTCAGTCTGGGCGAGCCTGAGGCCTCGGGCGAGGGCTTCGATGACCTGCGCCGACGGGGCGGTCGCGCGTCCTTGCTCGAGTCTCGTCAGATAGTCGACAGAGATGCCTGCGAGCGCGGCGAGCTCTTCGCGCCGCAACCCTGATGCGCGCCGACGTCCTCCGAGAGGGAGACCCACCGCCTCAGGTGCGACACGATCCCGCCAGCGGCGCACAGCCTGCCCGAAATCCCAGCTCTCCACTCCCCCAGTCTGCACCCGGTGCACTCACCCTGTCCTGGCCCTGATGGTCCTATGATGAGCCGACAGCTCCCTGCCCCGCCCGACCCGAGCGAGTCTTGAGAGCATGACGACGAACTCCTCCGGCACCGTGCTCATCACCGGCCCCACGGGCAGCCTCGGACGAGAGGCGGTCTTGGCCATGGCACGACGTCCACGCGCCGACCGGCCGGATCTCCTCCTCCTCGGCCGCCAGGGCCCCGCTCTCGACTCCGTGCTCGCGGAGGCGCGCGCAGAAGGCGCGACGGCAGAGTCGATCGGGGCCGATCTGGGGAGCCTCGCCCAGGTCCGCGCGGCTGCGGCGAGCGCGCGACGCCTGGTGGAGAACGGCACGGTGAGGCCGCTCCGCGCCCTGATCGCCAACGCCGGTGTCACCGGCAGCACGACGCAGGCGCTGAGCGCAGACGGGTTCGAGCGGACCTTCGCGGTGAATCATCTCGCTCACGCACAGCTCATCACGGACCTGGTCGACGTGTTCTCCCCACCCGCCCGGATCATCCTCATCGGGTCGAACACGTACTACGAGAACATCTGGCGTCGGATGCTGGGCGTCGCGCCCGCCGAGTGGCGGGATCCGCTCGACCTGGCCGACGCCGCCGCGGCGCCGTCCGATGTGCGCAGCGCGGGTGTCGCGTACTCCACCTCGAAGCTCGCGATCCTCTATTACGCGCACGAACTGCAGCGGCGAGCGCCCGCAGGGGTGAACGTGGCGGTCTTCGAGCCGGGTTGGATGCCGTCGACCGGCCTGACGAGAGAGATGCCGCAGAGCGTGAAGCGCCTCATGAGCGCCGTTGCACGCATCCCTGGCGTCTCCTCCCCCGAGACCTCGGGCCCCTTGCTCGCTTCGATGGCGATCGACCCCCGCTGGTCGGATCTCCGCGACGGGGCATTCATCGTGAAGTCCGAGGAGCGACCGGTCCGTCCGTTCGCCGTCGACCGGGCGAGGGAGCTGCGCCTGTGGGAGGCGACGGAGGAGCTTCTCAGATCGACGGCGATCGACTGACCGTAGGGCGCGGTCCGAACAGCTCGGGGAGGGACGCAGTGAACTCCTCGAAGTGGCTGTACCAGACGGTGTGCGCGGCGCCGGGGATGCTGCGGACGTCGACTCCGCGCTCCGTGAGCGTCCGCACGTCGGCGTCGCTCACCCACGAGCTCGGCTCGGCCCTGACGACGATCGACCCCGGAACCGGCGGCCACTCGCCGTCTGCGCCGCAGGAGACGGATGCCAAGGTCTCCGGGTCGAACCGCTCGGCGGCACGAGCCTCGACCTCGGCGTCCCTTTCGGAGTAGAAGGGGCGGCTCCGGCGCAGGGCATCGGCATCCTTGCGTGCCAGGCGGTCGCGCTCGTACCGGGCGACGAGCTCAGCGCGGTCATGACCGCCCTCGATCGACAGCGCGGCATCGACGTAGACGGTGAGGCTCGGGTCGAGGGCCGCGGCGGCCGCTGCCAGCACGGTGGCCCCGTAGGAGTGTCCGAGGGCGTGGAGCGGCCCCTCGGGCGCGAGCCGCCTGATCGTCGCGACGACGGCGGCTGCGGCCGTGTCGACGGTGAGCTGCGGGTCACGGGGAGAGCGTCCGTGGCCGGGGAGGTCGAGGGCGAGCACACGGTAGCCGCGGTCGACGAGGAGCGGGATGACGCGCCACCAGCTCTCGGCTGATCCCATCGCTCCGTGCAGGAGGAGGGCGGTGCGGAGCGGGGGCGTCGCCGCACCGTCCGCGTCGGCGGAGTCGGCCGTGTCGAGGGCGTGGAGGAGCATCCGGTCATCCTTCGTCGAGCGCCGCGCGGAGGATCGGCTCGTGCCGCTCGCGCATGCCGGCATCCCACGCTCCCCTGAGGGTGAGCGTCGCGATCCGGAACGTGAGCGCACGCAGCAGCAGCTGTCGACCTTCGGGGATTCCGTCGACCAGTGCCCGCATGCGAGTGAGAGGCAGCTCGTGCCAACAGGCGTCGGCGATCACGATCGCGTCCGCATAGCGCGCCGGGCGCCAGTACGGGGCCCAATCGATGATCGTCGGCGGCTGCCCCTGGGCGAACAGGACATTGCCGAGCAGGTCGCCGTGGACGAGCTGGGATGCCGCGGACACCGGCAGAAAGGCGCCTACGAGTCGCTTCACGGAGGCGTTGACCGGGGTCGCCTCCTCCCCCCAGGCGACCCGGTCGGCGCGCGACCAGGGGTCATCGGAATCGTCGATGAAGCCCGGCCGCTCGAGGTGCGAGATGGCGGAATGGAAGCTGCGGGCCGCACGGAGGATATCGTCGACCCGGGACTCATCGGCCGTACCGGGGACCCACTCCCACGCCTCCCACCCCTCTTCCGACCAGCTGCCCGAGCGGGTGCGCACGGGGCGCGGGGTGCGGAACTCCGACGTATGCTGCAGGCGCGCCAGCACCCCGGCCTTCCAGGCGTTCTCCTCGCCACCCTCGAAGGGCCTCAGCACGATATGCCCTGCACGCCAGGCAAGGCCACGTCCGCCGGGGAGGTTCACCGCCTCGGTAGGGACCACCCCGTACGCCGAGCACACGCGGTCGGAGGGACGGACGCGGGATGACATACGGCAACTGTAACGACCGGGATTCTCGCTGTCCTTCCGTTGCGTCTGCGGTGTCGTCGGCGCCAGGATCTTTGTTCGAATGTCGGTGACCCCTGGTGTACTGGACTCATGACCGCACTGATCGACGCGACCGACTCCCAGATGGCGATGCTCGCCGATCTGGTCGAGTCGCTGGAGATCGCCGATGCGACGGTGAACGCGATGATGGCGGCCCGCGACGGGCTGTTCGCGCTGGCGGGTCGGATGGCCGTCGACATCGCGAAGCAGGGCGATCATCCCGATCGGGGCGACATGACGATCCGCGCAGTGGCGGCCGAGATCGGGCAGCGGCTCCGGGTCAGCGACCGCACGGTCGAGCGGAAGATCGGCGAGGCGTCGTGGCTGGTCGACGGCTTCCCCGCCGTGTGGCAGGCACAGGGCGCAGGGCGCATCACGGCCGCGCACGCGCACGTCATCGTCGACGCCGGCGCGCAGCTGACCGACGACGACCAGCGGGCGGAGTACGCCGAGGCGGTGCTCGCCGTCGCCGAGGTCGAGTCTCCGAATCGGCTGCGGGCAGTCGCGAAGCGCATCGCCGAGAGGTTTCAGGAGCAGACGATCGACGACCGGCATCGGGCCGCCCGCGAGCGGAGGCGCGTCTGGGCGACGGATGGCGAAGACGGCATGGCCGATCTCCACGTGCACGCCCCGGCCGTGCTGGTGCACGCGATGAAGGATCGCGTGTCCGAGATGGCCCACCGGATCCGCACCGAGAACATCCGCGAGGCGCGCGAAGCCGCAGCCGACGGCATCCCCTTCGGCCCCGACACCCGGTCCGTCGACGAGATCCGCGCCGATCTCTTCGCCGACCTCGTGCTCTCCGGCACCCCGGTCGCCCACGACAGCGCAGACGGCCTGCTCGGCGAGATCCGCGGGCGCGTGGAGATCACCGTGCCCGTGCTCACCCTGCTGGCGGAGGATGCCGCGGAGGCGGCCTCCGCCGACGGCGGCGCGTCCTCGACGACGCCGCCCGCGCTGCTCGACGGTGTCGTGCCGATCGACGCCGACACCGCTCGTGCGCTCGCAGGCTCTGCGACAGGGTGGGACCGAGTGCTCACCCACCCGATCACGGGTGCGATGCTCGCGGTCGACCGGTATCGCCCGTCGGAGCAGCTCAGACGGCATCTGAGGGCACGCGATCAGCGGTGCCGGTTCCCGACCTGCGGGATCACCGCCAGGAAGTGCGACATCGACCACAACGATCCGGCGTCCACGGGTGGCGCGACCGCCGAGTGCAACCTCTGCTGCTTCTGCCGCAGGCACCACACGCTCAAACACGCCTCGCCGTGGCATGTCGAACATCACCCCGGCGGAGTGCTCGAATGGACGAGTCCCGCAGGCCGCACCTACACCGACACTCCCCCGGTACCGCACACGGTGGTGTTCGTCGCCGAGGCCGACGGTGCGCCCCCGACAGGCACGGAACTGCTCGCACGCGCCCGGGCGCCCTTCTGAGTTTCCGATCTTCTGACCGATTCCGGTTACCGTGTGCGAGTGATTCTCCAGAGAACAGCCGCCCACTCCCTCAGCGGACTCGGCGCCCTCGCACTCATCGCGGGAGCAGTCGCCGGATGCGCCCCCACTCCGGCCCCGACCCCGACGCCTACCGCGGCCTTCGCGAGCGAGGAGGAGGCGTTTGCGAAAGCCGAGGAGGTGTACCGGGCGTACATAGATGCCTTCAACGCGATTGAGCTCGATGATCCAGCCACTTTTGAGTCCGTGTTCAAGTTCACCGCCGACGGTTACGAGGCCAGTGAGCGCGAAGACTTGTCAGCCATGCACGCAGAAGGCTATGTGCGCGGCGGCGAGATAGTCATCATGCGCTTTCTCGCGCAATCATTCGACGGTGAAAAGGTAGTGGCAACTACGTGCAACGATGTCAGCACAACAACCTTCGTCAACAAAGAGGGCGTCTCACTCGTACCGGCAGATCGTCCCGGTCGGGTCTCGCTTGAGCTCACTTTCTCGACCGAGGGCGAAGACCTGCGTCTGAGCAAAGCGGAGTCGATCGAGGATGACAAGTGCCTCGCCTTCTGATTGTTTCCGTCTTGCTCGTCTTGGTATCGGTCTCAGGGACCGCGCCTCTGGGCCTAGCGAAGACATGCACTTCAGCTCAACAATCTACGTTCGGCTGCACTGATGCCAGCGGCAATGGAACGACGCTCGAGGTCTCCGGGACGAAGGAGCAACCGGGCTCACTTGAATCGCAAGGAGTTCAAGACCCAAACAACTCACCTTCGTCGCCCTCGTCGTCCTACGACGCCGACGGGTGTCTCATCACGACGGACGAGGATGGCCGCTGCATCCGCGCGCGGATACGGGCCAACCCCGACGGGACCCCCGCACCCTCGGTCACGATGACCGACCTCGCGCAGTTCGCCCCTCCGGCCGCGGACTTCGCCGTCGAGCCCGGCAACGCCGGAATCGCGGGCATGCCGACGAACCTCCTCGGAGCCGCGTCCGTCCGCACGCAGACCGGGACGCTGTTCGGCAACCCGATCAGCGTTCGCTTCACGCCCACCGCCTACGACTACTCCTACGGCGACGGATCCACCGCCACGGTCACCGTCCCCGGCCGCACCTGGGAACAGCTCGGCCAGGCGCCGTTCACCCCGACGCCGACCAGCCACGTGTACTCCGCACGCGGCACCTACACGGCCGCCCTCAGCATCCGTTACTCCGCCCAGGTCGACCTCGGCGGCGGCTGGTTCCCCGTGATCGGCGAACTCAGGATCGACAGCCCCAGCCAGCAGATCCGCATCTTCGAGGCCCACACGGCCCTCGTCGCACGCACCTGCCTCGAGAACCCCGCCGCGGTCGGCTGCTGACCCGACCATCGCCTCTGACAAAAAGACGAGCCGTCCGGACCAGAAGGTCCGGACGGCTCGCGCGTCCCCAGGAATCGGAGCGCTGCTGCTTACTGGTACGACTTCACGATCTCGAGCAGGCTCGGGACGTTCGCGTACGCCTCAGCGGCGTTGGCCTTGGTGACGATGATCGGCTTCAGCAGGAACGCCGGGACGACCTTCACGCCGTTGTCGTACGACTCGGTGTCGTTGACGTCGACCTTCTCGCCCTTCTGCAGCTGCTGGACCATCTTGATGGACTGCTCGACGAGCAGCGTGGTGTCCTTGTTGATCGTGGAGTACTGGATGCCCTCCATGATCGACTTGACCGACTCGACCTCGGAGTCCTGACCCGTGACGACCGGAACCGGCTTGCCCGCGCCCTGGACGGACGTGATGATGGCGCGAGCCAGGGTGTCGTTCGGCGACAGGACGCCGTCGAGCGTCTCGGTGCCGTACGACGAGGTCAGCAGCGAGTCCATGCGACGCTGGGCGTTCTCAGCCTTCCAGCCGTCGGTCGCCGTCTGCGCGATCTCGGTCTGACCCGAGACGACCTTCAGGTCGCCCTTCTCGATCTCCGGCTTCAGCACGCTCATCGCACCGTCGAAGAACACCTTCGAGTTGGCGTCGTCCGGCGAACCCGAGAACAGCTCGATGTTCCACGGTGCGTCGTGACCCGAACGCTCCTTCAGACCGTCGAGCAGAGCCTGGCCCTGCAGCTCGCCGACCTTGAAGTTGTCGAACGCGACGTAGTAGTCGACGGCCTTGGTGTTCTCGATCAGACGGTCGTAGGCGATGACCGTGACGCCCTTGGACTGGGCATCCTCGACCTGCGTCGCGAGCTGCTTGCCGTCCTTGGCGCCGATGATGATGACCTTGGCGCCGCTGGTCACGAGAGCCTGGATCTGGTTCTGCTGCTCGGCGACCGTGTTGCTCGCCGGGGCGTACTGCACGTCGGCCTTGAAACCGGCCTTCTCGAGTCCGCTCTTGAACAGGTCTCCAGCCAGCACCCAGTTCTCACTGGTCTTGTCGGGAAGGGCGACGCCGATCAGGGCATCGGCAGCGAAGCCCTTGCTGGCCTCCGTCGAGGTGCCCCCGCCGGTGTCTCCCCCGCGCTCCGAGGAGCACCCGGTGAGAGTGAAGGCTGCCGCTGCGACAAGCGCTGTCGCGGTGACGATGATCTTCTTCATGTGATCTCTTTCTGTGGTGAGGGACAGATGCTGCACGCGGGCGGCGCGTGCAGCATCCGCCTACTTTCCGCTCGTCTTCTCGACGGCGGGGGCCTGATAGGTCTGAGTGGGGTCGAAGGTCGCGCTGCCGGGTTCGTTCCTGCGACCGAAGTTGCGCATGATGAACCCCGTCACGGAGGGGCGTCCCTGCCGCTTGTTCCACACGTCGACACCGACGGCGAACAGCAGCACGAGACCCTTGATCATCGACACGAGGTCGGCGCCGGCGCCCATGAGAGCGAGTCCGTTGTTCAGGAACGCCATGACCAGACCACCGATGATCGATCCGATCACCGTGCCGATGCCTCCCGACACCGCGGCGCCACCGATGAACACCGAGGCGATCGCGTCGAGCTCCCAGCCGTTGCCGTCCTGAGGTCCGGATGCCGCAGCGCGGGCGACGTAGATCATTCCGGCGAGCGATGCGAGCACGGACATGTTCATCATCACGAAGAAGTCGACCCAGCGGTCCTTGACGCCCGACAGACGGGCCGCCTGCCGGTTGCCGCCGACGGCGTAGATGTGACGGCCGAACACCGTGCTGTTCGTGACGAACGAGTACAGGATGACCAGCACGAGCAGGATGATGCCCGACACCGGGAAGCTCGTGCCGGGGCGCCCGGTGGCGAACAGCCAGCCCGCGACGAGGATGACGGCGGAGAGCACGACGACCTTGACGACGCTCACCCACAGCGGCGCGGAGTCAGAGCCCATCTTCTTCTGCACGCGGCGGGTGCGGATCTCCCAGAACACGATCCATCCGGCGCCGAGGATGGCGAGGATCATGGTCGGCACGTTGAACGGGACGGGCAGAGCGACTTCGGGCAGGTAGCCGGCGCCGATCACGCGGAACCCAGGAGGCACGGGGATCGTCGTGGACTGGCCGATGAACTGGTTCGCGCCACGGAAGAGCAGCATTCCGGCCAGCGTCACGATGAACGCCGGGACCCCGACGTACGCGACCCAGAAGCCCTGCCAGGCGCCGACGACCACGCCGACCCCGATGCCGAGCACGATCGCGAGCGGCCAGGGCAGGCTCCACTCGGTCATCGCCTTCGCGACGATGATGCCGGTGAAGGCCGCGACCGAGCCGACGGACAGATCGATGTGCCCCATGATGATGACCATCACCATGCCGATCGCGAGGATCAGGATGTAGGAGTACTGGTTGACGACGTTGATCAGGTTCTCGGGCGACAGGGTGAGCCCCGTCCCCTTCGCGAGCCAGGTCAGGATCTGGAAGAACACCAGGATCACGATCAGGCTGCCGAGGATGCCGAACTGGCGGAGGGTGGACTGTCCGCCGCCGAACATCTTCGTGATGTCGCCGAAATGGAACGGGCGCTTCGTAGGAGTGAGATCGGTACTCATGCGGATGCCTTCTGGTTCGTGGAGGTCATGCTGCGCATGAGAGCCTCGGGTGTCGCCTGGTCGGCCGGGATGCAGTCGGTGACCCGACCTTCGAAAACGGTGTAGATGCGGTCGGAGATGCCGAGCAGCTCCGGGAGCTCGCTGGAGATGACGATGACGCCCTTGCCCTGCGCGGCGAGCTGGTTGATGATCGCGTAGATCTCGTACTTCGCGCCGACGTCGATGCCTCGCGTCGGCTCGTCGAGGATCAGCAGGTCGGGGTCGGTGAACATCCACTTCGCCAGCACGACCTTCTGCTGGTTGCCGCCGGACAGCTTGCCGACGCCCTCCTCGACCGACGGGGTCTTGATGCGCAGCGCCTTGCGGTAGTCCTCGGCGATCGCGAACTCGGCCCGCGAGTCGACGACCCCGCGCTTCGCGATCTTCGAGAGCTTCGCGGCGACGACCGAGCGCTTGATCGTGTCGAGCAGGTTGAGCCCGAGCACCTTGCGGTCCTCGCTCACGTACGCGAGACCGTGCTTGATGGCCGACGCCACGTCGGGCAGCTCGATCTCCTTGCCGTCCTTCACGATCGTGCCGGAGAGGAACGTGCCGTACGAGCGACCGAAGATACTCATCGCGAGCTCGGTGCGTCCTGCACCCATGAGGCCGGCGATGCCGACGACCTCGCCGCGGCGGACGTTGAGGCTCGAGCCCTTCACGACCATGCGCTCGGAGACCGTCGGATGCTGCACCCACCAGTCCTTGACCTCGAAGAACACCTCGCCGATCTCGGGCTCGCGGTCAGGGTAGCGGCTCTCCAGCGAGCGGCCCACCATGCCGCGGATGATGCGGTCCTCGTTGATCTCCCCGCGGGAGATGTCGAGGGTCTCGACGGTGCGTCCGTCGCGGATGATCGTGATCTCGTCGGCGATCTGCTCGATCTCGTTGAGCTTGTGGCTGATCATGATCGACGCGATCCCCTTGGCCTTGAGGCCGAGGATCAGGTCGAGCAGGTGCTGCGAGTCGTTCTCGTTGAGTGCGGCGGTGGGCTCGTCGAGGATGAGCAGCTTGACGTCCTTGTTGAGCGCCTTCGCGATCTCGATGAGCTGCTGCTTGCCGACGCCGAGGGTCTTGATCGGCGCGTCGGGGTCTTCGTCGAGGCCGACCCTGGCGAGCAGCTCGATCGCACGCTGCTTCTGCGCCTGCCAGTCGATGCGCCCGAAGCTGCGAATCTCGTTGCCGAGGAAGATGTTCTCGGTGACGGACAGCTCCGGGATCAGCGCGAGCTCCTGGTGGATGATCACGATGCCGGCCTGCTCGCTCGCGGCGATGTCCCTGAAGCGCTGCTCCTGCCCGTAGAGCAGGATGTCGCCGTCGTAGGTGCCGTACGGGTACACACCCGAGAGGACCTTCATGAGGGTGGACTTTCCCGCGCCGTTCTCACCGCAGATCGCGTGGATCTCTCCCGCGCGGACGGTGATCGACACGTCGGACAGTGCCTTGACGCCCGGGAACTCCTTGGTGATGTCTCGCATCTCCAGGATCGGGCCTGACACGACCGGCAACGTTGCTGTGGTGCTCACGGATCTTCCTCGCGCCTTTGCGGTCATCTTCCATGTGACCGTTCACATTGGTTTATATGGTCCACTCTCCACGGGGCAGTGTCAAGCCCGTGATCGAATCGTGCCCTTATCGCGGCGCGGACGACTCCCGCGGACGCAGCATCGTCTGCAGCGCGCCGAACTCCGGCACCGCCTCACCGCGGATCTGAGCGAGCAGGATCCGCACGGCTCTCCTGCCCAGCTCGGGGAAGTCCTGATGCACCGTCGTCAGCGACGGGGCGACATGTGCCGCGACCGGAATGTCATCGAAGCCGACCACGCTCACGTCCTCCGGCACCCGCACACCCGCGACCCGGAAGCCGTGCATGAGGCCGATCGCCATCTGGTCGTTGGCCGCGAAGATCCCGGTGAAGTCCCGGCGCCGCGACAGCTCCTGACCGGCGAAGAAGCCGAAGTCCGCCGTCCAGTCACCGCGGATCGGCGGGAACGTCGGCAGATCGGCCTCCCTCAGCGCATCGAGGTAGCCCCTCATGCGCGACTCCGCCTCGATCCAGTCCTGCGGCCCGGCCAGATGGAGGATGTCGGTGTGCCCGAGGGATATGAGGTGCTCCGTGGCCGCCCTGGCTCCGGCGACCTGGTCTGCGGAGTGGCTGACGCCGTCGGATCCGGACGCCGTCTGCAGCGTCACGAAGGGCATGTCGACGGTCATTCCGCGCAGGACATGGAACACGCGCACCTGCGGGGCGAGCACCACGATGCCGTCGACCTGCTCCCGCGACAGCTGCCGCAGCGCATTGCCGATCGCCTCTGGCGTGGTGGCCGAGAGGTTCAGCGTCGAGACCGAGTACCCCTCCTCGCGCGCGGCATCCTCGATCCCCACGATCGACGAGGTGGGACCGAACTCCCCCACCGTCGCCGACAGGATGCCGAGCATGTTGGACTTGCTCGTCACGAGCGCCCTGGCCGCGAGATTGGGCCGGTAGTCGAGCACGGAGATCGCGTCGAGCACCTTGGCCTTGGTCTCCGGACGGATGCTCGGATGATCGTTGAGAACCCGGGAGACGGTCTGGTGCGAGACCCCTGCCAACCGGGCGACGTCGCGGATGCTGGGCATCCGTGCGCGCTCTGAGGCCGTCGACATCACAGCCTCCTCGCATGTGCACGGTCACATCTATCGTCCCCATTATGTCTCTCCCCGCCCTCCGGCGCACCTCCGAGCTGCGCGGCGGGTGCGCGGCTTGTGCTCCGGTACCGGATGACCCGTCTGATTTCGTGCCCGTGCACCGGACTCCCCCGCACACGTGATGCCACGCTGGGCGCGTGAACACACTGCTGCGCGGCGGCCGGGTCGTCGACCCGAAGACCGGCGCCGACCGGATCGCCGACCTCCTCATGTCCGACGGACGCATCGCCGCCGTGGGCGTCGATCTGGTCGCTCCCCCCGGCACCGCGGTCGTCGACGTCCGCGGGCTGATCGTCGGCCCCGGCTTCGTCGACCTGCACAGCCACGTCCACTCCATCGCCGGACAGCGGCTGCAGGCGATGGACGGCGTGACCACCGCGCTCGACCTCGAGGCCGGCCTCATGCCGGTGGCCGAGGCGATGGCCAGGGCCGGGGCGGACGGTCGCCCGCTGAACTACGGCTTCTCGGCATCCTGGGCGCAGGCGAGGGCGTTCGCGCACCTCGACCGCGTCCCGGTCGCCGACTTCACCGCGTCGATGGACCTGCTCGGCAACGTCGAGTGGCAGCGATCGTCGAGCACCCCCGAACGCACGCGTTGGCTCGGCCTGCTGGAGGGCGAGCTGGCCGCCGGGGCCCTCGGCATCGGCGTCCTCATGGGCTACGCGCCCCGCTCCGATCCGGACGAGTACCTCGCGCTCTCCCGCCTGGCCGCGGCGGCGCACGCCCCCACCTTCACGCACGTCCGCGAGCTCATCGAGGCCGATCCGGCGACACCGATCGACGGGTCAGAGGAGCTCGTGCGCGCCGCCGCCGAGACTGGGGCGGCCATGCACCACTGCCACGTGAACAGCACGTCCCTGCGGCACGTCGACCGCGTGCTCGCGCTCCTCGATCGCAGCCGTGCGGCCGGGTCGCGCGTGACCGTCGAGGCGTACCCGTACGGCGCGGGGAGCACCGCGATCGGCGCGTTCTTCCTCGCCCCCGAGAAGCTGCGGGGGCTCGGCATCACGCCGAGCTCGCTCGTGCTGGTCGACACCGGCGAGCGCATCGCCGACGAGGCGCGCCTCCGCGAGGTGCGCGCCGCCGACCCCGGCGCCACGTGCATCGTCACCTTCCTCGACGAGGCCGATCCGCTCGACCGCGTGCATCTGCACCGGGCCCTCGCCTACCCCGACTCGATCGTCGCGAGCGACGCCATGCCCGTGTCCTGGACCAGCACCGCCGGCGCCCCGACCGCGTACGAACAGCGGGAGTGGCCGCTGCCTCCCGGCGGTCACACGCACCCGCGCACGGCGGGCACCTTCGCGAAGTCCCTGCGCCTCATGGTCAGGGAGTCCGAGACCTGGACCTGGGTCGAGGCCTTCCGACGCTGCTCCTACCTTCCGGCGCGGGTCCTCGACGAGGTCTCGTCCGCCATGCGCGGCAAGGGACATCTCGCCGTCGGCGCCGACGCCGACGTCGTCGTGATCGACCCCGTGACGATCACCGACCGAGCCACCTACGCCGACCCCACACGGCCCTCCCAGGGCGTGCGGCAGCTGTACGTGCACGGCACCCCCGTCGTGCACGCCGGAGAGATCGTGACCGATGCCTTCCCCGGTCGCGCGGTACGAGGAGACGCATGATGACCGAAGACCTGCAGTCCTTCCTGGACGCCACCGCCGCCGAGCTCGGCGTGCCGGGTGCCGTCGTCGGCGTGCTCGACGGCGACGACGAGCTCATCGCCGTCACGGGCGTCGCCTCCACCGAGACGGGTGCGCCGGTCACCGCGCGCACCCTGTTCCAGATCGGCTCGACGTCGAAGACGTTCACCGGCACGGCGGCGATGCGCCTCGTCGACGACGGACTGCTCGACCTGGACGCCCGTGTGATCGACATCCTCCCCGACTTCCGCCTCGGCGATGCCGCGGCCCTCGACGCCCTGCGCGTCCGACACCTCCTCACCCACTCCGGCGGATTCCTCGGCGACGCCGACGAGCAGCCTGGTTGGGATGCCGACTCCCTCGCCCGCAACATCGCGAGCTTCGCCGAGCTCCCCCAGTTCTTCGCCCCCGGCATGATCGCGTCGTACAGCAACGCCGGGATCCGCCTCCTCGGGCGCATCGTCGAGGTCGTCGCGGGCGAACCGTTCGAGCAGGCCGTGCGACGCATCGTCCTCGATCCGCTCGGGATGGCCGACACCTTCTTCTTCCCGTGGGAGGTGATCGCCCGCCCCCACGCGCTCGGCCATGTCACGGCGGAGGACGGCACCGTCTCCCCCCTCGGCCAGTGGCCGATCACGCGCGACATCGACCCCGAGGGCGGGCTCGTCTCCTCCGTGGGCGATCAGCTGCGCTATGCGCGGTTCCAGATGCGCGGGGAGAGCGAGGGCACTCCGCCCGTGAGCGAGGCGACCAGGCTCCGAATGCAGCAGCCGCAGCTCAGCGCCGGTCCGCCGGTCGACGCGATCGGCTTCCCCTGGCTCCTCTCGCACCATGGCTCCGCCCGACTCGTGATGCACGGCGGCAACATCGCCGACACCCAGCTCAGCGAGTTCGTGATGGCCCCGGACCAGGATCTCGCGATCACCGTGCTCACCAACAGCGGCGCGGGGAAGGCGCTCGGGACGAGGGTCATCGACTGGTGCTTCGAGCACCTCCGCGGGATCGCTCCGGAGAAGACGCCGGCCGCCCAGCGCACCATCGATGCGCTCGACGTGACGGTCGGGCGGTACGACGCCGGCCAGTGGCACTACGACGTCACGCGGGTGGGAGACGCGCTGGAGTTCACGATGGTGCTGCGCGAGGACATCGCCGCCCTCGGCTTCCCGCCGCGTCCGCCGCTGCGGCTGGGCGTCCGCGAGGACCGGGCGCTCGTGACCGACGATGGCGTCGCCGTCGGCCGTCTGCTCGACGCCGCGGAGGGCGGCCCCGACCTGCTGCACATCGGACTCCGCGCCGTGCGACGACGGTGATCCGCGGGGCTTCGTCCGCGAGCACCAAGCTCCCGGCAAGTCTCGTCGCCGCCGACCAACGGCGTCTCCGCACACGCGAATAGTCTCGGCCCATCGCCGTCGCACCCCGATCGACGGCGCACTCGATGAAGAGGAGCGCACATGTCCGACCTGAACGAGATCGGCGTCTGGCTGCGGGACAACCTTCCCGCCCTGATCGCCGACGCGCACATCCCCGCCGCATCCGTGGGAGTCCTCGCCGGAGGCGAGATCTTCACGACGTCGGCCGGCATCCTGAACCGGAACACCGGAGTAGAAGCCGACGACGACTCGGTCTTCCAGATCGGCTCGATCACGAAGACCTGGACGGCGACGCTCATCATGCAGCTGGTCGACGACGGTCTGCTCGACCTCGACGCCCCCGTGCGCGACGTCGTGCCGGAGTTCGCCATCGCCGACGACGCCGCAGCCTCCGCGATCACCGCCCGGCAGCTGCTCAGCCACGTCAGCGGCTTCGAGGGCGACCTGTTCAACGACACCGGGGTCGGCGACGACGCCGTCGAGAAGTACCTGGCGACCATCGCCGATGCGCCGCAGCTGTTCGCCCCCGGCGAGCGCTTCTCGTACAACAACGCCGGATTCGTCGTGCTCGGCCGCATCATCGAGGTGCTGCGCGGCATGCCCTTCGACCAGGCCCTCCGCACCCACCTGATCGCCCCGCTCGGGCTCACGCACGTCGCCACCTCGGCGCCGGAGGCGATCATGTTCCGCGCCGCGCTCGGCCACGTCCCCTCCGGTGACGGCGACGAGCCCGTCCCCGCCCCGGTCTGGAGCCTGGTCCGCTCGAACGCACCGGCGGGCTCCATGCTCGCCATGACGCCGCGCGACCTGCTCGGCTACGCCCGCATGCACATCGAGGGAGGGGTCGCCGCCGACGGCACCCGCGTGCTCTCCGAGCAGAGCACGCGCGCCATGCAGGAGCAGCAGGTCGAGCTGCCCGACCTCGGCGTCCTCGGCGACGCATGGGGCCTGGGCTGGGAGCTCTTCGACTGGGACGGTGCACCGGTCATCGGACACGACGGCGGCACGATCGGACAGAGCGCCTTCCTGCGCATCGTCCCGTCGGCCGGAGTGGCCGTGGCGATCCTCACCAACGGAGGACGCGCGGTCGAGGCGTACCAGACCATCACCGCGAAGGTGCTCAGCGCCCTCGCCGGGGTCACGATGCCCGCCCTCCCCGAGGTCCCCGCCTCCCCCGTCGAGGTGGACCTCGATCGCATCCTCGGCACGTACTCGTCGTCGGTCTCGGATTCGGTCGTGAGCGTCGACGACGACGGACGGATCTGGCTCGAGCGCACGATGAAGGGCATCTTCGCCGAGCTCGGCCCCGCGCCGGAGCCGGTCGAGCTCGTCGGGTGGAGCGGCGACAGCCTGCTCCCCCGCGAACCGCAGCACGGCATGCACATGCCCCACGCCTTCGTCGGAGACGACGGAGAGGGCCGCGCGCTCTACCTGCACACCGGACGCGCCGACCGTCGGATCCACGCGTGAGCGCCACGCCCGCGACGACGGCCTCCACCGCAGTGGAGGCCGACATCGCCCGGATCTTCGCGGATGCCGGAGCCCGAGGCTTCCTGCACGCCCGCGAGATCGGCGTCGAGGACGGTCCGGAGGTCGGCGTGGGATCGGACGACCCCGTCGCGCTCGCCTCCGTGTTCAAGATCCTCGTGCTCACGGCCTTCGTCCGTGACGTCGCCGCGGGCGCGCTCGACCAGACCGCGCGCACCACCGTGACGGCGCGGTACCGCATCGGCGGCGTCGGGACCGCAGGGTTCGCCGACGACGTGGAGGCCAGCTGGCGCGACCTCGCCCTCCTGATGATGACGATGAGCGACAACGCCGCCACCGACGTCATCTACCATCGCCTCGGCGGCGACGCCGTCGACCGCGTGATCTCCGACCTCGGTCTCGATCGCACGGCCCTCATCGGATGCTGCGAAGACCTGTTCGCCTCGGTGGTGGAGGACCTGGGCGGCTCGCCCGACGACGATCTCGACGAGCTCCTCCTCTCGGCCTCCGCGGAGGACCTGCTCGCACTGCGCGCCCTCGATCCCCCCCGCACATCCCACTCGACGCCGCGGGACGTGACCACGCTTCTCACCGCGCTCTGGACGGATGCGGCGGCTCCGGCATCCGCGTGCGAGCAGGCGCGCACGATCATGGCGCAGCAGATCTGGCCGCACCGGCTCTCGTCCGGTTTCCCGAACGGAGTCCAGATCGCGGCCAAGACGGGCACGCTGCCCCGCTGGCGCAACGAGGCCGGCGTCGTGACCTACCCCGACGGACGGCAGTTCGCCGTCGCCGTGTTCACGCTCGCCGACACCCTCGCCGACCGTCAACCGCTCGTCGACGCGTCGATCGGCCGTGCGGCGCTGGCCGCGGTCGAGCACCTGCGCGGACTCGCGGACTGACCGTCGTCACCCCTCTCCCCCCACCTCACCCGACTCACTGCTGGAGGCTTCTGATGCGTTCTCGTACCCCGCTGGTCGCGCTGCTGAGCGTGACGGCGCTCGCCCTCACCTCGTGCGCCGCCGGCGCGAACACCGGCGGCGGAGGGAGCTCCGGCACCCTCGTCGACGGCAAGACGTTCACCTCGGTCATCTCGACCGACCCCGGCAGTCTCGATCCGTTCATCACGGTCATGTCGGTCGCCCGCTCCATCGACCGGTTCCTCTACGGACGGCTCGTCGAGGTCCTCGAAGACGGCAGCATCGTCTCCGGTCTCGCCGAGAAGTGGGAGTCGGACACCACTCAGGCCGTCTTCACCCTCCGTGAGGGTCTCACCTGTGAGGACGGCACCCCGCTCACGGCGTCCGACGTCGCGGCGAACATCGTGCACATCGCCGACCCCGCCAACGGCTCGCCGCTGGTCGGGCTCCAGGTGCAACCGGGCACGACCGCGACGGGCGATGACGACGCGCGCACCGTGACCGTCACCAGCGGGCGCCCCGATGCGTTCCTCGTGGAGAACATCGGCGGCATCTCGATCGTCTGCGGCACCGTGATCGACGACCCGAAGGCTCTCGCGGCCGGCGAGGGCTCCACCGGGATGTTCACGATGGGCGAGATCGTCCCGAACAGCCAGTACACCCTCACGCGCCGCAAGGACTTCACCTGGGGTCCTGGCGACTGGGATCCCGACCAGAAGGGGCTCCCCGACGAGGTCGTGTTCCGCGTCGTGCCGAACGAGACGACGTCGGTCAACCTCGTGCTCTCCGGCGAGGTGAACGCGGCGCTCGTGCTCGGCCCTGACAAGAAGAGGCTGCAGGATGCGGGCCTGTTCCACACCGAGATCCCGACGCCGGGCGGACAGCTCGTCTTCAACCAGAACGAGGGCCGCCCCACCGCCGACCAGGCCGTGCGCGAGGCTCTGGCCGAGTCGCTCGACCTCGACCAGCTCCGCCAGGTGCTCACCGGCGGCGAGGGCACGGTGCCCACCGGCCTCGTCACGGTCTCGCCGAACCCCTGCCGCGCCGATGTGGTGAGCGGCTTCCTGCCGAAGCTCGACGCGAAGGCGGCCGCCGCGGCCCTCGACGACGCGGGCTGGACGCTCGGCGCCGACGGCGTGCGCAGCAAGGACGGCGCCCCGCTGGAGCTGCGGATGATCTACCCCTCGCTGTTCGGCGACGCGGGCAACGCCGCCGCCGAGCTGATCCAGTCGACCTGGAAGGAGCTGGGCGTCTCGCTCACCGTCACGGCGGTCGACTCCCCGAAGCTCAGCGAGACCCTGTTCTCGACCGGGGACTGGGACGTCTCGGCCGCACCCCTCACCGTGGCGCTGCCGAGCATGCTCGTTCCCTTCTACTCCGGCCCGACTCCGCCGAACGGCACGAACTTCGCCGGCGTCGACAACCCCGAGTACACCGCAGCGGTGACCGCCGCGGCGCAGAAGGCCGGCGCAGACGGATGCGACGACTGGGGCGCGGCCGAGCAGGCGCTGTTCTCGACGACGAGCGTCGTCCCCTACGCGAACATCGTGCGCTCGACCTTCGCGAACAAGGCGACGTTCACCGAGGGCGACGGCATCGACCCCACGTCGATCCGCATGTACGAGTAAGGACCGGAAGCAGCCGATGGCCAGCACCACCACCACTCAGGCGATCCTGATCAGATCCGCACGGTCGGACAACCCGTGGGTGTCCTTCCTGGTCCGTCGCGGAGGACAGTTCATCCTCTCGGTGTGGGTGCTGGTCACGGCTGCCTTCCTCATGATCCACCTGGTCCCGGGCGACCCGGTGCGCGCTGCGCTGGGGATGAACGCCCCCGTCGAGTTGGTCGAGGCGCGCCGCGCAGCGCTCGGCCTCGACCAGCCCCTCGCCGTGCAGTACGTCCGCTACATCGGCGGACTGTTCACGGGAGACATGGGCTCGTCGATGCTCACGAGCCAGCCTGTCTCCGAGATCATCTCCACCCGTCTGCCCGCGACCCTCCAGCTGGCGATCCTCGCCGTCCTGCTCGTCCTGCTCGTCTCGGTCCCGCTCGGCGTGACGATGGCCGTCGCCACGCGCGGCGGCCGACGACGCGGCCTCGAGCTGGGCTTCGCGACCGGCAGCGTCGTCCTCGCGGCCATCCCGGAGTTCCTGCTCGCGGTCGGACTCGTCTACATCTTCGCCGTCTCCCTCGGCTGGTTCCCGGTCGCGGGCAACACGGCGCCGCTCGCCCTCGTGCTCCCGATCGTGGCGCTCGCGCTCGGACCGATCGCCGTGTTCTCGCGGATCATCCGCGTGGAGGTGCTCTCCGTGCTCGGTCAGGACTTCATCCGCACCGCGAGGGCCAAGCGGCTCGCCCCTCATCGCATCTACTCCCGCCACGCCCTCCCCAACGCGATGACCGCGACGCTCACGCTCACCGGTCTCCTGCTGACGGGAATGGTCGCCGGCACCGTGCTCGTGGAGAACGTGTTCGCGTGGCCGGGGCTGGGCACCATGATCGTGCAGTCGATCCTGTCGAAGGACTACTCGGTCGTCCAGGGCATCGTGCTCGTCTACGGCGTCGGCGTGCTGCTCGTGAACCTCGTGATCGACGTCATCCTCGCGATCCTTGATCCTCGCTCCACCATCCGGGAGGCCTGATGTCCGCGCGCACCGTCTGGGCGGGCATCGTCCGCTCGCCCCTCGGGATCACCTCCCTCGCCCTCGTGACCCTCGTCGCGCTGACCGCGATCCTCGCCCCGATCCTCTGGGGCGCGCAGGCGGAGCAGGTCGACCCCACCGCCATCACGCAGGGTCCCAGCGCCGCCCATCTCCTCGGCACCGACGCTCTCGGCCGCGACGTGCTCGCCAGGGTCATGGTCGCCACGCGGCTGTCCGTGCTCCTGGCCGTCATCGCCGTCGTCATCGGCGTGACCGTCGGCGCGATCCTGGGAACGGCCCCGTCCGTGCTCCCCCGATGGGCAGGACGCCCGATCGCCGGGTTCGTGAACATCGCCGTCGCCTTCCCCGGGCTCCTCCTCGCTCTGTTCTTCGCCGTGATCTTCGGCGTCGGGACGACCGGCTCCGTGCTCGCGATCGGCTTCGCGATGGCCCCGGGCTTCGCCCGCCTCACCCAGACGCTCTCCTCGGCGATCGCCGGGCGCGACTTCATCTCCGCGGCGCAGGTCGCGGGGGTCTCCCGCTTCCGGATCCTGATCAGGCACATCCTCCCCAACATCGGAGAGCCGCTCATCGTGAACGCCACGGTCGCCGCCGGCTCCGCCCTGCTCGCCTTCGCCGGGCTGTCGTTCCTCGGACTCGGCGTGCAGGTCCCCGCCTACGACTGGGGCCGACTGCTCGGAGAGGGCCTCAACCGCATCTACCTCAACCCGGCCGCCGCACTCGGCCCCGCGGTCGCGGTCGTGATCGCCGGACTCGCCTTCAACCTCCTCGGCGAGACCGCGGCCGCCGCGCTCGGCGGACGCTCCGCCCGGCGCCGTGCGCGGCTGCCCCTCGCCGCCCGCAGCGGCGCCCCCGTGCCCGCGCAGGTCGACGGCGAAGAAGTGGTGCTCCGCGTCGACGACCTGCGCGTCTCCTTCCCCTCCCCGGCCGGATGGCTCACGCCGGTGCGCGGCGTGACCTTCGACATCCGCCGCGGCGAGGCGATCGGTGTCGTCGGCGAGTCCGGCTCCGGCAAGAGCCTCACGGCGCTCGCGGCCGCGAAGCTGATCGAGACCCCGGGACATGTGTCGGCGGCCGCCCTCGACTTCTGCGGCACGTCGCTGCTCACGACACCCGACCGCGCACTCCGCGGACTCCTCGGCACGTCGCTGGCCATGGTGTTCCAGGACCCGATGACCTCGTTCAACCCGACGCGGCGGATCGGATCGCAGCTCGCGGAGGCCGCGTCGGAGCATCAGGGTCTGAGCAGACGCGCGGCGATGGCCAGGGCGGTGGAGCGGCTGCAGGCCGTGCGCGTGCCCGCGGCCGAGCGGCGGGTGCGCCAGTTCCCGCACGAGTTCTCCGGCGGCATGCGCCAGCGCGCGATGATCGCGATGGGTCTGATGAACCACCCGCGCCTCATCATCGCCGACGAGCCGACCACGGCCCTCGACGTCACCGTCCAGCGCCAGGTGCTGCAGCTGCTCGCGACGGTGCGGCGCGACACGGATGCCGCGATCCTGCTCATCAGCCACGACATCGCCGTCGTCGCGCAGACGTGCGACCGTGTGCTGGTGATGTACGCCGGACGCATCGTGGAGGATCTCCCCGCCGGAGTCCTGCACTCCGATGCGCAGCATCCGTACACCCGTGCGCTCCTGGATGTGATCCCGGAGCTCGACACCGACCGCGACATCCCCCTCCGGACCATCCCAGGGCGACCGCCCGCACCCGGCGCCTTCCCCGCCGGGTGCGCGTTCGCGGATCGCTGCCCGATGGCATCCGCGCTCTGCCGCGAGAGCGACCCGGAGCTGACGGTCGCCTCCGACGGCCACCGGGTCGCGTGCTGGCATCCGGTCACGAAGGAGCCCGCGACTCCGCGGCTCGAACGAGAGGCGGCGACCCGATGAGCGAACTGCGCTTCGACCACGTCAGCGTGCGCTTCGGCTCGCACCGGTCGGGTCTCACGGCCGTCGACGACGTGAGCCTCGTCGTGCCGACCGGATCGGTCGTCGGCCTGGTCGGCGAGTCCGGTTCGGGCAAGTCGACCCTCGCCAGGGCGGCGATCGGACTGGCCCCGATCAGCGAGGGCGCGATCACCCTCGACGGCGCCGACGTCCGCGGATTCCGTCGGCGCCGACCGATCCAGATGGTGTTCCAGGACCCCTTCTCGTCTCTCGATCCGAGGATGACGATCGGCGAGTCGATCTCCGAGGCCCTCCCCCGCGAGCTTCGCCGACCCGCCGCGCGCCGCGCCGAGGTCGCGCGGCTGCTCGAGCTGGTGAGCCTCGACCCGGAGCGCGCCTCCTCGCTGCCCGCTGCACTGTCCGGAGGGCAGCGTCAGCGCATCGCCCTCGCCCGAGCTCTCGCGGCCCGCCCCGAGGTGATCATCGCCGACGAGATCACCTCTGCTCTGGACGTGTCGGTGCAGGGCTCCGTGCTCAACCTCGTGCGGGAGCTGCGGGGCGAGCTCGACCTCACGATGCTCTTCATCTCCCACAACCTCGCCGTGGTGCGGTACCTGTGCGATCGCATCGCCGTGATGTACCTCGGGCAGATCGTCGAGACCGGACCCACCGAGCAGGTGCTGGCCGATCCGCAGCATCCGTACACGAAGGACCTGCTGCAGGCCGCGCCGACCAGGACAGGCGATCTGCTCGCGATCGACCCCCTCGCCCCGATCGGCGTCGAGCCCGCCGATCCGCACGCGCCGCCGAGCGGATGCCGGTACCACCCGCGCTGCCCGATCGGGCCCGCCGCCCGCCCCGACCGTCAGCTCTGCCTGACGTCGGCCCCCGTGCGCCCCCACGGTCTGCACGGCGCGGCCTGCCACTTCGCCGGCACGGATTCGACCCTCCCGATCGGAACTGTGCCCGAACCCCAAAGCACCTCCGCTGTTTCGGACGCGGGCACAACACGCCACGCCCTCGCAGCGGACACAGTGGACTGACCTTTCGATTGGAGCCCTCATGACCCGCGTCACCGTCGACGACCTCCTGTCCATCAGCTCGCCGGAGCAGCCCGCCCTCTCCCCCGACGGGTCGCGCGTCGTCTACGCGCTGCGCACCGCGGACAGGGAGGCCGACGGCTACACCCGCTCGCTCTGGCAGGTGCCGGCCGCGGGAGGCGATCCCGTCCGGCTGACCCGCGGCACCGCGGACACGTCGCCCGTGTGGAGCCCCGACGGGTCGCAGCTCGCGTTCCTGCGTGCGCAGGACGGCCCGGCCCAGCTCTGGCTTCTGCCCGCGGACGGTGGGGAGGCGCGCGGCCTGACGACGCTGCCGCTCGGCGCAGGAACCCCGGTGTGGAGCCCCGACGGCACCAGGCTCGCCTTCGCCGCGCCGGTCGACAGCGCCGCGCTCCCCGGTGACGACGCCGCGACGATCCTCGCCAGGCGCTCGGCGCCGAGCGCCGCGGATCGTCTCGGCTACAAGGCCGACGGCGCGGGGAACCTGGGCACGCTCGTGCAGCAGCTGCACGTCGTCGATGCGGAGTCCGGCGCCGTCACCGCGCTCACCCGCGGTCACGCTCACGCCTCCGACCCGTTCTGGTCGCCGGACGGCGAGCTGCTCGCGTTCTCGTCGTCCCCCGACGACGACGCCGACCTGACGATGCGGATCCAGGTGCACGTCACGTCCTCAACCGACCCCAACAGCGCCCCGATGCGGGTCAGCGCCGACGACGTCCAGGCGAGCGCGGTCGGCTGGACGCCCGACGGGCTCCACATCGTCGCCGCCGGACGCACGAACACCGAGGTCGGCAACGCCGGTCTCCTCCTGTTCCCCGTCGGCGGTGGCTCGCCGGTCGACCTCACCTCGTCGGTCGACCGCAACGTGATGCCCGGCGGGCCGGGCTACCCGGGCGGCATGCCCCGGTTCTCCGACGACGAGACGCTCGTGTTCTGCCTGCGCGACAACGGCTACACCCACCTGTACCGGGTCGCCGTCGACGGCTCCGGCATCCGTCCCCTCGTGGACGGCACCGCGAACGTCTCCGGGCTCTCGGTGGCGGGTCCGACCGCGGCGATCGTGCTCGCGACGCCGGACTCCTTCGGCGACGTGGCCGTCGTCGACATCGCCGACGGGGGGATCCGCACCCTCACGTCCTACGGCACGACCGACCTGCCGATCCTCCGTGCCGAGGAGCGCCGGTTCACCATCTCCGACGGCACCGTGGTCACCGGCTGGCTGCGACGGGACCCGGATGCCGAGGGCCCGGTGCCGCTGCTGCTGGATGTGCACGGCGGCCCCCACAACGCCTGGAACGGCGCCGCGGATCTGACCCACCCGTACCACCTGGTGCTCGCGCAGCGCGGCTGGGCGATCCTCACGATCAACCCGCGCGGCAGCGACGGCTACGGCGATGCGTTCTTCTCCACCGTGTCCGGAGGGTGGGGCGTGCGCGACGCGAACGACTTCCTGGAGCCGATCGACCAGCTGGTCGCCGAGGGTGTGGCCGACCCCGCCCGCCTCGCCGTCACCGGCTACAGCTACGGCGGCTTCATGACCTGCTACCTCACCTCCCGCGACGATCGCTTCGCGGCTGCCGTCGCCGGCGGCGTCGTCACCGACCTCTTCTCGATGGGCGGCACCTCCGACGTCGGCCACTACCTCTCCGCGAAGGAGAACGGCGGACTCCCCTGGCGCGACGAGGAGCGCATCTCGGCGCAGTCCCCGTACGCGCACGTCGACAGGGTCGTCACCCCGACCCTGATCCTGCACGGTGCAGCCGACGAACGCTGCCCCGTCGGACAGGCCGAGCAGTGGTTCGCCGCCCTGCGCGAACGCGACGTCCCCACGCGCCTGGTGCTCTACCCCGGCGGTGCTCACCTGTTCCCGCTGTCGGGCCCGCCGTCCCACCGCGCCGACTTCTCCCAGCGGCTCATCGACTGGGTCGAGCAGTACGCCGCCGCGGCCGGAGTCCGCGGCCGCGCTCGGCTCGACGCCCGGCACTGGCAGCAGCGGCTCAGCGTCCTCGCCGCCGCGCACAAGGTCCCCGGAGCGACCCTCGGCATCCTCCGCCTCGGGGAGGATCCGGTCTACGCGCATCACGGCATCCTGAACGCCCGCACGGGGGTCGCCGTCACCGACGACTCGCTGTTCCAGATCGGCTCGATGACCAAGGTGTGGACGGCGACGGCGGTCATGAAGCTCGTCGACGAGGGGCGCCTCGACCTCGACCGTCCGGTCGTGGAGTACGTCCCCGAGTTCCGCTCCTCCGACGACGACATCACCCGCACGGTCACCATGCGGCACCTGCTGAACCACACCAGCGGCATCGACGGAGACGTGTTCACCGACACCGGGCGAGGCGACGACACGCTCGAGAAGTACGTCGCGCTGCTCGACGGGGTCGCCCAGAACCACCCGATCGGCGCGACGATGTCGTACTGCAACTCGGGCTTCGTGCTCGCCGGCCGTGTGATCGAGAAGATCACCGGCACGACGTGGGACCAGGCGCTGAAGGATCTGGTGATCACCCCGCTCGGGCTCACCCATTCGGCGACCCTCCCCGAGGAGGTGCTGCTGCACAGCGCGGCCGTCGGGCACACCGAGATCGGCGAGGACGGCCCGCAGGTCGCCCCCGCGTGGATGCTGCCGCGGGCGATGGGCCCCGCGGGTCTCGTCTGCTCCACGACGGCCGACGTGCTCGCGTTCGCGCGACTGCACCTCACCGGCGGGCTCGCCGCCGACGGCACCCGTGTGCTCTCCGCGGCGAGCGTGGAGCGGATGCAGCAGCGCGAGGTCGACGTGCCGAACCCCTACACGCTGGGCGATGCGTGGGGCGTCGGCTGGATCCTCTTCGACTGGAGCGGCCGCAGGCTCTACGGTCACGACGGCAACACGATCGGACAGTCCGCATTCCTGCGCGTGCTGCCCGACGAGGGGGTCGCCGTCACGCTGCTGACGAACGGCGGCAACGCGCACGACCTCTACCTCGAGCTCTACGAGGAGATCTTCTCGGAGGTCGCCGACGTGCATCTGCCCGCGGAGCAGGCTCCGCCGCAGGAGCCCTACGACGCCGACGTCTCCGAGCTGCTCGGCACTTACGATCGCGAAGGGGTCCGCTCCGAGGTCTTCGCATCCGAGGACGGCGTGCGGCTGCGCACCACGATCACCGGGCCCCTCGCCGCGCTCCTCCCCGACCCTGTGCAGGAGCACCCGCTCGTGCCGGTCAGGGAGAACGAGTTCGTGCTCCGCCCCGAGGGGATGCAGGCGTGGAACTCCGTCGTCTTCTACCGCCTCGCCACGGGTGAGCAGTACATGCACTACGGCGTCCGCGCGGCGCCGAAGGTCTCGTGATGAGCGTCGGAGAGGTCGTCGGCATCGACCGGCTGATCGCCGACGTCGAGGAGTTGATCCGGTGCGAGTCGCCCTCGGGAGACCTGGATGCCGTGGCCCGCAGCGCCGAGGTCGTCGCCGCCCTCGGAGAACGAGTGCTGGGCGTCGGCCCCGAGCGCATCGTGATCGACGGCAGGACGCATCTGCGCTGGCGCTTCGGCGAGCCGCGGGTTCTCCTGCTCGGACACCACGACACGGTCTGGCCGGTGGGCTCGCTGGAGACGCACCCGTTCACGGTGCGCGACGGCGTCCTGCGCGGCCCCGGCTGCTTCGACATGAAGACGGGTGTGGCGATGGCCCTGCACGCGGTGGCCGCGCTGCCCGACCGCGACGGAGTGAGCATCCTCATCACGGGTGACGAGGAGCTCGGCTCGCCGACGTCGAAGGAGCTCATCACGACCGAGGCCGACGGGTGCTCCGCCGTGTTCGTGCTCGAAGCCGCCGCCGAGGGCGGTCATCTCAAGATCGCCCGCAAGGGGGTGTCGCTGTACCGCGTCGTCGTCACCGGTCGCGCGGCCCACGCGGGTCTCGAACCGGAGCGCGGCGTGAACGCCTCGATCGAGGCCGCGCATCTCGTCCTCGCCGTCGCGGCGCTGGGCGATGCGGATGTCGGCACGACGGTGACCCCCACGCTCCTGCGCTCGGGGAGCACCACCAACACGGTGCCGGCCGATGCCGAGTTCGCGGTCGACGTGCGCGTGCGGACCGTCGCGGAGCAGAACAGGGTCGAGGCCGCGATGCGCGCCCTCCTGCCGCGCACCCCCGGCGCGCTCCTCCGCATCGACGGCGGGCCGAACCGGCCTCCGATGGAGACCTCCTCCTCGGCCGCGCTCTTCGCCCGCGCCCGCGACATCGCGGAGCGCCTGGACCTGACCCCGTTCGACGGAGTCGCCGTGGGCGGCGCGTCAGACGGGAACTTCACGGCGGGGCTGGGCGTGCCCACCCTGGACGGTCTCGGCGCCGTCGGCGGAGGGGCCCACGCCGACGACGAGCACGTCGAGGTCGACATGATCGCCCAGCGGCTCGCCCTCCTCGAGACGCTCGTCGTCGAGGTCCTGGCTGGACAAGGGGCATGACCATGACGGACGACGTCGCACAGAGGTCCGCGCGCGACGAGGCCGCCGACCTCGCGAGGGCCGCGGCCGACGCCGCGGGCGTCGAGATCCGCCTCCTCTCGACGGTGACCGAGTTCGCGCAGGTCGCCGCGCTCTTCCAGAGCATCTGGAGCGCAGGCGGTGATCGGATGCCGGTGAACGTGGAGACCCTGCGCGCGCTGTCGAAGTCGGGCAGCTACGTCGGAGGGGCGTTCGACGGCGACGAGCTCGTCGGCGCGTGCTTCGGCTTCTTCGCCGCCCCGGAGCGGCGTGCGCTGCACAGTCACATCGCGGGCGTCTCGCAGCGCATGCGCGGCCGCAGCGTCGGCTTCGCCCTCAAGGTCCACCAGCGCTCCTGGGCGATCGACGAGCAACTCGACGAGATCTCCTGGACCTTCGACCCGCTGATCAGCAGGAACGCGTACTTCAACCTCGTCAAGCTCGCCGCGACGCCGACCGCGTACCACCGCAACTTCTACGGCCACATGAGCGACGCCCTCAACGGCGACGACGACACCGACCGGATGCTCGTCACCTGGTACGTGCACGATCCGCGGGTCGCCGCGGCCTGCCGGGGCGAGTCCTCGCGGGACTCCGACTCCGCCCCGGAGGGCGAGCCGCTGCTCACCGTCGGCGACGACCAGGACCCCGTGCGGCATCCGACCGGGGCGCGCTTCGTGCGGGTCTCGCTCCCCCGCGACATCGAGTCGCTGCGGCTGACCGCTCCCGAGCACGCGACGCACTGGCGTCTCGCGCTGCGCGACACCCTCGGAGATCTGCTCGACGACGGAGCGCGCGTGCTCTCCTTCGATCGCACAGGCACCTACACCATCGACAGAGGAGAACTGCAATGAAGCTCACCGGATTCGAGCTCCGCGTCATCGAGATGCCGCTGGTGTCGCCCTTCCGCACCTCGTTCGGCGTGCAGACGGTGCGCGAGGCGCTCATCGTGCGCGCCGTCACCGACGAGGCCGAGGGCTGGGGCGAGGGCGTGGCGATGAACAATCCGCTCTACTCCTCGGAGTACGTCGGGGCGAGCGTCGACGTGATCACGCGCTTCCTCCTGCCCGCGCTGGCCCAGGTGAAGGACCTCGACGCGAACGCCGTGGCGCCGACGCTGGCGAAGTTCAAGGGCCACCGGATGTCCAAGGCGGCCGTCGAGCTGGCGATCCTCGACGCCGAGCTGCGGGCGAAGGGCGTTCCGCTGTCGCGGGAGCTGGGCGCGGTGCGCGACGCCGTCGACTGCGGCGTCTCGGTCGGCATCATGGATTCGATCCCCGAACTGCTGGATGCCGTGGGCGGGTACATCGACGAGGGCTACGTCCGCATCAAGCTGAAGATCGAGCCCGGCTGGGACATCGAGCCGGTGCGTGCCGTGCGGGAGCGCTTCGGCGACGACGTGCTGCTGCAGGTCGATGCGAACACCGCGTACCACCGCGGAGATGCGCGGCACCTCGCTCGACTGGACCCGTTCGATCTCCTGCTGATCGAGCAGCCCCTCGACGAGGAGGACCTGATCGGCCACGCCCAGCTCGCCGAGGCCATGACGACCCCGATCTGCCTGGACGAGTCGATCGTGTCGGCAAGGGCCGCTGCGGACGCGATCGCCCTCGGCGCCTGCTCGATCGTGAACATCAAGCCGGGCCGGGTCGGCGGCTACCTGGAGGCCCGCCGCATCCACGACGTCTGCGTGGCGAACGACATCCCCGTGTGGTGCGGAGGGATGCTGGAGACGGGCATCGGCCGCGCCGCCAACGTCGCCCTCGCCGCCCTCCCCGGCTTCACCCTCCCCGGAGACACGTCGGGGTCAGGCCGCTACTACTCGAGCGACATCACCGATCCGTTCGTCGTCGAGAACGGCGCGCTCCGCGTGCCGACCGACGCCGGCATCGGCGTGACGCCGCACGCGGACGCTCTGGACGCCGTGACCACCCGGACGGAGTGGATCACGTTCTGACGCGCTGATCCCACCCGGACCTGTGGGGCCCGACGAAACATCGGTATTCTTTCGTCGTGCCCCACAGGTCCCCCCTCCCCGCACGCCGCCTACTGTGGGGTCCGTGCTCATGTCAGTGACGACACGACCCCGCGCCAGCCTCGGCCGTGTGATCGAAGATCTCGGCAACACCCTGCTCGAGGTGGTGAGCGGCGCGGCCGACAGCGACGTCGAGATCGAGACGGTCATCATCCACGACGTGCTCGACGACGCGATGCCGATGCGCGGCGCCCTCGTCCTCGGCGTCGGGCTGAGCGATCCGGAGGAGATCGCCGAGCTGCTCAGGGTCCTGGGCTCCCAGCAGGCTTCCGCGCTCGTGCTGCGCGCCCCGGTCAGGGCCGAGCCCTCGGTCACCGCCGCGTCGGAGGAGACCGGCATCCCCGTGCTGGCGCTCACGCGAGGCGCGTCGTGGGCACAGCTGACCGCCATGCTGCGCTCCCTCATCGCGGAGGGCGACGTCGGAGACCAGGGGGCGCAGACGCTCGGAGGGATGCCGTCGGGCGACCTCTTCGCGCTCGCCAACGCGATCGCGACGCTGCTGAACGCCCCCGTCACGATCGAAGACCGCAACTCCCGCGTCGTCGCGTTCTCCGGGCGACAGGACGAGGCGGACCCGGCCCGCATCGAGACCGTGCTCGGGCGGCAGGTGCCGGAGCGGTTCTCGCGCCAGCTCGAGGAGCGCGGCGTCTTCCAGGAGCTCTACCGCAGCGAGGACCCCATCGACGTCGGCCCCGTCGAGAACACCGAGGGACTCCCCTCGTATCCGCGAGTCGCCCTCGCGGTGCGCGCGGGCGACGAGATCCTCGGGTCGATCTGGGCCGCCGTGCAGGAGCCGCTGTCGTTCGATCGCGTGCAGGCGCTGAAGGACTCCGCCGGCCTCGTCGCCCTGCACATGCTGCGTCTGCGGGCCGGCGCCGATGTCGAGCGCCGCCTGCGGGCCGACCTGCTCGCGACCATCCTGGAGGGCGGTCCCGGCGCCTCGGACGCGACCGCCCGGCTGCGGCTGAACGACCACAGCTGCGTCGTGCTGGCCCTGTCGGCGTCGGATCAGCTCGGCGCGGATGCCTCGGCGGACGCCCGCAGCATCGCCGAGCGCCACCGCATCGCCGACGCGTTCGCGGTGCACCTGGGCGCGGTCTACCTCCGGTCCGCGGTCGCCCTGATCGGCAACGTCGTCTATGCCGTCGTCGGCATACGCCCTGGACACAGCGACGCCGACATCCGGGCCGCCAGGGTCGCCGCCGATTTCCTCGGGCGACTGGGGGCCACCAGCGAGATCCGGGTCGGCGTCGGAACCGTCGCAGACGACAGCACCGGCATCCCCTCATCGCGCGCGAACGCCGACCGCGCGCTGCGGGTGCTGCGGCAGTCACCGCAGCGCGAGCCGGTCGCGCTCTTCTCCGCGGTGCAGATGGAGGCCCTGCTCGTCGAGCTCGGCGACCTCGTGCGCGCACGAGGGGAGCGCCCCACCGGTCCGGTCGCTCTCCTGATCGAGCAGGACAGGGAGCGCGGCACGCGTCTCGTCGAGACGCTTCGGGCCTGGCTCGACGCCTTCGGCGATGTGAGCGTCGCCGCCGCGCGCGTCTACACGCACCCGAACACCTTCCGCTACCGGCTTCGTCGACTGTCGGAGATCAGCGGTCTCGATCTCTCCGACCCCGATGCGCGGTTCTCCGCGATGGTGCAGCTGCGGCTGCTCGCCGCCGACGCGAACGCAGGCTCTCAGCGATAGTCCGATATTTCTCCCAGCGATCTCCCAGGTCGAAAGCGTGTCCCCCATTTGGGGGACATCGGAATATCGGGTTAGTCTCGAAGAGCAGCTGGGGCTGTCTGCTGGGTTCTGGGGACGCAGCGTGACTGAAGCACTCCGCAAGGAGGCTCGCGCCCTCCCGGGGACCCGAAACCCGAGAGGGCGCGACACGCGCCCCCTCAGCCGCGGGGAGCGAGCCCCGCGTACAGCAGCCCCCCGGACTGCGGGTCCGCAAGCACCAGCACGTGCTCCCCCACCCGCGGGATCTCCAGACGCGACACCAGCGCCTGGATCGCCACGGCCTGCGCCCCCACCTGGAGCGTCAGCACGATGCTCGGGTTGTCGTTGATCGTCTGCCCGGTGTCCTGCATCCCGAGCACGGTCGCCTCCTGCGTCGGCACGCCGGCCGCCCGCAGGGCCGCCACGTGCTCCGCCTGATGGATCGACGACGTCGCCTGCTTCATCGCGTCGGTGAACTCGCTGCCCATGAAGGCCTTCGTCATCTTGCCCATGAACCCCCGCCCGGCCGCGATGTCGTCGGCCATCTGCATGGCCTCCTCCTGGCGGTCCTGCGGCGACTTGCGGTTGAACAATCCCATGATCACTCCCTGTGGTGGTTTGCGTACCGCCACGCTAGGAGACTCCGGCGTCTACCGATCACGGGTCCGCATGAACCGCCGATGAACGTCCGGCTTCGACGGAGAGCACGGTCACCGGACGATCGCGGTCGCGGTCGCGAGCCTCGCGAGCACCTCATGGCTGATCGAGCCGAGCAGGAACCTCGCGATCGGCCCCCGGCCGTGCGACCCGAGAACGGCCAGCCGGGACGTCGCCGCGATGCCGTTGATCACCTCCGACGGATATCCGCGCTGCGTCCTGGCGTCGATCCGAAGGTCGGGATAGTCCTGGCGGAGACCGGCGAGCGCGAGGGCGAGCGTCTCCTCGGCCATCGCGTTCATCGACTCCAGATAGCCGTGGGGGTAGGCGCCGCTGTGCCGGGGCGCGGCGACGGGAGTCCAGGTCGTGACCGCGATGAGCGGCTCGCCCAGCCGGTCGGCCTCACTCGCCGCGAAGCGGACGGCGGCCTCCGACACGGGCGATCCGTCGACGCCCACGACGACACCGGTCCGTCCCACGGCGTCGAGGTCGTGGTCCGGCACGACGACGACAGGGCAATGGGCTCCCGCGGCGATGCGGATGCCGTGCACCCCGCGCGCAGGACCCGTCCCGGGGCCGCGATAGTCGCTGCCGATGACGAGCAGAGCGGACGACCTCGACGCCTCGACGAGAAGCGCGACCGGGTCTCCGGCATCCGTCCGCGTCTCGACCGACAGTCCGCGGGCGCGCAGCGTCTCCGCCTGCCCCTGGAGGAACTCCTCCGTCTCCTGCAGCGCGTCGGAGATCACGGACGACGCGCCGACGGCGCCTGCCGCGCCTCCGACGATCCCGTACAGCACGATGTGCTGCTCCCGGTCCGCTGCACGCTGGGCGGCCCAGGCGATCGCATGGGCTCCCGCCGATGACTCCACCGCTCCGACGATGATCGCTTCAGACATCATGACTCCCGTCCGGAACGCCGTCATGACGGCACCTGACCGCCGAAGGACGTCCTCTCCTCACCGTATCCTCGGCGCCGTCGCACGGGTGGGCCGCAGAGCCGGGGATATTCCCGGTCCGGCGTGGCTCGGCGGTCGGGCTCAGCCCATGATGCGGGCGCCGGGCACCGGGCCGTGCACGTGGAGCGCATCCACCCCGGCCTCGCGCAGCGCGGCCTGGACGTGCTGCGCGCTCTCCGGATCCGCGCACAGCAGCGCGATGGTCGGGCCGGAGCCCGACACGATCCCCCGCAGCGCCCCTGCGCGGATGCCGTCCAGGATCGTCTGCTCCAGATCGGGGCGCACGTCGAGCGCCGCCGTCTCCAGGTCGTTGAAGAGGCACTCCGCGAGCGCCTCGGGGTCGCCGGACCTCAGCGCCTGCAGCACCGCGACAGGGACGTCGAGAGACAGCGGAGGATCGTCGGCGAGCGCGCCCTCCTCGTCGCGGAGGGCGTCCAGACGTCCGTACACGACCGGCGTCGACAGCCCCTCCTCGCTGGTCACGAGCACCCAGTCGAAGCGTCCGCGCGCGAGCGCGGGATTCAGCTGATCGCCGCGCCCCGTGCCGACGGCCGTGCCGCCGTGCAGCGCGAACGGCACGTCGGCGCCGAGCCGGGCCGCGAGCTCGTGCAGGCGCGCCTGCGAGAAGCCCGTGCCCCACAGCGCATCGCACGCGACGAGCGCCGCCGCCGCATCCGCCGAGCCGCCGCCCATCCCGCCCGCGACGGGGACGCTCTTGCGGATCTCCAGCGCGACGCCCCCCTCGTAACCAGTGGCGGCCGCGAGCAGCTTCGCCGCCCTCATCGCGAGGTTGCGGTCGTCGAGAGGCACCGCATCCGGGTCCTCCACTCCGCGCACGACGAGGGAGAAGTCGTCCGCGTGCCTCGCGATCACGTCCTCGTAGAGGGAGACCGCCTGGAACACCGTCGCCAGCGCGTGATAGCCGTCGTCATGCCGTCCGCCGACGCCGAGGTACACGTTGATCTTCCCCGGTGCGCGCACGTGCACGCGGGGCGACGACGATGCCATGCTCATGACCCGCTCAGAGCTCCGAGGACTTCGCCCACAGGTTCACGTCGATCGCGCCGGCCAGCTCGTCGATGCGCGCCAGCTCCTCGACGGTCAGCTCGGGACCGTTCACCGCGGCGATGTTCTCGTCGAGCTGCTCCGGACGGGAGGCGCCGATGAGGGCCGAGGCCACCACCGGGTCGCGCAGGGTCCACTGCAGTGCGAGCTGGGCCAGCGACTGGCCGCGCTCGCGCGCGACCTCGTTCAGCGCGCGGAGCGTCTGCACGGCCTCCTCGGTGAGAGGGGCGTCAGGCAGCGAACCGCGCTTCTGCGCCCGGCTCGCCGTGCCGTCGCCGAGGTACTTGTCGGTGAGCAGCCCCTGCGCGAGCGGGGTGAAGGCGATCGCGCCGAGCCCGCTCTCCCGGAGGGTGTCGGTCAGGCCGTCCTCGACCCAGCGGTTCAGGATCGAGTAGGCCGGCTGGTGGATGACCAGCGGGGTGCCGAGTTCCCTCGCCACCTCGACGGCCTCCGCCGTGCGCTCCGCGCTGTACGAGGAGATGCCGACGTAGAGCGCCTTGCCCTGACGGACGAGCGTGTCCAGCGCGCCGACGGTCTCGGCGATGGGCGTCACGGGGTCGACCCGGTGCGAGTAGAAGATGTCGACGTAGTCGAGCCCCATCCGCGTCAGCGACTGCTCGGCGCTCGCGAGGATGTACTTGCGGCTCGCGAAGTCGCCGTAGGGGCCGGGCCACATGTCCCATCCCGCCTTCGACGAGACGATGAGCTCATCGCGGTACGGACGGAAGTCCTCGGCGAAGATGCGGCCGAAGTTCTTCTCCGCGGATCCGTAGGGCGGGCCGTAGTTGTTCGCGAGGTCGAAGTGCGTGATGCCGTTGTCGAACGCGTGACGCAGCAGCGCGCGCTGGTTGTCGAGCGGGATGTTGTCGCCGAAGTTCCACCACAGGCCGAGCGAGATGGGCGGGAGGTACAGGCCGGAGCTGCCGACCTGGCGGTAGCCGAACCGCTGATAGCGGCTCTCGTCGGCCGCATACGGGCGGTGCAGTTCGGGAACGTCGGGTCGGAAGCGCGGAGACTCTGTCACCGTGCCAGATTAGTCCTCCGCGGCGGACAGGGCGTGCTGAGCGATGCGCTGATAGTCATCGACCGTAAGATCCTCGCCGCGCGCCGTCGGGGCGACGCCGGCGGAGACGAGCACGGCGGATGCCGCGGCGGAGCTGCCGAAGAGCCCGGACAGCGCCTGGCGGAGCATCTTGCGACGCTGGTTGAAGGCCGCGTCCACGATCTCGAAGGTGCGCCGCCTCTCCTCGATCGGGCCGCGCTCGCCCTCGGCGCGGTCGAACCCGACCAGGAGGCTGTCGACGTTCGGCACGGGCCAGAAGACCTGGCGCGACACGGTGCCCGCGAGCTTCCACTCGCCGTACCAGGCCGCCTTCACACTGGGGGCGCCGTAGATCTTGGAGCCCGGCTTCGCCGCGATCCGCTCGGCGACCTCGGCCTGGACCATGACCACTCCGCGCTGCAGATAGTCGAAGTTCTCCAGGAAGTGCAGCAGCACGGGGACCGAGACGTTGTAGGGCAGGTTCGCGACCAGCACCGTCGGCTCGCCGGGCAGTTCGGTGATGCGCAGCGCATCCGCGTCCACCACCGTCAGCCGCTCGGGGTCGACCCCGTGCTCGACGGCCGTCTGCGCGAGACGGGCGGCGAGACGGTGATCGATCTCGACGGCGGTGACGGATGCCCCCGTCTCGAGGATCGCGAGGGTCAGCGACCCGAGGCCGGGGCCGACCTCCACGACGCGCTCCCCCGGCTGCACGCGGGCCGCGTGCACGATCTTGCGCACGGTGTTGGCGTCGACGACGAAGTTCTGTCCGAGCTTCTTGGTGGGGGTGACGTCGAGCTCGGCGGCAAGACTGCGGATCTCGGTGGCGCCGAGGAGGGTGACGGTCATCCTCCCATTGTCCCCTACCCTCAGTAGTCTTCTGGGATGCCCTCCATCGGTGAACTGATCGCGCCCCGCCGCATGGGTCGGGACTTCCGGTGGCTGCTGGCGTCGTCGTGGACGAGCAACGTCGGAGACGGGGTGGCTCTCGCCGCCGCTCCCCTGCTGATCGCGTCGATGACGTCCTCGCCGATCCTCGTCGCCGCCGGCGCCATCCTGCAGTTCCTGCCGTGGCTGGTCTTCGGCCTGCACGCGGGGGCCATCGCCGACCGCTTCGACCGCCGCCGCCTGGTGATGATGGCCAACGCGGCGAGAGCCGTCGTGCTGCTCGCCCTGTGCGTCTTCCTGGTGACGGGCACCGCGAACATCTGGGTCGTGCTCGCGGTGGCGTTCCTGTACGGCACGGCCGAGGTGTTCGTCGACACCGCGGGCAGCACGCTGCTGCCCATGTTGGTGCAGCCGGCCGACCTCGGGATCGGCAACGCACGGCTGCAGGCCGGATACCTCGTGGCGAACCAGTTCGCCGGCCCTCCCCTCGGTGCGTTCCTCTTCGCGGCGGGCACGGCGTGGCCGTTCCTGCTGGAGGTCGTGTGCGTGGGGTTCGCCGTCGTGCTCATCTCCCGCATGGCGAAGACGCCGGTGCCGCGCGAGACCCACGCCCCCGTGCACACCGACATCGCGGAGGGCGTGCGCTGGCTGTGGCGCAATCCCCCGGTGCGGATGCTCGTGCTGATCATCCTGCTCTTCAACGTCACGTGGGCCGCCCCGTGGGGCGTGCTGGTGCTCTACGCGACCGAGCACCTGCACATGGGGCCCGTGGGCTACGGCGCCCTCACGACGGCGTCGGCGGCCGGCGGTCTGCTCGCCACGGTGAGCTTCGGCTGGCTGGAGCGCCACGTGTCGTTCGCGACGCTCATGCGCGTGGTGCTGTCGCTCGAGGTGATCATGCACCTCGCGTTCGCCCTCACCACCGCGGGCTGGGTCGCCCTGATCATCATGTTCGTCTTCGGCGCGTACGCGTTCGTGTGGGGCACGATCTCGACGACCGTCCGGCAGCGGCTCGTACCCGCGGCTCTGCAGGGCCGGGTGGCCTCGGTCAACATGGTCGGGGTGTTCGGCGGCATGGTGATCGGCCAGGCGCTCGGCGGAGTGATCGCCGAGGTGTGGGGTCTCACCGCGCCGTGGTGGTTCGCCTTCGCCGGAGCGGCCCTCACGCTGCTGTTCGTGTGGCGGCCCATCTCCGCCATCGTTCAGGCGAAAGCGCCGTAGACGCGGAGCGTGTTGGCGGCCAGCTGCGCGCACAGCTCGTCGACGTCGACCTCGAGCTCGGCGGCCATGAAGCGCACCGTGATCGGCACGAGGTAGGGCGCGTTCGGGCGCCCGCGCAGCGGAGTCGGGGTGAGGAACGGCGCGTCCGTCTCGACGAGGATGCGCTCGATCGGGGTCACCTTGAGCGCATCGCGGAGGTTCTGCGCGTTCTTGAAGGTCACGTTGCCGGCGAACGACAGGTGGTAGCCGGCATCCGCGCAGGTCCTCGCCATGACGTCGTCGCCGGAGAAGCAGTGGAAGACCGTGCGCTCGGGCGCGCCGACCCTCGCCAGCGTCTCCAGCACGGCGTCGTGCGCGTCGCGATCGTGGATCTGCATCGCGATGCCGTGCTTCTTCGCGAGCGCGATGTGCGCCTCGAACGACTCGAACTGCGCATCCCTGCGGTCGGGCTCCGTGCGGAAGAAGTCGAGCCCCGTCTCGCCGATCGCACGCGTGCGGGGGTGCGCCGCGAGCTCGTCGATCACCGCGATCGCCTCGTCGAGGCGCCCCTGCTCCGCGTACACGGGGGCGTCGTTGGGGTGGATCGCCACGGCCGCGAGGACGCGGGGGTCGGATGCCGCCGCCTCCACGGCCCACCGTGACGACTCGATGTCACCCGAGGCCTGCACGACACCGGCGATGCCGACGGCCTGCGCCCGATCGAGCTGCTCCGTCAACGAGAGCGGCTCGTCGCCGTCGAGGATCTCCAGGTGCGCGTGGTTGTCGTACACCGGGACGGCGAGGGGCTCAGGAGCCGCGGGGTACCGCAGATCCTTGCGCCCGTCGCCGGCCCGGGACTGCACGTAGGTGTGAGCCATGGGTCAGACGGTCGACTCCACCCGCGGGAACAGCGGTGCGAGACCGTTGACGCTCGTGCCTGGGCGCAGCACGCCCCAGGCTCCGGCCTCGCGGATCGGCTGGTCCTGCAGACGTCCGAGCGTCTCGGCCGCGCCCAGCGCGATCCACAGCTTCTCGGTCGACTTCGGCATCACCGGCGAGAGCAGCACGGCGAGGGCGCGCAGCCCCTCCGCGCACGTGTACAGCACGGTGCCGAGGCGGGCGCGCTGATCCTCGTCGCGGGCCAGCGCCCACGGCTCGTTCTCGGTGATGTAGCCGTTGAGCGCGTCGACGATGGTCCAGATCTCCTTGATGGCCTCGTCGATGCGGAACTGCTCGATCGCGGCGTCCGCGTTCGACGCGGCATCCGCGACGATCCGCTGGATCTCCAGGTCCTTCTCGGTGTACTCGGCCGCGGGCGGCACGATCCCCTCGAAGTACTTCTCGATCATCGCCGTGGTGCGCGAGGCCAGGTTGCCGAACCCGTTGGCGAGCTCGGCCTGGTAGCGGGCCGACAGGTCCTCCCAGGAGAACGAGCCGTCCTGCCCGAACGCGATCGCCGACAGGAAGTAGAAGCGGTACGCGTCGGAGCCGAAGACGTCGGTGATCTCGGTCGGCGCGATGCCGGTGAGCTTCGACTTGGACATCTTCTCGCCGCCGACGAGCAGCCAGCCGTGCGCGAACACGCCCTTGGGCACGTCGAGCCCCGCGGCCATCAGCATCGCGGGCCAGATGACGGCGTGGAAGCGGAGGATGTCCTTGCCGACCACGTGGTACGCGGGCCAGCGGCGGGCGAACGTCTCCTCGTCCTCGCCGTAGCCGACGGCGGTGGCGTAGTTGAGCAGCGCGTCGACCCACACGTAGATGACGTGGGAGCTGTCCCACGGGACCTCGATGCCCCAGTCGAACGCGGACCGCGAGATCGACAGGTCCTTGAGCCCCTGGCGCACGAACGAGACGACCTCGTTGCGGGCCGACTCGGGGCGCACGAAGTCGGGCTCCGTCTTGTACAGCTCGAGCAGGCGGTCCTGGAACTCGCTGAGCTTGAAGAAGTAGTTCTTCTCCTGGAGCAGCTCCAGCGGCTTCGAGTGGATCGCGCAGACCTTCAGCCCCTCGAACGGACCGATGCCGTCGAGGATCTCGGACTCGGGCTTGAACTCCTCGCAGCCCACGCAGTACAGCGCCTCGTACTCGCCCGCGTAGATGTACCCGCGGTCGTAGATGGCCTGAACGAACTTCTTCACGCGCTCCTCATGCCGCGCCTGCGTGGTGCGGATGAAGTCGTCGTTCGCGACGTCGAGGGTCGCGAGCTGCGGGAACCATGCCTCGGTGACGAGCTTGTCGACCCACTCCTGCGGCGTGACGTTGTTCGCCGCCGCGGCGCGGAGCATCTTCTGCCCGTGCTCGTCGGTGCCCGTCAGCATCCAGGTGTCGTCACCGCCCTGGCGGTGCCAGCGCGCGAGCGCGTCGACAGCCACCGACGTGTACCCGTGGCCGATGTGAGGCACATCGGAGGGGTAGTAGATGGGCGTGGTGATGTAGAACGATTCGCCTGCGGGCATGGGGACAATTCTAGGTGGGATGCCGAGGGTCGTTACGCCGCGTCAGCGCACCGTCACCGAGATGCGGTGCCACCCCGTGGCGCCGTCCGGAGCAGGGGGCGCGAGCGCATCGGTCTGCGTGACGCCGTCGGCGCCGACCGCCCGGCATTCGATGTCGTGCTGCCCGCTCTCGGCCGCCCACGGGAGGCTCCACTGCACCCAGGTGTCGTCGGAGATGGCCGTCGCGAGCGTCGCGGGCCGCCACGATCCTCCGTCGATGCGCACCTCGACGCCGCGGACGCCGACGTGCTGCTGCCAGGCCATGCCGGCGATGACCGTGTCGCCCGCGTCGACCGAGCCGCGCGGCACGTCGATGCGCGACTGCAGCTTGATGGGCCCGTGCTCCGACCACCCCCGGGTCGTCCAGTACGCCGTCGCGCGGTCGAAGCGGGTGACCTCGAGCTCGGTGACCCACTTCGTCGCCGACACGTAGCCGTAGAGCCCCGGCACCACGAGCCGCACGGGAAAGCCGTGCGGTATGGGCAGCGGTTCGCCGTTCATCCCGATCGCGAGCAGCGCATCGCGATCGTCGGTGAGGGCTTCGAGCGGGGTGGACGCCGTGAAGCCGTCGATCGACGTGGACAGGACCATGTCGGCATCCGCATCCACCCCGGCGCGGGCGAGCACCTCCCGCACGGGGAGGCCGAGCCACCGCGCGTTGCCGATGAGATCGCCGCCGACGGTGTTGGAGACGCACGCGAGCGTCACATCGGCCTCGGTGAGCGGCGAGGCGATCAGCTCGTCCCACGTGAGCACGACCTCCCGATCGACCATCCCATGCACCCGCAGCGACCAGTCCTTCGGGTCGACCTGGGGAACGACGAGCGCGGTGTCGATGCGGTAGAACTCGGCGTTCGGCGTGACGACCGGCGCCAGGCCGGGGATGCCGAGCTCCGCGGTCGCGGGCACGGCCGGCGCCGACGTCGCGGGCGCGGGCAGTCCGAGGGCGGCGCGCACGGCCTCGACGGCCCTGGACGCTCCCGTCGCGATGCGCGAAGCCGCGACGGCCAGGAGGCCCGCGGCCGTCGCGGCTCCCGTCCAGATGAGGAACCGCCGCCGGTCCTGGTCCTGGGCGCTCTCCTGCTCGGTCTCGCCGAGAGACACGAGCGCGCGCAGCGTCATCGCTCCGGCGCCGCCCGCGACGAGGGAGGGCAGCGCCGCCAGCAGGCCGAGGTCGGTGCGGATGACGGCGATGACCGCACCGGCGACGCCGATCGCCGCGACGACGGCCGCGCCGACGGAGCGACGCCGTCGCTCCAGCATCCCCGCACCGAAGGCGACGGCCGCGAGGACGATGGCGATCCCGGTGAGCAGGGCGATCTTGTCTCCCGTGCCGAACAGGGCGATCGCCGTGTCCTTCGCCCAGGCCGGGGCGAGGTCGATCAGCGCGCCGCCGACCGCGGCGAACGGGCTGGCCGACGCGGCGAAGAATGCGGCGACGAGCTCGCCGAGGCCGGCGCCGAGCAGCACGGCGACGATGCCGAGCACCCCCGTCCGAAGCCCCGATCGCCTGCGCGTCATGGAGAGAGCGTACGCTCTCGCCGCGTCGACGGAGAGCGGACCGCCGCGACCGCCGCATGCGGGCGCACGCTGATCTCCGCCGCGTCGCGCCCGCGGACCTCGGTGCGTGTCACCTCGAATCCGGCATCCGCGAGCAGCTCGCTCATGGTCGCCGGCGTCCAGAACCAGGCCGGCGCCACACGGTGGTCGAAACCCTGCCGCGACGGCCCGTCGAAGAAGCCGAGCAGAAGGCCCCCTCCGGGCGCGAGCGCGCGGGCGAACTCCGCGAGCACGGCGGGGACGTCGTCCGGATCGGTGTGGATCAGCGAGTACCAGGAGAGGATGCCGCCCAGCGAGCCGTCCTCGACGGGGAGCGCGCGGAACGAGCCGACGTCGAACCTCAGCTGCGGGTGCGCGGCGCGAGCCGCGGCGATGAACGCGTCCGACAGGTCGATGCCGCGCACCTCGCGTCCCCCTCGGGCGAGGAACTCCGCCCACAGCCCCGGACCGCATCCGGCGTCGAGGAGCGGGCCGGAGCATGTGTCCCGCCACTGCGCGATCGTGTCACGGTCGCGCTGATCCATCTGCGCGAGCGTGCCGGCCACCTCGATGTACTCGTCCGCACGCGCGTCGTAGGCGGCGCCGACCGCGGCATCCGCGGAGGGCGTCACGGCTTCTTCGCGGCGAGCGCGGCCTGGTACAGATCGCGCGAGGACAGGCCGGTGAGTCCGGCGACCTCCGCCGCGGCCTCCTTCAGCCGGACGCCCGACGCCACGAGCGACTGCACCTGCGCCAGCGCATCGTCGGGCGAGGCCTCGCGGCGCGGTGCGCCCTCGACGACGACGACGATCTCGCCCTTCACTCCGTCGGCGGCCCACTCCGCGAGCTCGGATGCCGAGCCGCGGCGCACCTCCTCGTAGAACTTGGTCAGCTCGCGGCACACGGCGATCCGCCGGTCGTCTCCGAAGGCGGCGCCCATGTCGGCCAGCGACGAGGCGAGCCGGGACGGGGACTCGAAGAACACCATGGTGCGCGGCTCTGCGGCGAGCGCGCGCAGCGTCGAACGCCTCTCCCCCGGCTTGCGAGGGAGGAAGCCCTCGAAGGTGAAGCGGTCGGTCGGCAGGCCCGAGATCGCGAGCGCCATGAGCACCGCGCTCGGGCCGGGGATCGCCGTGACCGTGACCCCCTGGGCGACGGCCTCGGCGACGAGACCGTAGCCGGGGTCGCTGATCGCCGGCATCCCTGCATCGCTCACCACGACGACGTCCGATTCGAGGGCGAGGGCCGCGAGCTCCCCGGCCTTCTGCTTCTCGTTGTGGTCGTGCAGGGCGATCAGCCGCGGGCGGTTCGCGATCTGCAGCGCCTGCAGCAGGCGGCCGGTCGTGCGGGTGTCCTCCGCGACCACGACCTCGGCGTTCTCCAGCACCTCGATGAGGCGGCGAGAGACGTCGCCGAGATTTCCGATGGGCGTGGCGGCGAGGATGATCACACGCTCAGCCTATGCGCGTTGTCTAGGCTGTACCCGTGACCGCGCCCGTGCCCCTGCTGCCCGCCCCCGAGGAGCGCCTCACCCGCTACGGACAGCTGCGCGACAGCATCCTGCGCAGCCCCGACTGGGGGCGGATGATCCACTGGTTCGCGCCGCTGGTCATCGCCCTGCTCGCCGGTGTGCTGCGACTGGTGAACCTCGGGCACCCCCATCAGCTGGCCTTCGACGAGACCTACTACGTCAAGGACGCCTGGTCGCTGTGGACCCTGGGGTACGAGGGGACGTGGGGCGAGAACGCGAACGAAGCTTTCATCACGCTGCAGCAGCTCCCGCTCGACGCGAAGGGCGCGTTCGTCGTCCACCCGCCGCTGGGCAAGTGGCTCATCGCTCTCGGCATGGCTCTCGGCGGACCCGACAACAGCGTCGGCTGGCGCCTCGCCACCGCTCTCCTCGGCACCGGGACCGTGCTGCTCACCTACCTCATCGCGCGCAGGCTCACCGGCTCGGTCGTCGTGGCGTCGGTCGCGAGCGGCCTGCTCGCGATCGACGGGCTCAGCATCGTGCTCTCGAGGATCGCCCTCCTCGACGGCATCCTCACCTTCTTCATCATGCTCGGCGTCCTGTTCATCCTGTACGACAGGGAGCGCACGATCCCCCTCCTGGAGCGCAGGGACGACGACGCCCCCGATCCGATGTGGGGGCGCGTGCTCTGGCGACGCCCATGGCTCATCGCCGCCGGGCTCGCCTTCGGCGCCGCGTGCGCCGTGAAGTGGTCGGGGCTGTACGTCCTCGCGGCCTTCGGACTCTACGTCGTGGTGACGGATGCCCTCGCCCGGCGCCGGGCGGGAGTCGTGCTGTGGCCGACCGCCGCCGCCGTCAAGCAGGGACCCGTGTCGTTCGTGCTCCTGGTGGTCCCGGCGTTCGCCGTGTACCTCGCGAGCTGGACGGGCTGGCTCGTCACCTCCGGCGGCTACAACCGCGACCTCGACCCGAACCCCTTCGCCTCCCTCTGGCGCTATCACCAGGCGATCCTGAACTTCCATGTCGGCCTCACCAGCGGGCACCCGTACGCGAGCCCCGCGTGGGAGTGGCCCCTCCTGCTGCGTCCCACCGCCGTGTGGGTCGGCGCTGAACCCAGCGGGTGCGGCACCGACCACTGCATCGCGGTGATCTCCAGCATCCCGAACCCGCTCATCTGGTACGCGGCGGTGGCGGCATCCGTCTACCTGCTCTACCGTCTGGTACGCAGCTGGATCGCGAAGCAGCCGCTCGACCCCGCGCTCACCTACCCGCTGATCGGGCTGGCCGCGACCTACGTGCCGTGGCTGCTGTTCCCCGAGCGCACGATCTTCCAGTTCTACACGGTCGCGATGATGCCGTTCATGGTGATCGGGCTCGCCGTCACGATGCGCGTGATCGCGGGGCGTCGTGAGGATCCCCTGCATCGGAGGCAGTCCGGCGAGCGCACCGTGCTGATCTTCCTGGCGTTCGCGCTGCTCGTCTCCGCGTTCTTCTACCCGGTGTGGACCGGCATGAGCGTGCCGTACGACTTCTGGCTGCTGCACAACTGGCTGCCGGGCTGGGTGTGATGGACGCGGCTCACCAGCTCGCTCTGCAGGATCAGAAGTTCGAGCGGAGCACCGAGGACATCACCGTCGTCACGGGCCCCAACGGCGTCTCGGCCTCGAAGCACGGCGCACAGCACCCGTCCGGACCGGCCGAGCTGTGGGCCGCGTCGATCGAGATCGCGGCCTGGATCGACGGGGACATCGACGCCGGCGCTCCCCTCATCAGCAAGAGCTGCCGACTGGAACAGCTCGTCGACGACGACGGCCTGGCTGCTCTGCGCGGGCGACTCACCGGAGACAGCATCCTGACCGTGCGGGTGCGGCGCTCCAACGGCTACCTCTCCCCCGAGGAGGCCGATGCGCGACGCCAGCTCGAAGAGCGAGGATTCTCGTTCGCCGACCCGCGCCGCTTCCTCCTGGTCGAGGTTCTTCCCACCAGGTCCGTCCCCGCGCTGGAGTCGTTCCTCGCGGCGCGGAGGACGCCCAAGACCTTCCTGTCCGCCGATCTCGGCGCGCTGACCGAGGACCGCTCCACGGGGTGGTACTCGACACGACGGGAGTGGATGGGGCGCGACGCCGAGGTGTCGATCGTCTCGTCGACGGATGCGCGGATGACGATGATGTGCGGCACGATCGCCGCGCTCCTCTCCGCGCCCTCGGAGTGGCAGTCGGCGGCCACGGGGTTCGCCGCCGAGGCGCTCCTGGCGCTGTACAACGAGAGCTGGGCGGAGAGCGAGGAGGCGCGGCTGACGGGCGCCGAGTTCGCCGCCCGGTTGCGACTCATCTCGATCCACGTCGCGCACGACGACGGCTCGTTCTCGCTGGAGTTCGACGACGCAGACATGTTCGGCGGGCACGGCGTGCATCTGGACGGCACGCTGACCGGCGAGTTCTCGAACGCGGGTATCTAGCCGTTCTCCGCCTCGGCGACGTGCTCGACGAGCGGGAGCACGCGGCCGGACAGGTGGGTGCGCATCGCGATCGAGGATGCTGTCCGCGCCACCCCCGGCACCAGCGCCACCCTGTCGAGGACCTCCTGCAGCTGGGCGGCGTCCCGAGCGACGAGGCGCAGCTGCATGTCGCTCGCCCCGGTGACGGTGTGCATGTCGACGATCTCTGGCACCGCGTCGGCGAGGGCGACCGCGACCTCGTCGTGACCGACCTTCTGGTCGATCTCCACCAGGCAGAACGCCACGACCGAGTAGCCGAAGCCGGCGGGGTCGAGCTGCGGCACGATCGCCTGGATCACACCTCCCTCGTGCAGACGCGCGAGCCTGCTCGTCGCGGTGCCCCTGGCGACGCCGAGCCGCCGTGCGCACTCGAGGATCGGCAGCTGCGGCTCCTCGGTGAGCAGGCGGATCAGCGCCGCATCGAGACGGTCGATCCGCACGGGCTACTCCCGCACCACGCCGGGCCGTGCGACCCCGCGCGTGAGGCGGGCGACGACGAGGAGCACCGCGGTGAGGCCGATCGTGAGCAGCAGCTGCACGCGAGCGCGCCCGTCGATCATCGCGAGGGCGATGACGACGCCGAGCAGCACCAGGCACAGCCACGACAGCCACGGGAAGCCCCACATCCGCATCGGCATCGCCTCGCCGTCGCGGTCGGCGCGACGGCGGAGGATGATCTGCGACACGGCCGTCGCGGTCCAGATGACCAGGATCGTCGAGCCGACGACGTTGAGCAGCGCGGGCAGCACGGCGTCGGGGTAGATCCAGTTCAGCGCCACGGTCACGAAGCCGAACGCCACCGACGCGAGCACGGCGACGTAGGGCACGCCCTTGACGCTCGTGCGGGTGGCGACGAGGGGGGCGAGGCCGCGCTCGCCGAGCGAGTACGCCATGCGCGAGGCGCCGTAGATGTTCGCATTCATGGCCGAGAGCAGCGCGATGACGACGATGAGGTCCATCACAAGCCCCACACCGGGCACGTTCAGCGTGTCGAGCACCGCGGAGAACGGTCCCTTCTTCACCGCCGGGTCGTTCCATGGGAGCACGGCGACGATCACGAAGATCGAGCCGACGTAGAAGATGAGGATGCGCACGAGCACCTCGCGGACGATGCGGCGGATGTTGCGAGAGGGGTCGTCGGATTCCGCCGCGGCGATGGCCACGACCTCGGTGCCGCCGAACGCGAACACCACGATGAGCAGCGCGGCGGCGATGCCGGTCATGCCGCTCGGAGCGAAGCCGCCGTGGTCGACGATGTGGGAGACGCCCGTCGCGGGGACACCGGGGATCAGCCCGATGATGGCGCACACGCCCACCACGAGGAAGGCGATGATCGCGGCGACCTTGATCGCGGCGAACCAGAACTCGAAGCGTCCGTAGTTGCGCACGCCGAACAGGTTCACGGCGGTGAGGGCGACGACGAAGACCAGCACCCAGGCCCAGGCCGGGATGCCGGGCACCCACTGGGCGATGATGCCGCCGGCGCCCGTCGCCTCGGCGGCGATCACGACGACGAGCTGGATCCAGTACAGCCACCCCACGGCGCTGCCCGCGCTGCGGCCCATCGCCTTCTGCGCGTAAGAGCTGAACGCCCCGGAGCTGGGGCGGGCGGCGACCATCTCGGCGAGCATCGCCATCACGAGGACGACGATGCCGCCGGCGACGAGGTAGGAGACGAGCACGGCGGGACCCGCGATGCTGATCGCCTGGCCGGATCCGACGAACAGGCCGGCGCCGATCGCGCCGCCGAGCCCCATCATGGAGATCTGCCGACGGGTGAGTCCCGGATGCAGGCCCTTGGTCGTGGTCGTGGTGGTGGGCACCTCGGTCATACGGTCGCCTCCTTGCGAACGAGCGTGGCAGCCACGCGGTCGATGTCGTCGATGCTGCCGGACGAGATGCGCACGCCCTCGCCGGGGAAGGCGCGCGCGATCACGCCGCCCTCGTGGAGCAGCGCCTCCAGCTCCGCGGTGCGCTCCCCCGCTGGCACCCACACGAAGTTCGCCTGAGAGGCGACGGCCGGCCACCCGGCATCCACGAGGAGAGCCTTCAGGCGGTCGCGCTGCGCGACGACCTCCTCGATGCGCACGGCGAGTTCGTCCTCGGCATCCAGAGACGCCCTGGCCGCCGCCTGCGCGAGGTCGGTGACGCCGAACGGCACCGCGACCTTGCGCTGATTGTCGGCGACCTCGCGCGGGGCGATCGCGTAGCCGACACGGAGACCGGCCAGCCCGTAGGCCTTCGAGAACGTGTGCAGCACCGCGACGTGCGGATGCCGGCGGAACAGCTCGATGCCGGCGCCGTAGCTGTCGGTGCGGTCGAAGTGCACGTACGCCTCGTCGATCACGACGAGGATGTCGTGCGGCACCGCGGCGACGAAGCGCTCCAGCTCCGCCGCACTCACGACGGTGCCGGTGGGGTTGTTGGGGTTGCACACGAAGATCGCGCGGGTGCGCGGGGTGATCGCGGCGAGCATCGCGTCGAGGTCGTGCGCGTGCTCGGCGTCCAGCGGCACGGCCACGGGAACGGCCCCGGCGATGCGCACGAGCGAGGGGTAGGCCTCGAACGATCGCCACGCGAACATCACCTCGTCGCCCTCGCCCGCGACGGCGTGGATGAGCTGTGCGGCGAGCTCCACCGAGCCCGCGCCCACCGTGACGAGCGCGGCGTCGACGTCGTACCTGGCCGCGAGGGCGTCGCGCAGCGCGGCGGCGCTCATGTCGGGATAGCGGTTGATCGTGCCGAGACGATCCTGCACGGCGGCCACCACCGAGGCGAGCGGCGGGTGCGGAGACTCGTTCGAGGAGAGCTTGGACGCGCCGGCCGGCGCCGAACGGCCTTGACGATAGGCGGGAACGGCCTCGAGGCCTGGACGGGTGGGGAGGGACATCGTCAGAGCATCCTTGCTGAGATCGGAGGCGACCGGCGTCGGCCGCTGTCGCGCAACACTAGACCGGATGCCGCCCGCTGGGCAAACGGTGCAGCATTCCCTGCGCAGGGCGCGCAGCCGAGCGGGTGCTTCCCTCGAATCGCTGAGCAGTCTGCACAGTGATTCCCCCGCCGTAGGATGGATGCATGCGTTCTCTCCTCTCGGTGAGCTGGTGGCTGCGGTAGCAGCCCTCTGACGCATGTCTCGCGGGCTGCACGGCGGCCCGCGACCCGCGGATGTCCGTTCGTGCACCCATCGACCTGGAGCACACATGGATTCCTTCACCGCGACCGCCGCACGCATGCCCTCCCTGGAGCGCCGCATCGCCGACGACCCGTCCGGCTTCCGCATCCTCACGGGAGAGCGCCCCACCGGCGCCCTCCACCTCGGCCATCACTTCGGCACGATCAGGGAGCGCGTGCGGCTCCAGGAGCTCGGGGTCGAGACCTTCGTGATCCTCGCCGACTATCAGGTGATCACCGACCGCGACGCGTCGGACGGCGTCGCCGCGAACGTCCGCTCGGCGATCCTCGACTACCTGGCCGCGGGGCTCGACCCCGAGCGCACGACGATCTTCACGCACTCCGCCGTGCCGGAGCTCAACCAGCTCCTGCTGCCGTTCCTCAGCCTGGTCAGCGAGGCGGAGCTGCACCGCAACCCGACCGTGAAGGCCGAGCACGCGGCATCCGGCAGGGCTCTGAACGGACTGCTGCTGACCTACCCCGTGCACCAGGCGGCCGACATCCTCTTCTGCAAGGGCACCCTCGTGCCCGTGGGGAAGGACAACCTCCCCCACGTGGAGATCACCCGGCTCATCGCCCGGCGGTTCAACGAACGCTACGCCGCGGTGTTCCCCGAACCCGAAGCGCTCGTGACGGAGACGCCGGAGCTGCCGGGACTCGACGGACGAAAGATGTCGAAGAGCTACGGGAACGCGATCTCCCTGTCGATGACGGCGGACGAGACGGCTGCCCTGATCCGACGCACCCCGACCGATTCGGAGCGCCTCATCACCTTCGACCCCGAGCGGCGCCCCGGAGTGTCGGGGCTGCTCCAAGCCGCCGCGGCATGCCTCGGCACGACCCCGGAGCGCGTCGCGGAGGAGGTCGGCACGGCGGGCTCCTCCGGACTCAAGACCCTCGCGATCGAGGCCGTCAACGGCTTCCTCGCCGGGCATCGGTCCCGCCGGGCCGAGCTCGCCCAGGAGCCGGGTCTCGTCGACGACGTGCTGCGCAGGGGCAACGCCCGCGCCCGCTCGATCGCCGACGCCACCCTGCGCGAGGTCAGGTCCGCGATGGGCATGGGCTACGCCAACGTCTGATGTCACGGTCTACGATCGCCTCATGGCGGCCCCGGCAGGATTCGAGTACGTGGTGCGCGGAGGCGACGTCGTCATCCGCCATCACGGCACGACGGCGACCGTGCTGCGCGGAGCGAAGGCCGCCGTCTTCCTCGCCGAGGTCGACGCCGGCGACCCGCAGCTGCTGATGGCGCGGGTCACCGGCAACTACCGCCGCGGCAACGAACGCGCGGCGAAGCGGCATCCGCGCAACGCGAGTTGACTCAGCGCGTCGCGACGACCTCCGCCGGATCGCTCACGGGGAGACGGCACACGAACGCACGGCAGTCGTGCACGCGCTCCGGCACCGCGTCCTTGCCCTCGAACAACTCGAACCCGGCCTCCGCGAAGGCGCGCGCCTGCGCGGGCGAGACCACGGCGACCGCCTCGGCATCCGCCGCGCGCGCCGCGACCGCGAGAGGGCCGTCCGGCGCCGATGTCACGGCGACGACCTGCCGCGGCGCATCGACGAGCCCTGCGGCCGCGCGCAGCATGCTGCCGTGCGCGAAGGGCTGCGCCACCGAGGCCGCGCCGTGGACGCGCACGATCTCGGACGCCGCCTCCCGATAGCGCTCCCCCGCTCCCAGCCGCCACGCCGTCAGGGCGGCCGCCGCCACGGCGGACGCACCCGACGGGAGGTCGCCGTCGGAGTGATCGGGTGAGGCGGCGATGCCCTGCGCGGACAGCAGCGGATCGCCCGCGACGCCGGCGAGCGCCTGGTCGAGCAGCTCCCGTGCCGTGACCGCCCATGCGACCTCTCCTCTCGCCAGGGCGAGCGCGAAGAGCCCGTCGGCGAGCAGAGCGAGATCGGATGCCGTCGTGGCGGCGGACGACGGGATCCCCGCGAGCGATGTGCGCACGAGCCGGCCGTCCGGGGCGCGGTTGGCGCGCAGCACGGACTCCGCGGCCTCCGCCGCGGAGTCGATCCAGGTGCTCTCCCCGAGCCGAGCGCCCGCCCGTGAGAGCGCCCCGATCGCGAGTCCGTTCCAGCCCGTGATGATCTTGCCGTCGACCTCCGGGGGTTCGAGACCGGCGCGCTCCTGCGCGGTCCTCGCGTAGTAGCCGCCCTCGCTGCGGGTTCCGTCGATCCACGACTCCGAATCCTGGGCGGCGCCGAACCCTCCGCCCTCGCGGCGCAGGGAGCCCCGCAGGAACGAGACCACCCCCTCGACCGTCGCGTCGTCGCCGGAGGCGAGAGCGACGTCGAGAAGCTGCGCGTTGTCGGTCAGCATCCGCTCGTAGTGCGGCACCGTCCAGTCTCGCTGGGTGGCGTAGCGGAAGAACCCGCCGTCCCGATCCCGCAGCTCGGAGCCGACCATCGCGAGGAGCGCTCTCTCGGCGGCAGCGGCCGCCTCGGGAGCCTCCCGGCGCACCAGCGGCGTCTGCAGGAAGCTCAACGCGGTCGCCACCGGGAACTTCGGCGCTCCGCCGAACCCTCCGTGGACCCGATCCTCTCGATGGGCGATCGCCGTGGCCGCAGCGGCCAGATCAGCGGCGGTCGGCAGGTCGGAGGGCGCCGACCCCGTCGCTCTGGCGAGCGCGTCGGACACCGCATCCGCCGACTCCTCCGCCTGCGCGCGCCGCAGCGTCCAGGCCTCGCGCACCGCCGCCAGCACCTCGCGGAACGACGGCATCGGCGGGCGTGACTCCGGCGGCCAGTAGGTGCCGGCGTAGAAGGCGCGGCCGCGCGGGGTCGCGAACACGGTGAGCGGCCAGCCGAGGCTCTGCGTGAAGGCGGATGCCGCCGCCATGTAGGCACCGTCGACGTCAGGGTGCTCCTCCCTGTCGACCTTCACCGCGACGAACCCCTCGTCGATCAGCGCCGCGATGGCCTGATCGGCGAAGGACTCGCGCGCCATCACATGGCACCAGTGGCAGGTGGAGTAGCCGATCGAGATCAGCAGCGGCACATCCCGGCGCTGGGCCTCGGCGAAGGCCTCGGGACCCCAGGGGTACCAGTCGACCGGGTTCTCGGCGTGCGCGCGCAGGTACGGGCTGAGGGCGTCGGCGAGCCGGTTGGTCATAGCCTCACCGTACGCCGCCGTCGGATCAGCCGGCGAGCAGCTCGACGGGTCTGGTGGCCGCGTAGCCGACGAGGGGCAGCGCACGCTCAGCGGCGAGGGCGATCCTGCTGTGCAGGACCTCGGAGCTGATCTCGTACCCCGCGAAGTCCGTGTCGCTCGCGTACACGCCGAGCGGAAGCGTGAGCGCCTGGAAGAACGCGAACAGCGGACGCAGCTGGTGCTCGATGATCAGGGCGTGGCGCTCGCCGCCGCCCGTGGCGGCCAGGAGCACCGGCTTGCCGACGAGCTCGTACTGCCCCACGAAGTCGAACAGGTGCTTGAACAGACCCGTGAACGACGCCCGGTAGACGGGGCTGCCGACGATCAGCAGATCGGCCTTCTCGACCGCGAGGAGCTTGTCCTCCACCCGCGCGGGCAGCTGGTCGCGGCGCAGCGCACCGGCGAGGTCCGGACCGATGTCGGTGAGCTCGATGAGCTCGAACTCGATGTCGGCGCGCTCGGCGATCGCGGCGCCGATGGCGCGGATGAGAGCGGTGGTCTTGCTCGGTTCGTGCAGGGAACCCGAGACGGCGACGACACGGTAGGCAGCTGTCATGCCGACGAAGCTACCCGCGACGACGCCCTGTGTCGCGGGCCGCGACACAGGGCGTCATGCAAGGAACGAGAGGGACTCAGTTCACGTCGTCGGGGTGGGATCCGACGCGGCCCGACCCGTCCAGCGGGTCGAGTGCGTCGATCGCGGCGATCTCGTCCGCGGTGAGCTCGAAGCCGAAGACGTCGAGGTTCTCGCGCAGGCGCTCGGCGCGCACCGACTTGGGGAACACGATGTTCCCCTTCTGCAGGTGCCAGCGCAGCACCGCCTGCGCCGGGGTGACGCCGTGGGCGGCCGCGGCATCCGCGACAGCGGGCACGCCGAAGAGGTCGTACTTGCCCTGGCCGAGCGGTCCCCACGCCTCGATGCGGACGTCGCGGGCTTCGGCCCACGCGACGACATCGCGCTGCTGGTAGGCGGGGTGCAGCTCGATCTGGTTCACCGCGGGCACGACCCCCGTCTCCGCCACCGTGCGCTCCAGGTGGGGCACCAGGAAGTTCGAGACGCCGATGCTGCGCGTGAGCCCTGCCTCGCGCAGCTCGATCAGCTTCGCGAAGGCGTGCACGTAGTCGTCCTTCGCCGGCGTCGGCCAGTGCACGAGGTAGAGGTCGACGCTGTCGAGGCGCAGCTTGTCGAGGCTCTCACGGATCGCGGCACGGGGCTCGTCGTCGTGGTGGCGGTCGTTCCACAGCTTGGTGGTGACGAACAGCTCCTCGCGCGGGACGCCGGATGCCGCGATCGCCGCCCCCACGCCCTCCTCGTTGCCGTAGATCGCGGCCGTGTCGATGTGCCGGTAGCCGATCTCGAGCGCCTCGCTCACCGCGCGCTCGGTCTCCGCCGGCGGCACCTTGAAGACGCCGTAGCCGAGCTGCGGGATGGAGTGGCCGTCGTTCAGTTCGAGAGCAGGAATCGTCATGATCTCCACCCTACGACCGCTCAGTCGAGCCCGGAGATCCCCGCGGACATGAGACGGAACATCTCGACGGCGAGCACGTCGGGCCGTGGTCCGTCGTCAGTGGAGGCCCACTCCTCGAAGGCGATGCGGATCGCGTCCGTCGCCACGGCGGCGAGGATCCGCGCATCGGCTCCGGCTGCACCGCGGCGCTGCAGGATCTCCCTCAGCCGCCGCTCGGAGTCATCGTTGACGCGCAGCCACACGTCGCGCAGCGCATCGTCGGACTCGATCCCGATCAGCAGCGCGCGCATGACCTGGAGGTCTCCCTCGCCGTCGGCGCCGAGCTGGCCGGCGATCACCGCGGGGATGCGGTCGCGGAGAGGACCCTCCCCCGCTTCCGCGAACGCCGCCTGCCAGCGGGCGGCGCCGACCGTGAGGATCGGCGCGATCGCGTCCTCCTTGCGCGCGAAGTAGCGGTAGAACGTGCGCACAGACACCCCGGCGCGCTGGGCGATCTGCTCGGCGGTGACCTGCGCCACGCTCTGCTCCGCGAAGAGGGCGGCCGCCGCGCCCGCGATGTCGCGCTCGGTCGCAGCCTTGCGCCGCGCGGTCAGGGTCTGCGTCTCCACCGCCCCAGAGTACTGGTTGGCACATCGTGCCAACCAGACATATCCTGCCAAGTGATCACACATCGACGAAGGGAAGATCATGAACCGCTACGAAGGACGTCGGGCGCTCGTCACCGGCGGAGGCTCTGGCATCGGCCAGGCCACCGTGCTGCGGATGCTGAGCGAGGGCGGCAGCGTCGTCGCCGCCGACGTCAGCGCCGCCGGCCTCGACGACACGGTCGCGAAGGCAGGGGCGCTCTCCGACCGCCTCACCACCGTCACCATGGACATCGGAGACGAGGCGTCCGTCCGCGCCGGGGTCGCCGCCGCCGTCGAGGCCCTCGGCGGGCTCGACGTGCTCATCAACGCCGCCGGCATCCTGCGCTCCTCGCACACGCACGAGACGACGCTCGACCAGTTCGAGCAGATCATCCGCATCAACCTGGTCGGCACGTTCCTCGTGATCCGCGAGGCGATCCCCGCGCTGCGCGACGGCACCTCATCGGCCGTGGTGAACTTCAGCTCGACGTCGGCCGGCTTCGCGCACCCCTACATGGCCGCCTACGCGGCCAGCAAGGGCGGCGTGCAGTCGATGACCCACGCGCTCGCCGCGGAGTACGCCACGAGCGGCATCCGCTTCACGGCCGTGCAGCCGGGCTCGATCTCCTCCGGCATGACGGACGGCTCAGGCCAGAGCCGTCAGAGCATCGGCCCCGGCCTGCCCGAGGACGCCGACATGAGCCTCTTCATGAAGCTCGCCCCCGCGATCGGCCAGGGCTTCGCCGGACCGGAGTCCGTCGCCGGCGTCGTCGCGATGCTGGCGAGCGAAGACGGCACCTTCATCACCGGCACCGAAGTGCGCATCGACGGCGGCACGCACTTCTGATCGACTCACCTCGTCGGCACCGCAGCCATCGCCGTGGCCGCGGTGCCGACGAGCCGCTCCAGCGGACCACGCCCGAAGAAGATCGACCACACGGTGGCCAGCAGGAGCAGCACGACGGCCGTGAGCGCCCAGAACGCGTTGCTCTGGATGAAGCCGCCGGGGCCCGCGATGAGCGACACCGACACGACGTGCAGGCTGTATGCCGACAGCGGCATGGACCCCAGGGCGCCGAGCGGCAGCAGCACCCGACGCAGCGGGCGGCTCAGCAGCAGGCACAGCGCGATCACCACGAGCACGAATCCCCCGGAGCCGAGGATCTCGGCGGTGCCCCCGGAGTGCGGGTACGACGCGAAGATCGCTGACAGCACGGCGCCGAAGGGGTCGGCATCGGCCAGCGCGTCCGGATATCCGCTCCAGCCATCGCCTCCCGACCACGCCCCCTCGGACTCCGACGTCCCGATGCCCGCGACCGCTCCGACCACCTCGAGCGCGAAGCCGATCACCGCGAGCCCGAGCCCGACGCCGAACGCGACGAGGGCGGTCTCGACGCGCTCGACCCGCAGACGGCCGAGTGCCAGGCCGCCGAGGACGAACGCCAACCAGACGGTGATCGGATAGGAGCCGTACAGGGCGAAGGAGATCCCCGCGCCGTAGGGATGCAGCGTCACGGCGGTGATCAGCGCCAGAACCGCGGGCCCGGCGACGGCGAGCAGCCCCGCGAGCAGGAGCAGCTGCGAGGGACGCCACCGCAGGAACGGGATGATCGCGACGTAGAGGATGCCGTAGAGGGTGAGGATCACCGCGATCGGGGTGTTGAACATCTCCAGCACCAGGCCGATCGCGAAGATGACGGCGCCCCGTCCGACGAGGTTGAGTCGCAGCGCCGGCATCCTGGCGGGATCCGGCAGCTCGCTGCGCCCGGTCATGAGCGCGATCGAGACGCCGGCGAGCACCGCGAAGAGGATCGACGAGCGGCCGTGCACGATCGCCAGCCAGGTCGAGGGGTCGAGCAGATCGAACTCCCCCGTCTCGCCGACGTGGGCGCCGGCCATGCCGAGGATCGCGAGGCCGCGGGCGATGTCGAGCCCCAGGATCCGCGGAGGGAGGCCGAACTCGCGGAACCATCGCAGCACTCTCGTCACCCGATGATCGTATGCGCTCGATCCCGGCATACGATGGAGGGCTATGTCTTCTCCCGTGATCTCCTACCCCCCTGAGCTGCCCGTCAGCGCGGCCAGGGAGGAGATCGCCGACGCCATCCGCGATCACCAGGTCGTGATCGTCGCCGGCGCGACGGGCTCGGGAAAGACGACGCAGCTGCCGAAGATCTGCCTCGAGCTGGGTCGTGAGCGCATCGCCCACACCCAGCCGCGCCGCCTCGCCGCGCGCACGATCGCCGAGCGCGTCGCCGAGGAGCTGCAGGTCGAGCTCGGCGGCGCCGTCGGCTACAAGGTCCGCTTCACCGACCAGGTCTCCGACGCCACGCGCATCGCGCTGATGACCGACGGCATCCTGCTCAACGAGATCCACCGCGACCGGCTGCTCCGCCGCTACGACACGATCATCATCGACGAGGCCCACGAGCGCTCCCTCAACGTCGACTTCCTGCTCGGATACCTCGTGCGGATCCTCCCCGAACGCCCCGACCTCAAGGTCGTCATCACCTCAGCCACGATCGATCCGGAGAGCTTCGCGGCGCACTTCGCCGATGCCGACGGGCGCCCCGCGCCGATCATCGAGGTCTCGGGCCGCACGTACCCCGTCGAGGTCCGCTACCGCGCGCGCACCGAGGAGACGGAGGACGACGAGGTCGCCGAGATCGTCACGGCGCTGCGCGAGCTCGACCGGGAGGCGCCGGGCGACGTGCTCGTGTTCCTCCCCGGTGAGGCGGAGATCCGCGATGCGGCCGACGCGGTGCGCGGCGCCTACCGCTCGCAGACCTCGCCGGTCGAGGTGCTGCCCCTGTACGGGCGACTCTCCGCCGCCGAGCAGCACCGGGTCTTCGAGCGCTCCACGGTCGCGGGGCTGCGGCGCCGCGTCATCCTCGCCACGAACGTCGCCGAGACCAGCCTCACGGTGCCGGGCATCAAGTACGTCGTCGACACCGGCACCGCGCGCATCTCGCGCTACAGCAACCGGTCGAAGGTGCAGCGCCTGCCGATCGAGCCGGTGTCACAGGCGTCGGCCAACCAGCGCTCCGGTCGCGCAGGGCGCACGAGCTCCGGCATCGCCATCCGCCTGTACGGCGAGGACGACTACGACAAGCGCCCCGAGTTCACCGAACCGGAGATCCTGCGGACGTCACTCGCCTCCGTCGTGCTGCAGATGCTGTCGCTCGGCTTCGGCGACATCACCGAGTTCCCCTTCCTCACCCCTCCGGATTCCCGCGGGGTCAAGGCCGCGTTCGACCTGCTCACCGAACTGGGAGCGGTCGCCGACGGCAGGCTCACCCGCATCGGCCGGGACCTCGCGCGGATGCCGATGGACCCGCGGTTCGCCCGGATGCTCGTCGAGGCCTCGCGCACCGGCGTCACCGCCCAGGTGCTGCCGATCGTGGCCGGCCTGACGATCCAGGACGTGCGCGAGCGCCCGTCGGCAGACGCCCCGCAGGGGGTGCGTGACGAAGCGGAGCGGATGCACGCGCGCTTCGCGGATCCGACCAGCGACTTCCTCGCCGTGCTGAACCTGTGGAACCACCTGCGCGAGCAGCAGCGGGAGCTCGGCTCCAGCGCGTTCCGTCGGATGTGCCGCAGCGAGCACCTGAACTACGTGCGCGTGCGGGAGTGGTTCGACGTGCACCGGCAGCTGCGCTCCCTGGTGCGGGAGAAGGACGGCTCCGGCACCGCCGACCCCGACGCGATCCACAGGGCGCTCCTGTCCGGGCTGCTCTCGCAGATCGGCATCATCGACGAGCGCAGCACCGCCAAGGGCAGCACCCCGAAGAAGCGGACGGTGTCGGAGTACCGCGGGGCCCGCGGCATCCGCTTCTCGATCTTCCCCGGGTCAGGGCTGCGCAAGAAGAGCCCGCGCGCCGTGATGGCGGCCGAGATCGTGGAGACCTCGCGGACGTTCGCGCGCACGGTGGCCGAGATCGACCCCGCATGGGCCGAGTCCCTCGCCGGCGACCTCGCGAAGCGTCAGATCAGCGAACCGCACTGGTCGAAGGATGCCGGAGCGGCCGTCGCCTTCGAGAAGGTGACGCTGTTCGGCGTGGAGATCATCCCCCGGCGCCGCGTGCAGTTCGCCCGTATCGACCGCGCCGCCTCCCGGGAGATGTTCGTGCGGCACGCGCTCGTCGAGGGCGAGTGGGACCCGACCCGGATCGACAAGAGGGTGAGCGCGTTCTGGCGCAGCAACGCCGAACTGCGCAAGCGCCTCGAGAAGCTGGAGGAGCGCGAGCGCCGCCGCGACATCCTCGCCGGAGACGAGGCGGTGTTCCGCTTCTACGACGAGCGCATCCCGTCCGAGGTCTTCGACGTGCGGTCCTTCGAGAAGTGGTGGCGCGAGGCCCTGACGGCGACGCCGAAGCTCCTCGTGATGCGCGAGGCCGATCTGCTCGACGACGACGGCCGCGCGGACCAGAGCGAGTTCCCGACCCGGTGGACGCAGGGCGACCAGGTGCTCGGGCTCGCCTATCGCTTCGAGCCCGGCGCCGCCGACGACGGCGTGAGCGTCGTGGTGCCGCTCGCACTCCTCGCGCAGATCGAGGACACGGGCTTCGACTGGCAGGTGCCCGGACTGCGCGCTGAGCTCATCACCGGACTCCTGCGCGCCCTCCCGAAGGCCATCAGACGGCACGTGGTGCCTGCAGCGGACTGGGCGGAGAAGTTCGGCGTCGAGCTCGCAGGGCAGGGACCGGAGTCGCACGACGGCCGCCCGTCACGCACTCTGAAGGAGGCGCTCGCCCGTCTCATCCAGCCGCTCGCCAACCAGCTCGTCTCGGCTGCGGAGTTCGAGGACGACCGGGTGCCGGCGCATCTGCGCATGAACTTCCGCGCGGTCGATGAACGCGGACGCGTGGTCGGCTCCGACCGCGACCTCGCCGCGCTGCAGAAGGGCCTTGCCGACCGCGCGCGCAGCAGCGTGGCTCGTTCGGTCGCCTCCCCTCGTCCCGCGGGTCCGAAGGGACCGTCGGCACCGGCCGCCACGGCCTCCATCGAGCGCAGCGGGCTCACCACGTGGACCTTCGGCGATCTCCCCGAGGTGCTCGACACCAGAGTCGCCGGCGGAGTCGTGCGCGGATACCCGGCGATCGTCGACCAGGGCAGGACCGTCGCGGTGCGGGTCGAGGCGACGGCGGATGCCGCGGCGGCGGCGACCCGCGACGGCGTACTGCGCCTTGCGCTCCTCGCCGTGCCGACGCCCTCCTCGTACATCCAGGAGCACCTGACCAGCCAGGAGAAGCTCGCACTCGCGGCATCCCCGTACCAGAACGCCGCGGCGCTCATCGAGGACGCCCGCACCGCCGTCGCCCGCCGCGTGCTCGATGCGCGCGGCCCGCTGCGCACCGAGGCCGCGTTCGCGCAGGCGAGGGACGCCGTGTCCGCGACGCTGGTCGACGACCTGTTCGCGTGCGTGTCGCTGGTGGCGCGCATCCTCACGAAGGCGCGCGAGGTGGAGCGCGGCATCAAGTCGCAGAACTCGCTCTCCCTCCTCGGGCCGCTGAACGACATCCGCACCCAGCTCGCAGGGCTCCTGCACCCCGGGTTCATCTCGGCGGCCGGTGTCGACCGTCTGGCGCACTTCCCGCGCTACCTCGACGGCATGCTCGACCGGCTGAAGACGCTCGCGAGCGAGCCGGGCAAGGACCGTTCGCGCATGAGCGAGTTCGAGCGGATGGCGAAGGCGTTCGAGGACGCCGGCGGTACGATCCCGCTCGCCGCCGACACCGCACCCGCCCTCGTGGAGACGCGGTGGCTGCTGGAGGAGTACCGGATCAGCGTGTTCGCGCAGCGCCTCGGCACCGCGCAGCCTGTATCGCCGCAGCGCATCACGAAGGCGCTCGCGGCCCGCTGAGGGGTTGCCGGCTGTACGCCCCCTGACCGGCTCACGGAGCTAGCCTGGAGACATGGCTCGCGCGATCGTCTACACAGAGTTCGGTTCCCCTGACGTCCTCCACCTCAGCGACATCCCCGACCCGGTCGCGGGCGCCGGCGAGGTCGTCGTCCGCATCGAGGCAGCGGGCGTGAATCCGATCGACGCGAAGCTCCGCGGAGGCAGGAGGCCCTCGGCCCCGATCACCGAGCCGCGCAGGATCGGCTTCGACGGCGCCGGCGTGGTCGAAGCCATCGGCGAGGGCGCGGAGGGGTTCGCCGTGGGCGACCGCGTCGCGATCCGCGACACTCTCGGCACCTACGCCTCGGCGCTCGCGGTCCCGGCTGCTCATCTCGCACCGCTCCCCGACAGCGTCACCGTCGCCGAGGGCGCGGGGATCGCCATCCCCGCGGGTACGGCGCATCAGGCGCTGCGCTCACTCGCCGTGACCGCCGGCGACGTCCTCCTCGTCCACGCGGGCTCCGGGGCTGTCGGCCAGGCGGCCGTGCAGTTCGCGGTGGCCTGGGGTGCGACGGTCATCGCGACCGGGAGCCCGGCACGACACGATCAGCTGCGCGAGCTCGGCGCGATCCCCGTCGCCTACGGGGACGGGCTGCTCGATCGCGTGCGCGCCGCCGCGCCGGACGGGGTGACCGTCGCCCTCGACTGCGCGGGCACCGACGAGGCGATCGAGACCTCGCTCGCCCTCGTCTCCGACCGCGACCGCATCGCGACGATCGTGCGCGGACCGGACGCCGCGTCCTTCGGCATCCGCGCGTTCTCCGGCGGATCGCCGATCCCGCTCACGGAGCAGGAACTCGCCTGGCGCGCCGAGGCGCTGCCCGCCACGATCGCGCTCATCGCCGCGGGCGACTTCACGATCGAGCTCGGTCAGGAGCTGCCGCTCGCCGAGGCGGCGCGGGCCCACGAACTCGTGGAGTCCCACGCCGCCGACGGCAAGCTCATCCTCGTCCCGTGACTCTGATCACCGTCGCCTCCGGGCGCGCGCAGCTCGCCACCGAGGCGACCGGTCACGGCGGCGCCGTGCTGATGATCCACGCCGGTGTGACCGACAGGACATCGTGGGACTCCCTGGTCGCACGGCTCGGAGACGGTTTCCGCACGGTCAGGTTCGACGCCCGAGGGTACGGGGAGACCGCCTACGAGACCGAGGACGGGTGGTCACCCGTCGCAGACGCGCTCGCCGTCTTGGATGCCTGCGAACCGGGCGCCGCAGTCGTGATCGGATGCTCGATGGGCGGCAGAACGGCGCTCGATCTGACGCTCGCGCACCCGGACCGGGTGTCGGCGCTCGTGCTCATCGCACCAGCCGTGAGCGGTGCTCCCGCGCCCGTGCTCGCCCCGAGGGTTGCTGAGCTGGATCAACTGATCGACGCAGCAGACGCCGACGGAGACGTCGATGAGGTGAACCGCCTCGAGGCGATCGTCTGGCTCGACGGGCCGGAACGCCCCGGTCGCGCCTCGCACACGGCCCGCGAGCGTTTTCTGGCGATGAACGGCGTGGCCCTGCGCGCAGCCGATCCGGGTGAGCAGTCCGAGCCTGGCGACGCCTGGACGCGCCTCGGCGAGATAGCGGTGCCGACGCTCGTCGTCGTCGGCGACCTCGACCTCGAACACATCCGGCGCTACGCCCTCCACGTCGCCGCGAGCATCCCCAATGCGACGTTCCTCGAGCTGCGGGATGTCGCTCACCTCCCCCATTTGGAGGCGCACGACGGAGCACTCGACGCCGTCGCGGGGTTCCTTGCGGCGCGATGAGGATCAGTCCGGCGCAACCGGACGCCCGATCGACAGCATGAGCCGGTTGGCCCAGTTGAAGAACGCGGCGCCGTGGATGACGTCGGAGATCTCGAGATCGTCGAGACCCGCCGCACGCAGCCGGGCGACCTCGGCGGGGCCGAAGGCGCTCGGAGTGTCGGTGAGGGCGACGGATGCCGCGACCACGGCGTTCCACCGCTCGCCGAGATCGGCGTCCGTCCCCTCCACGAGCAGGAGGTCGACGTCGTCGGGCCGCTTGCCGTAGTGCGCCGCGAACCGCGAGTGCACGGAGGCGCAGAACACGCAGCCGTTGCGACGAGACGCGGCCGTCGCCGCCAGCTCGCGCTCCGCACGGGGAAGACCCTCCGCGACGTTGTAGAAGATGTCCTTGTCGACCAGGGTGCGAGCCTTCAGCACCTCGGGGTCGCGCGCCAGCAGCCGGAAGTAGTCGTTCTTCGCGCGCGCCGCCTCGACGAGTCCGTCGTAGTGGCGCTCGGTGAGCTCCTCTTCGGCGAGCGGCGCGAGGTGGGGTCGCCAGCCGACCTCGGCACGCGTGAAGGCGTGCGGATGCGGGGCGTCATGGTGCACGAGCACGGAGTCCGCGACGGTCATGCCGCCGCCCCCAGGACGCGGAGGCCGGTGACGACCCGCTGCTGGAAGGCGAGGAAGGAGACGAGCTGCGACAGCGTGACGATGCCGTCGGCCGACCAGCCGGCGTCCAGCAGTCGCTCGATGTCGTCGCCCGACGCCTCGCGCGGCCGGAGCACGAGCAGGTGCGTGTGCGCGAGCGCAGCGGCCAGCCGCGACCCGAGCGCCTCGACGGCGTCACCGTCCGGGGTGTAGCGGGGTCCGTCCGTGCTCTCGGAGCGCAGCCCCTCCTCCGTGTAGGCGCCGTACGGGCCCGCCGTCGCGGCCTCGGCGGCCTCCGCGAGGACGATCGCCGCTCGCCGCGGGTCCGCGGCGAGCGCGCGGTCGGCGTAGAACGTGCCCGTGGCGTCGGTGTCGCCGGCGAGCCTCGTCGCGAAGGCCGCGACCAGCTCCCTCTCCTCCTGCGAGACGTGCGCGACGGAGACGGGCCGGAACAGCGCGTCGAAGCTCGCCTGCAGCTGCTCCCTGGTCACCGGACGGCGGCGCCGCAGCTCGTCGAGCTCGGGCGTCACCCCCGCGATCTGATCGACGATGTCGGTGGTCATGCCTTCTCCTTGATGGTGTCGAGGGTGTAGCCGAGGGCCGGGGCGACCCTGTCGGCGAAGAGCTCGATCGAGCGCAGCACGTGCTCGTGCGGGGCGTCGACCGAGTGCACCTGGAACGCGACCTCCGTGGCCCGCGCGAGCGTGGTGTCGGCGGCGAGCGACTCGGCGACCTCGTCCGGCGTGCCCAGGTGGGTGTCGAGCGCCGCGATGAGGTCATCGAGGTCGTCGCCGGGGATCGTCTGCCCCTGACTCCGGAAGCCCTCGGCGGCCCGGCGCAGCCCGACCTCGGCGAAGCGCAATGCCTCAGCCCTGTCATCCGCCACGAACACGGTGCGCGACGCCGTGATCCGCGGCGCGACGCCCTCGGGCAGCGCCTCGAGGTACGCGTCGATGATCGGGTCCTGCAATGCCGACAGCGGGGCGTGCAGGTCGTCGGCGCGACGCGGCTGCGTGCGCGAGAGCAGCAGGCCGTGACCGTGCACGCCGGCCCTGTGACCGCCCGGCGCCGAGAACGTCGCCTGCCAGATGCGGTCGGCGAGCGAGCCGGCATCCGGGTAGAGCGTGTTGTCCGCGCCGATGTCGCGTCCGGCGAGCGCGTCGAGCAGCACACCGAGCTTGCGGTCGTAGGTCGCCGCCTTCGCGCGCACGTCCTCCCCGAAGGGCGCGAACGACGACGGCGTGCCGCCGCTGCCGAGACCGAGGTCCAGCCGCCCACCGGAGAGCAGGTCCGTCACGACCGCGTCCTCCGCGACCCGCACGGGGTCCTCCAGAGGCAGCGTGATGACGCCGGTGCCGAGGCGGATGCTCGTGGTGCGCGCCGCGACGTTCGCGAGCAGGACGAGCGGCGACGGCAGCCCTCCCTCCGCCGCGCGGAAGTGGTGCTGCGCGACCCAGGCGCGGCCGACGCCGTACCTCTCCGCCTGCTGGATCTGCTCCGTCGCGAGCGCGTAGCGCTCCGCCGGGGCGGCGTCGTCGAGCAGCCGGGTGAAGAAGGCGACGGTGGGCGCGGTCATGAGAGGGCTCTTCCTGTGAGTGCGGCGGTGAGTGCGGCTGCCGGTTCGGTCGTGCGTTCGACTGCGCGTCCCGGGACCGCGGCGAGCAACTCCCTGGTGTAGTCGTGCTGCGGGTCGCGGAAGAGCTCCTCGGTGGCGCCCTCCTCGACGATCCGGCCGCGGCGCATGACCGAGACCGTGTGGCTGATCCTGCGGACCACCGCGAGGTCGTGCGAGATGAACAGGTACGTGAGTCCGAGCTCCGCCTGCAGCGAGGCCAGCAGCTCGAGGATGCGCGCCTGCACGGTGACGTCGAGGGCGGACACGGCCTCGTCGAGCACGAGGATCTCGGGGTCGATGGCCAGCGCCCGCGCAATCGCGACGCGCTGCCGCTGGCCTCCGGAGAGCTCGCGCGGAGTCCGCCGGGCCAGATCGGCGGGCAGCGCCACCCTGTCGATGAGGGCGAGAGCGCGCTCGCGCCGCTCGGCCTTCGACCCCACGCGGAAGTTCTGCAGCGGCTCGGCGACGATATCGGCGACCTGCTGTCGCGGATCGAGCGAGGCGAAGGGGTTCTGGTACACGAGCTGGATCCGTCGTCGCAGCGCCCGCAGTCCCTCGCCGGACACCCCGGTGACGTCCTCCCCGTCCAGCCGTATCGTTCCGGCATCCGCCCGCTGGAAGCGCGTGATCAGCCGCGCCGTCGTCGTCTTGCCCGACCCCGACTCCCCCACCAGCGCGTGGGTGGTGCCGCGGCGCACACGGAAGGAGACGTCGTCGACCGCACGGAAGCTCTCGCGCCTCTTGACCCGGAACTCCTTCACGAGCCCCTCGGCGACGATCGCGTACGGGTCCTCGGCGGCGACGGCGGCGGCGTCGCGCAGGAACGGCGGCGCCTCCGGACGACGGAATCCGGTGACGAACGCCGGGGCGTCGGCGAGGAGCTGCCGCGTGTAGGCGTCGGAGGGGGCCGCCAGCACGTCGGCGCTCGCGCCCTGCTCGACGATGGCGCCGTCCTTCAGCACCACCAGCTGCTGGGCACGGTCGGCGGCGACGCCGAGGTCGTGGGTCACGAGCAGGATGCCGGTGCCCTCCTCTCGCCGCAGCTCGTCGAGCAGATCGAGCACGCGCCGCTGCACCGTGGCGTCGAGCGCACTGGTCGGCTCGTCGGCGATGAGCACGCGCGGACGCAGGGCGATCGCCGTGGCGATCAGCACGCGCTGGCGCATGCCGCCGGAGAGCTCGTGCGGATACTGGCGCGCCCGCAGGTCGGGGTCGTCGATGCCGACCCGGTCGAGCAGCTCGAGCACGCGGGCGCGACGACGGCGGCGGTCGCGATGACCGTGCAGGCGCAGGATCTCCTCGACCTGCGCGCCGATCGGCCGCACGGGGTCGAGGGAGGTCACCGGATCCTGCGGCACGAGGCCGACGATCGGACCGCGGATGCCGCGCAGCGCCCGGTCCGACCACCCCGAGACGTCGAGGTCGCCGAGGCGCACCGAGCCCGCGTCGACGCGGCCGCCCTCCGGCAGGAGCCCCAGGATCGCGTGCGCGGTCGTGGACTTGCCCGATCCGGACTCCCCGACCAGGGCGAGGGTCTCCCCCTCGTTCAGCTCGAACGACACCCCGTGCACGACCTCTCGGCCCGCGTACGAGACCCGCAGGTCGGTGGCCGTGAGGACGGTCCCGCCCGTTGCCGCGTTGACGCTCATCGGACGTTCCTTCCGAGACGATGGCTGATCTGGACCCGCACACCCGTGGGAGCGTGGACGCTCATCGGATGTTCCTTCCGAGACGATGGCTGATGCGGTTGGCGCTGAGCACGACGGCGACCACGACGAGACCGGGGAGAGCCGTGAGCCACCACGACGTCCCGATGTAGTTGCGTCCCTCCGCGATCAGCAGACCCCACTCCGGGGTGGGCGGCGGGGCCCCGTACCCCAGGAAGCCCAGGGTGGAGATCGCGAGGATCGCGGTGCCGAACTGCAGGGCGGCGAGCGCGACGATCGGCGTGAGCGAGTTCGGGAGCACGTGCCGGCGGAGCACGGCGAAGAAGGTGCCCCCGCTCCCGTACGCGGCCTCGACGTACTCGGTGCGCCGCACCCGCGCGACCTCGGAGCGCATCAGCCGCGCGAAGGCGGCGATGCTGCCGAGACCGACGGCGATCGCGGCGTTCACGGTCCCGAACCCGAGGAGGATGATGACCGAGAGCGAGAGCAGCAGTCCGGGGATCGCGAGCAGCACGTCGACGACCCGCATGAGGATGTCGTCGACGATGCCGCCGAGTGCCCCGGCGACCGCGCCGATCAGGGTGCCGAGGCCGAGCCCGACCGTCACGGCGATGAGCGCCCCGGAGAGCGAGTGCACCGACCCGTGCACGACGCGCCCGAACAGGTCCCTGCCGAGGGCATCGGTGCCGAACCAGTGCGCCCCGCTCGGCGGCAGGAGCTTGTCGGCCGGCGCCCCGGAGAGCGGATCCCCCGGAGCGAACACCCCGGGGATCACGGCCCACAGCACGACCAGCGCGACGAGGGCCACCGCGACGTAGAGGCCCCACGGGCGACCGGGCCGACGGGTCCGACGGGGAGCGACGGCCTGGGCGACGTCCTCGGATACCGGCGCAAGGGCAGGAGGAGCGACGAGGGCGGTCATGAACGGACTCCGATCGCGGGGCGGACACGCTGACGCGGGTCGATGAGCGGGGTGACCAGATCGACGGCGAAGGAGATGAGCACGAAGCCGAGGGCGGACAGCAGCACGACGCCCTGCAGCACCGGGATGTCCTGGTTCGCCACGGCCTGTTCCGTGAGCCTGCCGATGCCCGTGCGTCCGAACACCGTCTCGGTCACGACGGCGCCGCCGACGAGCTCGCCGAACAGGACGCCGGCGATCGTGAGCGCGGGGACGGCCGCGTTGCGCGCGACCGATCGCGTGAGCACCCACGCCGGAGGGGCGCCCTTCGCGCGCACCACGGTGATGAAGGGCTGCGCCTGCACCTGGTCGACGGCGCGCACGAGCACCTGGGCGAGCGGAGCCGAGATCGGGACGGCGAGCGTGAGCACCGGCAGGATCAGACCCCGCACCGGATCGGCGCCCACGATCGGCACCCAGCCGAGGCCGAAGGAGAACACCTGGATGAGGAGGATGCCGAGCCAGAACACCGGGACGGCGACGAAGAGGCCGGGCACCTGACGCAGTCCGTCGCGAAGCCACGCGAACGGGGCCAGAGACGACACGGCCGCGATGAGCACGGCGAGCAGCAGGGCGACGACGAGACCGAGCGCGGCCAGCAGCAGCGTCGCGGGCAGCGCCTCGGCCAGCATCCTGAGCACCGGGGTGCCGAACTGGGTCGAGTAGCCGAAGTCCCCGGCGACGAAGCCGAGGCCCGCGTGCACGTACTGCTGCCACCACGGCACGTCGGCGCCGTAGGCCGCGCGGATGCCGTCGAGCTGCTCGGGCGAGAGCCCCAGACTCGGGTCGGAGAACTTGATGAGGATCGCATCCCCCGGCAGCAGCTGCAGCAGGAAGAAGGTGGCCGTGAAGGCCGCGATCAGAACGATCGCGGCCTGCCCGGCTCGTCGGAGGACGAAGGTCATCAGTGCTCCTGGAGCCAGACCTCGGAGAAGGTCGGGCGGCCGACCGATTCGGACGCGAAGCCCTGCACGTAGGTCGCCGCGCCGTACACCTGCGGCTCCTCGAACAGCGGGATGACGTACGCCTGCTCGGCGATGTAGTCCTGCACCGCCTGCGACGCCTTCACGCGCTTGTCTGCGTCGGGCTCGGAGGCCACGGCGAGCAGCAGGCGGTCGAGCTCGGCGTCCTCGGAGATGAGCACGTCCCGGTTCTTCGTGAAGAACTGGCTCTTGATCACATCGAGATCGGCGCGGCCGACCATCGAGTGGTAGAAGCCCGTCTTGAGCGGATCGCGCGTGTCCTCGGCGTAGCTGCCCGCGTCTCCGGGCTTGACGGTCAGCTCGACGCCCGCCTTGGCGAGCTGCTGGGCGACGAGCTCGAGCGTGGCCTTCGACTGCGGCTGCGGCTTGGCCTCGTAGACGGTGATCGAGAGTCGCTGGCCGTCCTTCTCGCGGATCCCGTCGCCTCCGACCTCCCACCCGGCCTCATCGAGGAGCTTCTTCGCCTTCTTGAGGTCGTACACGTAGTGCTCGGACTCGTCCTTGTAGCCGAGCGCCTCGGAGGAGAGCACAGACGTGGCCACCGGGTAGTTCTCGGTGAAGAGGGTGTCGACCACCTCCTTGGCGTCCACCGCCGCGACGAGCGCCTGCCTGACCGTGATGTCGCTCAGGATCGGGTTCCCCGGGCGGAGGGCGATCGAGTTGTTCACACCACGGGTCTGCGGCGCGTACAGCGTGAAGCCGGCGCCCGAGACGCGGGCCTCGTCGAAGGCCTGGACGTACCGGACGAGGTCGGCCTGACCGGCGAGCAGCGATCCGATGCGCACGGAGTCCTCCGGCGTCACGATCACGTGCACGTCGTCGAGGTACGGGCGGCCCTGGTTCGCGGCGCTCTCGGGAGCCCACGCGTAGTCCTTCCGCGCCTGGAGCGTGTACTCGGTGCCGAGCTTCTCCCCCGTCACGGTGAACGGGCCGGAGCCGATGATCTCGGCCGCGTTGCCGGCGCCGAAGTCCTCGATCGTGCCGTCCAGCGTGTCTGGCGAGAGCAGCCCGGAGTTGATGGTCGACGTCGCCTGCAGGAACCCGGGCGACGGGGCGGAGAAGCGGAACGTGACGGTGTCGTCGTCGACGACCTCGCTGCTGGCGTAGTTGTTCACCGCCTCGGAGACCGTGAGCCCCCGATCCGGGGCTCCGAGCCCGTAGGTGTCGAAGTTCTTCGCGACCGCCGCGGCGTCGAGCGGGGTGCCGTCGGAGAACGTGACCCCGGGGCGGAGGTCGAAGGTGTACTCGGTCGCGTCGTCGTTCACCGTCCAGTCGGAGGCGATCCAGGGCTCGATCTCGAGCGTCTCCGGGTTCTGCCACGTCAGACGAGCGGTGATGTTGTTGACGATGCCGCCGTTCGGGTAGAACCCGGCCTGCGGCGGGTACAGGTTCGTGTAGGTCTGGTGCTCGAGGTAGGTGAGCGTGCCGCCCGTGACGGGGTCGCCGCCGGCGGAGGGCGCGTTCGCCGGCGCCGGAGACGAGGCGCAGGCGGCGAGACCGGCCGCCATGACGAGCGGGAGTGCGACGGCGACGGCGCGGACAAGGCGACGATTCATGCGGGGGCCTCCTGGAGGGTTCGGGTATGTAGGGTGCGACTCACGTTAGGGACGAGGGATGCCGGGCGACGATGCGGCGGACACGACCGTTCACGAGCGGTCACCCGCTGTCACGCATCGACATGCGACGTAATGCGCAGGCGGTCGCGGAGGGTGCCGCCGTCGCGTCCGAGCAGCCCTCTGCGGCGCAGCTCGGGGGCGGCGAGCCGGGTGAACGCCTCGAACTGCGCGGGTTGGAAGGCGGAGAGCACGTTGAATCCGTCGGCCGCCCCCTCGTCGCGCCAGGTCTCGAAGTGGTCGGCTATCGCCGGGGCGTCGCCGACCACGAAGGCCGCCGGCACCGCGTGCGCGGCCACGAGATGACGCCAGGTCACCGGATGATCGCCGCCGACGCCGAGCCCGGCGATGCGCGCGACGCGGGCGATCAGCGCCTCTCCCGCCGATCCGAGCCGCGCGGCCTCCTGGGCGGTCACCGGCGCATCGAAGGACGCCGCCCTGAGCGGGTCGTCGGCGGCGACCCCGAGCGCATCGGCGACCGCCTCGACCGTGCGGTTCGGAGGGAAGGCCGTCCGATCCCGCTGATGCCCCTCCGCCAGCGGCACGAGGGAGAGCAGCCTCTCGACGATGCGGTGGGCCTCGGCGTCCGACTCCGCGACCACCGGGAGCACGGGGGCGATGACCTTCACGTCGTCGGGAGACCGTCCGGCCTCTGCGGCGATGTCGCGCAGGGTGCCGCGCGTCGCGATCGCGTCCGCGAGGGTCGGCGCCGCGATGAGCGCGAGATCGGCCTCGGTCGCGGCGAGGTGGCGCGACCGGGGCGAGGTGCCGGCGTGCACGATCGGGATCTGTCCCTGCGGAGGTCGGGCGACGTTGAGAGGACCGTCCACCCGCACGTGGTCGCCGCGGACGTCGGCGGGGCGCAGACCCTCCGGATCGATGAGCACGCCGCGCTGGGCATCTGCGACCCAGGCGTCCTCGCTCCACGAGTCCCACAGTCGGCGGAGAGCGGTGACGAACTCCTCCGCCCTGTCGTAGCGGCCCTCGTTGTCGGCGTGCGCGTCGCGGCCGTGGTTGCCCGCAGCCCGCGGCTCGGCGCCGGTGACGAGGTTGACGCCGGCGCGGCCCCCGGAGAGCACGTCGAGCGAGGCGAGCGAGCGCGCCGTCGTGTAGGGATCGGCGTAGGTGGTGTTCACCGTCGCGATGAGCCCGATGCGGGAGGTGAGCCCGGCGAGGAACAGCACGGCGCTCACCGGGTCGATCCGCGCGAGCAGGTAGGGGTCGCGGAACTCGAGGTCGGGCCCCGTGGCCAGCCAGTCGCCGAAGAAGAGGTAGTCGAGACCGGCATCCTCCCCCTCCTCCGCGATGCGCCGCAGGACGGCGTGGTCGGCGGACGGGTCGCGGTGGGCGCCGGGGTGACGCCACCCGGAGGGGTACGCGCCGAGAGTGCGCACCATGGCGCCGATGATGAGCGGTTCGGTCATGGCGGCCACGGTACGAGCGGTCGCTCCACCGCGCCACGGCGGCGATTCGGGGGTTCACGCGGTGCAACAGTTCGACACACGCCGAAGCACGGACCGTTCGCTCATCACAATGGTCTGATGAGCGAGTTCGCGACCCGGCAGATCCAGGCCGGCTACGTCCCAGGGACACCCCAGAACAGCGCCGTGCCGCCGATCTACCAGACGGCCGCGTACCAGTTCTCCTCGCTCGCGGATGCTGCGGACCTGTTCGCGCTGCGCACCACGGGCAACCTCTACAGCCGCAACGCCAGCCCGACCCAGCAGGTTCTGGAGGAGCGCGTCGCGGCGCTCGAGGGCGGCGCGTCCGCGGTCGCCGTCGCCTCCGGTCAGGCCGCCGTCGCGGTGACCCTGCTCGCGCTCGTCGGCGTGCGCGGCCACATCGTCGCCGCGAACCAGCTCTACGGCGGCACCGTCGACCTGTTCCAGGACACGTTCGAGGATTTCGGCATCGGGGTGACCTTCGTCGATCAGGACGACCCCGACGCCTGGCGGGCCGCGATCCGTCCGGAGACCCGCACCCTGTTCGCCGAGTCCGTCGCGAACCCGGTCGCTCAGGTGCTCGACATCAGACTCGTCGCCGACATCGCGCACGAGGCCGGGGTGCCGCTCGTGATCGACAACACCGTGGGGACGCCGTACCTGGTGCGCCCCGGCGAGCACGGCGCCGACTTCGTCGTGCACTCGGCCACCAAGTTCCTCTCCGGGCACGGCACCTCCCTCGGCGGGGTCGTCGTCGACCAGGGCACGTTCGACTTCGGAGCGGAGCCCGACCGCTGGCCGCAGTTCACCGCCCCGTACAAGCGCTTCGGCGAGCTCGTGCTGTGGGAGCGGTTCGGCATCGGGCAGGCGTTCGCGGCGCTGGTGAAGTCGAAGTACGTGCACGACCTCGGCCCGTCCCTCTCGCCGTTCAACGCCTGGCAGATCCTGCAGGGCATCGAGACCCTCGACCTGCGCGTGTCGCGGCAGAGCGCCACCGCCCTCGCCGTCGCCCGCTTCCTCGCCGAGCACCCCTCGGTGTCCAGGGTCAACCACCCCGGTCTCGAGGGCAATCCCTGGCACGGGCTCGCGCAGCGCTACCTGCCGGACGGCGTGCCGTCGGTGTTCTCCTTCGACCTGGCCGGCCCTGCGGACGAGGGCGCCCAGGAGCGCGTCGGCCGGGTGATCGACGCCCTGCGGGTGGTCCGTCTCGTCGCGAACATCGGCGATGCGCGCAGCCTGGTGGCGCACCCCGCGTCGATGACGCACTCGCACCTGAACGCCGAGCAGCGCGAGGCGGCCGGCATCTCGCTCACCACCATCCGACTGTCCGCCGGCCTCGAGGATCCTCGCGACCTCATCGCCGACCTGGATCAGGCGCTCGCGAAGGCCTGACCGCGCCCCTCACCCTCTACGCTGAGACCATGACTGGTCTTCGTTGGGGAATCCTCGCGACCGGCGGCATCGCCGGCGCGTTCGCATCCGATCTGCGCAGCGCAGGGCTCGATCTGGTGGCTGTCGGCTCACGCTCCCAGGAGTCCGCCGACGCCTTCGCCGCCGCGCACGGCATCGCCCCCGAGCACACCCATCCCACCTACGAGGCGCTCGTCGCCGACCCCGACGTCGACATCGTGTACGTCTCGACGCCGCACCCGATGCACCACGACAACGCGCGACTCGCGCTCGAGGCCGGCAAGCACGTCCTCGTCGAGAAGGCGTTCACGGTCAACCGGGCGGAGGCCGAGTCCCTGCAGCGCCTCGGCGCCGAGCGCGGCCTGCTCGTGATGGAGGCCATGTGGACGCGCTACCTCCCGCAGATGGTGCGGATGCGGGAGCTCATCGCCTCTGGCGCCCTGGGCGAGATCCGCACGGTGTCGGCCTCGCACACCCAGTACCTCCCCTCCGACCCCGCGCACCGCCTCAACGCGCTGGAACTCGGCGGCGGCGCTCTGCTCGACCTCAGCATCTACCCGATCTCGTTCATCTGGGACGTGCTGGGCGCCCCGACCAGCATCCAGGCCGCGGGCCGTCTCGTCGAGACCGGCGCCGACGCCGAGGTCGCCACGGTCATGGTCCACGAGGGCGGCGCCGTCTCCACGAGCTTCTCCTCGTCGAGAGCGGCTGGGTCGAACACGGCGTCGATTCTCGGCACCAGGGCGCGCATCGAGATCCAGCCGGCGTGGTCGTCGGCATCCACCCTCCGCCTCATCGCCCCCGACGGCACCGTCCTCGAGGAGATCGGGGGCCCGCCGGCTCCGGATGCGCCTCGCGGCATGGAGCACGAGGCCCACGCCGCCGAGCGCCTCGTGCGCGACGGGCTCCTCGAAGGAGACATCCTGCCGATCGCCCAGACCGTGGCGATCATGGGCACGCTCGACGAGATCCGCGCTCAGATCGGCGTGACCTACCCCACAGAGGAGTCGCACAATGGCTGAGGCATCGGAGGCCCGCGTCGCGGTCTACCTCGACTTCGACAACATCGTCATCTCCTGGTACGACCGGGTGCACGGGCGCAACGCCTACGGCAAGGACCGCCAGCGCATCACCGAGCGCCCCGACGACCCCGAGGTGACCGAGCGCCTGCGCGCCGCGATGATCGACGTCGGCGCCATCATCGACTACGCCGCGTCGTTCGGCACCCTCGTCCTCACGCGCGCTTACGCCGACTGGTCGTCGCCGGTGAACGCCGAGTACCGCACGCAGCTCGTGGCCCGCGCCGTCGACCTGGTGCAGCTCTTCCCCGCCGCGGCGTACGCGAAGAACGGCGCCGACATCCGCCTCGCCGTGGATGCCGTCGAGGACATGTTCCGCCTCCCCGACCTCACCCACGCCGTGATCGTCGCCGGCGACAGCGACTACGTGCCCCTCGCCCAGCGCTGCAAGCGGCTGGGGCGCTACGTGATCGGCGTCGGCGTCGCCGGCTCGACCGCGAAGTCCCTCGCGGCCGCGTGCGACGAGTTCGAGTCGTACGACTCGCTGCCTGGCGTGGTCAGGCCGACGCGGATCGCCGCTCCTGCCCCCGCGCCCGAGACCGTCGAGCAGGTGGAGCCCGCCGCCAAGGCCAAGGCGGCGCCCAAGGCCAAGGCCTCCCGCACGAAGGCCGCATCAACGGCGGATGCGCCCGCTCCCGCGAAGCTCGACGAGCAGGGCGAGGCGACCGCGCTGCTGCAGCGCGCGCTGCGTCTGGGCCACGACAAGGCGGATGCCGACGAGTGGCTGCACAGCTCGGCGGTGAAGACCCACATGCGGCGCATGGACCCGTCCTTCAGCGAGAAGGCCCTGGGCTATCGCTCGTTCTCCGACTTCCTCAAGTCGCGCGATGACATCGCCGAGCTCGAGGAGACCGGCCACGAGCGCCTGGTCAGGCTCCGCGAACCCGCGGTCTGACCAGGCGCCCGCCTCAGAACGTCCTGGCGTACGGATCGAACGACGCGTCCAGCGCCCCGACCTCGTCGAGAGTGCTCTCCACGGCGACGAAGGAGCGCGACGCCGCGGCCTCCTCGATCGACAGCAGCGTGTCGAGCACGTGGTAGCCGAACTCGCCGGTCGCCACGTGCGGACGGCCGTCGCGCACCGAGCGCACCATGTCGAGCAGTCCGAGGCCGCGCCCGGAGAGCACGCCGTCCTGCTCGACGTCGACGATCTCCTGCTCGATGGGCTCCGGCGGGATGAACATCCGCGTGAGCGGTCGGGTGATCGAGATCGCGCCGCCGAAGGTGTTCGGATCGGGGATCACGAGCGTCCCCTCCGTGCCGGTGATCTCGACGATGCCCTGACGGAGCATCGGGGAGTCGGTGCTGTACAGGCTCTGCGCCTGACCGCCGCGCTCGAAGTCCATCAGCACGCTCAGCGTCGAGGGCACCTCGACGGGGAACTCCTGTCCGGCCAGAGGCCCCTGCTGCACGCGCCGCGTCTCGGCGCCTTTCAGCCCGAGTGCGGCGACGGACGCGACCGGGCCGAACACGTGCACGAGGGTGGAGACGTAGTACGGCCCCATGTCCAGCAGCGGACCGCCGCCCTTGGCGTACAGGAAGGCGGGGTCGGGGTGGAAGATCTCCGGGCCCTGCCACTGGAAGGTGGTCTGCGCGAAGAGCGGACGGCCGATGTCGCCGCGGGCGATCAGACGCTTGGCGGTCTGCACCCCCGGGCCGAGCACGGTGTCGGGCGCCGCGCCGACGCGGAGGCCGGCGGCATCCGCCTTCTCCAGCAGTCCGCGCGCCTCCTCGCGGCTCACGCCGAGCGGCTTCTCGGTCCACACGTGCTTGCCGGCGGCGATGATCGCCTCCGAGACCTCGACGTGCACCGCGGGGGGCGTGATGTTCACGACGATCGCGATATCGGGGTCGTCGAGCACCGTGTCGATGCCTCCGTGCCGGGGGATGCCGTAGGCCTGTGCCTGCGCCTGCGCGCGCTCCTCGATGACGTCGGCGATCGCGAGCACCGTCAGGTCGGGGAAGCTCGTGAGGTTGCTGAGGTACTGGTCGCTGATGTTGCCGGCGCCGATGACGCCGACGCCCACCGTCGTGCTGTCGGTCGCCATCAGCCGGCCACGTTCTCGTCGAGGTAGACACGGCTGCGCTCGACGGCGTCGAACAGGTCGCCCTCGTAGTGGTCGAACTCGACGATCGCGAGCTCGAGCGCCGGCGCGGCCGCGATCGCCGCGACGAGCGGCACGGCGCCGTCTCCTGCGGGGACCTGGTCGGCGGGCGGGTAGGCGTTCACGAGCTCCGGATCGAGCGTGCCGTCCTTGGCGTGCACGGCGACGACACGGCTGCCGAGGCGCTGCAGCAGGGCGACGGGATCGACGCCGCCTCGGGCGACCCAGTACAGGTCGACCTCGAGCACGACGCGCTCGTCGAGGAGCCCGGCGAGGACTTCGAGACCGGTGACGCCGTCGAAGACCGCCTCCAGCTCGTGGGCGTGGTTGTGGTATCCCACGCGGATGCCGGATGCGGCGCCGATCTCTGCGGCCGCGTTGAGCAGGCGCGCGGTCTCCGCGATCTGCTCGACCGATTCCCAGCGGGCGGGCTCGGTGTAGGGGTCGATGACGGTGCCCATGCCGAGCGTCTTCGCCGCAGCGAACACCTCGGCGGGGGTCGGCACGGGGATGCTGGTGCCGCTGCCGTCGGGGTTGACGAAGGACTCCGAGGCGAGGAAGGCGTGCCCGCTGGGTGCGACCAGGCCGGCGGCGGCGAGGGCCGCGGCGAGCGGCTCGGCGCGGTGCACGAAGTCGTAGGGCTCGACGGCGACGAATCCGCGGGCGGCGACGGCGGCGAGCGTGCCGTCGAGATCGGCGTCGAGCTCGTTCTTGAGCGTGAACAGCTGGATGGATGTCTGAACCGTCATCGGTGGTGCTCCTTCGTGGTCTTCGGTGACGCGCGGGCCGGTGCCGCCCTGTGCACAGGAGGCTATCACCGAAAACCTCCAAGCGGAAGTTTTAATTCGATAGACTCGCGTCATGTCCGGACAGAACGAGCGACCACGCCAGCGGGGGGCCTACGCCAAGGGCGTCGCGCGACGCCAGGAGATCCTGGACAGGGCGATCGAGGTGTTCGCGGCGAGAGGCGCCGACCGCACGAGCCTGCGGGCGATCGCCAAGGAGGTCGGCGTCACGCACGCCGCCCTCACCCACTACTTCGGCTCTCTGGAGGAGCTCCTCGTCGCGGTCTACCTCGCCAGCGGCGATGAGGACGACGAGCGCCAGCCCATCCCCGACGACATGACGCCGGTCGAGCTCATGATCGAGTCGGCCCGCACCAACCGCGAGGTGCCGGGGCTCGTGCAGTTGTACTCCTCGCTCATCGCCACCGCCCTGGAAGAGGGGCACCCCGCGGCGCGGGAGTTCGCGACCACCCGTTTCGCCCGACTGCGCGACGAGCTCTCCGAGCGCGTACGGCTGCAGCAGGAGTCGGGTCTCATCCGCGACGACGTGCCGCCGGACGCGGTCGCCGCTCTCGTCATCGCGGCATCCGACGGCCTGCAGACGCAGTGGCTGCTCGACGACAGCGCCCCGCAGCACGACGCCCTCGCCGCGCTCGAACTGATGCTGCGAACCGGCCCGTCCGTCACTCCGAGCGCTGCGAGCTGAACGCGGCGTCGAAGGAGGAGGCGGGCTGCGGCCAGAGCAGTGAGCGCACGAAGCCCACGGCCTCGGCGGCGCCGTGCAGCCGATCCATGCCTGCGTCCTCCCACTCGATCGAGATGGGACCCGCGTAGCCGATGGCATCCAGGGCGCGGAAGGCGTCCTCCCACGGCACGTCGCCGTGCCCCGTCGAGACGAAGTCCCAGCCGCGCCGCGGGTCGCCCCAGGGCAGGTGCGACCCGAGCACCCCCGCACGGCCGTTGCGCGGCCGCATCCTCGTGTCCTTGCAGTCCACGTGGTAGATCCGGTCGGCGAAGTCGACGATGAAGCCGACAGGGTCGACGTTCTGCCACATCATGTGCGAGGGGTCCCAGTTGAAGCCGAAGGCCTCCCGATGGTCGATCGCCTCCAGCGCGCGGACGCTCGACCAGTAGTCGTAGGCGATCTCCGAGGGGTGCACCTCGTGGGCGAATCGCACGCCCTCGCCGTCGAAGACATCGAGGATGGGATTCCAGCGCGCCGCGAAGTCCTCGAATCCGGCGTCGATGACCGAGGCGGGCACCGGCGGGAACATCGCCACGTACGGCCAGATCGACGACCCGGTGAACCCGACGACGGTGTCGACGTCGAGCTTGCGCGCCACGCGGGCCGCGCGCGTCATGTCCTCCGCCGCGCGCCGACGCACTCCCTCGGCATCCCCATCGCCCCACACGTAGTCGCGCAGGATCGCCCGATGCCGGAAGTCGATGGGAGCATCGCACACCGCCTGGCCGGCGAGATGGTTGGAGATCGCGAAGACCCGCAGCCCGTGCCGGTCCAGGATCTCCCTGCGGGACGCGAGGTAGGCGTCGTCCTCGTCTGCGCGCTTCAGGTCGAGATGATCGCCGGATGCCGCGATCTCGAGACCGTCGTAGCCCCAGGACGCGGCCAGTCGCGCCACCTCCTCGAACGGGAGGTCCGCCCACTGTCCGGTGAACAGGGTGACCGGGTGCTCAGCCATGCTCGTCTCCTCAGGACTTCCTCGCGTCGGCGAGCCAGCGCGCCGTGTAGATCGCACTCTCCCCCGGGTCCATGCTGGCACGGTCCACCTCGATCAGCACCGTGCCGTCGAAGCCGTCGGGCAGCGCGCCGAGGATGCCGTGGAGGTCGAGCCCGCCGAGTCCCGGCTCACGGTACAGCCCGAGGTTGGTGGCCTTCGTGTAGCTCAGCCCCTCCTCGCGGGTGCGGCGGGCGATGTCCAGGTCGATGTCCTTGACGTGCAGGTCCTGCACGCGCCCGGCCCACTTCTCCAGCATCGCGCGCGAGTCGATGCCCGCCCACTCCAGGTGGCCGATGTCGAAGGCCGCGCCCATGCGGGAGGCGTCGATGGCGTTCAGCACGTACTCGGTCTCCGCCTCGGTCTCGACCCATGTCCCGACGTGATTGTGCAGCCCGGGGCGCACGCCCTCGGCGTTCAGCACGTCGACGGCCTCGCCCAGAAGTTCGACCTGCTCGTCGAGGCGGTCCTGGTCGAAGTCGAACCCGACCGCCGGGCGCTCCCAGCGCACGCCGGTGTAGTCGACCTCCGCCGCGAGGAAGATCCGGGACAGCCCCATGTGGTTCGACTCCTCGGCCTTGCGCCGCACTCCGTCGAACCAGTGCGCCCGCTCGAAGGTCCCCTTCTCCAGGCGACCGCCGTGCGCCGATCCCAGCGGGACCTGCACGTACCCGGGAGAGACCTTCAGACCGGCGTCCTCGATCATGCGGGCGTAGTTCTGCAGGGTCTGGGTGCCGAGCACCTCCATCATCGTCAGCTCGAACCCGGCGTCGCGGATCTGCGCGAGGACGTCGGGATACTCCTCGACGAAGGTGGGATCAGCGAAGCGCCACAGGCTGGGTCCGTCCGGGTCGGACGGATCGGCCAGCACGTTGATCCACTGGATGGCGTTGAGGGAGAAGGTCAGGTCGGAGATCGATGCCATGGCGAAGCCTTTCGCGTCGTCACTTCAGTCCAGCGGTGGCGACACCCTGGATGAAGTACTTCTGGAGGAACAGGAAGAGGATGAGGATCGGCAGCAGCACGACCATCGCGGCCGCGAGCAGGAGCCCGAAGGACACGGTGTTCGAGGCCTGCGAGGCCACGGACAGGCCGATCGGAGCCGTGTAGGTGCCCTGCGACTGGGCCACGACGAGTGGCCACAGGAAGTTGTTCCACGAGGCGAGGAACGACAGGATGCCGACCGTGGCGAGCGCGGGTCCGGACAGCGGGAGGAAGATGCGGAAGAAGATCCGCGGCTCGCTCGCCCCGTCGATCCTCGCCGCCTCCATGAGCTCGAAGGGCACGGAGTAGGCGAACTGCCTCATGATGAACACGGAGAGCGGCGCGATGAGCACCGGCAGGATGATGCCGGTGAGAGTGTCGACCAGGCCCATCTGCACCACGATCACGAACTGCGGAACGAACAGGGCGACGTAGGGCACGATCATCGAGACGATGACCAGCGGGAAGACGAGACCGCGTCCTCGGAAGCGCAGCTTGGCGAGCGCGTAGCCCGCCATCGCGCTGAACAGGATGTTGCCCAGCACCGCGACGACCGAGACGATGATGCTGTTTGCCATGTAGGTGCCGAAGCCGCGCTCTGCGAAGAGCTGGATGTAGTTCTCGATCTGGAAGGTCTCGGGGAACCACGCGCCCGGGTTCGACAGGAACTCCGCCTGGGTCTTGAACGACCCGAAGAAGAGCCACACGAAGGGCAGCAGCATGAAGACGGTGATGATGGCCAGGATCGCGTAGAGCACCGCCTGGCGGGCGGGAGCGAGGGTTCTCAATGTTTCGGCCTCAGCATTCTGAACTGGACGATGGCGACGAGGCCGACGAGGAGCAGCAGCAGCACGGAGCCCGCCATTGACGCCGAGACGTTGCCGAACCCGAACTGCTCGTACACCCAGAGGGCCATGGAGCGCGTCGATCCCAGCGGGCCGCCCTTGGTGAGCAGGTACGGCTCCTCGAAGATGTTCAGGAACATCACGGTCATCAGGACGGTGACCAGCAGCGTGGTGGGGCGCAGCAGCGGCAGCACGATCGACCACAGCCGTCGTGCGGCGCTCGCCCCGTCGGTCGCCGCGGCCTCCAGCACCTCCTCCGGGATCGCCTGGAGCCCTGCGAGGAAGAGGATCATCGCGGTGCCGGCGGTGCGCCACACGCCCATGAGGACGACGGTCGTGATCGCCCAGCCCGAGTCCCCCAGCCAGTTCGGCTCGGGGAGTCCCAGAGCGCCCAGGGTGGAGTTCACGGGACCCGTGATGGAGAACGCGTACTGCCAGATGACGGCGGCGGCCACGATGTTCGTGATCACCGGGACGTAGACGGCCGCGCGGAAGAAGGTGCGAAGACGCCGGATGCCGTTGTTGAGCATGATCGCCAGCGCGAGGCCGATGGCCATGCTGATCGGCACGCACAGCACGACGAACATGATCGTGTTCAGGAACGACGACTGGAAGGTCGGGTTGCCGATCACCTTCGCGAACGTCTCGAACCCGACGAAGTTCACCGCGAGGGGGTCGCGGATGTCCCTGGCGCTCATGTCGGTCATGCTGGCGCCGACCGCCAGCATGGCGGGGACCGCCGTGAAGACGAGGAAGATCAGCAGGAACGGGACGAGGAACAGCCAGCCCGTCACGGCTTCAGCGCGCGTCCCCTCGTGGGTGCGTGCCCGACCGCCGCCGCGGGGGCGGCGCTGCGCCCCCGCGGTGACGACCATGCGTGTGGTGGTGGAGGACATCGTCCTAGTTGCCCATCCCGATCTGCTCCGCCTGCTTCTGCGCCTCGTCGAGAGCATCCTGAGCGGAGGCGCCTCCGCGCACGACCTTCTCCATCTGCTGGCCGATCATGTCGCCGACCTGCGCCCAGGTGGACACGGCCGGACGGTTGACGCCGGTCTCGAGCGATGCCCGCACGGTGTCCAGCAGCGCGGAGCCCTGCAGCGCGGGGTCGTCCCACGCGGCCTTGACCGCTGGCATGTTCTTGAAGATCTCGTACCACTTGACCTGCTGCTCGGGAGCGGACATCCAGCGCGCGAACTTCCACGCGGCGTCCTTGTTGCCGCTGTCGGCCGGGACCATCCAGCTGCCGCCGCCCATGCTCGATCCGGCGTCGCCGCTCGGGCCCACCGGGTTGGGCACGAAGGCGAGGTGCTCGTCGCCCCAGCCTGCGCCGTTCGCGTCGTCGAACCACGAGGCGAACCAGGGGCCGCCGTCGACGATCGCGGCGTTCTTGCCCTGAGACGACCAGGGCACGGTGTCGAGGAAGGCGGGGCCGTCGGGAGAGGCGAGCCCGTCGGTGATGAGGCCGGCCCAGTACTCCAGAGCCTCGACGTTCTCCGGGCTGTTGATGGTCCACTCGGAGAGGTCGTCGCTGATCATCGCGCCGCCGTTCTGCGCCGCCATCACCGCGAGCTGCTGCGCGCTGTACTGGTCGTAGTTCACGGCGAGCGCGAGCGGGAACTCGGAGCCGCCCGCCTTGAGCTTCTCCGCGAAGTCACGGAGCCCGTCCCAGTCCTTCGGCTCCTCGGCGCCGGCCGCCTCGGCGAGGTCGGTGCGGTAGATCAGCAGGTTCGCGTAGGCGTACCACGGCACCCCGTAGGCGACGCCGTCGACGACGGAGTTGTTCCAGATCGCGTCGAAGAAGTCGCCCTTGTCGACGAGGCCGTCCGGCACGGGGTCGAATCCGCCCGTGGCGAGAAGACCGGGCTGGTTCTCCGTGAACGCGTAGATCAGGTCGGGCACGGTGCCCGCAGTGATCGCCGCCGTCATCTTCGACGCGAACTCCTCGCCGGGGACCTCGGTCATCTTGATCTCGACGTCCGGGTTGTCCTTCTTGAACTCCTCGAACATCTCGGGGAGCTTCGCGCCGTCGGCGCCCTGCGTCCACAGCTCGACGACGCCCTCGGCGGGCTTGTCGTCGATCGTGGTCGAGTCGCCGCCGGCGGACGGGGTGTCGCCGCCGCGGCCGCAGCCGGTCAGCAGCAGGGCGCTGGATGCGACGAGCGCTACTCCGAGCATCGTCGCTCGGCGTCGCGAGGAAGGGTAGGTGTGCATCGCGATCATCTCCTTGGTTGGTGTTCTCGGGTGGTGCGGTGTTCTCGGGTGGGTCAGAGGGCCGCGCCGTCGGCGCGGGATCGTCGGATGGGTCAGAGGGCCGCGCCGTCGGCGCGGGATCGTCGGATGGGTCAGAGGGCCGCGCCGTCGGCGCGGGATCGTCGGATGGGTCAGAGGGACTCGACGAGGGCGCGGGCTATGCGGATCGAGAGGGTCGCCCCTGTGAGCGTCGAGTTGCAGGTCAGGGCGGTGGGGATCACGCCGTTGCCGGCGAGGAAGAGATTGCCGAATCCCCACACGCGGCCGTCGGTGTCGACCACGCTGGTGCCGTCGTCGACCGGCCCCATGCGCACAGTGCCGGTGTAGTGCAGGGACGCCCCGGCCGGCAGCACCTCGGACTCGACGCTCGCGAAGTCGCCGACGGCTTCGGCGGCGGCCCGCTGCACCTCCTGGGTGCGGCGGATCTCGGCCAGGTCGCGCTCCGAGTAGTCGAAGTGCACGGTCATGTGCGGCATCCCGAGCGCGTCCGTGAGCGTGTCGGAGAACTCGATCCGGTTCTCCGGCCGGATCTCGGTGGCGCAGTACCAGCCGACACCGAGCACGTGGCGGCCGTCGAACTCGCGCTCCATGAGCTGGCCGTGCGCGGGCCGCTCCGCCCCGATCGACGGACTCCAGTACGAGCCGATGAAGGGCTCGCCGGGCGGCGGCGTGGGGATGTCGGCGTCGGTGAGCCCGAGCCGGGCCGCATCGATCACGACGTCGCCGTCGATCGAGGCGTGCTCGTTGAGCCGCACGCCGAGGGCGGCGGGGCGGATGCCTGAGGCCCACAGCAGCTGCGGGGTGCGCAGCGCGTCTCCCGCGATGAGCACCTGCGCCCCTCGGTACACGGTCTCCTCGCCGGTGACCACGTCGCGGCCGACGAGGCCGGTGACCTGCGTGCCGTCGTGCTCGACGCGGGTGATAAAGACCCCGGTCTTCAGCTCGACGTTCGGTGCGCTCCCGTCGAAGAGGAAGGGCGCAATGTCACGGGGACCGGTGCGGGCGAACGGGCGGTCCGAGTGCGGCACGCCGGCCATCGGCATGTGACCGAACTCGCGCGCGGGGTCGAGGCTCGGCACGGCCGCGCGGATGGCCTCGAAGATCGGCTCGCTGAACGGGTTCTCCACGAGCGGACCCACGTAGGTCCGCAGCCGTCGACGTGCGGTCTCCTGGTCGGCATCCCACTCCGCGCGGTCGAGGAAGCCGGGGATCTCCTCGGCGTAGGGCCACGGCGTCGCCGCCGTCCAGTGCACGCCCATTCCGCCCACGTTCCAGGAGACCGAGGCCCCGGGGAACGCGGCGAAATTGTGCCCGAAGAACGCCGCGGGGAACACGCCGGGGACGTCGGCCGACCAGGCGTCCCCGTCGATCTCGTTCATCGACACCGCACCCTTGACGTACTCGATCTGCCGCGCGCGGCGCATGAGGTCCTCGTAGGAGGCGTTCATCGCGCTCTCGTCGGCCTCGACGAGGTGCTCGCCGGCGACGCGCGTGATCTCACGGCCCGCCTCGAGGACGAGGATGGACGCCGCCGGGGCCTGCTCGTGCACCTGCGCCGCGATGATCGCGCCGTTCGGCCCTGAGCCGACGATGACGAGGTCGTAGTTGTCGGTCATCGGGTTCCTCCCGCTCATGCCCGCACCGGGGCGACGTCGATCCAGCGTTCTTCTGCGGCCGCGCGGAGCACGGCCTCGGTGAGCTGCGCGGCGCGCACGCCGGCAGCGAAGGTCGGGAGCCCGTCGGGGGCCTCCCCCTCGATCGCCGCGTAGACATCTGCGACGAATCCGTTGAAGGCGTCCTGATAGCCCTGCGCGTGACCGGTGGGGACGCGGGAGAACCGCTCGACCCCCGGATGCGCCGTGGCCGGATCGCGGAAGAGCTGCTCGTTGCCGCGGCGGCGGCCGATCCACAGCTCCTCAGGGCGCTCCTGGTCGAAGCGGATGCTGGAGTCGGCGCCGTGCAGCTCGAGCGTGAGCGCGTTCTTGCGACCAGCGGCCATCTGCGAGATGAGCAGGGTTCCGATCGCGCCCGAACGCATCTCCACGAGGATCGACACCGCATCCTCGTTGGCGACGTCGTGACCGCCGCGCTGCGCGTACACGCGTCGGGTGCGCGCCGTGAGCCGCACGATCGGCTCGCCGGCGACGAACTCGAGGAGGTCGCACAGGTGGGAGCCGATGTCGGCGAAGGCGCGCGAGGGCCCTCCGTCGGCCGATGTGGCTCTCCAGTCGTCGTCGCCGGGGAGCAGCATCCAGTCCTGCAGGTAGGCGCAGTCGACCGTCAGCAGCGCGCCGATCTCTCCTGCGGCGATCCTGGCCCTCGCCTCCCGCACCATGGGGTGGTAGCGGTAGACGAACGGCACGGCGGCGACGACGCCGCGCTCCGCGGCCGCGTCGGCGAGGGCGATGGCGTCGTCGAGCGTCGTCGCCAGCGGCTTCTCGCAGATGACGTGCATGCCCGCGTCGATGACGCGCAGCGCGAGCTCTGCGTGGGTGGCGTTCGGTGTGCAGACGTGCACGACGTCGGCCTCGCCCGAGAGGACCTCCGCGATGCCCTGCGCCGCACGCTCGATGCCGAGGCTGCGAGCGGCCTCGATCGAGCGCTGGGGCGTGGAGCTGGCGATCACGGCCAGCTCGGCGCCGGCCGCGCGTGCCGCGCGGCTGTGCACCTGTGCCATGAATCCCCCGCCGAGGAAGCCGGATCGGATCGTCCCGACCTCGGTGTCAGTGACGTCCGTTGTCATGTCGATGATTCTGACACAGCTCGACACACTTTTGCTAGTTTCTCGTCAAAAGTTTTCTCTTGATCGGCAGATGGGTTCCGCGATGACGCGAAAGCCATGTGATTTACTGACCCTATGAGTGACGCCGACCGCGCCTTCGCCGGCGCCTCGAACGGAGCCGGCGACATCTTCCAGCTCCTCCTCGACGGCCATGCCCGCACCAAGGCCGACCTCGTGCACCTCACCGGTCTCGCGAGATCGACCGTGTCGTCACGGGTCGACGCCCTGCTCGCCTCCGGCCTGGTGATCGCGGCCGGCGAGGCGGCATCCACCGGGGGCCGCCCCCCGTCGCGCGTCGCGTTCAATCCTCGAGCAGGTCTCGTGCTGGCGGTCGACCTCGGCGCCTCGCACGCCACCGTCGCCGTCTCCGACCTCGCCGGCAGGATCCTCGCCTCCGCCACCGAGCTCCTCGACATCGCCAGCGGCCCCGAGGCGGTGCTCGACCGCGTGGTCGCCGTCGGGACGGACCTCCTGAAGGGCGACGTCCCCCAGGGCATCCCCGTCGTCGGCGTCGGCGTCGGCGTGCCCGGCCCGGTGGAGCACTCCACGGGGCGCCCGTACAACCCTCCGATCATGCCGGGGTGGGATCGCTTCGACATCCCCGCGTACGTGCAGCGGACCTTCGCCGTGCCGGTGCTCGTCGACAACGACGTGAACGTCCTCGCCCTGGGCGAGCAGACGGCGAGCTTCCCCGACACCTCCGACCTCATCTTCGTGAAGGTCGCGACCGGCATCGGCGCCGGCATCATCGCCGGAGGCGTCCTGCAGCGGGGCGCGCAGGGCTCTGCGGGAGACATGGGCCACGTGCGCGTACCGCGCACCCCCGACTCTCCGCGCGAATCCGACGAGGACAGGGATCTGGAGGACCTCGCGGGGGGCAGCGCGATCGCGGCGACGCTCAGCGCCCAGGGGGTCGCCGCCGAGACGAGCCACGACGTCGTCGAGCTCGTGCGCTCCGGCAACGCGGCGGCGATCGAGGCGCTCCGCCAGGCCGGGCGCGATGTGGGCGAGGTGCTGGCCACGGTCGTGAACCTGCTGAACCCCTCGGTCATCGTGCTCGGCGGGAGCATCGCCCGCGCCGGGGAGCACCTGCTCGCCGGCGTCCGCGAGGTCGTCTACCGCCGCTCCATCCCCCTCGCCACGCAGCACCTCGCGATCGTGCAGTCGCCCACGGGCGAGCGCGCCGCCGTCCTCGGTGCGGCGGTGCTGGTCGCACGAGAGGTGCTGTCCCCCGCCAACGTCGACAGCCGCGTCGCCGCGGCCGCGCAGGGGGCGGCGCGCGCGACCCCGTAGGCTCGGAGCGTGACGCCGGTTCCGCAGTCTCCGTATGCCAGGGCGCTCGGCGACCGCATCGAGGAGCTGCATCCGCGCCTCCGCGAGTACTTCCGCGGCGTCCCCGACGGCCATGTCGGTGTCGGCGAAGGGGTCTTCCAGCGCGTCGGCACTCCGCGGCGCTGGCTGTGGCCCCTGCTGCGCGCCCTGGAGCGCCGCGGCGTCGTGGCCGCCCGATGGGAGCGCGACGTGCCGTTCCGGGTCGAGAACGTGACCGTGGCCTCGCGGGCGATCGGCATGCGCCGGTTCGACTTCCCCACCGGCGCCTGGACCATGCGCGATGCCGTCGTCCTCTCCCGCCACGGCCGCGTGGTCGATGAGCTCGGCGAACCGGGCGTCGTCGTCGCGTGCTTCGACGTGGACGTGCGAGACGGCGCTCTCCGCCTCACGAGCCGCGCGGTCGGCGTCCGCCTCGGTCGCCTGCGGCTCCGCGCGCCGCGCGCGCTCTCCCCCGTCGTGCGCCTGACCGAGAGGTTCGACGACGAGGTCGGACGCCAGCGCATCGCCCTCACCGTCGATGCGCCGTTCATCGGACGCGTGTACGAGTACCGCGGAGACTTCGACTATCGCATCGAGGAGGCACAGGGATGAGCACGGGTCACGTCGTGATCGGCGGTTCCACCGGATTCATGGGCGGGTATCTGCAGCAGCGGCTGCGCGAGGCCGGGCGAGAGGTCATCACGATCTCCCGCTCGCACGCCGACCTCCGCTGGGGTGACCAGGCGGGCATCGACCGCGCCGTCGACGGCGCCGCTCTCGTCATCGGCCTCGCCGGCAAGAGCGTGAACTGCCGCTACACCCCGGAGAACCGGGCGGAGATCTTCCGGTCGCGCCTGGACACGACCTCCTCCCTCGCCACAGCCATCGCTCGGGCCGATACCCCGCCGCCGCTGTGGGTGAACTCCTCGACCGCCACGATCTACCGCCACGCCGAAGACCGCCCGATGACGGAGTCCACGGGTGAGACCGGAACGGGCTTCTCCGTCGATGTCGCCACGGCGTGGGAGAAGGCCCTGTTCGCGCAGGACCTCCCGTCGACACGCAGGGTGGCGCTCCGCAGCGCGATCGTGCTGGGCGACGGCGGAGTCCTCGGCCCGCTCCGCACCCTGGCGAAGCTCGGCCTCGGCGGCCCCCAGTACGACGGCCGCTGGCCCGTGAGCAGAGCGCGGCGTGCGGCCGGCACCGGCCACTTCCCCGGGGCGAAGCGCGGACGGCAGCGGTTCAGCTGGGTGCACGTCGAAGACGTCGCCCGCATCATCGACTTCCTCGAGCAGACCCCGTCGCTCGACGGCCCGGTCAACGCGGCGTCGCCGAACCCCGTCGACAACGTCGGCTTCATGGCGGCGGTCCGGGCGGTGCTCGGGGCGCGCATCGGGCCGCCGATGCCGCGGTGGATGCTCGAGCTCGGAGCCATCGGCATCCGCACCGAGACGGAGCTCGTGCTGAAGAGCCGCTGGGTGCTGCCCGAGAAGCTCACCGCCGCGGGCTTCGAGTTCCGCTATCCGCTTCTCGACGAGGCGCTGCGGGAGTCCTTCGCGCGGGCTTAGCCCTCTGCCGCCGGCGGCTGGTCGCGCTTGCGCTTCTCGAGCTCCTCGCGGAGCCGCCACTCCTCGATCTCACGGTCGAGGTCGGCGATCTGCTGCTCGGTGGTCCGCAGGTCGGCGGGCGGAGCCGGCGGAGCGGGCGCCGTGCGGGTCGTCGGAGCGGCGCGGCGCATCTGCGGGATCCGGATGCCGCCGTCGCCGTACTCCCTGCCGAGCGCGAACCAGAGCAGGCCGCCGATCAGCGGCAGGAGGATGACGAGGATGATCCACACCATCTTCGGGAGGTACTTCACCTGCGAGTCCTCGCGCGTGATGATGTCGATCAGCGCGCCGACCATCAGCGCGATGACGAGGAGCGAGAACAGGAACGGCATGATCTCAGGGTAGACGACGCCCGCCGGATCAGGGCAGCAGGTGCCCGGCCGCCCGGAACAGCTCGTACCACTCGGCCCTGGTCAGCTCCACGTCGGCTCCGGCCGCGGCATCCCGCACCCGCTCGGGCGTCGTGGTGCCCAGCACCACCTGCATCTTCGCAGGGTGGCGGGTGATCCACGCCGTCGCGATCGCGATCGGGGCGACGCCGTAGGAGGCCGCGAGCCGGTCGATCACCGCGTTGAGGTCGGCGTACTCGGGGTTGCCGAGGAACACCCCGGTGAAGAAGCCGCCCTGGAACGGCGACCAGGCCTGGATCGTGATGCCGTTGATGCGGCAGTAGTCGACGATCCCGCCGCCGTCGCGGACGACGCTCTGCTCCTCGCCCGCCATGTTGGCGGCGATCGGCTGGGCGATGATCGGTGCGTGGGTGATCGACAGCTGCAGCTGGTTCGCGACGAGGGGCTGACGAACGGCGGTGCGCAGCAGGTCGATCTGCCGGGGCGTGTGATTCGAGACGCCGAAGGCGCGGACCTTGCCCGCGGACTCCAGCTCGTCGAAGGCGCGAGCGACCTCGTCGGGCTCGACGAGGGCGTCGGGGCGATGCAGGAGAAGCACGTCGATGTACTCGGTCTGAAGGGCCCGCAGCGAGCCCTCCACCTGGCCGATGATGTGCTCGTAGGAGAAATCGAACATCCCTCGATCGGGGACGATGCCGCACTTGGTCTGCAGCACGATCTCCTCGCGCTCCGCCCGGCTGAGCTGCAGCGCTCCGGCGAACCGCTCCTCACAGAAGTGCATCCGCCCGCCGTAGATGTCGGCGTGGTCGAAGAAGTCGATCCCCGAGGCCCTGGCCGTGTCGTAGAGCGCGCGGATCTGCGCATCATCCTTGTCGTCGATGCGCATCATGCCGGCGATGACGGCGGGGGCGGCGGCGGAGCCGAAGGGCACAGTCTTCATGCGTGCAACGCTACCCTCATGCGCGCAGCGCTACCGGGCGGAGTGCTGAGGGTGCGCGTGCGATCCCCGGAGCGCGCGCTCATCTTCACGCTGATGCGGCCGTGTGCCGCTGATCATCAGCGCTGATGATCTGTCGCTCGCGAGGCGTCGCCGCTCGGCTGCGGGAACAGGGTCGCTATCGGGATGCCGAGCGCGACGGCGATGTCTGCGAGGTCGGTGACGGTGAAATCGGTGCGCAGCGTGAGCTTGTCACGCAGGTCGTCACGGTCGATGCTCGCCCGCGCGGCCAGCCATCGCTCCGTGTGTCCGGAGGCGGCGAGCGCGGACCTGACGGCGTCAGCCACCTTTCGTCGCACTTCTGTCGTCACCTGACGACACTATCGCCCCGACTGTGAGCGATCAAGCATTCAGCAACCAGAATGACGGCATCTTGGCTTCACCCCGGTGCTATCGTGACACGGGTGAAGACACAGGGCGAGCAGTTCAACGCGGCCGTGGGTCGCCAGCTGCGGGCCGAGATCGCCGCCGGCGGCAGCAGCATCGCCGCGATGGCGCGCGAGGTCGGCATCGCGAGAAGCGGACTCGACAACTACGTCACCGGCAAGCGCTCCATCCCGATCCCCGTGCTCTACGGCGTCTGCGTCGCCCTCGACGTCGAGCCGCACGTCGTCCTCGCCCGCGCAGAGGAGCGGCTCCGCGCCGACGACGCCCGGCGAGCGGGCGCCGGAACGGTCACGCCCATCCGCCGCCGCTCCGATGTCCCCGGTCGACGCGAAGATGATGCTGAGGTCGCCTTCGAATCGCACCTCACCCACGACGGCGACACGGACGACCTCTACCAGTAGGAGAGCGCATGGACCAGCTCCTTCCCCTCATCGAGGAGCATGGCCTGCGCATCGTCGAGAGACCCGGAGGAACCCCGGGCGGTTTCGACCCGTGGTCGCGTACGATCCGCCTCGCTCCCGGCATGAGCGAGCGCATGAAGCGGAGCGTGCTCGCGCACGAGCTGGCGCACGCCGTCCTCGGACACCTTCCGACGACGAGGGCCTCGCTCCGCGACCGACAGGAGCGTCGAGCCGACGAATGGGCGGCTCAGCTGCTGATCACGCCCGCCTCGTACGCCGAGGCGGAGGCGACCCGCGGCCCTCACGCGCCCAGCATCGCCTTCGAGCTGGGGGTCACCGTCGAACTGGTCTTCGGGTTCCAGCGTCTGCTCCAGCGGGCCCGTGCGGCGTGACGCCGCATCGTCGCCGCGCTGGTTGAATGGCCGCATGGCATTCCGCACCGCTCCGCTCCCCGTCACCCTCACCGGACGCCTCGTCGAACTGCGCCCGCTCGACCGCTCGCACCACGACGGCCTCCTCGACGCCCTGCAGGAGGGCGACCTGTGGCAGACCGCCTGGTACACGTCTGTGCCGTCTCCCGACGGCCTCGCCGCGGAGATCGACCGCCGCCTCGGTCTGATCGAGTCGGGTGAGATGGTGCCGTTCACCGCGTTCGACACGTCCGGCCGCGTGCTCGGCCTCACCTCGCTGTACGACCTGGTAGCCGATGTGCCCCGTGTGCACATCGGCTACACGTGGAATCGCCCTTCGGCGCACGGCACCGGCACGAACGCCGAATCGAAGCTGCTCCTGATGCAGCACGCGTTCGAGACGCTCGGCGCGTTCCGCGTCGGACTGACGACCCAGTGGGTGAACTTCCAGTCGCGCGCCGCCATCGAGCGACTCGGCGCCAAACAGGACGGCGTGATGCGGGCGATGAGCCGCTACCGCAACGGCGCCCTGCGCGACAGCGTCGAGTACTCCGTCATCGAGCCGGAGTGGCCCGCCGTCAAGGCGAACCTCGAGGCGCGTCTCTCGAAGAGACGCTGAGGCGCGGAGGCGCGGGGGCTACTCCGCGGCCTTGCCGGACCAGTTGTTCGAGCGGCGGGTGGCCGAGCCGCCCTGGCGCATCATGAACGCGAGAGACAGGCTCACGATCAGCAGGCCCGCGATGAACACGATCGCCTGGAAGTCCTCGAGCGACTGTGCGAGACCCATCAGATAGATGCCTCCGAGGAAGAGGATCATGAAGAAGATGAAGCTGAGGATCACGGGGTCTCCTGTCGTAGCGGCCGCCTACCAGGATACCTCCGCCCGTTCGCTGCTCAGACCGCGCGCGAGAACGTGATGACCTCGTCCCGCCGGGACTTCGCCACGACGAGACCCGCGAGCTCCAGCCTGCGGAAGACGCGTCGAGGCAGCACCGGCAGCTCGGAGGTGCGCCCGGGAGGCGCCTTGGCCAAGCCGGCGAACAGCGACAGGTCGACGCCGGGACCGCGCACCTCGATGCGCGCGTAGTCGCTGCGGCAGCGCCAGCGCAGGTGCTCCAGCTCGGAGAAGCGCACGACGGATGCCGAATCGCCGAGCCGGATGCGGATCTCATCGTTCCCGAACGCCACCGTGCACTCCTTCGTGCGCTTCCTGAGCGTCGCGGTGAGCACGAGGTAGGCGGGGAGTCCGAGCACCAGCCCCACGAGGACGATCGCCAGACGGGGCGGGAAACGCATCACGACGTCGCTGAAGGAGATGAGCAGGGCGATGCCGATGAGGCCGACGAAGACCGTGATCCCGATGATCGACAGGGTCAGCTCGCGCATCCGCATCTCGATCGCCGGGAACCGCACGAACGAGCCGTCGCCGCGCTCATCGCGCTCCCACTCCGGAGGGACGCGCACCGGAGTCTTCTTGCGCTCGCGCCGGGTGAGGGCATCGGTCACCCTGCCCAGAAGACCCAGCACGATCCACCCCGTCGCGGGGATCGCCGCCATCCAGAGCACGAGGAGCACGCCCTTCACCGTGTCGGGGAGCGGGTCGAGCAGGCGCGACCCGTACTCCGTGACGACGAGCATGGTCGCCACCAGGACGATCGCGACGGCGAGGTGCAGCACGAGCCCGTTGCGCCGCATCCCGAAGGTCGTGTTGACGAACGCGAGGCCGAAGCACCACCCGCCGACGAGCATGAGGAGGAACTGCGGGAGGTCGATGTCCTGCGTCCCCAGTGTCAGCGCCGTCGCGGCCGCGAGCAGTGCCGTCCCCCAGAGCACCGGGTTGAACAGCATCCGCCGCCACACCGGCACGACGATCCGTGCCGGTGCCGTCGTCTCGCTCATCTCCGCAATCCTAGGATGTACCCATGACCGCTCCCGTTGACCCGACCCGCACGTCCGCCTGGTCCGAGCTCACCGCGCTCCGCGGCGGGTTCGTCCCCGACCTTCGCGGCTGGTTCGCCGCCGACCCCGCGCGCGCGGAGCGCTTCTCGCTCCCCCTCGCCGATCTGCACGTCGACCTGTCGAAGAACCTCGTCACCGACGACGTGCTCGCAGCGCTCCTCCGCCTCGCTGAGGAGACCGGGGTCGCCGAGCGCTACGCCGCCATGCTCTCGGGGTCGCACCTCAACACCACCGAGGACCGTGCCGTGCTGCACACGGCGCTGCGCCGCCCCGCGAACGCCTCTCCGGCCCTCGTCGTCGACGGGCAGGACGTGGATGTCGATGTGCAGGAGGTGCTCGGCGCGCTCTCGGCCTTCGCCGACCGCGTCCGCTCCGGCGACTGGCGCGGCATCACCGGCAAGAGGGTGACGCACGTCGTGAACATCGGCATCGGCGGCTCCGACCTCGGCCCCGTCATGGTCTACGAGGCGCTCAAGCCCTATGCGGATGCCGGCATCCAGGCCCGTTTCGTCTCGAACATCGACCCGACCGACCTCGCGCAGAAGACGTCGGACCTCGACCCCGAGACGACGCTGTTCATCGTCGCGTCGAAGACCTTCACGACCCTGGAGACGCTCACCAACGCTCGGCTCGCCCGCGACTGGCTGTGGGCCGGTCTCACGGCATCCGGAGCGATCGACGGCGGCGAGCAGTCCCGCACCGACGCCGTCGCGCACCACTTCGTCGCGGTCTCCACCGCTCTCGACAAGGTCGCGGCCTTCGGCATCGACCCGACGAACGCCTTCGGCTTCTGGGACTGGGTGGGCGGCCGCTACTCGGTCGACTCCGCCATCGGCCTGTCGCTCGCGATCGCCCTCGGACCCGACACGTTCCGCGACCTCCTCGCGGGCTTCCACGCCGTCGACGAGCACGTCCGCACCACTCCCCTGGAGCGCAACGTCCCGGTCCTGATGGGGCTCCTGAACGTCTGGTACGTGAACTTCTTCGACGCGCAGTCGCACGCCGTGCTCCCCTACGCGCAGCAGCTCAGCCGCTTCCCCGCATACCTGCAGCAGCTCACCATGGAGTCCAACGGCAAGTCGGTGCGCTGGGACGGCACGCCCGTCACCACCGACACCGGAGAGGTCTTCTGGGGCGAGCCCGGCACCAACGGCCAGCACGCGTTCTACCAGCTGATCCACCAGGGCACGCGGCTGATCCCCGCCGACTTCATCGCCTTCGTGAACCCGGCCTACCCGCTCACCGACGGCGGGCAGGACGTGCACGCGCTGTTCCTGGCGAACTTCCTCGCGCAGACCAAGGCGCTCGCGTTCGGCAAGACGGCCGCCGAGGTCGAGGCCGAGGGCACCACGGGGGCTCTCGTCGCCGCCCGCACCTTCGCCGGGAACCGCCCGACGACGTCGATCTTCGCGCCGGCGCTCACCCCGCAGGTGCTCGGCCAGCTCATCGCGCTCTACGAGCACATCACGTTCACGCAGGGCACGATCTGGGGCATCAACTCGTTCGACCAGTGGGGCGTCGAGCTCGGCAAGCAGCTCGCCATGCAGATCGCCCCGGCGATCGAGGGCGATGCGGATGCCGTCGCCGCGCAGGACCCGTCGACGAAGGCGCTGCTGGAGTACTACGCCGAGCACCGGAACTAGCTCCCCGCCGCGGCGCGGAGGACCGGTCGGGTCAGCGGAGCTCGCGCAGCTCCGAGGTCATGTCCCCTCCGGCATCCCCGGTGTTGACCGTGCCCTTCGGCTCGAACAGGAGGGCGTGGACCTCGTCGTCGGCCTTCGGGCAGTGCTCGACGGCGCGCGGCACCACGTACACGTCGTTCGGGCCGAGGACGACGTCGCCGTCGCGGAGCTGGATGGTCAGCGTGCCGCTGATCACCATGAACAGCTCGTCGGTGTCGGGATGGGTGTGCCAGACGAACTCGCCCTGCAGCTTCACCACCTTGACGTCGTAGTCGTTCACGCTGGTCAGCCGATGCGGCTGCCAGTGCTCGGTGATGGCCGCGAGGGCGTCGTGCACGTTGCGAACGTCGTCTGTCATACGGCGGAGCCTATCGCCCGCGCGCCCCGCACCCTGGCCTGCCCGGTGATCCACGGGGAGAGCGGAGTGCGCAGCGCGACCAGCCCCAGGGCGAGCGGCACGAGGATGCCGAGGGTGAACTGCGCCCACGGCGGCGCCCCCAGCCAGAGCACGAGCGGATGCAGCAGGACCACGGTCAGCAGCGGCAGGGCGAGAAGAGTGCAGGCCCTGGCGAAGCGCCCGGGGCGCACGACGCTCTCGGCCACGAGGATCAGGCCGATCGAGATCGCGCTCGACGCGAGAGCGGACACGGCCGGTGTGCCGTCGTCGCCGAGCTTGATGTCCAGCGGCGCCGCCGCGCCGACCGCGACGAGCACGGCGCCGACGGCCAGAGCCACGGCGCCGGAGACCAGCGGCATCGCGATCCGGTCCCGCATGCGACGCAGCGCATCGCCGACCAGCAGGTAGAGCAGACAGGTGGCGATGTAGCCGACCCCCAGGGGCGTGCGCGACAACGGTCCGCTCCATGCCCACGCCGCGAGGGCGCCTGCTGTGCCGATGCCCCACTGCGCGGCGTACGGGAGCCGCTCCATCGCCCGGAACACGACGGCGGTGAAGAACAGCGCCGAGACGAACCACAGCGTCACGTAGGGCATCTGCGCGAACCGGCCGCCCTCCACACCCCCGGCGATCGTGTGCAGCGCATCGACCGGCTTCACGATCAGCAGCACCGCGGTCAGCACGGCGAAGGCCGCCACGTAGGGGCGCCCGAGGCTGAGCGCGCGACGGGAGACCTCGGTGCGCAGCATCCGTCCGGGTTTCCAGAGGTACCCCGTCAGGATGAAGAACACGGCCACGTGCCACGAGTACAGCCACGCCTGCGTGACGTCCTTCGTGAACGCGTGCCCTGCGACGATCGCGGCGACCGCGAGGAGCCGCACGAGGTCGATCGCACCGGAGCGGTCGGGGAGCTGATCGAGCATCACCCCAGTATTCGCCGCGCTCCCTATGAGCGCAGTGGGCTTGACGGATGCGTCCGAGCGACCCGTTCCCGCGACCCGAGCGCCCCGTTCCCCCGATCCGATCCGATCTGCCCCGATCAGCCGATGCGGATCATCTTCTTGTTCACGAACTCGTCGGCCCCGAAGCGGCCGAGCTCACGGCCGGAACCGCTGCGCTTGACGCCGCCGAACGGCAGCTCGGCTCCGTCGGCGCCGACGACGTTGACGAAGACCATGCCGGCCTCGATCCCATCGGCGACGCGCAGGGCCTGCTCGGGGTCGGTGGTGAAGACGTACGACCCGAGGCCGAAGGGCGTGTCGTTGGCCAGCTCCACGGCTGCCGCCTCGTCGGCCACGCGGAAGACCTGGGCGACCGGGCCGAAGAACTCCTCATGGAACGCATCGCTGCCGGGAGCCACGTCGGTCAGGATCGTCGCCGGGTAGTAGTTCTCCCGACGAGCGCCGCCCGAGTGCAGCGTGGCGCCCTGGGCGACCGCGCGGTCGACCTGCTCGGCGAGGATCTCGGCGGCGCGAGCCGACGAGAGCGGCCCGAGAGCGGTGCCCTCCTGCGCGGGGTCGCCCTCGACGACCGCGTTCATCGCTGCGGTGAACCTGTCGAGGAACGGCTGGTAGAGCTCATCGACGATGATGAAGCGCTTCGCCGCGTTGCACGCCTGTCCGTTGTTGTCGACACGGGCGAGCACGGCAGCCTCGACGGTCGCGTCGAGATCGTCGGTGGAGAGCAGGATGAACGGGTCGGATCCGCCGAGCTCGAGCACGACCTTCTTCAGGTGGCGTCCCGCGATCTCCGCGACCTTGGCTCCGGCGCGCTCGGATCCGGTGAGCGAGATGCCCTGCACCCGCGGATCGGCGATGACCGTCTCGATCTGCTCGTGCGAGGCGTAGAGGTTGACGTACGCGCCCTGCGGGTACCCCGCGTCGAGGAAGATCCTCTCGATCGCCGCAGCGGACTCGGGGCACTGCTCGGCGTGCTTGAGCAGGATCGGGTTGCCGATCACGAGGTTCGGGCCCGCGAAACGCGCGACCTGGTAGTACGGGAAGTTCCACGGCATGATGCCCAGCAGGACGCCGAGCGCGGAGCGGCGCACGAAGGCCGACCCCTCTCCGGCGAGGAGCTCGATCGGCTCATCCGCCAGCAGCGACTCGGCGTTGTCGGCGTAGTACTCGAAGATCGCGCTGGCGAACTCCACCTCTCCGACCGCCTGCTCGATCGGCTTGCCCATCTCGCGGACGATGATCTCGCCGAGCTCCTGGGCGCGCTCGGCGTGCAGCTCGGCCACGCGGCGCATCAGCGCCGCCCGCTCGGGCACCGTCGACGTCTTGGTCCAGGTGAGCCGCACCCGCTCGGCATCCGCGATCGCCTGCTGGAGGGCGTCTTCGCCGATGGTGTCGTACGTGCGCTCGATGACGCCGGTCGTCGGGTTCGTCACTGCGTAGGTCATGGGGCTCCTTCGATCCATGCGGGCGTGCGCTCGATCCGCACGCTGTTGAAAAAAGATACTACACAGGATGTTTCAGGAGGAGGCGTGATCCCTGATCATCCTCGCACCGGATCCGGCTGCGGGTCCGTGACGACCGCGAACGGCGCGCTGCGGCACGCCAGCGCAGCGCCGTCCTGCCATCGAGCCCGCGAGCCCGGCACGATCTCCGGCACCGTGGAGAGCACCACCCGGCCGCCCGCTCCGACCAGCGCCAGCGGGGCGGAAGACGCGGCGAAGCCGGGAAGGAGTTCGCGCTCGAGGGTGCTCACGGCGATGTCGGCGCCCACGACGCCGACCACGGTCGCGGATTCCGACGCCCCCGACGACAGCGGCATCGTCACCGTCACGATGTAGTCGCAGGTGCACAGATGATCGACATAGGGCCCGGTGACATGAGCCCGCCTGGTGTCGACGGGCACGCGATACCACTCGCGATCCCGGAAGTCCCGCACGTACTCGACGTAGCCGCGAGCGGACAGGTCGAGCGGCGTGGGCTCTGTCGTCGCGCGAAGCACCGGGTTGGTGCTGAGCGGCCCCAGCCACCACGCGAAGTGCATTCCGCCCGGGCCCTCGGATGCGTCGTCCGCGATCGCACCGGCACCGACGAGGAGCGGATTCGCCCGCGCCAGCTCCGGCACCACCAGCGACTCCACGCAGGCGTCGAGTTCGACGCGGCGGTCTCCCCCCTCGGCCAGCACCTGCTCTGCACGCTCCCGCCAGCCGTGCAGGGTCGCCACGACGCCGTCGAAGAGGGCGTCGGCGTGCGCCGCGGCGTCAGCTCGCGCGTCCATCGCTCACCTCCTGCCGTGCGCCCTCGATGCGGCTGGCCAGCACGCGCCGGAGGAGCGCCTGCTCGAGCGCTTCCACCGCAGAACGCGCAGCCCCCGGCTGTCGCCGCTGGACCGCACGGAGGATGCGCCGATCGGCTGCTCTGACGTCGCTCCGCGTGGCCTCGTCGTCGAGACCCGCCAGCAGGACGGAACCCGACTCCGCCTGGAGGCGGATCTGCTCGCGCACGAGCCGCGGAGACTGGCTCAGCACGGCGAGTTCGAGCTGGAAGCCGCCCTGGTTCATCCGCGCAGCCGCAGCCGACGAGTAGTCCGCCGCATCCAGCCAGCGCGTCACTCTGGCGACCTCGTCCTCGGTGGCGCGCTCCGCGGCGGCGGCCGCCGATGCGGACGCGAGCGCTCCGAAGATCACGGCGATGTCGGCGAGCTCCATCGGACTCAGACGCCGCACTCTGGCAGCGAGCATGTCGTCCTGGTCTCCGCCCTGCCCGACGACGAAGCTCCCTCCTCCGCGACCGCGGCGGGTCTCCAGAACCCCGGCCGTGCGGAGTATCCCGAGTGCCTCGCGCACCGTGATGAGCGCCACGCCGAAGCGTCGCACCAGCTCCGGCTCGCTGGGCAGCCGCTCACCGGGCTGCAGCACACCGAGCGCGATGCCGTCGGCGAGCCGCTGCGCCACCTGCTCTGCGCGACCGGCGTCGGTGAGCTGAGCGAACACCGCCGCCTTCACGCCGGGTCCAAGGTTCGAGGGCATGTCCTCACGATAGTCGAGCCCGGCCGCGCGCCGAACGCTTGAGCCCTTTGAAAGATTCCATATAGGATCAATACCGGTTGCACGCTGCACCCGACATGCGAAGGCGGATGACGATGACCGATTCAGCGCGCTCCGGACGACACGGAGTCCTCGACGGCGTGCGCGTCGCGGACTTCTCACGTGTGCTGGCCGGCCCCTACGCCACGATGACTCTGGCCGACTTCGGCGCCGATGTCCTGAAGATCGAGCCGCCGCTCGGCGACGACACCCGGCACTGGCTGCCTCCGATCGACGAGAACGGGATGGCCACCTACTTCGGCAGCGTGAACCGCAACAAGCGCTCTGTCGCGCTCGACCTGACCGACGAGGCGGATCGCGCGCGCGCACTGCGTCTGGCGGCATCCGCCGATGTCGTCGTCGAGAACTTCCGTCCAGGCGTGATGGCGCGCTTCGGTCTGGACCACGACGCCGTGCGCGCGGTCAATCCGGCTGTCGTCTACTGCTCGATCACCGGTTTCGGCGACGGGGCCGGCGCCGCCCTGGCCGGCTACGACCTGCTCGTGCAGGCCGTGGGAGGGCTGATGTCGATCACCGGCGACCCCGATGGCCCCGCGGCCAAGGCCGGCGTCGCTCTGGTCGATGTGCTGTGCGGGCAGAACGCCGTCGCGGGGATCCTCCTCGCCCTCCGCGAGCGCGACCGCAGCGGGGTCGGGCAGCGGATCCAGGTCGACCTCCTGCACAGCCTGCTGTCGGCCCTGACCAACCAGGCCGCCTCCACCCTCGCCACCGGCACGCCCCCGCGGCGCCTCGGCAACGAGCATCCGTCGATCGCGCCGTACGCGCTGTTCCGCGCCGCCGATCGCGACCTCGTGATCGCCGTCGGCAACGACAAGCAGTTCCGCGCACTGTCCGCGGCGCTCGATCTGCCGGGGCTCCCGACGGATCCGCGCTTCGCGAGCAACGCCGACCGCGTCGCGCACCGCGACGAGCTCACCGCCATCCTCGAGCATCGCCTGGCGACCGCCCCGGCGACGGAGTGGGTCGCGCACCTGAGCGCCGCGGGCATCCCCGCCGGTCTCGTGAACGACGTGGCCGAGGCGATCGCCTTCGCCGAACGGCTCGGACTGGACCCGGTCGTCGAGCTCGGCGCATCGCGCACGATCGCGAGTCCGATCGGCCTGAGCGAGACCCCCGCGGACTACCGCACCGCGCCCCCTGAACTGAACGACGCGCACCCCGCCGCATGGCTCACCGGAGAGGAACTCCCATGACACACGCCCCCCGCATCGACACCGTGTTCGACTTCGACGCGCTGCTCACCGACGAAGAACGCGACTGGCAGCAGCGAGCGCGAGCGTTCGCGCAGGAGCGCATCCAGCCGGTCATCGAGCAGGACTTCGAGGACGCGCACTTCCGTCGAGAGCTGATCCCCGAGCTCGGAGCACAGGGCTTCCTCGGCATGCACATCAGCGGATACGGATGCGCGGGCGCCGGCGCCGTGTCGTACGGTCTGGTGTGCCTGGAGCTGGAGGCCGCGGACAGCGGCTGGCGCACCTTCGTATCGGTCCAGGGTTCGCTGGCGATGAGCGCGATCGCCAAGTACGGCTCCGAAGACCAGAAGCAGCAGTGGCTGCCGCGGATGGCGACGGGTGAGGCCGTCGGATGCTTCGCCCTCACCGAGCCGCAGGGCGGGAGCGACCCCGCAGCGATGACCACCACCGCTCGGCGCGACGGCGACGACTGGGTGATCGACGGCGCCAAGCGCTGGATCGGACTGGCGTCGCTCGCCGACGTCGCGATCGTCTGGGCGCGCGTCGACGACCCCGCGTACGGCGAAGGGGGACGCGCGGTGCGCGGCTTCCTGGTCCCGACGAGCACACCCGGCTTCACGGCGACGCCGATCTCAGGAAAGCTGTCGATGCGCGCGTCCGTGCAGTGCGATGTCACGCTCGACGGCGTGCGGCTGCCGAGCGACGCGATCCTCCCCGGCGCCGAAGGGCTCTCCGGCCCGTTCGGGTGCCTGAACGAAGCACGGTACGGGATCATCTGGGGCGCCATGGGCGCCGCCCGCAGCTGCCTCGAGGCGGCGCTCGGGCGATCGATCTCCCGCGAGGTGTTCGGCAAGCCGATCGGCGCGAACCAGCTCACCCAGGCCAAGCTCGCCGACATGCTGCTCGAGGTCGAGAAGGGCACGCTCCTCGCGCTGCACCTCGGCAGGCTCAAGGAGCGCGGTGCTCTGACCGCGACGCAGATCTCCGTCGGCAAGCTGAACAGCGTGCGTGAGGCGCTGAAGATCGCGCACGAGGCCCGCACGATCCTCGCGGGAGACGGGATCACGAACGAGTTCCCGGTGATGCGGCATGCCGCCAACCTCGAGTCCGTGCGCACCTACGAGGGCACCGACGAGATCCACCAGCTCGTCATCGGACGCGCTCTGACCGGCCTGAGCGCGTTCTGACATGAGTGCGCACGATGCCATGGAGGATGCCGTCCTCGCGGCCGCCCGTTCCGGCCTCGCCGACTCCTCGCGCGGCGATCGCGCGGTCTGGCTGCGCGCGATCGCCGATGCGCTCACCGCGCACGCCGACGAGCTGATCGCGCTCGCCCACGTCGAGACCCATCTGAGCCTCGCGAGACTCGGCGGAGAAGTCGTGCGCACCGCCACCCAGTTGCGCTTCTTCGCCGACGTGATCAGCGAGGGCTCCTACCTGGAGGCCACGCTGGACAGCCCTGACCCCGCACTGATCCCGCCTCGGCCCGACCTGCGCCGCATCCTGCGGCCGCTCGGGGTGGTCGCGGTGTTCGCCGCGTCGAACTTCCCGTTCGCGTTCTCCGTGCTCGGCAACGACACCGCCTCGGCGCTGGCCGCGGGGTGCCCCGTCGTCGTGAAGGCCCACCCCGGCCACCCCGAGCTGTCCCGCCGGGTGGCCCAGATCGCCCGCGAGGCGCTCGTGGCAGCGAACGGCCCCGCAGACGCACTGACGCTCGTGGAGGGCCTCAGCGCAGGAGCCGCACTCGTCCAGCATCCGCTCATCGCCGCCGTCGGATTCACCGGATCCACCCGCGGTGGGCGCGCGCTGTTCGACCTCGCCTCCGCGCGCCCCGCGCCGATCCCGTTCTACGGCGAGCTCGGCTCGGTGAATCCGGTCGTGATCACGCCGCGGGCGGTCGCGGCATCCGGCGCCGGCATCGCGGCCGGCCTGGCCGGCTCGTTCACGCGCGACGGCGGGCAGTACTGCACCAAGCCGGGGCTGGTGTTCGTGCCGCCGAGCGCCGAGTTCGACGAGGCGCTGACCGCAGCCGTCGCCGCATCAGCCGGGCAGCGGTTGCTCACGAGCGGGATCTCCTCCGCGTTCGGGGAGGGCGCGGCGGAGCTCGAGGCGGAGGCCGACGTGGAGGTCCTCGCGCAGGCGCCGTCCGTGGACGGGGAGGCCGCGCCCGTGGTCGCCGCGATCGGCGCCGACGCCTTCCTCGCAGAAACGGAGAGGTTCCAGCAGGAGCACTTCGGTCCGCTCACCCTGCTGGTGCGATACGGCTCCGCCTCGCAGCTCGATGCCGCCCTGGCCGTGCTCGAGGGGAGCCTGACCGGCACCGTCTGGCACGCACCCGACGACGACGACGTTCTCGTCTCGGCGGCGACGACGGCGCTGTCACGGATCGCCGGGCGCGTGCTCTACAACGGCTGGCCGACCGGCGTCGCGATCGCGTGGAGCCAGCACCACGGCGGACCCTGGCCGGCCTCCACGGCGTCCGTGCACACCTCGGTCGGGGCGACGGCGATCCGACGCTTCCTCACTCCGATCGCGTACCAGGACGCCCCGCAGAGCGTGCTCCCCGCGGAGCTGCGCGACGGCAACCCGCTGTCGGTGCCGCGCCGCGAGGACGGACGTCCGGTCGGGGGCTGACCCGCTGCGGAGGAACGACGAAGGGCGGTGCCGATCGGCGCCGCCCTTCGTCCTGTCACGTCGAGGTCACACGCGTTCGGAAAGAGCCTCCACGATCCGCGCTGCCGTGTCCATGCCGATCCGCACGCCGCCGTCGACGTGCTGGTATCCGCTGCCCTGGATGTCGCTGCTCGCGAAGAACATCGGTCCGACCGGCTGGTTCTGCTGGTGGCCCCAGCGGCTCAGACCGCCCAGATCGTAGCTCGTGGCGAACGCTCCGCGGGTCCACTGCTCGCTCCCCCAGTCGGAGACGTAGTAGGCCACGGGCTGCGTCGCCTGCTCGCCGAAGTACGCGGCGAACGAGCTCAGGATCGCGCGACGACGTTCGTCCTCCGGGAGGGACCAGGCACGGTCCGCGGCCTCCCCCGCGATGAATCCGACGAGCATGCCTCTGCTCTCGTGCGGAGAGCTGTTGTCGTAGACCTCGCAGACGAGCTCGTGGGAGGCGAAGCCGGTCCCGCTGAGACCCCTTTCGCGCCAGAAGGGACGATCGTAGGCGGCCTGCACCTTGATCACGAGACCCATCGACACGTGCTGATGAGCGACCTGCCTCTCCCTCGGCAGCTCCGGCACGTAGTCGATGCGCGAGTACAGGTTCGGCGGGACCGCCACGACCGCGAAGCGCGCCCGCACCCGCAGTCCGTCGCTGACGGCGAGCACCTCGCCGGGTACCCCGTCGCCGTCCGCACTCCAGTGCAGCGAGCGCACGGGGGCGTTCACGCGCACGACGTCCGCGCCCAGTTCGGCGGCGATCTGCTCCGAGACCGACTGCATGCCTCCGACCACGCGCTCGTCCAGCAGCAGATCCTCGTCGATGAGGTTTCCGAAGTTCTCCGCCGACGCGATCATCAGCAGCGCCTGCAGCACGGAGAAGGCGTGAGCAGGCTTGGTGAGCATGCCCGCGGCGATGTAGTGCTCGACGATGCGACGGGCCTGAGGGTCACCGGAATGCTCGGAGAGCCAGGTGGCGAACGAGATCCGATCCAGCTCCGTCGCCCGAGGGTGCGCCCACGGCGCACTCACGTCCATCTGCGCCGCCAGCTCGTCCAGCCCCTCGACCAGACGCCCGATCTCGGCCAGCGTGGCCGGAGCGACCGGGAAGTCCCCGTCGAACTCGTGGCGCACCCCGTCGGGGGTCACGAAGACGGAGTCGCCCTCTCGGTACCGGTGGAAGGTCTCCTTGCCCAGCTCGGCGAGCAGGTCCTTCAGCGCGGTCTGCTCGACCGAGATCCACTGCCCGCCGATCTCGAAGAACGAGCCGTCGATCGTCTGAGACCAGGTGCGTCCGCCCACGCGATCCCTGGCCTCCAGCACGGCGACCGAATGCCCGGCCTGGGTCAGGCGGCGCGCGGTGACGAGACCGGATATGCCCGCTCCGATCACCACGACGTCACGGTCGAGGACTTCCGTTTCGTCCCCGTCACCGGCAGTGGATCGTGCACCCGTCATGGTCTTCCTCTCGCTCCGGACCGCGCAGGGCGGACCCGCTCACAGCGTGGCCGGAGTACCGAGCCGAATCAGCGCTGATGGCCTTCCAAGCCTAGGCAAGCGGTCGCATCACGCTCCAGGAGATCACCGGGACCGTACATTTATCGGGCGCAGGAGCGCATAGAATCAGCTCGAGCCCAATTCCGATCGTTCATTAATGAGGACCCATGTCGACATCGCGCGCCGTCGCTGCGCCGTCCGTCCGGCGCGCGCCGGGAAGGCCCCGCGAGCGCGTGCTCGATCGCGACCTGATCGCCGAGGCGGCGTTCGCCGAGATCCGCGCCGCGGGGATCCGCGGGCTCACGATGCGCGCGCTCGCGCGACGATTGGGGGTGACTCCCAGCGCCCTCTACAACCACGTCGCCTCCCGTGACGACGTGCTGGCGCTGTTGCAGGAGCGCTTCGCTGCGACCGTTGACACGACGGGCTTCGGCGTCGTGCCCCTTCGCGAGGCGCTCTCCCGCTGGGCCTGGAGCTATCTGGAGAGTCTTCGCGCACGTCCCGAGCTGGTGCCGCTCATCGTCGCGGTCCCTCTGGCTCATACGCCCTACACGGCGCTGATGTATCAGCGCGTGGTGACCGGGTTCACCGAGGCGGGGTGGCCGGATGAGAGCATCATCACCGCGATGAGCATCCTGGAGACCTACATCTTCGGCGCCACCGCCGACTCGGAATCCCCGGATGACGTGTACCAGCCCAAGGACCCGGGCCGCTCTCCCGTGCTGGCGCGCACGGCGACGGCGTTCGCCGCCACGGTGGCCGAACGCGACCTGCGCCCGCGTGACCTGCTGTTCACGATCGGCCTCGATGCGCTCCTGACCGGGATGCATCACCGCTGGGGGGCGAGCGGACGCGCCCGCTGACGCAGAACACCGCGGACACGACAAAGGCCCCAGGGGGTTCGCTCGGTTCGAGCGAGCGCCCTGGGGCCTTTCGTCGTCACAGATTCTGCGACTGACGGGCTCCGTCTAGAAGTCCCAGTCGTCGTCTTCCGTGGCCTCGGCCTTGCCGATCACGTAGGACGAACCCGAACCGGAGAAGAAGTCGTGGTTCTCGTCGGCGTTCGGCGAGAGCGCTGACAGGATCGCCGGGTTCACGTTCGTGACCGTCGACGGGAACATCGCCTCGTACCCGAGGTTCATCAGCGCCTTGTTGGCGTTGTAGTGCAGGAACTTCTTGACGTCTTCGGTGAGGCCGACGCCGTCGTAGAGGTCCTGCGTGTACTGCACCTCATTGTCGTAGAGCTCGAACAGGAGGTTGAAGGTGTAGTCCTTCAGCTCCTGACGGCGCTCCTCGGTCTCGTTCTCGAGACCCTTCTGGAACTTGTAGCCGATGTAGTACCCGTGCACGGCCTCATCGCGGATGATGAGGCGGATCAGGTCGGCCGTGTTCGTCAGCTTCGCCTTCGACGACCAGTAGATCGGCAGGTAGAAGCCCGAGTAGAAGAGGAACGACTCGAGCAGCGTCGAGGCGACCTTGCGCTTGAGCGGGTCGTCGCCCTGGTAGTAGTCCATGATGATCTGAGCCTTCTTCTGAAGGTTCGGATTCTCGGTGGACCAGCGGAACGCCTCGTCGATCTCCTTGGTCGACGCGAGCGTCGAGAAGATCGAGGAGTAGCTCTTCGCGTGCACCGACTCCATGAACGCGATGTTGGTGTACACCGCCTCCTCGTGCGGAGTGATCGCGTCGGGGATCAGCGACACGGCGCCGACGGTGCCCTGGATCGTGTCGAGCAGCGTCAGGCCGGTGAACACGCGCATCGTGAGCAGCTGCTCGTCAGCGGTCAGCGTGTTCCACGACTGGATGTCGTTCGACAGCGGCACCTTCTCCGGCAGCCAGAAGTTGTTCACCAGACGGTTCCAGACCTCGAGGTCCTTGTCGTCGATGATGCGGTTCCAGTTGATCGCCTGCACGCTGTCGACCAGCTTGATCGGGGTGTGGGGAGTCATCTTCTCGTCGTTTCTCGGGTTCAGGGACAGGTCAGAGCATGCAGGAGACGCACTCGGTCATGTCGGTGCCCTCGAGCGCCATCTGACGCAGACGGATGTAGTAGATCGTCTTGATGCCCTTGCGCCATGCGTAGATCTGCGCCTTGTTGATGTCGCGCGTGGTGGCGGTGTCCTTGAAGAACAGCGTCAGCGACAGGCCCTGGTCGACGTGCTGCGTGGCGGCGGCGTACGTGTCGATGACCTTCTCGTAGCCGATCTCGTACGCGTCCTGGTAGTACTCCAGGTTGTCGTTCGTCATGAACGCAGCCGGGTAGTAGACGCGACCGAGCTTGCCTTCCTTGCGGATCTCGATCTTCGACGCGATCGGGTGGATCGACGACGTCGAGTTGTTGATGTACGAGATCGAACCGGTCGGCGGCACGGCCTGCAGGTTCTGGTTGTAGATGCCGTGCTCCTGGATCGACGCCTTGAGCGCGACCCAGTCCTCCTGGGTCGGGATGTGCTTGCCCGCGAAGAGCTCCTTGACCTTCTCGGTCGCCGGCACCCACGCCTGATCGATGTACTTGTCGAAGAACTCCCCCGACGCGTAGGTCGAGTCCTCGAAGCCGTCGAAGGCCTGCTTGCGCTCGATCGCGAGGTTGTTCGAGGCGCGCAGCGCGTGGAACAGCACCGTGTAGAAGTAGATGTTCGTGAAGTCGATGCCCTCTTCGGAGCCGTAGTACACGTGCTCGCGAGCGAGGTAGCCGTGCAGGTTCATCTGGCCGAGGCCGATCGCGTGGGAGCGGTCGTTGCCGTCCTCGATCGAGCGCACGGAGCGGATGTGGCTCTGGTCGCTGACCGCGCTCAGCGCGCGGATCGCCGTCTCGACCGTCTGGCCGAGGTCATCGGCATCCATCGACAGCGCGATGTTCATCGAGCCGAGGTTGCAGGAGATGTCCTTGCCGATCTGGTCGTACGACAGGTCGTCGTTGTACGTGGTCGGCGTGTTCACCTGCAGGATCTCGCTGCAGAGGTTGGACATGTTGATGCGGCCCTTGATCGGGTTGGCCTTGTTCACCGTGTCCTCGAACATGATGTACGGGTAGCCCGACTCGAACTGGATCTCGGCGATCGTCTGGAAGAACTCGCGCGCGTTGATCTTCGTCTTCTTGATGCGAGGGTCGTCGACCATCTCGCGGTACTTCTCGGTGACGGAGATGTCGCCGAAGGGCACCCCGTAGACCTTCTCGACGTCGTACGGCGAGAAGAGGTACATGTCCTCGCCGTTCTTCGCGAGCTCGAACGTGATGTCGGGCACGACGACGCCGAGCGACAGCGTCTTGATGCGGATCTTCTCGTCGGCGTTCTCGCGCTTGGTGTCGAGGAACCGCATGATGTCGGGGTGGTGCGCGTTGAGGTACACCGCGCCGGCACCCTGACGGGCACCGAGCTGGTTGGCGTAGCTGAAGGAGTCTTCGAGCAGCTTCATCACGGGGATGATGCCGGAGGACTGGTTCTCGATCTGCTTGATCGGCGCACCCGCCTCGCGGATGTTCGAGAGCAGCAGCGCCACGCCGCCGCCGCGCTTGGAGAGCTGGAGGGCGGAGTTGATGCCGCGGGCGATCGACTCCATGTTGTCTTCGATGCGCAGGAGGAAGCAGCTGACGAGCTCGCCGCGCTGAGCCTTGCCCGCGTTGAGGAACGTCGGGGTCGCCGGCTGGAAGCGGCCGGAGATGATCTCCTCGACCAGCGCGACGGCGAGCTTCTCATCGCCGTCTGCGAGACCCAGGGCGGTCATCACGACGCGGTCCTCGAAGCGCTCGAGGTAGCGCTTGCCGTCGAACGTCTTGAGCGTGTAGCTCGTGTAGTACTTGAAGGCCCCGAGGAACGTCTCGAAGCGGAACTTCTTGCCGTACGCCAGGTCGTTGAGCTTCTGGATGAACTCCATCGAGTACTGCTCGATCACGGCGGGCTCGTAGTACTCCTTCTCGACGAGGTAGTCGAGCCGCTCCTTGAGCGAGTGGAAGAACACCGTGTTCTGGTTGACGTGCTGCAGGAAGTACTCCCGCGCCGCGCGCTTGTCGGCGTCGAACTGGATCTTGCCGTCCGCGTCGTACAGGTTCAGCATCGCGTTGAGCGCGTGATAGTCGAGCCCCTCATAAGAGGGGTTCGCCTTGAAGGCCACCGTCTCGGTCACTGCGTCACGCTCTGCGTGCTCGTCGACTGCAATACCCACCGTCGTTCCAATCCGTCGGTCACCCGATCGACATCGTCCTGTGTGCCGAAGATTTCGAGCCGGTACAAGTGAGGCACGTGGCACTTGCGGCTGATGATTTCGCCGGCGAGGCAGAAGGACTCGCCGAAGTTGGTGTTGCCCGCGGAGATGACTCCGCGGATGTGACGCCGGTTGTTCTCGTCGTTGAGGAACCGGATCACCTGTTTGGGCACGGCTCCGCGCTCGACGCCGCGCCCCTCACCCCCGCCATAGGTGGGGGTGATGAGCACGAACGGCTCGTCGATGACGAGCGGCTCTTCCTGCGGTCGAAGCGGAATACGACGGGCCGGAAGCCCGAGCTTCTCGACGAAGCGTGCGGTGTTGCCCGACACGCTGGAGAAGTAGACCAGGAGCGGCGCAGCGGTCGCGACGGCGCTCATGGGTGATCAGGCCAGACGGGACGCGAGCTCGTCGATCTTGTCGGGACGGAAGCCCGACCAGTGGTCCTCATCGGTCACGACGACCGGCGCCTGCATGTAGCCGAGCGACTTGACCTGCTCGAGCGCCGCCGGGTCCTCCGACAGGTCGTGGATCTCGTACTCGATGCCCTTGGCATCCAGCGCACGATAGGTGGCGTTGCACTGAACGCAGGAAGGCTTCGTGTAGACCGTGATCGACATCGTGAATCCCCTCAAATCTCTGGTTTATCCGGCAGACCCCCGCCGGGAGTTCAATACTACATATAGGGACGGACATTGGAGGCGACCACAAGGGGTAGTAGTTACATCCGTGTAGTTTTCCACCGTTCTCCACCGATACAACACAGGTTCTCCACCGTTTCTTCCACAGCCCCGAGGGTGTCGAACCGGGCGTCGAAACGCGTAAACTCGCGGCTCCGGAGAGACCCGCTCGGATCCATCCACAGGGGGCACGCTACGCGCGGCATCCGACATTCGATTTTCTGTGGAAACTGCGTTCCGGCGTGTCGCGGCGTGTCCGCGACACGGACCTCAGCGCACCGACGGACGACGCTGCCAGGTGGTCGTGACTGGCCGGTAGCCGAGGCGCGACCAGAACGGCCCCGACTGCGGATTCGCCACCGAGTAGTCGAGCCGCACGGAGCCCGCGCCCTCCCCCGCGAGGATGCCGTGGACGGCGTCGACCACCCTCCGGCCGAGTCCGGCTCCGCGCGCATCCGGGGCGAGGTACATGGCGTCGAGGTAGGCGCGAGGCGGAGAGCCGGGCGTCTCCGAGTCGGGGAAGGCGTGCACGTAGCCGAGCGCCGCGCCGTCCTGCTCGATCAACCACGTCCAGTCCGGCCAGGACCGCAGTCGATCCGTCATCGACGCCAGAAGCAGCTGCTCCGCCCCCTGCCTGCGGAACACGGCGCCGAAGTCGGCCTCATGGGAGAGGAGAAGGGCGTCGAAGGCGGCGAGCGCCGGGGCGTCAGATGCCGAGGCCGCACGCAGCAGCGCCCCGTCTCCGAGTCCGTGCACGGCGGCGAGTCCGTGCGCGGCATCCGATCGGCCGGAGGAGGACAGCCTGCGGGCCGCGTCGATCGTGACGGGAGCGAAGCCCCTCGTCAGCAGGGCGAGGACGAGGTCGGTGTCGTCGCTCGGCAGCCGCACCGTGCAGGACGACTCCTCATCTCCGGGCTCCTCGACGGCGAGCACGTCGTCCAGCCAGACGTCGAGCACCTCCCCCACGGCCGCGCGGCGGGCATCCCGGTCGCCGTCTCCGCAGCTCAGCTCGAGGGTGTGGCGACGCAGCGCGCCCCACAGGGCCTCCGCCTCGTCGGCGCGGAAGGAGGAGAATCCAGCCGTCGCCTCGGCCGGAACAGCTCCTCGTCGGGCTCTCAGCACCTGGGTCATCGGGTCCTCCTCGGCGACCCGACCGGGCGCCGGGTCCGCGGTCCACGTTCGCGCGCGTGCCCGCGAGGGAGCAAGAGGACGCGATCAGCCGTTCACCGGGAGGCAAGCGCCGTGCGCGACGCGCACACGCGGGTTCCTCCGTGTCCCCGCCGCCCGGTAGCGTTGACCCGTGGCGGGATACCGGGATCTTCTTCGCACGCCGGGAGTGGCGCGCATGATCGCTGCTCAGCTGACCGCGCGCTTCCCGAACGGGATGAGCTCCCTCGCGATCCTGCTGCACGTCGAGCAGCAGACCGGCTCGTACGGCGCCGCCGGTCTCGTGCTCGCGGCGACCAGCGTCGGCCAGGCCGTCGCCGGCCCGATCACGAGTCGGTGGATGGGTGTCTGGGGCATGCGGCGCGTGCTCACTCTCACGCTCAGCGTGTGCGTCGTCGCCGTCCTGGGTCTCGCCCTGCTGCCTCTCACCTTGCCGGGTTACATGATCCTCGGTCTGATCGCCGGGCTCTCCACCCCGCCGATCCAGGCAGCGGTGCGGACGATCTACCCCAAGCTGGTGAACTCGTCCCAGCTGACGCCGCTCTTCTCCCTCGACGCCTCCCTGCAGGAGATCATCTGGATCCTCGCTCCGGTGGTGATCACCCTCGTGTCCACGCAGATCGGCACGGTGGAGGGCCTGCTGCTCGTGGCGATCGTGCTGGTCGGCGGCGGCTCGTGGTTCATCCTCTCCCCCGAGGTCGGCCGCGTCCGCATCCCGCGCAGCCGCAACCCCCTCGGCACTGTCGTGCTCAAGCCGCCGGTGATGCTGGCGACCGTGATCGGCTTCCTCCTGATCGGCGCGTGCGCCGCGGTCGAGGTCGGCGTCGTCGCCACCTTCGAACACGGAAGCCTGGAGGCGGGGCTCGTCCTCGCGGTGTTCTCCGCGGGCAGCCTGGCGGGCGGACTCGCGTTCGGCCACCTCCCCATCGGCCCCTGGGCGATGGCCAGGCGACTGCTGATCGTCACGGTCGGCCTCGCGCTGACGATGGTGATGCTGAACGTGTTCTGGCTCGGCGGCACCCTGATCCTCGCGGGGATCGGCATCGCCCCCGCCCTCGCGATGCTCTTCGCGATCACCTCGGCGAGCGTGAAGTTCAGCGAGACCGCCGAGGCGTTCGGCTGGGCGGGCACCGGTCAGCTCATCGGCGCGGCTGCGGGCTCCGCGGTCGCCGGCTTCCTCGTCGACGTCACCGACTGGCGCGGGGCGTACCTCGCGGCCACACTGTTCGCCGCGGTCGGGCTGGTGGTGTCGATCGTGTTCGTCCGAGCATTCCCCGACCTACGAGGCCGCGACGCGAGCCCCCGCCCCGACACGGAGCCGCTCGCCGTCACCCCGTCCTGAGCGGATCGTAAGCTGGGCTCATGCCCGCGCCGCTCAGCCTCCCCCGCATCTCCTGGGGAGATCCCGCGTCCTCCAGACGAGCGCTCCTCGTGCACGGTCTCGGCTCCTCGGCCGCTCTCATGTGGCGTCTGGGCGACGCCCTGGCCGGGGCCGGATGGCACGCCACCGCCGTCGACCTGCGCGGTCACGGAGACGCGCCCCGCTCCCTCGACTACACGATCGCGGCGTACGCCGCCGATCTCGCGGCGACCCGCCCCGAGGGAGACGGGGCCTGGGATGCCGTGATCGGCCACTCCCTCGGCGGCGCCTCCGGCACGGTGGCCTCGGCATCCTCTCCCGGATGGACGCTCCGACTCGTCCTCATCGATCCTGCCATCGTGCTCGACGGACGCGATGCGAACGTCATCCGCAAGAGCCAGGAGCGCGCGTTCGCCGACAACCGCATCGACGCCGTGCGCGACGAGCATCCGCACTGGCACCCGCAGGACGTCGAGCTGAAGGTGGACGCCGTGCACCGCGCCAGCCGCTGGGCGGTCGAGCAGACGAGCGTCCAGAACCGGCCGTGGGATGTCCGTCCAGAGGCTGCGCAGCTGTCCGTCCCCACGCACGTGATCGCCGCGGATCCGACCGTCTTCAGTCTGTTCGCCGGAGACTCGGCCGCGGAGATCCTCGCATCGAATCCGCGTCTCACGATGAGCGTGGTCGAGGGAGCCGGCCACTCGCTGCACCGCGACAAGCCGGAGGAGTCCGTGCGTCACCTGTTGGAGGCCCTGTCATGAGCGAATTCGATCCCGCCGCGTACCTGCCCGACGACCTCCTGGAGCGCATCCGCGAGCGCGCACCGATCCACGACCGCGAGAACACCTTCCCCCAGCAGGACCTCGACGAGCTGCGGGATGCCGGCTACCTCTCGATCCTCGTGCCGGCCGAGCGCGGCGGCGCGGGGCTGGGTCTCGCCGAGGCCGCGCTCCTGCAGCAGCGGCTCGCCGGCGCGGCCCCGGCGACCGCGCTGGCGATCAACATGCATCTCGTCTGGACGGGCGTCGCGAAGGTCTTCTCCGACCGCGGGGTGCCTGGTCTCGAGTTCGTGCAGGACGGCGCCGTCGCCGGGGAGGTCTTCGCGTTCGGCATCAGCGAGGGCGGCAACGACCTCGTGCTGTTCGGCAGCGACACCGCTGCCGAGCCGACAGGAGACGGCGGCTACTCCTTCACGGGGACGAAGATCTTCACCTCACTGGCCCCGGTCTGGACGAAGCTCGGACTGCACGGGCTCGACACCACGAGCGACGACGCCCCTAAGCTCGTGTTCGCCTTCGTGGAACGCACGGCGGCCGTCGAGACCGGAGACGACTGGGACACCCTGGGCATGCGCGCGACCCAGTCGCGCACCACCCGGCTGAAGGGCGCGGTGGCGGATGCCGCGCACGTGGTCCGCCGCATCGACCCCGGGCCCACGCCCGATCCGATCGTGTTCGGCATCTTCTCGGTGTTCGAGATCCTGCTCGCCTCTGTGTACACGGGCATCGCGCGCCGCGCCCTCGATCTCGCGGTGCTGACCGCGCAGAAGCGCACCTCGAAGAGGACCGGCCTCCCCTACGCCCAGGACCCGGACATCCGCTGGCGGATCGCCGACATGGCCCTCTCCTACGATGCGCTGCCGCCGCAGATCGCCGCGCTCGCGCGCGACGTCGACGAGAGCGCAGACCACGGCGCCCGCTGGTTCTCGCTGCTGTCCGGTGTGAAGCATCGTGCGATCACCACCGCCAAGCATGTCGTCGACCAGGCGATGCTCACGGCGGGCGGCGGATCGTACTTCTCCTCCAACGAGCTGTCGCGGCTCTACCGCGACGTGCTCGCCGGGGCGTTCCATCCCTCCGACCCCGAGTCCGCGCACGCCACGGCGGCGAGCGCGTGGCTGGGGCCGATCGAGGCCTGAACCCGCGATTTCGCAGATTTTCTGAATTTCTCCTGCGGAATCGGTTGCCGATCGACCCTTGGTGATGCGAGGATCGCACCATGGGTTCGACGAAGAAGCTCCCCACCCTCGACGACGTCTCCAAGACGATCATCGAGCTGCTCCAGGAGGACGGGCGCCGCTCGTACTCCGATATCGGGCGCGTCGTCGGCCTCAGTGAGGCCGCCGTCCGCCAGCGCGTGCAGCGCCTCACCGACTCCGGGGTCATGCAGATCGTCGCGGTGACCGATCCGATGCAGCTCGGCTTCAGCCGGCAGGCGATGATCGGCATCCGCGTGACCGGCGACACCCGGGTCGTCGCCGAGGAGATCGCCGCGATCGAGGCGATCGACTACGTCGTGATCACGGTCGGTTCGTTCGACATCCTCGCCGAGGTCGTGTGCGAGGACGACGACGATCTGCTCGCGCTGATCAACGACAGCATCCGACCGATCGACGGAGTCCTGTCGACCGAGACCTTCATCTACGCCAAGCTGCAGAAGCAGCTCTACAACTGGGGGACCAGATGAGCACCACACCCACCGAAGCCGAACTCCAGGCGATGGCCAAAGACCACCTCTGGATGCACTTCACCCGGCAGTCCACGATGGAGAAGTCGGGCGTGCCCATCATCGTCAAGGGCGACGGCCACCGCATCTGGGACTCCAAGGGCAAGGAGTACTTCGACGGCCTCGCCGGCCTGTTCGTGGTCAACGCGGGTCACGGCCGTCGCCGGCTCGCCGAGGCTGCGGCGAAGCAGGCGTCTGAGCTGTCCTTCTTCCCGCTGTGGTCGTACGCCCACCCCGCGGCGATCGAGCTCGCCGATCGGCTGGCCGAGGAGGCGCCGGGCGACCTGAACCGCGTCTTCTTCTCCACAGGCGGCGGCGAAGCGGTCGAGACCGCCTTCAAGCTCGCCAAGCAGTACTGGAAGCTGATGGGCCAGCCCACCAAGCACAAGGTCATCTCGCGCGCGGTCGCCTACCACGGCACCCCGCAGGGCGCTCTGGCGATCACCGGCATCCCCGCCATGAAGGCGATGTTCGAGCCGGTCACCCCCGGTGGATTCCGTGTGCCGAACACGAACTTCTACCGCGCCGCCGAGATGGGCGCGCCGTCTGACGACATCGAGCTGTTCGGACGATGGGCCGCCGACCGCATCGAGGAGATGATCCTCTTCGAAGGCCCGGAGACGGTCGCCGCGGTGTTCCTCGAGCCCGTGCAGAACTCCGGCGGGTGCTTCCCGCCGCCTCCCGGCTACTTCGCCAGGGTCCGTGAGATCTGCGACAAGTACGACGTGCTGCTCGTGTCCGACGAGGTCATCTGCGCCTTCGGTCGTCTCGGCCACACCTTCGCGTGCACGGGACTCGGCTACGTGCCCGACATGATCACGTGCGCCAAGGGCATGACCAGCGGCTACTCCCCGATCGGCGCGACCATCGTCAGCGACCGCATCTACGAGCCGTTCTCGAAGGGCGACACGACCTTCTATCACGGCTACACCTTCGGCGGGCACCCCGTGTCGGCCGCGGTCGCGCTGGAGAACCTCGCGATCTTCGACGAGGAGAACCTCAACGCGCACGTGCGGGAGAACTCCCCCCTGTTCCGCGCCGAGCTCGAGAAGCTCAGCGACCTGCCCATCGTGGGCGACGTCCGCGGCGACGGGTACTTCTTCGGCATCGAGCTGGTCAAGGACAAGACGACCCGGGAGACGTTCGACGACGCGGAGTCCGAGCGCCTGCTGCGCGGCTTCCTCTCCCCCGCGCTCTACGAGGCGGGGCTGTACTGCCGCGCCGACGACCGCGGCGACCCCGTGATTCAGCTCGCACCGCCGCTCACGATCGGGCCGTCCGAGTTCCGCGAGATCGAGCAGATCCTCCGCGATGTGCTGACCCGCGCGCAGGGGGTCCTCTAGCTCCCCGCGGTGCTCCGCCTCGCCAGCAGCGCGAGGTGGAGCGCCGCGAGCGTCTCGCCGTCGTCGAGGTCGGCGTCCAGCAGATCGCCGATCAGCGTGATCCGCTGGTAGAACACCGACCGGGAGAGATGGCTGGCGGATGCCGCCGCAGAGCGGTTGCCCGGATGAGCGACGAGTGCGCCGAGCACGTCGAGCAGATCGCCTCGGCGTTCGCGGTCGTAGGCGACGAGGGGCGCGAGCATCCGCTCGCTGTGCGCGTGCAGGCGGTGGTCGTCGCGCAGTGAGGCGACCAGGCGCTCGAGCGGACGATCGTCGACGCGACGCACCCGAGCGCCCGCGTCGGAGCGATCGCTCGCCGCCAGGTCGCGCGCGGCGCGGAGGGAGGAGAGCAGATCGAGCACGCCGTCGGCCGGTGGTCCGACGAAGACCGCCCGCTCGCCGCCCGCGATGCGGACCACCAGCTCGTCGGTGAGCACGACGGATGCCGGCAGCGACAGCAGCGCCACGTCGTCGTCGCCCACCCGGGCGGCCACGACGGCGCATCCCGCCTGCCTGGCGCGATACGCGAGCTCGCTGGCCGAGCGTGCACCGCGAGCGACGATTCCGTGGCACTGTCGATCCGCGACGGCGAAGCCCCCGGCGGCGAGGCGCGCGGCGATGTCGTCGGGGCTCGCGAACCGCGCCCCGAGCAGGTCGTCGATGATGCCGCTCTGGGCGAGCACCGACCACTCGGCGTCGCCGCCGTCGGCGAGGCATCCGAACGCGAGCGCGGTCGCCCCCTGCTCCAGCACCGTGAGGCGACCCGCAGGATGCGCGGGTCCTGGCAGCGCCAGGAGCGTCCCCCACCGCACCCCTCTCGCCTGCACCGGGACGCGATCGGCCTCCCCGAGATCCGTCAGCGCCTCGGCCACCGGCATCCGCAGCGCCTCCAGCGCGATCACCTCGTGCGCGAGGTTCTCCAGGACGACCGGGGCGCCCAGCGCCTTCGCCGTCTCCGACACCACGACGTCGGCCGGGGCTCCCTGAAGGCTCAGCGCTGTGAACAGCTCGTGCAGTCGCTGGCGCTCACGAAGCGCGTCGGTCTGCGCCGCGATCAGCGCCCGGTGCACGGCCTCGGTGACCGTGACGAACTTGATCTCCGCGTGCAGCGCGATCAGCGCCAGCTCCACCTCGACGCACACGTCGATCACGGGAGCGGGGACGCGCGCGTGCCCGGAGCCGAGCTCGACGACGATGCCCGCGATCCCGGCGCGATGCAGCGCCTGTGCGAACGAGCGCAGCTCCCCCGCATCCGACGGCCACCCCGCCCCGGTGCTGAGCAGCAGCTCTCCGCCGTCGAGCAGGCGGGCGACGGCGGCGCTGTCGGAGACGTGCGCCCAGCGCACCTCGGCGTCGAGGGCTCGTCCCCCGACGATCACCTCCGGAGAGCCCGCCTGCAGCACCGGCTCGGCGAGCACATCCGCCACGGTCAGCAGCGCATCCCGTCGCACCGGACGATCTGTCTGATCTGCGCCGAAGTCCTGACGTTCTGACATCGCTGATCGCCGTTCCCCTCTGTGATCATTGAGAAGTACCAGCGTATCGAACCCCGGTCAGAGTGTTCGATAAGCGCTTCCAGCTCGAAGGAGAACCGTGGACATCGTTCGTCACGTCATCGACGGAGCGGAGACCGCCGAGGCGGCCCGCACCGGCAAGATCTTCAACCCCGCCACCGGCGAGGTCGCCAGGGAGGTCGCGTTCGCGTCGACCGCCGAGGTCGAGACCGCCATCGCCGCCGCTGCCGCTGCCCTGCCCGCGTGGCGCGAGACGAGCCTGATCAAGCGCGCCGACGTGTTCTTCCGCCTGCGCCAGCTTCTCAAGGAGCGCACCCCCGAGCTCGCCGCGATCGTCACGAACGAGCACGGCAAGGTGCTGTCGGATGCCGCGGGCGAGGTGTCGCGAGGCATCGAGAACGTCGAGTTCGCCGCCGGCCTCGTGCACCTGCTCAAGGGCGAGCGCAGCGAGCAGGTCGCCCGCGGCGTCGATGTGCACTCCGTGAAGCAGCCGGTCGGCGTCGTCGCCGCGATCACCCCCTTCAACTTCCCGGTCATGGTGCCGCTGTGGATGGTCGCCTCCGCGATCGCCTGCGGCAACACGGTCGTCCTCAAGCCCAGCGAGAAGGACCCGTCGGCGGCGATCTGGCTCGCGAAGCTCTTCCAGGAGGCGGGCCTGCCCGCCGGCGTCCTCAACGTCGTCAACGGCGACAAGGAGGCTGTCGACGCGCTGCTCGAGTCGCCGCGCGTGAACGCGATCAGCTTCGTGGGATCCACCCCCATCGCCCGCTCGATCTACCAGCGCGCCTCTGCCGCCGGCAAGCGCGTCCAGGCGCTGGGCGGCGCGAAGAACCACATGGTCGTGATGCCGGATGCCGACATCGACGCCGCGGCCGACGCCGCGATCTCCGCTGCCTACGGATCCGCCGGCGAGCGCTGCATGGCCGTCTCGGTGCTGGTCGCGGTCGGCGACGTCGCCGACGACCTCATCGCCGCGATCTCCTCGCGCATCCAGGGGCTCACGATCGGCGACGGAACGGATGCCGCGAGCGAGATGGGTCCGCTCATCACGCGCGAGCACCGCGACCGCGTCGCCTCCTACGTCACGGGCGCAGCGGCCGAAGGCGCGACCGTCGTCGTCGACGGCACCACTCAGCAGTTCGACTCCGACGGCTTCTTCATCGGCGTGAGCCTCGTCGACCACGTCCGTCCCGGCATGAAGGTCTACGAGGACGAGATCTTCGGCCCCGTGCTCTCCGTGGTCCGCGTGGAGAGCTATGCAGACGCCGTGGAACTCGTGAACTCCAACTCCTACGGCAACGGGACCGCGATCTTCACACGCGACGGCGGCACCGCACGTCAGTACGAGTTCGACATCGAGGTCGGCATGGTCGGCGTGAACGTGCCGATCCCCGTGCCGATCGGCGCGTACTCCTTCGGCGGCTGGAAGGACTCGCTGTTCGGCGACTCCCACATCTACGGCCCCGAGTCGGTGCACTTCTACACTCGGTCCAAGGTGGTCACCACCCGCTGGCCCGACCACACCCCCTCGCAGATCGACCTGGGCTTCCCCAGCAACCACTGATCGGACACGGTTCTCGAAAGGCACCGACATGACGAACTACACCGACCGACACGGAGCCGCGCACGCGCTGCCCGACGCGGCTGCCGAGGCTCAGGTGCGTGCGGACGACCGCGGGCACGTCTTCCACTCGTGGAGCGCGCAGGGCCTCATCGACCCGCTTCCGGTCGCCGCGGGCGAGGGCTCGACGTTCTGGGACTACCAGGGCAACGCCTACCTCGACTTCTCCAGCCAGCTGGTGAACCTGAACCTGGGACACCAGCATCCCGATCTCGTGTCGGCGATCCAGCAGCAGGCCGGGCGCCTGGCGACCATCCAGCCGTCCGTGGCGAACGACGTGCGCGGTGAGCTCGCACGGCTCATCGCCGAGGTCGCGCCCGACGGCATGGAGAAGGTCTTCTTCACCAACGGCGGCGCCGAGGCCAACGAGTACGCCGTGCGCATGGCGCGGCAGTCGACCGGGCGCCGCAAGGTGCTCTCGATGTACCGCAGCTACCACGGCTCCACGGCCACGGCGATCTCGCTCACGGGCGACCCTCGCCGCTGGGCGAACGACACCGTCGACTCCGGCACCGTGCGCTTCTTCGGGCCGTACCTGTACCGCTCGCCGTTCCACTCGGAGACGCCGGAACAGGAGGCCGAGCGCGCGCTCGCCCACCTCGAGCAGACCATCCAGCTCGAGGGTCCGCAGACGATCGCGGCGATCATCATCGAGACCGTCGTCGGCACCAACGGCGTCCTGATCCCGCCGCCCGGCTACCTGCAGGGCGTGCGCGAACTGTGCGACCGCTACGGCATCGTCTACATCGCCGACGAGGTCATGGTCGGCTTCGGTCGTCTGGGCGAGTGGTTCGGCATCGACGCGTTCGACGCGAAGCCCGACCTCATCACCTTCGCGAAGGGCGTGAACTCGGGCTACGTCCCGCTCGGCGGCGTCGTCATCTCGGACTCCATCGCGAAGGCGTTCGACACCGTGCCCTTCGCGGGCGGCCTGACCTACTCCGGTCACCCGCTCGCGTGCGCTGCCGGTGTCGCCACGTTCGAGGTGTTCCGTCGTGACGGCATCCTGGAGCGCGTGCGCGACCTCGGCGCCCGCGTGGTGGAGCCGACGCTGCGATCCTGGGCTGAGACGCACCCGAGCGTCGGCGACGTCAGAGGACGCGGCCTGTTCTGGGCGATCGAGCTGGTGCGCGACCGGGAGACCCGCGCGCCGCTGGTGCCCTTCAACGCCTCAGGCGCGGATGCCGCGCCCATGGGCGCCTTCGCCGCCGCCGCGAAGAAGGCCGGCGTCTGGCCGTTCACGCACTTCAACCGCGTGCACGTCGCTCCCCCGCTGGTCATCTCCGAAGAGGAGCTCGTGCGCGGCCTGTCCGCGATCGATGAGGCCCTCACCGTCGCGGACGAGCACGCCGCGAGCTGACCCGTCATCGAGAACTCCTCCCGAGCCATACAGGTTCGGGAGGAGTTCTCGCGTTCGGGAGGAGACCCCTCAGCCGCCCGCCATCGTGCGGGCGATGTCGGTGGCGGAGTCGCCGGCCTTCTTCAGCACCACGGCCACCAGCGCGAGCGCCAGCAGCGTCACGAGCAGCATGATCGTCGACACCGCGGCGATCTCGGGGCGCAGGCCGCTGCGCAGCGCGCTGAGCACGTAGACCGGCCACGGGGTCGTGCCCGAGACCTGCACGAACGCCGAGACGACGGTGTTGTCGAGCCCGAGTGTGAACGAGAGCAGGAATCCGGCGAGCACGGCCGGCATCGCGAGCGGCAGCGTCACCTTCATGAACGTGCGGAACGGCGGGGCGTACAGATCCGCAGACGCCTCCTCGAGCCGCGCGTCCAGACCCACCAGCCTCGCCCGCACGATGTACGACACGATTGCGATGGAGAACAGCGACTGCCCGACGACGAGCCGCACCGTGCCGTCGTTGAAGACGCTCATCCCCAGGTCCTGCCCGAGGAACACCATCCACGGCAGCAGCGCCACCGCGTCCACGATCTCCGGCGTCACCGAGATCAGCAGCAGCATCGCCAGGAACCAGCCGACCCACCTGCCGGGCGTCCGCGCCATGGCGATGCCGGCGAGCGTTCCCAGGGCGGTCGCGAAGACCGCCGCGAGCAGGCCCGTGCGCAGAGACACCAGGACGGCGTCGCGGATCGCGGGCTTCGTGACGATGGCGGCGAACGAGTCGAACCCGAAGTGGTCCCACGACACGAGCAGCCGACCGACGTTGAAGGAGTACACGATGATCACGATGATCGGCAGGAACAGGAAGAGGAACACCAGAGTCGCCCAGATCGGCAGAAGGTGTCGTGTGATGCCGCGCCTGGTCATGATGCCTCCCCGAGGATGAGACGGTTGCGTCGTCGCACCGGGATCGTGACGAGCCACAGCAGCAGCGCCGCCACCCCGATCGACAGGGCGATGGTGAGGATGAGCAGCACAGCCATCGCCGAACCGAGCGCCCAGTTCTGCGCCGTCTGGAACTGGCTGGCGACGATCTGGCCGACCATGTTGCCTTTCGCGCCGCCGAGCACGGTGGCGGTGATGTAGTCGCCCATGAGAGGGATGTACACCAGAAGGATGCCGGCGATGATCCCGGGGCGCGCCATCGGCACCGTGACCCGCAGGAACGTCGTGACGCTGTTCGCGCCGAGGTCCTTGCTCGCCTCGCGCAGCGGTCCGCTGACGCGGTCGAACGCGACGTACAGCGGGAGGATCATCAGCGGCAGGTAGTTGTAGACGACGCCGAGGAGCACCGCCCCTCTGGTGTTGAGCATCTCGAGCGGGCCGGGGATGACGCCGATGAACTGCAGCGCCTGCGAGAGCCACCCCTCGGGGGCGAGGATCACCTGCCATCCGATGGTCCGCACCAGGAAGTTCGTCCAGAACGGCACCATGACGAGGGCGAGGAGCATCCCCCTCCGCGACGGCGCGGCCTTCACCGCGATCCAGTAGGCCACGGGCGCGCCGATCAGGAGGCACAGCAGCGTGCCGGTGACGCCGACCCAGAGCGTGTTCTGGAACGTCGTGAAGAAGGTCGGCGACAGCGCCTCGATGTAGCGATCGAACGACAGCCTGTCGTTCGAGTTCGTGGCGAAGATGCTCGGCTTGTATCCGAAGCTGTACCAGATCACCACGCCGATCGGCACGAGGAAGAAGACGATGAGCCACACCCACGCGGGGAGGGCCAGGCCGAAGCGGATCCTGAGCTTACGCACCGGCGGCCGCCTTCGTCGCATTCCAGATCGAGACGATCCGCTCCTGCGCCTCGGTGAACTCCTGCTCGTGCATCGTCTCCACCTGCCCGTCGTCGAAGTAGACCATGTCGAGCCTCTCGAGCCCGGCGTCCTCCGCCTTCTTCTGCGTGCCCTGCACACCCGTGTCGTAGCCGATGTAGTCGACCTGCGCGAGCTGCACGTCGGGCGCGATCATGAAGTCGATGAACGCGTGGGCGGCCTCGGGGTGCGGTGCGCCCTTGGCGATCGCCCAGTTGTCCATCCAGAGCTCGGTGGCGGGGGCGCCGAGCACCCACTGCCAGCGTTCGGGGTCGTCGGACTCGTTCATGCCGGTGCGCGCGTCGCCGCTGTACGACTGCACGAGCGCGGCGGAGGCCTGCGGGATCACCTGCCCTCCCGGCGCGGAGTCGAAGGTCGAGACGTGCGGGGCGAGCTCCTTCACGAGGAATCTCTCGCACGCGTCGAGGTCCGCCTTCCTCGTGGTGTTCCAGTCGATGCCGTGCGACCAGAAGTAGATGCCGCACATCGGAGCGGGATCGTCGAGCAGCGACACCTTGCCCGACGCCTCGTTCTGCGCCGCATCGATGAAGTCCGCCCAGTCGGTCAGCTCCCTGGTGATGACGCGCCGGTCGTAGACGAAACCGGTCGTGCCCCACGCCTTGCAGATCGAGTGCCGGTTGCCGGGGTCGAAGGAGCGATGGATGAAGTTCGGATTCATCGTGGCGAAGTTCGGGATCAGGTCGAGGTCGAGCTCCTCGAGCAGTCCGTTCTCGGCCATCGGCGTGACGAACAGGCCGCTGGGCACGACGATGTCGTATCCGCTGGTGCCCCGCGCCGCGACCAGCTTCGCGATCAGCTCCTCGTTCGAGTTGAAGGCATCGACGACGATCCTGGGCCCCTTCTTCGCACTGAACGCATCGAGGACCTCGGGGGCGTCGTAGTCGCTCCACGTGTAGATCGACAGCTTGTCCTCGAGCGGACCGCCGTGAGCCTGCGGGGCTGCGCCGACCTGGCCCGGAGCGCACGCGGTGAACAGCACCGTCCCGGTCGCGGCGAGCGCGGTCGCGAGGAACCCTCGCCTGGTCAGCTCGGTGCGGATGATGTGCGCCGCGCCGCGGTTCGCCAGCACGCGCACCGGGGGCGCCCCGGTCATGCGGCGGCCTTCGGCAGTGCGATGACGTGCGTCGCCGTGGTGGGGATGCCGTCGGCGGCGAACAGCCGCACGTCCGCGGCGTCCCATACGCAGCGCACATCGTCATCCACCTGGATCCGCGGCGCCGTGGGGGCGGGCATCCTCGAGAGGAAGGTGGACTCGCCGCCGACCTGCACGGCGACCTGCAGGGTCTCGCCGAGGTGCGACACCCCGAGGACGCGACCGGGGATGCCGGCCTCTCCCTCCGCCTCGAGGCGCACGTACTCCGGCCGGATCGCGGCCACCGCCGCCTGCCCCGATGCGACCCTCTCGCCGCCCCACCGTCCGCCGATCACGCCGATCCCGGTGTCGAGGGAGGTGCCGTCGGCGCGCACGGCGCCGTGCACGAAGTTCTGCTGTCCGATGAAGGACGCCACGTACGCGGATGCCGGTTCGGCGTAGATCTCCGCGGGCTCGGCGAGCTGTTCGATGCGGCCGGCCCGCATCACCGCGATGCGGTCGCTCATCGACAGCGCCTCGGCCTGATCGTGGGTGACGAAGACGAACGTGGTGCCGAGCCTCGCCTGCAGCAGCTTGAGCTCGAGCTGCATCTCCTCGCGGAGCTGACGGTCGAGGGCGGCGAGTGGCTCGTCGAGCAGGAGCACGCTGGGCCGGTTGATCAGCGCGCGCGACAGGGCGATGCGCTGCTGCTGCCCTCCGGAGAGCTGGGTGGGCTTGCGATCGGCGAAGCGGCGCAGTTGCACCATGTCGAGAGCCTCGGCGACGCGCTCGCGCTGCTCGGCCTTGGGCACCCTGCGCTGCTGCAGGCCGTACGCCACGTTCTCGGCGACGGTCATGTGCGGGAACAGCGCGTAGGCCTGGAACACGGTGTTGACCTCGCGCTTGTGCGGAGGCAGGTCGAGGACGCTGCGACCGGAGATGCGGATGTCGCCGGCATCCGGGTACTCGAACCCGGCGATCATCCGGAGCGTCGTCGTCTTGCCGCAGCCGGAAGGTCCGAGCAGGGAGAGGAACTCGCCGGGCTGGATGTCGAGAGTCAGATGGTCGACGGCCGTGGCGGCGCCGTAGAGCTTGGTGACGCCGTCGATGCTGACGCCGCCGGTGGAATCGGGCATGAAGCCTCCCCATTGAGAATCACTGGGGGACAGTCAAACACACGAACCGCATCAGGTACAGCGAAAACCGAGGTCAGTTGGGCCTCTCGCAACGATTTCCGTTGCGAGATCACGAATCAACGTGCGATCAAGTCGTCTACTTCGAGTCGAAGTCGAACGCCTTGAGGAGCTCGACGACCGCCTTGTCGCGCTCGTCGCCGCCCTCCTCGAACATGTGCGTGACGTGCGTGCGCAGGTGGTTCTCCAGCAGGAGCCTGTTGAGGGATTCCAGGGACTTCTGGATCGCACGGGACTGCGTGATGATGTCCATGCAGTACTCCTCGTTCTCGATCATCCGCGCGACGCCGCGCATCTGGCCCTCGAGGATGCTGGTGCGGTGCAGGGCGCGCTTCTTGATGTCTTCGATCACGGAATCGAGCGTACTCGCGTGGGCCGGACGCCGGCCGATCAGCTCGAGAAGGGGTTGATCACCGCGAGCCCGGGGACGTCGAAGTCCTTCTCGTTGCGAGTGACGACGGTCAGCCCGTGGTGCAGTGCGGTGGCGGCGATGAGCGCGTCCGCCCACGGCCGCCGATTCGGCACGTTGAGCGCGGCGCACGTCCGCGCGATCTCGGGAGAGACGGGGAGGATGCGCGGGCCGAGGCTCTGGCGGATCACACTCAACCACTGCCTGAGCGCCCTCGCCTGCCGCGGGTCGCGTCTGTGAAGTCCGAGAACTCCGAGCTCCAACTCGTAGTCCGTGATCGCACTCATGTGCAGGGCGTCAGGGACCACTCCTTCCATCCACGTCCGCGCAGCGCTTCCGATCTCTCCCCCGCGCCGCGCCTCGGAGAAGGTGTTCGTATCGACCAGATACATCGCTCAGAACTCGATCGGAGGGCGACCGAAGTCGTTCTTCCGGTCGGCGACGATCTCGTCGATGATGCGGTCGAACGCGCCGTCGTCGTTCGCGAGGTCGTCATCATGCATCGCGAGAAGCTCGAGCATCGACCCCGGTCGGGCTGGAACGATCCGTTCGTACTCCGCGATGCTGAGCAGCACATACGCCGGCTCGCCGCGCTTGGTGATCAGCACCGGCTCACCGTCGGCGACACGCTGCGCACGCGCAACGGACTGATTGAACTCTCGAGCGCTCATGGTGAACATCGTGCACCTCGATTCAGAATGTAGTGATGGTACTACACAGGTGATCCTGTCTGGGCGCCGAGACGCTTCATCCCCCCGACCACGCCCCGCCCGGTGATCGCGTGAAAGGATGACTCCATGCCGCGAACGCCGATGACGCAGCTCTCCCCCGCCGACCAGGACCGACTGCGCGCGCTCCGCCGCATGAAGGCCGTCGCGCTCGGCGCGCTGATCTTCATGGCGCTCGCCTTCGTCATCGCCTTCGCCCTTCAGGAGCGCGTCGGCTGGCTCTCCTATGTGCGCGCCGCGGCAGAGGGCGGCATGGTCGGCGCCCTGGCCGACTGGTTCGCCGTGACGGCGCTGTTCCGGCATCCGCTCGGCATCCCGATCCCGCACACGGCGATCATCCCGAGCCGCAAGGACGAGATCGGCCGCACGCTCGGGGAGTTCGTGGAGACGAACTTCCTCGCGGCGGACGTCGTGCGCACGAAGCTCTCCAGCACCCCGATCGCGCTGCGGGCCGGCGAGTGGCTGCGCGAGCCCGCGCACGCCGAACGCGTCGGCACGGAGGGAGCGACGGTCGCCACCGCGGTGCTCAACGCCCTCAGCGACGATGACGTGCGCGACCTCATCACCGACCTCGCCCGCGAGCACCTCGTCGCCCCGGAGTGGGGCACGCCGGCCGGAGTGTGGCTGGAGAAGATCGTCGCGGCCGACGCGCACCACGGCGCCGTCGACCTCGCCGTCGACAGCATCGCCACCTGGCTGAACGCCAACGCCGTCGCCTTCAACGGACTCATCTCCCGCCGCCTGCCCTCGTGGGTGCCTCGCCTGGCGCATCGGTTCGTCGACGAGACCGCCTACAACGAGGCCGTGCGGTTCGTGAACGCGGTGAGGGCCGACCCCCGGCATCCCGCTCGGCTCGCGATCGACGGCTACCTCACCCGCCTCGCCGACAACCTGCAGCACGACCCGGCGACGCGCTCCAAGCTCGAGAACGCGAAGGCCTCCCTGTTCGACAGCCCTCGGGTCGGCGCCCTCGCCGCCGAGGCGTGGAACACGGCGAAGAACGGTCTCCTCTCCGCCCTCGCCGACCCCGGGAGCGGACTTCGGCGCCGGCTCGTGCAGGCGCTCCAGGAGGTCGGCGAGCGCCTCACGACGGATGCCGCGCTGCAGCACCGCGTCGACACCTGGGTCTCGGACGCCGCGGTCTTCCTCGTCGACCGCTACCGGCACGACATCGCCTCGATCATCACCGACACCGTCGAACGCTGGGACCCGGCCGAGACCACGGAGAAGATCGAGCTCATGGTCGGACGCGACCTGCAGTACATCCGTCTTAACGGCACCGTCGTCGGCGCTCTCGCCGGACTCGCCATCTTCACCATCGCCCACGCCCTGATCCCCGGAGTCTGAACCATGGCACTGTCGCACGATCCCCGCTGGCCGCGCGCAGGAGGCTGGCCGGCCTTCGACTCCACGGCGGATGCCGTGCTGCTCGGCGTGCCGGTGTGGCGCACCTCGCTCTCCCCGACCGGCGCCCACGCGACCCCGGCCGCGATCCGCGAGGCGCTGCCCCGCTACGGCGCCACGCTGATGGGGCCGCCGATCGTCGATCTGAACGAGGCGCTGCGCATCGCCGACGCCGGCGACGTCCACGAGCCGGACGGCGACGAGGGAGAGTCCGATGTGATCTCCCGCGTGCGGGAGCTCGCGGCATCCGCCGAGCTCGTGATCGCTCTCGGCGGCGACAACTCCCTCACCTACCCCGTGGCCCTCGGCGCCGAGGCCACCGGCCTCATCACCTTCGACGCGCACTTCGACCTGCGCGACGGCGTCTCCAACGGCACGCCCGTGCGCAGGCTCGTCGAAGACGCTCCCGCTGCAGCCACGGTGGAGACCTCGCGCATCGACCCCGCGCGCATCGTGCAGATCGGCATCGCCGACTTCGCGAACTCCGCGGCGTACGCGAAGCGGGCGGCCGACTGGGGCATCCGGGTGATCACACTCGACGAGCTGCGCCGCCGCGGCATCGACGACGTCGTCGCGGAGGCGCTGGAGATCGCCGGGGCCGGGGCCGCGCCCCGCGTGCACCTGGACATCGACGTGGACGTGTGCGACCGCTCGGTGGCGCCGGGGTGCCCTGCGAGCATCCCCGGCGGGCTCGCCGCCTGGGAGCTCCGCGCGCTGACGCGCGCTGTCGCCGCGGACCCCCGGGTCGTCAGCGCCGACCTGGCGGAGGTCGACGCGACGGCGGATGCCGACGACGCCCGCACCGTCCGCCTCGCCGCGCTCTGCGTGCTGGAGCTGCTCGCAGGACTGCACTCCCGACGATGAGGATCGTCGTCTCCGGAACCCACGCGAGCGGCAAGAGCACCCTGATCGCCGACCTCCGCGCCGCGCTGCCCGAGTACCTCGTGCTCGGCGACCCCTTCGACGACATCGACGACGACGCCCCCACGGGAGAGCGCAGCTTCGCCGCACAGCTGGCGGTCACCGCCGCACGGCTGCGCGAGACCGCGCACGAGCCCTCCGTCGTCTCCGAGCGGGGGCCGCTGGACTTCGTCGCCTATCTCACCGCCCTGGAGTCCCTGGGGCGCAGCGACGGGTCTCTTCTCGCCAGAGCCACGGAGATCGCCGCCGCCTCCCTGCGCGAGATCGACCTCGTCGTCGTGCTCCCCCTCGACAGGCGGCATCCGATCCTCGTCCCCGACGATGAGGACCCCGAGCTGAGGGACGCGATGGACGACGCGCTCCTGGAGATCGTCGACGACCTCGAACGCGACGGAGCCCTGCCTGCTCTCCTGGTCGTCTCCGGCGATCCGCAGGAGCGCCTCGCGCACGTGCTCGAGGCGGTCAGCGCACCACGAGCTCAGGGGTGATCAGGGCGTGCGCCGAGCCTGACTGGACACGGCGCGGGGCGACGACATCGCCCGTCGGACCCATCATGAGCTCCAGGATGGCCGCGGCCACGTCCTCCGGGCGCTGCTCGACGCTGGAGAACCCCAGAGCCTCGGCGGTCGGCGTGTTGTCGAAGCCGATGACGGGAACCGACCGCCGCGCATCGGAGAGTGCGAGAAGAGCGCCGACGGCGAGCGAATCGCTCGCGCAGACGACGGCGTCGGCATCCAGTCCCTCGTCGAGGGCGCGCGCGACGCTCGCCCTCACCTGGGGCACGGAGTCGTCGGCGACGACCCGCGCACCCTTCGCGCCGGCCGCGCGCATCGCCTCGATCCACCCGCGCTCGCGGTCGTCGCCCGTGCCGGAGCCGGATGGCCAGCCGAGGAACGCGACACGGCTGCCGAAGGTCAGCGCATGCTCCGTCGCCGCGCGGGTGCCGGCCGCGCCGTCGACGTCGACCCACAGGTGCCGCGGGTCGGCGATGTCGTCTTCTCCCCACGGCCGTCCGAACGAGATGAACGGCAGTCCCGAATCGTCGAGCCTGCCCACGCGGGGGTCGTCGCGCATGGTGCCGGTGATGATCGCCGCGTCGATCTCGGACCCCTCCCACAACTCCGCGAGTCGGGCGATCTCCTCCTCCGGAGTGCGGGCGGCGTAGACGAGCATGCGCATGCCCCGCTCACTCGCGTGCTCGGTGATGGCGTGCACGAACCTGTCGAGCACGACTCCGGAGATGCCGCCGACGTAGGGGTCGAGGCGGATGCCGATGGTCGAGCTGCGCCGCAGTCGGAGCTGTCGCGCGGCGGCATGGCGTCGATAGCCGAGGGCGTCGATGGCGGCGAGCACGCGCTCCCTCGTGGCCGGACGCACGATGTCGGGAGTGTTGAGCACGTTCGAGACCGTCTGGCGGGAGACTCCGGCGTGCTCGGCGACGTCTTCGACAGTGGGCGCCTTCGCCATCGCACCTCCTCGTTCACGGCCTGGGTCACAGGTGCGGGGTTGACACTTCCGCGCCCTCGCCCCTAGCCTATTCCACACAGGATTTGATCGTTCAAATTCCTACCCTTCCCGAACTCGCACGAGCCGCACGCGGCCGTCGCCCGCAGTGACTCATCAAAGGAGAGAGACCATGACACGGCACATCACACGCGCAGTCCTCGGCACCGGAGCGGTGCTGATCAGCAGCACCCTGGTGCTCACCGGCTGCGGATCAGGTTTCTCCGGAGGAGACGCGAAGCCGGATGCCGGCGGCCTCACCTCCTCCGACGACGCGCTCACCGTTCTCATCGGCTCCTCGGGCGATGCCGAGACCGCCGCCGTGCAGAAGGCGCTCGACGACTGGACCGCGAAGTCCGGCACGAAAACCTCCCTCCAGGTGGCCAGCGACCTCAACCAGGAGCTCTCCCAGGGGTTCGCCGCGGGCAAGCCCGCCGACCTCTTCTACCTCTCCACCGACCAGATCGCCGGCTACGCATCGAACGGCTCTCTGAAGGCCTACGGAGACGACCTGAAGAACAAGGACGACTTCTACCCCTCGCTCGTCGAGAACTTCACCGTCGACGGCGACTTCTACTGCGCGCCGAAGGACTTCTCCACCCTCGCGCTCGTCATCAACACGAAGATGTGGGCGGATGCCGGCCTCACCGACGCCGATCTGCCGAAGACCTGGGACGACCTGGCCTCCGTCGCGCAGAAGCTCACGACGCCCGAGCACGTGGGCCTCGCGTTCGGCGCCGAGTACCAGCGCGTCGGCACCTTCATGGCGCAGGCGGGCGGCGGCCTCGTGAAGGACGGCAAGGCCATCGCGAGCGACCAGGCGAACGTCGACGCTCTGACCTACGTGAAGTCGCACCTCGCGGACGGCACCTTCGCCTTCGCCAAGGACGTCGGCGCCGGATGGGGCGGGGAGGCACTCGGCAAGGGCTCCGCCGCGATGGTGATCGAGGGCAACTGGATCACCGGGGCGATGACCAACGACTACTCGTCCGTCGACTACACCGTCGCAGAGCTCCCCGCCGGCCCCAGCGGCCAGGGCACCCTGCAGTTCACCAACTGCTGGGGCATGGCGGCCGACAGCCCCAACCAGAAGGCCGCCCTCGACCTCGTGGAGTACCTCACGAGCGCCGACAGCCAGCTGGCCTTCTCGAAGGCGTTCGGCCCCATGCCCTCGATCAAGTCGGCAGCCGACGCCTGGACGGCCGACAACGCCGCCCTCGCCCCCTTCCTCGCGGGCGCCGACTACGCGCAGTTCCCGCCGAACCAGGACGGGGCGGCCGACGTCGTCTCCGACTTCAACGCGCAGCTCGAATCGCTGAAGACCGCCGACCCCGCGACGATCCTCGACTCCGTCCAGTCCAACCTCGAAGCGGTCGTCAAGTAACCATGACCGCTCTGGCCACGCCTCGTCGCGGCGGATCCTCCGGGCTCCGCCGCGGCGAGGCCGCAGCCGGGTGGCTGTTCACCGCGCCGGTGATCGCCATCCTCGGCGTCTTCCTCCTCGTCCCGGTGCTCATGGCGCTGTGGGTGAGCGTCTCCGACTGGGCGGGCCGCGGAAGCCCCCTCGCCGGCTCGGTGTCGTTCGTGGGCGCCGACAACTACGCCGCGGTCCTCACCGACGGCGGACTCGCCACCAAGGACTTCGGCACCGCGCTGCGCAACAACGCCTGGTACGTCGTGCTGGTGGTGCCGCTGCAGACGGCGCTCGCGCTGTTCCTCGCGGTCCTCGTCAACAGGGCGATGCTGCGCGGCCGCGGCTTCTTCCGCACCGCCTACTACTTCCCCTCCGTCACCAGTTCCGTCGCGATCACCGTGCTGTGGATGTTCCTGTTCTCGGCGAGCGGAGCGGTCAACGACGTGCTGTCCTGGTTCGGCCTCAACGGGCCGAACTGGTTCAACGACCCGCGCGGCATCCTGCATCTCGTCCTCGGCGACAGCGGACCCGCTGCGCTCGCCCAGGGCGGGATGCTAGGGGTCTCCTGGTGGGACTGGCTCTCCGGCCCGTCCATCGCGATGAGCGCCTACATCCTGATGGCGGTCTTCACGACGTCCGGGACGTTCATGCTTCTCTTCCTCGCCGGGCTCCAGAACCTCGGCGGCGACGTCGAGGAGGCCGCGATGATGGACGGCGCGAACGGCTGGCAGCGCTTCTGGCGGATCACCCTCCCCCAGCTCCGGCCTACCCTGTTCACGGTCCTGACCCTCGGCCTCATCGGATGCTGGCAGGTCTTCGACCAGATCTACGCCGGAACCCGCGGCGCTCCGAGCAAGACCACGCTGACGCCCGCCTACCTCTCCTACCAGTCGGCGTTCAACAACCAGGAGTGGGGCCAGGGCGCCGCGATCGCCTTCATCCTCTTCGTGATCATCGTCGTCTTCACTCTCGTGCAGCGCTGGGTGCTGCGCGACCGCCCCGTGTCCCCGCGCCGCATCCGCGCCTACCAGGTCACGGAGAAGGGCGGTGCATCATGAGGCTCTCCCGCAAGCAGCTGACCTGGCAGATCGTGCTGTACGCCGTGCTCATCGGGCTCGCGCTCATCTACATCTACCCCTTCCTGGTCCAGGTCGCGACGAGCTTCAAGACCGACGAGGACGCGGCATCCAGCGGCATCTCGCTCATCCCCCAGGTGTGGACCTTCGCGGCCTATGAACGCCTGTTCGCGAACTCCGACTTCCCGTCGTGGTTCGTCAACAGCGCGATCGTGACGATCTTCGTGACGGCGGGCCGGGTCTTCTTCAACTCGCTCGCGGGGTACGCGCTCGCACGTCTGCACTTCCGAGGGCGGGGCGTCGTCTTCGCGGCTCTGGTCGCCGTCATGTCGGTGCCGGCGGTCGTGCTCCTGATCCCCAAGTTCCTCGTGATCAACCAGCTCGGGATCTTCAACTCCTATGCGGGGATGATCCTGCCGCTGCTCGTCGACGCCGCCGGAGTCTTCATCATGAAGAACTTCTTCGAGTCGATCCCGGTCTCCGTCGAGGAGCAGGCGCGCATCGACGGAGCCGGCACGTTCCGGCTGTTCTGGTCGGTCGTCCTGCCGATGGCGACCCCGGCGCTCGTGACGATCGTGATCCTGTCGTTCCAGGGCTCGTGGAACGAGCTGAGCCATTTCATCGTGTCCACCAACGATCCCGCTCTGACCACGCTGACGAAGGGCGTCGCGTCGCTCGCGAGCGGCCAGCTCAGCCAGGGCACGCAGTACCCGATCAAGCTCGCGGCGGCGCTCCTCATGACGATCCCCGTCGCCGTGATGTTCTTCATCTTCCAGCGCCGCATCATGAACACCACAGAAGGAGCCGTCAAGGAATGACCCCCACCCCGCCGCTGCAACCGCTGCTGCACGACGCAGTGATCGCCCTCGAGGCGCCGACCCAGGTGTGGTCGGACGCCGAGGGGCGCATGGGAACCGCGCCCATCCACGGGGTCTATCACGGCGACGTGCGGCACATCAGAGCGATCGACGTCGCCGTGCGCGGCACCGAGCTGGAATCGATCGGCTGTGCCTCCCCCACCCCCCGCCGTGTGCTCCTCGTCGACGTGCTGCGCGGCATCGACGACGACTCGGCCGACCCGAAGGTGCGGCTCGACCGCGAGCGCACCGTGACGGCCGGCGCGTTCTCGGAGCGTCTCCGCGTCTCCGCTCACCTCGACGACGGCGTGCCCGTCGACCTCACGGTGCGCATCGTCCCCGACTTCGCGCCCATGCAGGAGGTGAAGGCCGGGCTCTCCGCCGAGGCGTCCTGGTCGTGGGACGGCGCGGTCTGCCGTGCCGACGAGGCGTCCTTCACGCTCGCCGCCGCCGGAGCGACCGTGACCGCCGACGAGCACGGCATCACGATGACCTGGGGTGCAGTGATCCCCCCGCACGGCTCGCTCGATCTCTCCTGGTCCGTGACCATGGACGATCCGACGCTCGTCGTCTCCGCCGCCGCCCCCGCGGAACCCCACCGGCTCGCCTCCCCGGCCGACCCCCGAGCGTCCCGCTGGCTGGACAGGGCGACCGCCGATCTCGACGCTCTGCGGCTGGCTCTGCCCGACCGCCCCGACGATGCGTTCTACGCCGCGGGCGCGCCGTGGTTCTTCACCCTGTTCGGCCGCGACTCGATCTGGGCGGCGCGACTGGCTCTCGCCGCCGCGCCGGAGATGGCGGCCTCGACGCTGCGGGTGCTCGCCCGCCTGCAGGGGACGACGACGGATGCCGACTCGGCGGAGGCCCCTGGCAAGATCCCGCATGAGCTCCGCAGCGGCATCCTCTCCCTGCCGAACGAGGGCGTGCACCTGCCGCCCCTCTACTTCGGCACGGTGGACGCGACGCCGCTGTGGGTGTGCCTCCTCGCCGACGCGCGGGACGCGGGGATGCCCGACGACGAGCTGCGCGAGCTGCTTCCCGCCCTGCGTGCGGCGCTGGACTGGATGATCATGCACGGCGACTCCTCGGGCAGCGGCTTCATCGACTACGCCGACGAGTCAGGGCACGGCCTCGCCAACCAGGGCTGGAAGGACTCGGGCGACTCGATCCAGTGGCGCGACGGCCGGCTCGCCGACGGACCGATCGCCCTCAGCGAGGTGCAGGCCTACGCCTACGAGGCGGCGGTGCGCGGGGCCGGGCTGCTCGATCAGCTGGGAGAGACGGGTGGCACCGCACTGCGCGAGTGGGCCGCCGATCTGCGGGCCCGCTTCCGCGCCGCGTACTGGGTGCGCACCGAGGAGGGGCACTATCCCGCCATCGCGCTCGATGCGCACGGCGCCGCGGTCGATTCCCTGACGAGCAACATCGGCCACCTGATCGGCACCGGCATCCTCGACCCCGAGGAGGAGCGCGCCTGCGCGGCTCTGCTCACGGGACCGTCGATGTCCAGCGGATTCGGCATCCGGACTCTCTCGACCGGAGCCGCCGGCTACTGGCCGCTGAGCTATCACGGCGGCAGCGTGTGGACCCACGACACGGCCATCGCCGTCCACGGCATGCTGCGCGCCGGTCTCGCCGACGAGGCGCGCGCGGTCGCGGCGCAGCTGATCGACGTTGCCGAGGGATTCGACTACCGGGTCCCCGAGCTGCACGCCGGCGACGAGAGGGTGCCCGGCGGGCGCCCTGTCCCCTACCCGGCCGCGTGCCGTCCGCAGGCCTGGTCGGCCGCCGCGGCCGTGGTCTGCGCTCGCGCGCTCGCGTGAGCGGACGGGGTCGTCGTCGTCCGCTCAGGCGACGACGACCCCGTCCTTCCACACCTGGTCCACGAGCGGCACGCCGGGACGGTACGCCAGGTGGATGCGCGTGGGGGCCTTCAGCAGCACGAGATCCGCGCGATACCCGGGGGCGATGACGCCGACGTCGTGGCGGCGCAGCGCCGCCGCGCCTCCGGCGGTGGCGGCCCAGACCGCCTCGGCCGGCGTCATCCCCATGTCGCGGACGGCGACGGCGATGCAGAACGGCATGGAGCTCGTGAAGCTCGACCCGGGGTTGGTGTCGCACGCGAGCGCCACCGTCACGCCCGCGTCGATGAGACGCCGGGCGTCGGGATAGGGCTGGCGCGTGGAGAACTCCACGCCGGGCAGCAGCGTCAGCACCGTGTCGGACCCTGCGAGCGCCTCGACATCGGCATCCGTCAGGTAGGTGCCGTGGTCGATGGATGCCGCGCCCAGCTCGACGGCGAGGCGCACCCCGTCCCCGGGGCCGAGTTGGCTCGCATGCACGCGCGGAGCGAGTCCGCGGGCGATGCCCGCTTCGAGGACCCGGCGGGACTGCTCCACCGAGAACGCACCTGTCTCGCAGAACACGTCGATCCACTTCGCGTGAGGAGCGCACGCGTCGAGCATGGGCCCCGTGACGAGGTCGACGTACTCGTCGCCGCGGTCCGCGTACTCGGCGGGCACCACGTGCGCGCCGAGGAACGTGACCTCCGGCGTCACCTCCGCGGCGAGGCGGACGAGCCGCTCCTCGTCGACGACGCTCAGTCCGTAGCCGCTCTTGATCTCGACGGTCGTCGTTCCCTGAGCGCGCAGCTCCTCGATGAAGCCGCGCAGACGCGCACGCAGCTCATCGTCCGTCGCAGCCCTGGTCGCGGCCACCGTGGAGCGGATGCCTCCGGCCGCGTACTTCTGCCCCGCCATCCGCGCCTCGAACTCGACGGCGCGATCGCCGCCGAACACGAGGTGGCTGTGGCTGTCGACGAATCCGGGGATGACCGCGGCGCCGCCGGCGTCATCCGTCTCGTCGGCCTGAGGGGCATCGGCCGCAGCACCGACCCAGACGATCCGCCCATCGTCGATGAGGACGGCGGCGTCGTGCAGGGTTCCGGTCGGGTCGCCGTCGGTCGAGCGGACGTTGGTCGTCAGCTCGCCGATGTTCGTGATCAGCACGGTCATCCGGAGTCTTCCTTCCGTGAGAGGTCAGGGACCGTCGCTTGCCGGGGTCCGGAGCGACGTCCTCTGACCTCTCATGAGGTTGTCACAGTCAGAGCATCGGGACCTTGAGGCCGCGCTCACGGGCGACCTCGCGGGCGTGCTCGTAGCCGGCGTCGACGTGGCGCATGACGCCGGTGCCGGGGTCGTTCGTCAGCACGCGCTCGAGCTTCTCGGCGGCGAGCGCTGAGCCGTCGGCCACGGTGACCTGCCCCGCGTGGATGGAGCGACCGATGCCGACGCCGCCGCCATGGTGCAGCGACACCCAGGAGGCGCCGGATGCCGTGTTCAGCAGCGCGTTCAACAGCGGCCAGTCGGCGATCGCGTCGGAGCCGTCCTTCATGGCCTCGGTCTCGCGGTACGGCGAGGCGACGGAGCCCGAGTCGAGGTGGTCGCGGCCGATCACGATCGGAGCCGACAGCTCGCCCGACGCCACCATCTCGTTGAACCTGAGTCCGGCGAGGTGGCGCTCCTTGTAACCCAGCCAGCAGATGCGGGCGGGAAGACCCTCGAAGTGGACCTTCTCGCCGGCCTTCTCCAGCCAGCGGTGCAGAGCCGCGTCCTCGGGGAACAGCTCGGCGATCGCACGATCGGTCTTGCGGATGTCCTCGGGGTCGCCGGAGAGCGCAGCCCAGCGGAACGGGCCGCGGCCCTCCTCGAACTGCGGGCGGATGTACGCCGGCACGAAGCCGGGGAACTCGAACGCCCTGTCGAAGCCACCCAGCTGGGCCTCCGCGCGGATCGAGTTGCCGTAGTCGAACACCGCGGCCCCCGCATCCTTGAAAGCCACCATGGCCTCGACGTGCGCGGCCATGGCGAGACGGGAGCGACGCGTGAACTCCTCGGGGTCGCGCTCGGCCTCGGCCTTCCAGTCCTCGACCGAGATGCCGATCGGCAGGTAGGCGAGCGGATCGTGCGCGCTGGTCTGGTCGGTGACGATGTCGATCGGGACGCCACGACGGAACAGCTCGGGGAAGACCTCGGCGGCGTTGCCGACGATGCCCACGGACAGCGCCTCGCCGGCTTCCTTGGCGGCGACCGCCCGAGCGATGGCCTCGTCGAGGTCGGTGTAGTAGACGTCGAGGTAGCCGTGGTCGACGCGACGCGCGAGGCGGGTCTCGTCGACGTCGACGATGAGCACGGCGCCGTCGTTCATGGTGACGGCGAGCGGCTGCGCGCCGCCCATGCCGCCGGCTCCGCCCGTGAGCGACAGCGTGCCCTTGAGCGACTCGCGTCCGAGCGACCGAGCGACGGCAGCAAAGGTCTCGTAGGTGCCCTGCAGGATGCCCTGCGAACCGATGTAGATCCACGACCCGGCCGTCATCTGCCCGTACATCATGAGACCGAGCTGCTCGAGACGGCGGAACTCGGGCCAGTTCGCCCAGTCGCCGACGAGGTTGGAGTTCGCGATGAGGACGCGGGGAGCCCACTCGTGCGTGCGGAACACGCCGACCGGCTTGCCCGACTGCACCAGCAGGGTCTCATCGGGCTCGAGCTCGTCGAGCGTGCGGACGATCGCGTCGTACGCCTCCCAGTTGCGAGCGGCCTTGCCGGTGCCGCCGTAGACCACGAGGTCCTCGGGGTGCTCGGCGACCTCGGGGTCGAGGTTGTTCATCAGCATCCGCTTGGCGGCCTCGGCGCCCCAGCTCTTGGCAGTGCGCTCGTTGCCGCGCGGCGCCCGGATGTTCGTGTGGGTGGTGCTCATTTCGCGTGCTCCTTTGCGATGCGTGCGATGGCGCCGGACTGCACGAGGGCGGTCACGGCCTCCATCTCGGGAGAGAGGAAGCGGTCGGGGCCGGGACCGGCGGCGACCGTGCGGACGAGGTCGCGGACGGCGCCGGTGGCCGCTCCGGCCTGGAGGGGCGCGCGCAGGTCGAGGGCGCGCGCGCCGGTGAGGATCTCGATGGCGAGGACGCGACCGAGGCCGTCGATTGCGCGGCGCAGCTTGCGTCCGGCTGCCCAGCCCATCGACACGTGGTCCTCCTGCATGGCCGACGACGGGATGGAGTCGACGGATGCCGGGACGGCGAGGCGCTTGAGCTCGGACACGATGCCGGCCGCCGCGTACTGCGCGATCATGAGACCGGAGTCGACGCCGACCTCGTCGGCGAGGAACGGCGGGAGGCCGTGGTTGCGCGCGGGGTCGAGGGCGCGGTCGGTGCGGCGCTCGGAGACGGAGGCCACATCGGCGACCGAGATGGCGAGGAAGTCGAGGACCGCCGCGACCGGGGCGCCGTGGAAGTTGCCGTTCGACTCGATGCGTCCGTCGAGAGTGATCACGGGGTTGTCGATGACGCTGGCGAGCTCGCGGTCGGCGATGGTCGCGGCGTAACCTGCGGTGTCGCGCGCGGTGCCGTGCACCTGCGGCGTGCAGCGCAGCGAGTAGGCGTCCTGCACGCGGCCATCCTCCGGGCCCTTGTGGCTGTGCACCATCGGGGAGTCGCCGAGGAACGCGCGCAGGTTCGCGGCGGAGGTTCCCTGACCGACCTGCGGACGCAGCGCCATGAGGTCGGCGGCGAACACGGCGTCCGTGCCGAGCTGCGACTCGATCGACATCGCGGCCGCGATGTCGGCGGTGATCAGGAGCTCCTCCAGGTCATGCAGCGCGAGCACCAGGGTGCCGAGCATGCCGTCGGTGCCGTTGATGAGGGCGAGGCCCTCCTTCTCGACGAGGGTGAGCGGCTCGATGCCCGCAGCGGCGAGCGCCTCGGATGCCGGGAGCAGCGTGCCCGCGGCGTCGCGGACGTCTCCCTCGCCCATGGTGGCGAGCGCGATGTGCGCGAGCGGCGCGAGGTCGCCGGAGCAGCCGAGCGAGCCGTACTCGCGCACGATCGGGGTGATCCCCGCGTTGAGGAGGGCGGCGTAAGTCTCGACGACGACCGGTCGCACGCCGGTGCGTCCCGATGCGAGCGTCTGCAGGCGCAGCAGCTGAAGGCCTCGCGTGACCTCGCGCTCGATCTCCGCGCCGGTGCCGGCGGCGTGCGAGCGGATCAGGCTGGCCTGCAGCTGCAGGCGGCGCTCGGGGGCGATGAACGTCGTCGCGAGCGCGCCGAAGCCCGTGGAGACCCCGTAGTGCGGGTTCGGGTCCGCGGCGAGGCCGTCGATCACGGTGCGGGTCTCGGCGACGCGGGCGAGAGCCTCGGGGGCGATGACGACGGGGGCGCCGTATCGGGCGACGGCGACGACGTCGGCGTGGCGCAGGGGCTCGACGCCGACGAGAACGGGGGACTGATCACTCATACGTCGATTCCACACCGTCACGGTCGCGCGCGGCACCGGTTCATGGCATCCTTTGTCTGTGATCCCAGACATATCGGATGCCGCCTCCGCCCAGGTGCCGGCGGCGGAGAACACGCTCCGCATCCTGCGCTACCTCGCCGGACGACCGGCGCCGGTCGCGGCATCCGCCATCGCCAGGGAGCTCGCACTCCCCCGGTCGACCGTGTACCACCTGCTGACGACGCTCGCCGCGCACGGCTTCGTCCTCCATCTCCGCGAGGAGCGGCGCTGGGGTCTCGGCACCTCGGCGTTCGAGCTCGCCGGCGGCTACGCCCGGCAGCAGCCCCTCGCCCGTCTCGGGCGTCCGCTCGTGGCCTCCCTCTCCGATCGCCTCGGCGAGAGCACGCACCTCGCCGTGATGAGCGGCGGAGACGTGCTCTACATCGTCGAGGAGCGCGCTCCTCGACGGCCCGCGCTGATCACCGACGTCGGCGTGCGGCTCCCCGCGCACCTGACGGCGTCGGGACGCGCCATGCTCGCCTCCCTCCCCCGTGAGCAGGTGCGGGCGCTCTACCCGAGCGCCTCTTCGTTCCCTGACCGCACCGGCCTAGGCCCCCGCAGGCCGGGTGAGCTCCGCGAGCTCCTGCGCGAGGTGCGCGGCCGCGGATACGCCACGGAAGATAGCGAGGTCGCCGACGGGCTGCGCAGCGTGGGCGTCGCGGTGCGCGATCACGCCGGATGGCCGATCGCCGCCGTGGCCGTCACCTGGGCGGACGGCGACCTCGACGAGAGCGCTCTGGCGGATGCCGTGCGCGACACCGCGGCGACGCTGGAGTCCCGCCTGAAACGCTGAGTATCGGAATGTCGCAGACCTGCGACATTATGGCGACAGTCCCGCCACACCCACTGGCTACTGTCGAAGCATGACCTCCTCGACCAGCACCATCCGTCGCCGCGGCCTCGTTCTCGGCCTGGCCGCGACCCTCCTCTTCACCGGCTGCGCAGCCGAACCGGCCTCCGGCGGGAAGAAGCCGCCCGCATCGTCCACTCCGTCGGCCTCCGCTCCCCGGAACTCCGTGGTGCCGGGGTATGACGTGGGACAGTTCCCTGCCGTGCCGCTGTTCGTGCTCCCCGACCTGGCGCTGCTCGACACCTCGGCATCCGCCTTCACGATCGAGGTGAACGACGCGCTCTCCGACATCCCCGGCGTCACGGCCACCCCGGCGCACTGCGATGCGTCGGGCGGCGTGGTGTCCGGCAACGGCACGTCGTTCCTCTACGGCGACGGCTCCGGCACGTTCACCGGCGCAGACGGAACCGTGCAGAACTTCGGCGATGGCTCCGGCAACTCCACGATCAACGGCGTCACGATCCAGAACTTCGGAGACGGGTCGGGCAACTACTCCGACGGCACCGTCACGATCCAGAACTTCGGAGACGGCTCCGGCAATTACTCCGACGCGACGAAGACCGTGCAGATCTTCGGAGACGGGTCGGGCAACTACTCCGACGGCGCCGTCACGATCCAGAACTTCGGAGACGGCTCCGGCAACTTCTCCGACGGCACCGTCACGATCCAGAACTTCGGAGACGGCTCCGGCAACTACTCCGACGGCAGGATCAGCATCCAGAACTTCGGAGACGGCACCGCGCTCATCGACGGCGAGACCGTCGACGCCGACAAGCTCCCTCCCGTGCCGAAGCTCGGCTCCTTCCCTCCCCTGGGCGCACTCGCCCCTATCGAATCCTGCGGCACGACGCTCACCTTCGACGACGGTGTCCTGTTCGACTTCGATCGGAGCGACATCCGCCCGGACGCGGCCACCACCCTGGATGCCGTCGCCGAGGTGTTCGGCTCGCTGTCCGTCGCCCAGGCACAGGTCTCAGGCCACACGGATGCGATCGGTTCGGACGACGCCAACCAGAAGCTCTCCGAGGACCGAGCCCAGTCCGTCGTCGCGGGTCTGGAGAAGCGGGGTGTGACGGCGTCGCTCACGGCGGAGGGCTTCGGCGAGTCCCGTCCCGTCGCTCCCAATGAAGTGGACGGAGCAGACAACCCCGCCGGTCGGCAGCTCAACCGTCGGGTGGAGATCTTCATCCCGGCGACGCTCTGAAAAGACGAGAGGATAGAACCATGCGAGCACCGCGTCTGATGCCCCTCCTCTCCCTCGCCCTTCTCGCTGCGGGCTTGACCGGATGCACAGTGGGGATCGTCGATCCGTCCGAACCCTCGCAGAAGGCCCCCGCGCAGGAGCAGACGTCGCAGGCTACGGATGCCGAGAAGGAGACGCCGGAGGCCGAGACGCCCGCGACCTCAGGGCTGAGCGCCGACGGGCAGGAGGAGCGCGATCGGCTCATCGCCGCGGCCACCACCACGATGCCGTGCCCTGACGGTCCGCTGACCGCCGACGGGGCGATCGTCCGGGTCGAGGGCGCATGCCCCGAGCTTGTGATCGAGATCGACGCGGGCGTCGTGATCGCCGACGACGTCGATGAGCTCACGCTCGAGGGCAGCGGGACCGTCGTGTACGCCGAGAACCTCGGTGTCGTCACGGTCACCGGAAGCGCGAGCTCGATCTTCTGGTCGGGCGCCACCCCGACGGTGCACGACAGCGGCTCGTCCAACACGCTGCGAAAGGGCTGAGCATGGACGCGCCGGACCGCCCGCGGATCCTCATCGTCGACGACGACGAGGCGATCACGGGGGCGCTCGGCGCGTTCCTCGGGCGCAGCGGATTCGACGTGCGCATCGCGGAGGACGGCCGCGCAGGCCTCCTCGAGGTCGAGCGCGACGCCCCCGACCTCGTCGTGTGCGATGTGCTCATGCCCCATGTCGACGGGCGCGAGTTCGTGCGCCGAGTACGTGCGCGCCAGCTCTGGCTGCCGATCATCCTGCTCACCCAGGTGGGCGAATCGTGGGAGCGCAGTGCCGCGCTCGACGAAGGCGCCGACGACTATCTGAACAAGCCCTTCGATCCTCACGAGCTGATCTCGAGGATCCGCGCCGTGCTGCGCCGTACCGAACAGGGTGCCGGCTCTCTCCGCTCCGCGCCACGCCTGCGCGCCCTCGACCTGACGCTCGACCGCACCGCTCGCCGGGTCTGGCGCGGTGATGCAGAGCTGACGCTCACGCCCAAGGCGCTGACGCTGCTCGAGTACCTCATGCTCCACCCGCAGGAGGTCCACACGCGAGAGCGCCTCCTCTCTACCCTCTGGGGCTTCGACTTCGCCACATCGAGCAGAGCCGTCGATCACCGGATCGCCGAGCTCCGACGGGTCCTGGGAGACGGGCGCTTCATCGAGACCGCGCAGAGCATGGGCTATCAGTTCGTCCCGAAGGTCGTGGCCGGATGAGCCGCCGCGCCGACGTCGCCCTGGGCATCGTGACCGCCGTGCCGGTGACACTGTGCACGCTCACGGCCGGCGTGATGCTGGTGGCCGGAGACGAGAGACTCCTGACGATGAGCACCACTCTTCCTGCCGCGACCTTTGCAGCGGGGCTCGTCCTGTCCGCGGTCCCGCTCACCGTGCTGCTGGCGCGCAACCGCGCCCGACGCCGCGACGTCCGAAACGACGCGCGCGCGAGGGATGCGGCGGATGCGGCAGCCCTCCACGAGCGCGCGACCCACCAGCGCTTCCTCGCCCGACTCGATCATGAGCTGAAGAATCCGATCACTGCGATCCGTGCGACCGCCGTCGCGGCTCAGGACGGCTCGCAGACCGACGCGTGGCGCACGATCGACGCCCAGGCCGCGAAACTCAGCACTCTCGTCCGCGATCTGCGGAAGCTCGCCGAACTGGAGACGCGGCCGCTCGACAGGGAGCGGGTCGACCTCGAGCAGCTGCTGAACGAATCCGTCACCGCGCTCGCGCAGCAGAACCCGACGGCCGGCGCCAGGGTCGTCCTCGCCGTCACCCGGGTCCCGTGGGCGGTCCCGCCGCTCTCCGTCGACGTCGATCTCCTCTCCGTCGCGCTGGACAACGTGCTGGGCAACGCCGCGAAGTACTCCGAGTCCGGCCCCATAGAGGTGCGTCTGCGTGAACAGGACGGCTGGGCGGTCATCGAGGTGGCGGATGCCGGTCGCGGCATCCCCTCCGCCGATCTGTCCACGGTGTTCGACGAACTGGCGCGTGCGCAGAACGCACGCGATGTGAGCGGCTCAGGAATCGGTCTCACGCTCGTGGCGACGGTGATGCGCCGCCACAGCGGCGATGTGTCGATCCGCTCTGCGGAAGGCGCCGGCAGCGTGCTGACGCTTCGCCTGCCGATCGCCCGCTGACAGCTCCAACGGCACACACGGCGTCGACGCAGAAGCCTCCATCGACGCAGAAAGCTCCGTTAACGCAGAAGAGCCACCCGGCGACGGGTGGCACTTCTCAGTGAGCGTGCGACGTACTGCGCACACAATCTGTTTTGTTGGTGTAAATGCAAAATGGCCACCCATCGATGGGTGGCCATTTTGACTAAAAGGAGTCCGGCGGTGTCCTACTCTCCCACAGGGTC
>NZ_JBHVPJ010000004.1:0-6760 GCF_042887445.1 Microbacterium sp. NPDC057944
CCGAGGAAGGCAGGGCAGCCCTGGCCATGGCCATCGGCCTCGCCCTCGTCCTCTTCGTCTCGGGGGCCATCGAAGGTTTCGTCACCCCGTCGGGCCTGCCCACCTGGGCGCGCATCACCATCGGCGTCGTCGCCGAGCTGGCCTTCCTGGCGTACGTCTACGTCGTGGGCGGACGCGCGGCACGAGCCGGCGAAACGGGGGATCTGGAGAAGGCCGAGCGCAGCGCCGACGTGCCCACGGCCGCCTGATGTGCGCAGCGGCCCGCCGAGCTGCTAGTCTCCTCTTCGCCCCGCAGGAACCGTTGACACGGCGCGTGCGGGGAGGTAGATTCAAACAGTTGCCTGGAGACGGGGTCTCACCCCGAAGGGCGACAGTGAGCGTCTAGCAGCTTCGCGACGGAACGCAGCTTCCGCGGAGGCACCTCCCGATAAATCGGAGAACGAAGGCCGGTAAATCCGCCCCGAAACTTCTGATAAAGTGGGAATCGCCGGAAAGGGAAACGCGAAAGCGGGAACCTGGAAAGCACCGAGGAAATCGGATCGGAAAGATCTGATAGAGTCGGAAACGCAAGACCGAAGGGAAGCGCCCGGAGGAAAGCCCGAGAGGGTGAGTACAAAGGAAGCGTCCGTTCCTTGAGAACTCAACAGCGTGCCAAAAGTCAACGCCAGATATGTTGATACCCCGTCCATCCGGTTTCGGATGGTCGAGGTTCCTTTGAAAAAACACAGCGAGGACGCTGTGAACATCGGGACTATTCCTCCCGATGTTCCGCTCTCGTGATGTGTCACCGGACAACCGGTAAACATTCACGGAGAGTTTGATCCTGGCTCAGGACGAACGCTGGCGGCGTGCTTAACACATGCAAGTCGAACGATGAACCACCTTCGGGTGGGGATTAGTGGCGAACGGGTGAGTAACACGTGGGCAATCTGCCCTGCACTCTGGGACAAGCCCTGGAAACGGGGTCTAATACCGGATACTGACCCCCGCAGGCATCTGCGGGGTTCGAAAGCTCCGGCGGTGCAGGATGAGCCCGCGGCCTATCAGCTTGTTGGTGAGGTAACGGCTCACCAAGGCGACGACGGGTAGCCGGCCTGAGAGGGCGACCGGCCACACTGGGACTGAGACACGGCCCAGACTCCTACGGGAGGCAGCAGTGGGGAATATTGCACAATGGGCGAAAGCCTGATGCAGCGACGCCGCGTGAGGGATGACGGCCTTCGGGTTGTAAACCTCTTTCAGCAGGGAAGAAGCGAAAGTGACGGTACCTGCAGAAGAAGCGCCGGCTAACTACGTGCCAGCAGCCGCGGTAATACGTAGGGCGCGAGCGTTGTCCGGAATTATTGGGCGTAAAGAGCTCGTAGGCGGCTTGTCGCGTCGGTTGTGAAAGCCCGGGGCTTAACCCCGGGTCTGCAGTCGATACGGGCAGGCTAGAGTTCGGTAGGGGAGATCGGAATTCCTGGTGTAGCGGTGAAATGCGCAGATATCAGGAGGAACACCGGTGGCGAAGGCGGATCTCTGGGCCGATACTGACGCTGAGGAGCGAAAGCGTGGGGAGCGAACAGGATTAGATACCCTGGTAGTCCACGCCGTAAACGGTGGGCACTAGGTGTGGGCGACATTCCACGTCGTCCGTGCCGCAGCTAACGCATTAAGTGCCCCGCCTGGGGAGTACGGCCGCAAGGCTAAAACTCAAAGGAATTGACGGGGGCCCGCACAAGCGGCGGAGCATGTGGCTTAATTCGACGCAACGCGAAGAACCTTACCAAGGCTTGACATACACCGGAAACGTCTGGAGACAGGCGCCCCCTTGTGGTCGGTGTACAGGTGGTGCATGGCTGTCGTCAGCTCGTGTCGTGAGATGTTGGGTTAAGTCCCGCAACGAGCGCAACCCTTGTCCCGTGTTGCCAGCAGGCCCTTGTGGTGCTGGGGACTCACGGGAGACCGCCGGGGTCAACTCGGAGGAAGGTGGGGACGACGTCAAGTCATCATGCCCCTTATGTCTTGGGCTGCACACGTGCTACAATGGCCGGTACAATGAGCTGCGATACCGCGAGGTGGAGCGAATCTCAAAAAGCCGGTCTCAGTTCGGATTGGGGTCTGCAACTCGACCCCATGAAGTCGGAGTCGCTAGTAATCGCAGATCAGCATTGCTGCGGTGAATACGTTCCCGGGCCTTGTACACACCGCCCGTCACGTCACGAAAGTCGGTAACACCCGAAGCCGGTGGCCCAACCCCTTGTGGGAGGGAGCTGTCGAAGGTGGGACTGGCGATTGGGACGAAGTCGTAACAAGGTAGCCGTACCGGAAGGTGCGGCTGGATCACCTCCTTTCTAAGGAGCACTTCTCACCAACCTCGGTTGGTCAGAGGCCAGTACATGAGCGAATGTCTCGCACTGGTTGCTCGTGGGTGGAACGTTGACTACTCGGCACACTTGACCAGCTCGGTCTCCTAGTACTGCTTCGGCGTGGAACGGAATCGGGTGGCGAGGGTGTCGGGCACGCTGTTGGGTGTCTGAAGGTACGGCCGCACGGTCTGTCTTCAGTCGCCGACCCCAGTGCACTCGGGATTCGTTCCGGGGTGATGGGTGGTTGGTCGTTGTTTGAGAACTGCACAGTGGACGCGAGCATCTGTGGCCAAGTTTTTAAGGGCGCACGGTGGATGCCTTGGCACCAGGAACCGATGAAGGACGTGGGAGGCCACGATAGTCCCCGGGGAGTCGTCAACCAGGCTTTGATCCGGGGGTTTCCGAATGGGGAAACCCGGCAGTCGTCATGGGCTGTCACCCTTGCCTGAACACATAGGGCAAGTGGAGGGAACGCGGGGAAGTGAAACATCTCAGTACCCGCAGGAAGAGAAAACAACCGTGATTCCGGGAGTAGTGGCGAGCGAAACCGGATGAGGCCAAACCGTATGCGTGTGAGACCCGGCAGGGGTTGCGCATACGGGGTTGTGGGATCTCTCTTTCATGGTCTGCCGGCCATGAGACGAGTCAGAAACCGTTGATGTAGGCGAAGGACATGCGAAAGGTCCGGCGTAGAGGGTAAGACCCCCGTAGTCGAAACGTCAGCGGCTCGTTTGAGAGACACCCAAGTAGCACGGGGCCCGAGAAATCCCGTGTGAATCTGGCGGGACCACCCGCTAAGCCTAAATATTCCCTGGTGACCGATAGCGGATAGTACCGTGAGGGAATGGTGAAAAGTACCCCGGGAGGGGAGTGAAATAGTACCTGAAACCGTGTGCCTACAAGCCGTGGGAGCGTCGGACATCAGCTTGCTGGTGTCTCGTGACTGCGTGCCTTTTGAAGAATGAGCCTGCGAGTTTGCGGTGTGTTGCGAGGTTAACCCGAGTGGGGAAGCCGTAGCGAAAGCGAGTCCGAACAGGGCGATTCAGTAGCGCGCTCAAGACCCGAAGCGGAGTGATCTAGCCATGGGCAGGTTGAAGCGGAGGTAAGACTTCGTGGAGGACCGAACCCACCAGGGTTGAAAACCTGGGGGATGACCTGTGGTTAGGGGTGAAAGGCCAATCAAACTCCGTGATAGCTGGTTCTCCCCGAAATGCATTTAGGTGCAGCGTCGTGTGTTTCTTGCCGGAGGTAGAGCACTGGATAGGCGATGGGCCCTACCGGGTTACTGACCTTAGCCAAACTCCGAATGCCGGTAAGTGAGAGCGCGGCAGTGAGACTGTGGGGGATAAGCTCCATGGTCGAGAGGGAAACAGCCCAGAGCATCGACTAAGGCCCCTAAGCGTACGCTAAGTGGGAAAGGATGTGGAGTCGCACAGACAACCAGGAGGTTGGCTTAGAAGCAGCCACCCTTGAAAGAGTGCGTAATAGCTCACTGGTCTAGTGATTCCGCGCCGACAATGTAGCGGGGCTCAAGCGTACCGCCGAAGTCGTGTCATTGCAGCAGATAGCCCCAACGGGTGCTGTGATGGGTAGGGGAGCGTCGTGTGCCGGGTGAAGCAGCCGCGGAAGCGAGTTGTGGACGGTTCACGAGTGAGAATGCAGGCATGAGTAGCGATTCACACGTGAGAAACGTGTGCGCCGATTGACTAAGGGTTCCTGGGTCAAGCTGATCTGCCCAGGGTAAGTCGGGACCTAAGGCGAGGCCGACAGGCGTAGTCGATGGATAACCGGTTGATATTCCGGTACCCGCTGTGAAGCGTCAAACATCGAATCCAGTGATGCTAAGGCCGTGAAGCCGCCGGGTGCGTCTTCGGACAATCTCGGAGTGGTGGAGCCGCCGGCCCAAGTTGGTAGTAGGTGAGTGATGGGGTGACGCAGGAAGGTAGTCCATCCCGGGCGGTGGTTGTCCCGGGGTAAGGGTGTAGGACGTCAGGTAGGTAAATCCGCCTGGCACGTAGTCTGAGACCTGATGCCGAGCCGATTGTGGTGAAGTGGATGATCCTATGCTGTCGAGAAAAGCCTCTAGCGAGTTTCATGGCGGCCCGTACCCTAAACCGACTCAGGTGGTCAGGTAGAGAATACCGAGGCGTTCGGGTGAACTATGGTTAAGGAACTCGGCAAAATGCCCCCGTAACTTCGGGAGAAGGGGGGCCACACTTGCTGCTCCGATTTACTCGTGAGCTGGGGGTGGCCGCAGAGACCAGCGAGAAGCGACTGTTTACTAAAAACACAGGTCCGTGCGAAGCCGTAAGGCGATGTATACGGACTGACGCCTGCCCGGTGCTGGAACGTTAAGGGGACCGGTTAGCTTGGATTCGTCCAGGCGAAGCTGAGAACTTAAGCGCCAGTAAACGGCGGTGGTAACTATAACCATCCTAAGGTAGCGAAATTCCTTGTCGGGTAAGTTCCGACCTGCACGAATGGCGTAACGACTTCTCGACTGTCTCAACCATAGGCCCGGTGAAATTGCACTACGAGTAAAGATGCTCGTTTCGCGCAGCAGGACGGAAAGACCCCGGGACCTTTACTACAGTTTGATATTGGTGTTCGGTTCGGCTTGTGTAGGATAGCTGGGAGACTGTGAACTCTGGACGCCAGTTCAGGGGGAGTCGTCGTTGAAATACCAGTCTGGTCGTGCTGGATGTCTAACCTGGGTCCGTGATCCGGATCAGGGACAGTGTCTGATGGGTAGTTTAACTGGGGCGGTTGCCTCCTAAAGAGTAACGGAGGCGCCCAAAGGTTCCCTCAGCCTGGTTGGCAATCAGGTGTTGAGTGTAAGTGCACAAGGGAGCTTGACTGTGAGACCGACGGGTCGAGCAGGGACGAAAGTCGGGACTAGTGATCCGGCGGTGGCTTGTGGAAGCGCCGTCGCTCAACGGATAAAAGGTACCCCGGGGATAACAGGCTGATCTTCCCCAAGAGTCCATATCGACGGGATGGTTTGGCACCTCGATGTCGGCTCGTCGCATCCTGGGGCTGGAGTCGGTCCCAAGGGTTGGGCTGTTCGCCCATTAAAGCGGTACGCGAGCTGGGTTTAGAACGTCGTGAGACAGTTCGGTCCCTATCCGCTGTGCGCGTAGGAGTCTTGAGAAGGGCTGTCCCTAGTACGAGAGGACCGGGACGGACGAACCTCTGGTGTGCCAGTTGTTCTGCCAAGGGCATGGCTGGTTGGCTACGTTCGGGAGGGATAACCGCTGAAAGCATCTAAGCGGGAAGCCTGCTTCGAGATGAGGACTCCCACCTCCTAGAGAGGGTAAGGCTCCCAGTAGACGACTGGGTTGATAGGCCGGATATGGAAGCACGGTAACGTGTGGAGTTGACCGGTACTAATAGGCCGAGGGCTTGTCCTCAGTTGCTCGCGTCCACTGTGTTGGTTCTGAAACCACGAACAACCCCATGTGCCACACATGGTGCGGTTGTCAGTTTCATAGTGTTTCGGTGGTCATAGCGTAGGGGAAACGCCCGGTTACATTCCGAACCCGGAAGCTAAGCCTTACAGCGCCGATGGTACTGCAGGGGGGACCCTGTGGGAGAGTAGGACGCCGCCGAACAATTCTTGAGAAAGCCCCGTGCCCTTCGGCACGGGGCTTTCTGCATTTCAGGACGGCTCCACCAATTTCGTGTCGTAGGCCAGGATCACCGCCTGGATTCTGTCGCGGGAACCCGTCTTGGCGAGTATGCGGCCCACATGGGTCTTCACCGTGGACTCCGCCAGGTGCAGCCGGCCGGCGATCTCGGTGTTCGTCCAGCCCTTCCCGATGACCGTGAGGATCTCGCGTTCCCGCTCCGTGAGCGTGGACAGGCGGGGATCCTCGTCCGGGGCGGCGCCCGCGGTGGCGCTGCCGGCCGGGAGACGGTGGGCGTAGGCGTCCAGGAGACGGCGGGTCAGGCTGGGGGCGACGACCGCGTCCCCGGTCGCCACCGAGCGGATGCCGGACAGGAGTTCCTCCGGCTGGGCGTCCTTGATGAGGAACCCCGAGGCACCCGCGCGGAGACCCGCGTGGGCGTACTCGTCCAGGTCGAACGTGGTGAGGATGAGAACGCGGGTCCGGTCGCCGGAGGCGACGATGCGGCGGGTGGCCTCGATGCCGTCCGTGCCGGGCATGCGGATGTCCATCACCACGACGTCCGGGCGGAGTTCAGCCGTCATGCGGACGGCTTCGCTGCCGTTTGACGCCTCGCCCAGGACGGTGAGGTCGTCCTGGCTCTCCAGCAGCATGCGGAAGCCGAAGCGCTGCAACGGCTGGTCGTCGGCGATGAGGACGGTGGTCACTGCGGGGTTTCCTCCGGTAGGTGCAGATGGACGCGCCAGCCCCGTTCGGGGGCGGGGCGGGGGCCGGCCTCAAGTGTGC
>NZ_JBHVPJ010000005.1:0-5606 GCF_042887445.1 Microbacterium sp. NPDC057944
CTGTTTTGTTGGTGTAAATGCAAAATGGCCACCCATCGATGGGTGGCCATTTTGACTAAAAGGAGTCCGGCGGTGTCCTACTCTCCCACAGGGTCCCCCCTGCAGTACCATCGGCGCTGTGAGGCTTAGCTTCCGGGTTCGGAATGTAACCGGGCGTTTCCCTCACGCTATGGCCGCCGAAACACTATTGATGTTTCAATCAGTACACAACATGTGCACGAAAAAGTTCGTGTGTGTTGTGTGGTTCTCGACCGTACATCGAGAACCACTCAGTGGACGCGTAGCACCTACAAACGGTGTGTTATCAAGTCATCGGCTTATTAGTACCAGTCAGCTGCATGCATTACTGCACTTCCACATCTGGCCTATCAACCCAGTAGTCTGGCTGGGAGCCTCTCACCCGAAGGTATGGAAGTCTCATCTTGAGGCCGGCTTCCCGCTTAGATGCTTTCAGCGGTTATCCATCCCGAACGTAGCTAATCAGCGGTGCTCCTGGCGGAACAACTGACACACCAGAGGTTCGTCCAACCCGGTCCTCTCGTACTAGGGTCAGATCCTCTCAAACTTCCTACGCGCGCAGCGGATAGGGACCGAACTGTCTCACGACGTTCTAAACCCAGCTCGCGTACCGCTTTAATGGGCGAACAGCCCAACCCTTGGGACCTACTCCAGCCCCAGGATGCGACGAGCCGACATCGAGGTGCCAAACCATGCCGTCGATATGGACTCTTGGGCAAGATCAGCCTGTTATCCCCGAGGTACCTTTTATCCGTTGAGCGACAGCGCTTCCACAAGCCACTGCCGGATCACTAGTCCCGACTTTCGTCCCTGCTCGACCTGTCAGTCTCACAGTCAAGCTCCCTTGTGCACTTACACTCGACACCTGATTGCCAACCAGGTTGAGGGAACCTTTGGGCGCCTCCGTTACTTTTTGGGAGGCAACCGCCCCAGTTAAACTACCCACCAGGCACTGTCCCTGAACCGGATTACGGTTCGAAGTTAGATATCCAGAGTGACCAGAGTGGTATTTCAACAATGACTCCACAAGAACTAGCGTCCCTGCTTCACAGTCTCCCACCTATCCTACACAAGCCACACCGAACACCAATACCAAGCTGTAGTAAAGGTCACGGGGTCTTTCCGTCCTGCTGCGCGTAACGAGCATCTTTACTCGTAATGCAATTTCGCCGAGTTCGCGGTTGAGACAGTTGGGAAGTCGTTACGCCATTCGTGCAGGTCGGAACTTACCCGACAAGGAATTTCGCTACCTTAGGATGGTTATAGTTACCACCGCCGTTTACTGGGGCTTAAATTCTCAGCTTCGCCTTGCGGCTAACCGGTCCTCTTAACCTTCCAGCACCGGGCAGGCGTCAGTCCGTATACATCGTCTTGCGACTTGGCACGGACCTGTGTTTTTAGTAAACAGTCGCTACCCACTAGTCTCTGCGGCCACCACACCCTTTTCGGAGTAAATCCGTATAAGTGGATGGCCCCCCTTCTCCCGAAGTTACGGGGGCATTTTGCCGAGTTCCTTAACCACGATTCTCTCGATCTCCTTGGTATTCTCTACCTGACCACCTGAGTCGGTTTGGGGTACGGGCGGCTAGAACCTCGCGTCGATGCTTTTCTTGGCAGCATAGGATCATCCACTTTTTATCCGCATCGTGTCTCAGCCTATGTGAGAGACGGATTTGCCTATCTCTCGGCCTACGCACTTGCACCAGGACAACCATCGCCTGGCTTGGACTACCTTCCTGCGTCACACCTGTTAATACGCTAACCGCACCAGCATGGGGTCGTACGCTAGGCCCCACGGCGGATCCCGAAGGATCCAATGTGAGGATTCAGATACTTAGCACTACTGGATTAGTTTGGGCGGTTCTTCGCCGGTACGGGAATATCAACCCGTTGTCCATCGACTACGCCTGTCGGCCTCGCCTTAGGTCCCGACTTACCCAGGGAAGATTAGCTTGACCCTGGAACCCTTGGTCTTTCGGAGGACGTGTTTCTCACACGTCTTTCGCTACTCATGCCTGCATTCTCACTCGTGTAGCCTCCACGGCTGGTTTACACCGCCGCTTCGCTGGCCACACGACGCTCTCCTACCCATCAACACGGCTGGACCACGAAGGCCTACCAATAATGTCAATGCCACAACTTCGGTGGCGTGCTTGAGCCCCGTTACATTGTCGGCGCGGAATCACTTGACCAGTGAGCTATTACGCACTCTTTCAAGGGTGGCTGCTTCTAAGCCAACCTCCTGGTTGTCACAGCAACTCCACATCCTTTCCCACTTAGCACGCGCTTTGGGACCTTAGTTGGTGGTCTGGGTTGTTTCCCTCTCGACTATGAAGCTTATCCCCCACAGTCTCACTGCTGCGCTCTCACTTACCGGCATTCGGAGTTTGGCTGACGTCAGTAACCTTGTAGGGCCCATCGGCCATCCAGTAGCTCTACCTCCGGCAAGAAACACGCAACGCTGCACCTAAATGCATTTCGGAGAGAACCAGCTATCACGAAGTTTGATTGGCCTTTCACCCCTATCCACAGCTCATCCCCTCAGTTTTCAACCTAAGTGGGTTCGGTCCTCCACGACGTCTTACCGTCGCTTCAACCTGGCCATGGATAGATCACTTCGCTTCGGGTCTAGGACATGCGACTGAATCGCCCTATTCAGACTCGCTTTCGCTACGGCTACCCCACACGGGTTAACCTCGCCACATATCGCTAACTCGCAGGCTCATTCTTCAAAAGGCACGCTGTCACACCTACCAGGGGTGCTCCAACGGTTTGTAAGCAAACGGTTTCAGGTACTATTTCACTCCCCTCCCGGGGTACTTTTCACCTTTCCCTCACGGTACTTGTCCGCTATCGGTCATCTGGGAGTATTTAGGCTTATCAGGTGGTCCTGACAGATTCACACGGGATTTCACGGGCCCCGTGCTACTTGGGATACTCTTCGCGCCACGGTTGGCATTTCGACTACGGGGTTGGCACCCTCTATGACCGGCCTTTCAAGACCGTTCGTCTATACCATCGTGTAACGCCGCCACCTCGGCAGAGATGACTGAAAAGTCCCACAACCCCCAACGTGCAACGCCTGCCGGCTATCACACACGCTAGGTTTAGCCTGTTCCGGTTTCGCTCGCCACTACTAACGGAATCGCGGTTGCTTTCTCTTCCTGTGGGTACTGAGATGTTTCACTTCCCCACGTTCCCTCTACCCGCCCTATATATTCAGGCGGGAGTCACTAGGTCGGCACGCCGCCCAGCGGGGTTTCCCCATTCGGACACCCTCGGATCAAAACTTGCTTATCAGTTCCCCGAGGCTTATCGCAGATTGCTACGTCCTTCTTCGGCTCCAGATGCCAAGGCATCCACCGTTTGCTCTTAAAGACTTGAAATCACATGAGTTTGAATCAAAACTCGACCCCACCCGAAGGCGGGATCAGAAATTGACTAATGATCTTTAAGATCATCTATCGCAACAACCCGAAGGCTGTTGCAAGATGCTCGCGTCCACTGTGTAGTTCTCAAAGTACGGGCGGTACCCCTCACCACTTCCCACCAGGGGAAACAACAAGAGGCCCAGAGGTACAGACACGCAACCCCGAAAGGCCACGACGTCCGGTCCCTCAGGACCCAACAGCGTGCAGGCACCGACCCCTCCCCCCAGAACTTTCCCACCGCAAGCGGCGTACTCATTCCGAGAAAAGATCTCGATGCCATGTCAAATGTTCCACCCATGAGCTCCCAGCGAAGAACGTACGCCTTCGATCTGGGTTCTGGACACCTACAAGAGGCGTCAGATGCTCCTTAGAAAGGAGGTGATCCAGCCGCACCTTCCGGTACGGCTACCTTGTTACGACTTAGTCCTAATTACCGATCCCACCTTCGACGGCTCCCTCCACAAGGGTTAGGCCACCGGCTTCAGGTGTTACCGACTTTCATGACTTGACGGGCGGTGTGTACAAGACCCGGGAACGTATTCACCGCAGCGTTGCTGATCTGCGATTACTAGCGACTCCGACTTCATGAGGTCGAGTTGCAGACCTCAATCCGAACTGGGACCGGCTTTTTGGGATTCGCTCCACCTCGCGGTATTGCAGCCCTTTGTACCGGCCATTGTAGCATGCGTGAAGCCCAAGACATAAGGGGCATGATGATTTGACGTCATCCCCACCTTCCTCCGAGTTGACCCCGGCAGTATCCCATGAGTTCCCACCATTACGTGCTGGCAACATAGAACGAGGGTTGCGCTCGTTGCGGGACTTAACCCAACATCTCACGACACGAGCTGACGACAACCATGCACCACCTGTTTACGAGTGTCCAAAGAGTTGACCATTTCTGGCCCGTTCTCGTATATGTCAAGCCTTGGTAAGGTTCTTCGCGTTGCATCGAATTAATCCGCATGCTCCGCCGCTTGTGCGGGTCCCCGTCAATTCCTTTGAGTTTTAGCCTTGCGGCCGTACTCCCCAGGCGGGGAACTTAATGCGTTAGCTGCGTCACGGAATCCGTGGAATGGACCCCACAACTAGTTCCCAACGTTTACGGGGTGGACTACCAGGGTATCTAAGCCTGTTTGCTCCCCACCCTTTCGCTCCTCAGCGTCAGTTACGGCCCAGAGATCTGCCTTCGCCATCGGTGTTCCTCCTGATATCTGCGCATTCCACCGCTACACCAGGAATTCCAATCTCCCCTACCGCACTCTAGTCTGCCCGTACCCACTGCAGGCCCGAGGTTGAGCCTCGGGATTTCACAGCAGACGCGACAAACCGCCTACGAGCTCTTTACGCCCAATAATTCCGGATAACGCTTGCGCCCTACGTATTACCGCGGCTGCTGGCACGTAGTTAGCCGGCGCTTTTTCTGCAGGTACCGTCACTTTCGCTTCTTCCCTGCTAAAAGAGGTTTACAACCCGAAGGCCGTCATCCCTCACGCGGCGTTGCTGCATCAGGCTTCCGCCCATTGTGCAATATTCCCCACTGCTGCCTCCCGTAGGAGTCTGGGCCGTGTCTCAGTCCCAGTGTGGCCGGTCACCCTCTCAGGCCGGCTACCCGTCGACGCCTTGGTGAGCCATTACCTCACCAACAAGCTGATAGGCCGCGAGCCCATCCCCAACCAAAAAATCTTTCCAACAACTGGCCATGCGGCCGTTGCTCGTATCCAGTATTAGACGCCGTTTCCAGCGCTTATCCCAGAGTCAGGGGCAGGTTGCTCACGTGTTACTCACCCGTTCGCCACTGATCCACAGAGCAAGCTCTGCTTCACCGTTCGACTTGCATGTGTTAAGCACGCCGCCAGCGTTCATCCTGAGCCAGGATCAAACTCTCCGTAAAAAAGAAATGCATACCCCACCGGGAAAACGGTGACGCAGCGAGTTTGATGCTGACCAAAGAGACAAATTCATTGCTGACTTCATCCGAATGCCAACCCCCCAAAAGAAGGGCTGGTCTTTGATCCAAAGGAATCTCACCTAGCCGAAGCTAGATCGAGGTTATTTGGCATTTGACAAGTGCACGCTGTTGAGTTCTCAAGGATCGGACGCTCCCCCGACCCAGTCATCACAACCAGGCCCGAAGGGCAACTTCTCAATCTTACC